>MWYY01000003.1 GCA_002050355.1 Acidobacteria bacterium 28-9
TCTGCCGACGCTGGCGCAGAGACAAGGCATTTTGAGTATCGCCGTGCGAAATCCGCTGACCGGAATCGTTTATCCGGCGGGAACGCCGATTCCGATGACGGCGTTCGCGCAGAAAGTTTTAAACGATGCGGAATTTAAAGTGCAAACCAACACCTACAGCGCGGAGTTCGGACGAAGCGGCGGCGCGGTCATCAACGCATCGTATCGCAGCGGCACGAATGGATTTCACGGCTCGGCGTGGGCGTTCAACCGAAACACGGTTTTAAATGCGGTCGGCTTTTTCAAACCGCTCGGCGGCGTGAAACCGCCTTTGAACCGCAACCAATTCGGCTTTACCTTCGGCGGTCCGATTATCAAAGACCGCACGTTTTTCTTCGGCGATTACGAAGGTTTTCGGCAGATTCAGAAAAACCTGGTTTATTCCAATCTGCCGACGCTGGCGCAGAGACAAGGCATTTTGAGTATCGCCGTGCGAAATCCGCTGACCGGAATCGTTTATCCGGCGGGAACGCCGATTCCGATGACGGCGTTCGCGCAGAAAGTTTTAAACGATTTGCCCGCGCCGAATCTGACCGGAATTCCGGGCGCGAATTATCAGGAGTTGGTTTTAAATCGCAATTTTAACAACAAATACAACGTCCGCCTCGACCACAAATTAAACGATAATTTCAGCATTTTCGGACGCTGGAGTTACCGGAAATCAAACGCTTTTGAAGCTCCGAATATTCCGGGCGCATCGGGCAGCAATCAAAACGGTTTCGTGGATATTTTAAACAAACAATTCGTCGTCGGCACAACTTACGCATTTAAAAACGCTTCGGTTTTGGACGTGCGATTTTCGCGCTCGATAATTGACGCGGGAAAACGTCCGCCGCTCATCGGCGGGCAAAGTCCGTTCGAGCTTTACGGAATCACCGGCTTGCCGAACGACCCGGAAGTCAACGGCGGTTTGACGACGCAAACCATCAGCGGTTTTTCGCAGCTCGGACGACAGGCGACGAATCCGCAGTATCAAAATCCGACGAACAACGACATCCGCGCCAGCTACGGATTTTTGCGCGGTCGCCACAGCTTGAAAATCGGCTATGAATATCTCGCCGTCAACACCGAAGTTCAGGACACGAATCCGCTTCTCGGACTCGACACTTACAGCGGACAATTCAGCACGACGGGCGCGGCGAACAATCTGAATAATCTGGCGGATTTCTTTTTCGGTTTGCGAAGCCAATACGAATTGGCGAATCTGACCGTCGCCCAGATGCGCCAGCGGTTTCATTTCGCTTACGTTCAGGACGATTTCAAAGTCAACCGAAAACTAACGCTCAATCTCGGTCTTCGATACGAATTCGGCACGCCGTATTACGAAAAGGATAATCGTTTGTCGAATTACGACCCGGTTTCCAATTCGATTCTTCTGGCAAGCGACGGCTCGCTTTACAATCGCACGCTGGTTGACCCGGATTACAACAATTTCGGACCGCGCCTCGGATTCGCCTACAACGTCTTTGAAAAAACCGTCATTCGCGGCGGCTACGGCGTTGGTTATAATTACCTGAATCGTTTGGGAAGCGCGGACGTTTTGGGAACGAATTTTCCGATTATCACCCGCGCCGCCGTCGCGCAAACCGCTCCGAACGCGACGACCAATCCGCTGTGCGTCGGCGATGCGTTTGCCGCCAACTGTTTCCGCGCCACCCAGCAAGGCTATCCGACGAGCGGACTTCCGAACAACGTAACTTTGTATATTCCGCGCGATATTAAAACGGCGAGCGTCCAAAACTGGCAGCTTTCGGTTCAGCAGGAAATTTTCGGAAATATGGTTCTCGATGTCGCTTATGTCGGCAACCGCGCGAAAAATTTGGTAATTCTCGCCGACCTCAATCAAGCGCGTCCGTTGACCGAAACCGAATTCGCCCTGCCAGCCGCCCAGCGTCCTTCTTTGCAGGCGCGTCGCCCGATTACGGGTTTCGGAACGATTTCGGCGGTTCTGCCCGAAGGTTTTTCAAATTACAACGCTCTGCAAATCAAACTCGAACGCCGTTTTGCCAGCGGCTTGTATTTTCTGAATTCGTTCACCTGGTCAAAGGCTCTGGACAACGCTTCGCAGGTTTTGGAAGAACCGAACGGCAACACCGGAACGCCGCAGAATGTTTATGACATCGCGCGTGATAAAGGAATTGGGGCTTACGACCAGCCGTTTAACAACACGACGAGCTTCGTTTTTGAAGTTCCCTTTGGACGCGGACGCTGGCTCGGCAGCAATTTGAATCCGGTTCTCGATTCAATTTTCGGCGGCTGGACATTGAGCGGCGTGAATACGATGACGAGCGGGCAGCCGATAAATTTCCGTTACGGACCTTCGCCGGTAACGAATAATCTGCCGTCGTTTTTGGGCGGCGTTGCGCTTCGTCCGAATGTCGTTTGCGACCCGACGAATCGCGGCGACCGACCGAATCCGACGCGAGATTATTTTGTGCCTTCGTGTTTGTCCCGCCCGGCGGTGACCGCGCCGTTCGGCAACGCCGGACGCAACATCGCCCGCAGCGACAGTTATTTTAATTTCGATTTGGGCGTGCATAAACAGTTTAAATTGCCGATTAACGAACAGACGCGGCTCGAATTTCGCGCCGAGTTTTTCAATTTATTCAATCGCACGAATTTTCAAGCTGCCAATTCAGACATCAATAGCGCGGCTTTCGGCACAATCAATAGCACGTTTCCGGCTCGGCAAATTCAGCTTGCATTGAAGTTTTACTTCTAAAGAGCAGGAATCGAGTTGATAATTTTTGAACTTTAATAAACGGCGGTGATTTCAAAGATTGCCGCCGTTTATCAACAAGTTCAATTCTGTTATCAAAGTTTGATTTCAAAAACGCTATGATAAAAATTATTCTTTTTATTCTTTTCCTTCCTTTCATGGCGGCAATCAATATCTTTTCTCAAACGTCGCCGGACTTCGACATTCAAGGTCATCGCGGCGCGCGCGGTTTGATGCCGGAAAACACAATTCCGGCGTTTCTCAAGGCGTTGGATGTGGGCGTTGACACTTTGGAATTGGATACGGTTGTCAGTCGGGACGGAAAACTGGTGGTTTCACACGAACCGTGGTTTTCATCGGAAATTTCGCTCGACAAAAACGGTCAACCGATTCCGTCAGAAAAGCAAAAAGAGTTCAATTTATACAAGATGAATTATGCGGAAATCAAATTGTTCGATGTCGGAAGCCTCGGCAACCGGCGGTTTCCCGAACAGCAGAAAATCAAAACTTATAAACCGCTGCTTGCCGATGTTTTCAAGGAAACACAAAAATACATTCGCAGCAATCGCTTAAAGCCGACGATGTATAACATCGAAACCAAATCAACCGTGCAAGGTGATATGACTTATCATCCCGCGCCCGCCGTTTTCGCCCGCCTGCTTTACGACGAAATTATCAAAAGCAAAATGCAAAAGCGGGTTACGATTCAATCGTTCGACGTGCGAACCTTACAGGAATTCAAGAAATTTCCGGTAAAAATGCCGCTTGTCCTGCTCGTGGAAAACAAAGACGGCATCGAGAAAAACATTGAAAAACTAGGTTTTCAGCCGGACGTTTACAGCCCGCATTTTTCGCTGGTTGACGAGTTGACCGTCAAATACTGCCGCGAAAGGCGAATCAAAATAATTCCCTGGACGGTTAATGAAATCTCCGACCTGGAGCGTATGAAAAAGCTCGCTTTGGACGGAATCATCACGGATTATCCAGACCGGGCGATAAAAGTTTTTAGAAACTAAATTGTCGTGTCGGTTTTGTTTTGCCTTTGGTGGCTGCAAACATCCGATTAATCGAATTCTCTATAAAAAGAAAATCCGGTTGTTTGATTTTACATGCCGGTAATTGCTTCTCTCGGAAAGAATTTGTTAAGTTCCTTCACTAAATCCGGCTTCGCGCCGACCGAATGGTAAAGTTTTATTTCCGCACTCGCTCGGTTGCGGTGAACTTTTACGTCATAAACCAGCCATTGCGCCATCAGGTTATTTAATGCTTTTTGGTCGTCAACATTTATTGCCCTGTCGGGAGCAATTACGATTGGGGATTCCGCAGTCATAATATTTAATACACCCCTTTAACCGTTGCTTAACGGAAGTCGGTAATATAATCTTTTTGAAGTTTGAAGTGGTTCAATAAAAGTGGAGAGAAAACTGTCTTTGGTAGAATATCAAAGATATGTGGAAAAAATACGACAATGAATTTAAGCGCAATGCCTTGCAAAAGGTTTTTGACGGGCAATCGGTCAGATCGGTCGCCGAAGAATTAGGGTCAATGAATCATTGATTCATAAGTGGAAACGTGCCGCTTTAACGAAAGGCGATGGCGAACGGAGCGGAAATGAATTAGCCGAAACAGAAGTCCTGAAAAAGCGAATTCGAGAATTGGAAATGGAGGTCGAAATCCTAAAAAAGTCGACGCTTATCTTCGGGCGCGGAAGTTAAAACGCTATGCTTTTATTGACCGTGAAAAGCGGACTTATCCGTTTTATCTTTTATGCCGGGTGATGAAGGTTTCCACGAGCGGCTATTATGCGTGGCGGAAAAGATTAACGAAACCGCCGTGTTTGAAAAGAAAGAAGTTAGCCTATTTAGTGAGGAATTGTTATTTTGAAAATCGAAGACGCTACGGCTCGCGGCGGATTCAAAAGGCGTTAGGTAAAAACGGAATCAGCGTCGGGCGGTGCAAAGTTCGCCGATTGATGAAAGAGGAAGGCTTAAAAGCAATTCAAACGAAAGCATTTAAGCCGCGCACAACAAATTCCAAAGGAGTTTTGCCCGCGCCGAATTTGTTAGCCGGAAACCAGCCGGAAGAATGCGCTGCCGGTAAAATTATCATTGGCGACATCACTTACATTCGCTTGCGCGGCGGGAAGTTTTGTTATTTGGCAATGTGGCAGGATAAGATCACGAGAAGAATCATCGGGTGGAGTTTGGCACAGGCGATGACCGCAGAATTAGTCATTTCCGCTTTGCAGAAAGCCGTTCGCAAAGGATTGGTGAAACCGGGAGCGATCATTCATTTGGATCGCGGCAGTCAATATGCGGCAAACGGCTTTCGCCGACTTTTACAAGAGAACGGCTGTCGGCAAAGTGTGAGCGGCAAAGGCAATTGTTACGATAATGCCCAAGCCGAAAGCTTCTTTTCACGGTTTAAGACAGAGTTGATGGAGGGTGGAGTTTTTGAAGACCTCGAACAAGCCCGGTCGGAGATTTTCAGCTACATTGAAGGTTATTACAATCGAACGAGATTACATTCAAGTTTGGGTTACAAAAGTCCAATGGAATTCGAGATGGAATTGAAATCAAAAAATGGAGGATTAGTTGACAGTTTTTTGTCTAAAATAACTTGACCAACTCACCTTCTCTCTATAATCAAGATTAATGGCTGCTTCGTAAACCGAGGTGCAAAGCCAGAAACAACACTAATAGGCTGATAATACCAAGCAGTATATACCGTCCCCAGCGTTCTCTAGTGGATATAATGCGATTGGACGACAATCCCTCATTCTGTTCGTGTTGCTTACGCAGTCCGTATCGAGTTCTGCCCCACGGCTTATACACTGAGAGCGTTGTGTTCACGAGCAAGACCAGCAAGCCGCCACCCGAATGAATGACTGGCGATTGGGACAGATTGCGTAACTCGTCAATGGGAATTGTCGTGTTTGCTGCCAAGATTCCTATGGAGCTAAGTGTCTGCGTGAACCCGAACAGAATAAGGGTGGAAACGATGGTTAGAAGGAATTTCACCGTAACCCAATAGTGCCGGAACAAGCCCCACTTAGTACCGAGGGACATCACAAGTCCGGTTAGCAACGAGGCAAGGCATAAAGGCACGATGACATACCAGCCGGCCACATTCATGGCGAGAAAGGCGGCACGCACCATTTGAATATCTTGGCTGGTTAGACCGGCGACGGCGAGAGCTAGGAAGCCAGCAACAGCGCCTAACCAACCGACCGAGAAAGCGATATGCGTGGTGAGCGCGAACTTGCGGACGGCAGGTGTCATATTCATAGTTTTAATGGTCGAAGTTTTCGACGAAATCGTTCATCATTTGTTTGGCTTGTTCGCGCTGCTCGGATGTCAGAACGGCAAAAAGCGCGGCTTTTGTCTTTTCTTTTTCGACGAGAAGCTGCTTGACAATTTCAGCTTGTCGAGCGGCGACTTCCTGCGCCTTTTGCTCATCGAAAACTCCGTTTGCGCCTAAATCCATAGACGTTCGATGAGTTTCTTTGAGCCGCTCCAGCAAAAGCTGAAAGCGCGATTTGGAATCGGCTAAAATTTGTTTTGCCTGTGTTTTCTGCGCGTCGGTAAGTTTTAATTTATTCGATACGCGGTCAATATGTTGTTCGTGATGCTTCATCAAGCCTTCAAAATGCTGCCCGAAGCCGCCTTTATGCGATATTTGAGCGACGGCAATAATTGCTCCGATGGTTGATACCGCGACGATAGCGGCGGCGATGGTTATACTTTTCATTTTTTTCATTTTTTTACTCCTATTATTTCTAATCAAAATTTGAACGTGGACAAATGTCCGTTTTTATTTATAAGATAAAAAATCACGGGTTGGAAGAACACGCGAAAGCCATTTGTTCGGAATCGAACAAATTTCTTTTTTTGTCCGTAAATTTTCGCCTGAAACCAATTCAAATGGATAAAAATATGCAATTCCGAGCGTTTAAAAATGTGCCGCATCGTCCGATTCAAAAGTCGCGCAGACTTCTGCATCAAGCCTTAATCTCGTTAATTCTGGAAAAGAAGTATGAAGCCATTACCGTGCAACAAATCCTCGACCGTGCGGGTGTCGGGCGGTCAACCTTTTATATGCACTTTCGGGATAAAGACGAACTGCTCATAATGGGATTCGAGCATCTGCGCAAGATGCTTCACAATATTCAAATGAGGGCGCGGGCGACAGCCGCCGAATCTTATGAAAAGGTTATCGGATTTAGTCTGGCGATGTTTGAGCATAATTATGAATATCGTAATGAGTGGAAGGCATTGAGCGGCTCGCAGGCAGGCGTTATCGTTCGGCAAAGCGTTCAGGAGATGATTGGCAATCTCATCAAAGAAGAATTTAAAGCCGAGTTTCAAAAACGAAAAAAATCCGACTCCGAAATTCCTTTCGAGCTTTTCGTTCATTATTTGGCATCAACTTTTATGTCGGTTACATCGTGGTGGCTTGATTCTAAAAATCCTCTTCCGCCGAACGCGGTTAATGACATCTATCGCGCACTGGTTGTGCCAAGTCTCAAGTCAAATTTTGACTAAATTTTCTTTGAGGCTCATTGATTTTCCTTTGTGAGACAAATTTACTGATTAAAACAAAATAAGGCGTCAGGGTCATAATTTTAATATTTTAACTGACATTGTTTCGACACGCAAAGCGGGCTAACGGCGGAGTTGACGTGGGCAAAAACCAATAACGCGCAACTCCGGGTTAAAGAGGCAAGATTTTAAAGAGAAGCTGTTTTTGCCTCACATCCAATGACTTGTTCGGCGGCGCGAATATTTCACGATGCTTTTGCATTTTCTGCACGCTCCTTTAAGGCGACGTTCATTTCATTGAAACCCCGTCGCGTATCTGTATCCAAACTCCGCCAGAATAACGGCACAAGTAAGCCGCTAAACTGTTCACGCTGCACAAATTTCACTTTCTCTTCAGCAACTGGCTCAATGTTAAAAATATGCTCGCCCTCGAACAATCCACGCACAAACAAACTTCCTAACCAGCGCAATTCTTTCTGTGGCTCGGCTTTGAGTATGGTTGGGCTGAATTTCATTCCACGAGAACCTGACGGCTGAACGAAGATTTGCAGTTTGGCATTTGATTCAGGCTTTCCGTTTACGCTGCGGATAAATGGATTCCATTGCGGGTAAGCGGCAAAGTCGGTAAGCAATTGCCAAACTTTTTCGGCAGAAGCGTTAATTTCAATTTCGGTATTTATCTCTTTCATCTTACAACCTTACCATAACAAAGGAAGCTGCCGAACGGCTGAGATGACGTGGGGCGAAACCGCCACACGCAAGTTTATATGAAAGAAGAACGTCAAAACAAAGTCGCTGTTTCGCCCTCACGTCCATTGAATTGTTGGGCGTGTCTTTCGATAGAAAACATTGTATTTTCATTCCTCAGATTCTTCTCCCGTTTTGCGTTTTTTCTGCGAATAAAATATCCAAAACACTAAAAAAATATTGAATTGCATAAATAACTGCGTAAAACTCAGCGAATTAGCAAGCAAGCTAGTGTTAAATGTTGATTGGTTTTGAACGTAAATAATATGTTCTTTGATATTAGATGGAACATTATCGCTGAACATTAGCTTATCTAAAGTTCCATAATTTTGGTCAGCATATTCTTGATACCTTTGCAAACTCTGTTGTGTGTAAAGAAACTGCATAACAGACAAGGCGATTAAAGCTATAAGAGGAATAAATTCTATAAGAGGAATAAATTTAGAATTTCTCGAAAACAACTTGTTTTTCATCTTTTCTCTCCTGATATATTGCCGCGTCGAATTTATCACGAAACGCCCAACTATTGAATTGACGCGGGCGAAACCGAATTCGCGCAACTCCGAGTTAACCACGCAAGTTTTAAAAGAGAAGCTGTTTCGCCTCGCGTCCAATGACTTGTTGTGCGCGTGTTACGGCTCAAAGCGACATTTCACGAATGCAATGTCATAGCTAAACACAAAAGCACGAAACCAATCAACAGCAGCCAAGACCGCAAGCCCTGAAAGAACTCCCAACGGTTTCTTGTTTCCTTCCAATTCTCCGGTGGATTCTCCACACTCCATTTTCCGGTTGCCGAGTTAATCGGAACATTAAAAATGATTGTCGAAACTAAAGCGGCGATAAACGACACTACCGCCGCCCACCGAATAATCCGTGCCGTTTCTTTGATCCCATTGAGATTTAATGCGTAAGAGATTGATAAAATCACGCACAGCGTCATTAGCACAGGCATCACGCGCC
>MWYY01000021.1 GCA_002050355.1 Acidobacteria bacterium 28-9
TCGCCGGACTTCGCGCCTCAGTCGAGCTGGCGAAAAGCGGTGCGCGCGTTACCGTTTTGACAAAAGATAAAACAAGCGAATCAAATACTGAGTACGCACAAGGCGGCGTTGCCGTTGTTTTGTCGGACGATGACAATGCCGAACTGCACGAGGAAGATACACTGGTTGCCGGCGCAGGCTTGTGCGATGAAAAAGCCGTCGAAGTTCTTGTAAATGACGGCACGAAATATATTCAGGAGTTGATAAACTGGGGAACTGAATTTGACCGCGAAGGCGGGCGATTGGTTTTTACAAAAGAAGCCGCACATTCGCGCCGCAGAATTTTGCACGCGCACGGCGATTCGACCGGCAAGGAAATCGTTCGCGCTTTGTTGGCGCGAGCGAGCCAGGAAAAATCAATTGTTTTGATGCCGTTTGCCAATACGGAAAGTTTGATTGTTTCCGACGGAAGATGCGTCGGCGTGAGATTTCTCGACCCGATTCTAAAAGCTCCGCGCGAAATCTTCGCCAAAGCCGTAATTCTCTGCACAGGCGGCGCGGGACAATTATTTTTGCACACGACGAATCCTTCAGTTGCAACCGGTGACGGAATGGCGATGGCTTATTTGGCTGGCGCAGATATGGCTGATATGGAATTCGTGCAATTTCACCCGACGGCTTTGAGTCTTGATAATGCGCCGCGCTTTCTTTTGTCCGAAGCGATGCGGGGCGAAGGCGGCGTTTTGCGGAACAAGCAGGGTGAACGCTTTATGTCGCGATATGATGAACGTCTTGAACTGGCGCCGCGTGATATTGTTTCGCGTTCGATTGTTGCAGAAATGAGAAGAACCGGTACGCGCCACGTTTTTCTCGATATGACGGCGTTTGGTGAAAATTTTTTGCACGAACGCTTTCCGAAAATTTATGAAACGTGCAATTTTTACAATTTAAATATTGCGAAAGATTTAATTCCCGTTTCGCCCGCTTCGCATTATTGTATGGGCGGTGTGCGGACGGATTTGCACGGCAGAAGCTCAATAAAAGGACTCTACGGCGCGGGCGAAGTTACCTGCATAGGCGTACACGGCGCAAATCGGCTGGCGTCGAACTCGCTGCTCGAAGGCTTAGTTTTCGGCGCGCGTGCGGGAAAAGCAGCAATCGAAGATAATCACGAATTACGAATTACGAATTACGAATCGGAAAAGATGCAAGCTGGAATCTGGAATCTGGAATCTGGAATCTCAACTGCGGTGAGAAAGCGTGTTAAGCGCGTGATGTGGGAGCGTGTCGGAATTCTGCGCGATGAAGAAGGTTTGAAACGAGCCATTAGGGAATTTGAGCAAATCTCAGAGGCAAATCTCGGAACTTCTTCGCGTAATTTTGTCAGTGTTGCAATTTTAGTCACTAAAGCTGCCTTATGGCGCGAAGAATCGCGCGGCGGACATTTCCGTACGGATTTTCCTGAAAGAGACGACGAGAAATGGCGCGTTCATTCGATTCAAAAACGCGATACGGAAATTTCGGCGGACAGTAAAATAAATTTTGAATCCGAAAAATAAACGGCGGCGATTTTTATTTGAAGGTCGCCGCCGATAGATTTAATAATTCTATTGAACTATAAGAAGTAAAGAAACTTTATCCTTTATTTCGTATCCTTTTCTAAACGCCCGGCATCGCTCTTTTCAATGGTTTGAGCAGCGAGAACAAAACCACAGCCATCACCAGCGCCATTCCAGCCAGTATGAGGAAAAATGTAGATTGCAGCCAGATGTCCCAAAAAACGCCGATTTGAGTCAGCTTGTTGCCGATAGCCGTTGCCACAAACCAGCCGCCCATTAACAGCCCGCGCAGATGAATCGGCGCGACTTTCGAGACGAGCGACAAGCCCATCGGCGAGAGCATTAATTCGCCGAGTGTTACTATCGCGTAAGCGAAAATCAGCCAGAATGCCGAGACGCGAAATAAATGCGCCTTTTGTAAAAAAGCGTCACGGTGTTGCGCGGCTTGTCCGGGCGCGACGGTGTCGATAGCATTCATCAATTGCTGTTCGCCCGAAACCATTTGTTTGGTTGCGGCGTCTTCCTTCTGCGAGAATTTCACGCCGTAAATCAGATTTTTGCCGTCTGCGTCTTTGGCGGCGACGATTTTATCCAGAACGTCTTTCGGAACGCCTTGCGCGCCTAGATTAGTGACGATGCGCTCGTTAATGCGAAATTCGCCGGTGGCGAGTTCCTGCGCCGTTGGCGGACGATTTTCGCCGATGGTCGCCGCGTAATACAGAACCAAAAACGAGAGTCCGGTGAGCGTCATACCAAATGCCATTTTCGTCGGCGTCGCCGGTTCTTTGCCGCGTTTGTCCAGATAGCTCCAAAACCAAATCAGCGGAAACGTCAAGGCTACGACCCAAAAGGCGTTGATTGAATTTGAAATTGTGCCGGAAACATTCCAAGCCGTGTTGTCGTCCGCCCAATAGGTCAGCGTCGAGCCGTTTTGGTGAAAAACCATCCAAAAAACGATGACGATGGCGAAAATGACAATCAGCGCCATAATGCGTTTCCAATTCGGAACGGCGTTCATCGTGTCCTGACGAGTTTGGTCTGCCGTGCGCGGCGCGTTTTCGTCGCGTTCCTGGTCGCTGACACCGGTCGGCGGCGCGTCAATCGCAGTCGCGGCGGTGTTCGTTTTTTCCGTTGCTTCGTTGCGTGAGCGCTGTCTTTCGGCTAAAGCGTTCGGGTCTTCGACCAGATTTTTGAAATACCAGAGAATTCCCACCGAAATCAACATTCCGAATGCGGCAACCGCAAACGCGGCGTGAAAACCGAAATTTTGTTTGACGATTTCCATCACAATCGGCGCGAGAAATGCTCCGACGTTGATGCCCATATAAAAAATGTTATAGGCGCGGTCTTTCAGATGGCTGCCTTCCGGGTAAAGATTGCCGACCATCGTCGAGACGTTCGGTTTGAAAAATCCGTTGCCGATGACCAGACAAGTCAGCGCGGCGTAAACCGCCCACAGCGCGGGAATCGAAAGCAAGCCGTGACCAGCCATAAAGAAAAATCCGCCAATCATCACCGCTTTGCGATAACCCGTAATGCGGTCGGCAATTAAACCGCCGATGAGCGGGCTGGCATAAACGAACATCAAATAATTTGCATAAAGCGTCGTGGCTTGCGCCGCCGTCCAGCCAAAACCTTCCGTCGGGTCGCGCAAATAAAGCGTGAACAGCGCGAGCATCGAATAAAAACTAAAACGCTCCCACATTTCCGTGCCAAATAACACATAAAGACCTTTCGGATGCTTATTCTCACCAGCAACTGCGCCGGTATTTTGCGCCGCGCCGATGTTTCCTATCGTTCCTGCATTTGCACTCATTATAATTTCCTCTTTTACTCGTTTGAATTTTGAAAAGAATAGGGCAAAATATACCAGATAACGTCGTTGAATTAAAATGTTTCGCGCAAATTATTTCACGCGAAATACAAAAAATCAAAGATCATTAACTTTTTCAATTGTTTTTATCTTCCTGATTTTTCTAATTTCAATTGTTAAAATAAAGACTCAAAACTCTAAGTGCAGAATCTCTGAAACTTTTTGACAAGAAGAAGCCGTTAATCGGATTAGCTCTCGGTAATTTCCAAAAAATTGTTTATTTTTGGATTGAGTTGCTTGAACGGTGCTTTATTTGATATAAATTTTCTTTGCCAATTTCAACAACAAAGGTAAAAAGGCAGAAATTTGTAGTAAATTTATTTAATAAACTTAAAATTTTTACGCCCTTGTAGCTCAACGGTTAGAGCAGCAGACTCATAATCTGTTGGTTGTAGGTTCGAATCCTACCGAGGGCATTCAAATTTTCAGTAAAAGGCAGCCGAAATTTCGGACTGCTTTTTTATTGTTTGCTTGTCGAATCCAAGTGTTTTCGTATATTCTGGAATGTAATCAGGACTCGATAACTACGCGTTTTCGCGCTTTGTTCACAAATAAAAATATGAAAAAGATGTATTGGTTTTTTGTTGCGCTTTTTGTTTTTTGTTCTCTTATTCACGCACAGGAAAAACTCTTGACGATTGATGAGATTTTCGGTGACCGCACGACGCGCGTTCCGTTTAGCGGAAATTTGACACCGCTGCATTGGAGCAAAGACGGCTCGCTCAGGCAGATAAAATCCGCTGCGACCGGTGCGGAAGTTTACCGCTATAACGCGCTGACGGGCGAAGCCGTTCCGTTTTACGATAAATCGAAACTCGAAGCCGCGCTCGTTCCGCTCGGCATAAAGGCGGAACAGGCACAAAAACTTTCGAGCCAGCCTTTGAGCGTTTTGAACAGCGCGGAAAATGCCGCGATTATTACGTCCGACAACGATTTATATTTTTACGATTTGAAAATCGGTGCGGCGAAACGCTTGACCAATGACCCGTATGAAGAATTGGAAGCGGCTTTTTCACCTGACGGCAAAATGGTCAGTTTTGTGCGCGGAATGAATCTTTACGTCACAGATATTGCGACGGGAAAAATAAAACAGTTGACGCGCGACGGCGGCGAAAAGATTTTGAACGGGTATCTTGACTGGGTTTACGAAGAAGAACTCTACGGGCGCGGAAACAAACGCGGTTACTGGTGGTCGCCGGATTCGAAATACATAGCGTTTTTGCGGACGGATGAAAGTCCGGTTCCGAAATTTATGCTGGTTGACCATATTCCCACCGACCAACAGACAGAAGATACGGATTATCCGCAGGCAGGCGACAAAAACCCGCTCGTTACACTCGGAATTGTAGATGTTACGAAAAACAGTCTAATGCCGAATATCTCGAAGCTTCCAAAGGTCGGCAGCAAAATTCCCTCCGGTGTCGCGCGTTTTGGCGACGCGGTAAAGTTTGTTGATTTGTCGAAATATAAACCGGAAGATTTTTTGATTTCGCGCGTTGCGTGGTCGCCCGATTCACAGACGGTAATTTTTCAAGCGCAAAATCGCATCCAAACTTTTCTCGATTTAAATGCGGCAAATATAACCAACGGAAAAATAACAAACATCCTGCGCGAATCATCGCCGACCTGGGTCGAAGTCATCGACAATCCGAGTTATTTGAAAGATGGCTCTTTCATCTGGCAATCTGCGCGCAGCGGTTTCCGCCATCTATACCACATTGACCGAAACGGCAGAATTATCAAACAAATCACCGAAGGAAAATGGGAAGTTCACGATTTTTACGGCGTTGACGAAAAAAACGGTTTTGCGTATTTTTCCGCCGCCGGCGAACATAGTTGGATTGCCGATGACATTTATCGCGTTCGTCTGAACGGCGGCGGTTTGACGCGCCTGACGCAAATGGAAGGAATGCACCGCGCTGAATTCAGCCCGGATTTTTCACAGTTTATCGACACTTGGAGCGATGTCAACACGCCGCCTGAAACGCGGTTGTACAAAGCGGACGGAAATTTAATCAAAGTTTTGGATGAAAACCGCGTTGAAGTTTTGAAAGATTACAAACTTGGTAAAACACAGTTTTTGAACGTCAAAACGCGCGACGGCTTCAATATGGAAGCGGTGATGATTTTGCCGCCCGATTTCGACTCATCGAAAAAATATCCGGTTATGGCTTACACTTATTCGGGTCCGCACGCCCCGACGGTAAAAAATCAGTGGGGCGGAAGCCGTCAGATGTTTCATCAACTTCTGGCGCAGAAGGGTTATATTATTTGGGTTTGCGACAACCGGACGGCGTCGGGTAAAGGCGTCGAGTCCGAGCAAAGAGTTTATCAAAACTTCGGCGAGCTTGAATTGCGCGATTTGGAAGACGGTTTTAATTATCTGAAATCACAAACCTATGTTGACCCGACGCGAATCGGTATGTGGGGCTGGAGCTACGGCGGTTATATGACGAGCTACACAATGACGCACAGCAACATTTTGAAAATGGGTATCGCCGGCGGACTCGTCGGCGATTGGGCTTTGTATGATTCCATCTACACCGAGCGTTATATGCAGACGCCAAAGGAAAACCCGACCGGTTACAAAAAAAGTTCGGTTATCAGCGCGGCGAAAAACCTAAACGGCAGACTCCTTATCATTCACGGAACGATGGACAACAACGTCCATATGCAAAACGCGATGCAGCTTGTTTACGAACTGCAAAAAGCGGGCAAGCAATTTGATTTGATGGTCTACCCGACGCAGCGTCACGGCGTTTCGAATCCGCCGCAGGTGAAGCATCTCTACCAAATGATGCACGATTATATTTTGAAAAATTTGTAGAAAGAAACGTAAACAAGCAGAAAAAGCAAAAAGCTATTGACTAAAACTTTTTAATCAATAGCTTTTTGCTTTTATAAGCCTTACTACATTTTTTTATTTTTATTCCGCTCTATTTTCGTCCAATACGACATCAGGAAATTCTGCTACTGATTGCTGGCGCGTTTTTGAATCAATCTCGCCTCGAAGCGGTCGCGCGCCGACGTTCGGTTTGAAGTTTCCGTTGTTGTCGTAAAGGCGTCGATATTGAGCCGTATTTCTGATGATTCCCTGCACGTAGCCTTTTGTTTCTTTGAACGGAATTGCTTCGACGAATTCGTCCATTTCATCAGGCAAACTCGTTTGCCATTGCGGAACGCGGTTTGGTCCGGCGTTATAAGCGACGGCGACGAATTCGACCCGACCAAATCTATCGAACTGGTCGCGGATATATGCCGTTCCGAGTTCGATATTGAGCGCAGGCTGGAAAAGCGTGTCGGCGTAAATCGTTGTTACCGAAGAATTGTATTTTCTCGCAACGGCGCGTGCGGTCGGAATCAACAGTTGCATTAAGCCGTAAGCGTTTGCTGAGGATTTTGCGCGCGGGCTGAAAATTGTTTCCTGACGGATAAAACCGGCGACTTGAAACGGGTCGAGATTGCGCGCTTTCGCCCAATATTTAATGTCTTGCCAATTCGTCAACGGATAAAAAATGCTCCATTCCTCGCGTCCCATTTCTTCGGGAAACATCTGCGAATAATCAGGATAGCTTTTTGCCAGCGCGAGCAGCGCGCTCGTACTGTCGCCTTTAAAGCGAAAATGTTTTGCCAAAGCAAGATTAACTTTCGGCGAGTTCGGCGCTGTTCGCTGCGCTTCTTTGAGTTCGTCAATTGCCCAATCAAAAAGCCCGATTGTGCTGAGTTGCTCGGATTTATCGGCGCGTTCGAGTTCGTTTTCAGTCGCTGTCTCAGACGCAACCGTTACGACTCTCAAATTCGCAACTGCTTTCGACACGAGTGAATTTGCCGGAAACGTTTGATTCGTCTGACATTTTCCCTGCGCGCGCAGGTTTGCTACGCGCTGCATCGCCAAGTAGCCATACCAATTTGCGCCGTAACGATAAAGGACGCCGTCGTAAAGCACGCAGGCTTCGGCGATTTTTCCGGCGCGTTCGGAATCGCGCGCCGCCCAGTAACCGGCTTTGCCGCGATTGGTCGAATCACGGTCAACATACCGCGCCAGATGTTCGGTCAGCATTTGCGATGATGCCTGAAGATTGTTGTTATCGTGTTCGAGCCACGCGAGTTCAAACTGTGCCTGCGCGACGGCAATCGCATTCGGATAAGCAGAGACCGCGGTTCTCAAAAAATACGCTTCGTCCATTTTGTTTTTCGCATCGCGCGCAATCATTCCGACATCAATCAAAGTTTTTGCCGTCAAATCGCTCGAAGGGAATTTTTGCCGCATTTCTTCAACCGTCGAACGCGCCTGTTCCCAGAGTCTCGCGGTCGCAAACCCGCGCGCGAGTTGGTTATAACCTTCTGCTTTTTGCGGTGCGGACGATGGAATCGAATTAAACGCGCTTTGCGCTTCCGGCATCCGGCGCGAATTTACCAGAGCGGTCAAGCGTCTAAGGTTTATTTGCGGTGTAGATGCGGTCGGAAAATTCAAAACGGCGTTTGAATAAGCGTCCGCCGCATCTTTGAAACTTTTCGCGGCAAAAAGTTTGTCGGCGCGCGCCAAAATTTCCTCCGCCGTCTGCGGCGCAAGGTTTTGTCCGAGAGAAATTAATTTCGTTTCGGCTTCTCGTCCGGCGTTAGAACCTGCACCGTAAAAATAAACTTTGCGGTAAAAATTTATTGCTTGTTGTTGATTCGTTTGTTGCTCAAAGGATTTTGCGACAAAAAGAAGTGCATCTGCGTCCGGTTTATCAATCGAATCCTGTAAAAAACTCGGAATTCGCGCCGCTTGTCCCGATTGTAATGCGCTGGTTGCCCACAGCAATTTTGCTTCGCGCGCGCGCAGAGATGTCGGGAAATTACTGACGAGTTCGGCAAAAACGTTCATCGCTTCCGTCTGTCTTCCGGCTTGCTGAAAAGCGCGTCCTCGCAGCCACAAAGCGTAATCGGCGACATTTGTTTTCCGATTAAAAACGTCTGAATTCAAAATGTCAGCCGCGCCGTTAAAGTCATTGTTTTCAAACCGAATTCGCGCGCGCAAAAGTTTCGCCAATGCGCCCGTGCGGGTTTTCGCATAGCGATTTTCGATGTCCAAAACCACCGCTTCAGCGGGAAGTTTTCCGTCTTTCGTCAAATTTCGCAGAGTCTGCGCGGCTTGCTCTTCCGATATTTGCGTAACGAACGCCGAGCAGCTCTTCGTAAATCCAATAAGCAGAAATCCGGTGGCGAAAAGAAAAATCGTCGAAATCGAAAACGAATAAAGGCAAGAATTTTTGTAAGATAACATCTTTATATTTACTCCCGATTTTTGATGCGAAAAAGCGCGGGCGATTTGTCCTGTCTGCCTTAATTAGAAATGTCTTTTCAGGCAAACAATTTCGTTATATGATAGCAGAGAAGTTTTATTTTTTGGAGCAGTTCAATGAAAATTTTCTCTCTCACTTTTTTCAGCATTTTCTGTTTTGCTTTTGCGGCTTTTGCTCAAAAACCGACGCCGACACAAACGCCTGAAACGGACGAAGATGTCGTGAAAAGTTTCAAAGATGCGGCGGACGCTTATTCAAACGCCGTTTTGAATTTTCCGACCGCATCTACAC
>MWYY01000061.1 GCA_002050355.1 Acidobacteria bacterium 28-9
TTCAAAAAGAGTCATTTGAAAACACAGGTTTGGAATGGAATGTCTTAGAAGAAATTTATGCAGACCACGTTAAAAACGCTTCCAATCTTAAACCGATAGCGACTTATATTGATGAGAGCCTGCGTTTAGTAAAAGAAGTTCACTCTTTAAGAATAAAAATTAAAGACCCAGAACATCTTGTAGAAAAAATTATACGAAAAAAGCTGGAGAATAATGAACTTGATGTAGCTCTTAGCAATTACAAAGAAAAGTTACAGATTTAGTCGGAGTTCGAGCATTACATTTATTCAAAGAAGATTGGAATAACATACATAATTACGTTGTGAAAACTTGGGAGCTAAGTGAACCTCCAACTGCAAATGTAAGAAAAGGCGACCCCGAAGAATATACTCGCCAATTTACGGAAAAGGGCTGTGAAATTAACGAACACAAGTTCGGTTATAGGTCAGTCCACTATTTGATTAAATTCCAACTTTCAAAAGAAATATTTATAGCAGAGCTTCAAGTTAGAACTATTTTTGAAGAAGGTTGGAGTGAAATAGACCATAATATTCGTTACCCGTATGACCTCGATAATGTAATTCTTGCACAAGTTTCGGCAATTCATAACAGACTTTCGGGAAGTGCTGATGAGATTGGTTCATTCATAAAAATTTTGAAAAAAGAATTGAATGATAGAGATGATAAATATAAAAATGTTTTAGAGGAACAAGATAAAGTTGTAAAGGAATTAAGTTCAAAAATTCAAGAGTTAGAAATTACAGAAGCACAGAAAACAGATTTAGAAAATCGCGTAAATTCGTTATCAAGTAATGCGCTTCAAGGTTTATTTATGCCTGACATGAGAATTTTTGCACAGGCACTTGCTAGTATTAAGTTACCAGCACTAGACCCTTCCATTTTTGCTGCTACTAAACTTTTCCCTCAACCTAAAAACATTGAATCAAAAGCTTTACCTTCTTCCGAAAAGGAAGAAGGTAAAGCAAAATTTACTGAATCAGGAAAAGAAGAAAATAAAACGAAAGAAATTTCTCCAGTTAGAAGAACTTCCACTAGTAAGGAGAAGGTTAGAAAAAAAATCTTAAAATAACTTTTTCGCTTTCTTCACGACATTTTCAACCGTAAAACCAAACTCTTTGAAGACATCTTCGGCAGGTGCGCTTGCGCCGAAGCGGTCAACCGTCAGCGTGTCGCCTTCGAGTCCGACGTATTTTGCCCAGCCTAAAGACACGCCGGCTTCGATTGCCAGACGCGCTTTGACATTTGACGGCAAGACGGATTCTTTATATTTCGCGGATTGCTCGTCGAAAAATTCCCAGCACGGCATCGAGACGACGCGCGTCGGCGTTCCGCTCGCGTTTAACTGTTCACGCGCCTGCATCGCCAAGCCGACTTCCGAGCCAGTCGCAATAATAATTAATTTCGGCGCGGACGCTTTGCCTTGTTTGTTTTCGGCTTCGGCTAAAATGTATGCGCCTTTGTGCAAACCTTTTGCATCGGCGAATTTTTTGCGGTCAATGAGGGCGACTTTTTGACGCGAAAAGGCAAAAGCTGTCGGCGCTTTGTCTCGTAATAAGGCTGCGCGCCAGGCTTCGCGTGTTTCGTGCGCATCGCACGGGCGAATGACGGCGAGATTTGGAATGGCTCGGAGCGCGGCGAGATGTTCGACCGATTGGTGTGTCGGACCGTCTTCGCCGAGACCGATTGAGTCGTGCGTGAAAACGTAGATTGTCTGAATGCCCGACAGAGCGGCGAGACGAATCGCCGGGCGCATATAATCGGAAAATGTCTGGAAAGTTCCGCCGTAGGGAATCACGCTGCCATACAGAGCCATTCCGTTCATCGTCGCGCCCATCGCGTGTTCGCGGATGCCGAAATGAATGTTGCGCCCTTCATAAGTTTCGGGTTCAAAATCGCCCGCGTCTTTGATGTTGGTGTTGTTTGAAGGCGCAAGGTCGGCAGAGCCGCCGAAAAGCTGCGGGATTTTACCGGCAATAGCATTAATGACTTCGCCCGAATATGCGCGGGTCGCTTTGGCTTCGACGTTATCGAATGTCGGCAGAGATTTTCCCCAGCCTTCGGGCAATTTATTCAAACGAGTCTCCTGCAAAGTTTTGCCCAAATCGCCGTGTGTTTTCTCGTATTTTTTAACGAGTGCTTCCCAATCTTTTTCGTATTGCGCGCCGCGTTTTATTGCTTCGCGGAAATGTGCCGACACTTCACGCGGAACGTAAAAATGTTTGTTTTCATCCCAACCTAAATTTCTTTTCGTTTCTTTAACGGCATCTTCGCCGGGCGCGTCCGAGTGCGCTTTGTTCGTGCCTTGTTTCGGCATTCCGAAACCGATAATCGTTTTTACGCGAATCAATTTCGGTTTGTCTTTGATTTTGTGCGCTTCTTTGATTACATTTTCGATAGCTTTTAAATCGTTGCCGTCTTCAACCATAATGACGTGCCAGCCTGCCGCTTCAAAACGCTTCGTCGCGTCTTCGTTAAACGCGATGCTCGTGTTGCCTTCAATCGTTATATTGTTGTCGTCGTAAAAATAAATTAGATTCGACAATTTCAAATGTCCGGCAAGCGAAGCCGATTCATAACTGACGCCTTCCATCAAATCGCCGTCAGAGCAGATACAGTAAATATGATGATTGACAATCGGAAAACCTTTTTGATTAAATTTCGCCGCCAGATGCGCTTCAGCCATCGCCATTCCGACGCCGTTGGCAAAACCTTGCCCCAAAGGTCCGGTCGTAATTTCGACGCCTTTGGTCATAAAGTTTTCAGGATGTCCGGGCGTTTGCGAGTGAAGCTGTCGAAAGCGTTTTACCTCATCCATAGATAAATCGTAGCCCGTCAGATGAAGCAGCGCATAAATCAACATTGAGCCGTGTCCGGCGCTCAAAAGAAATCTGTCGCGGTTAAACCACTTCGGATTTTTCGGGTTGTAGCGCATAAACTTCGTCCACAGAACATAAGCTGTCGGAGCCATCCCGAGCGGCAAGCCCGGATGACCGGATTCGGCTTTCTGCACGGCGTCTAAAGACAAAGTTCGGATGGTGTTGATGCAAAGTTGGTCTAAATCAATTTTCTTTTTCGGTTGCGTTGCAGTTGTCATAAATTTTATTTTTTACGTTTTTTCGTTATCGGTTTTGGTTTAAATAAATTTCGAAGTTTTTCAAAATCTTCCATTTTGATAATTAGGCAATCATCGCATTTTAGCATTTCTGCTCCGGCTGGAATTATCCAAAGCTGTGTCTGTTGCTCATTCGTGCTGGCAATGAAAAATGAAATGCGAGTTTTATCATAATTTCTTAATCTCGTGTAAAAGCTCAAAAAGGTTAAATGCCGCATTAAATCTTTGTCATCTTGAACTTTGATAATCCCTTCGGCTGTCGGGTCGTTTTGCAGTTCGATGAAAAAATTATCTATTCTTGATTTCTCCTCACCGCTTTGAACTTTTCCATATTCACCAACTTGAAAGGAAATGCGATAAATGAATATAACCAAACTTTCGGAAATTGTATTTGTGCATTGTTTCAATAATCCTTTAATTTCAAGCGTAACGGTAGAATTGATTTCACTGCCCCTTACATCTGGTAAAATTCTGAGGGAATTTGTCCCCTGCCCTTCTATAATTTTTCCGTTTTTTACCGTCCAAATATACTCAATATTATACTTCACGGCTTCTTTACCGATTTTAGCGTTATACAAAACCGATTCGCCTGGTTGTGTAACTTCTGCCGGACCAGTCAGTAAGATTAGGACAAGAATTTTCACTCGATTGAGCAGAAGTCGCTAAACAAAAAGCTAAAATCAAAATCACGGTGAAAATAATTCGTTTCATAACTTTTCCACTTTCGTATTTACAATCAAATTGTAAAACTTCTTGTGTCTTTCCTGCGCTTTTTTGTAAATTTTATGTTTCGCCGCATTCGGTCTAAAACCTGCGCCTTTCAGTGTTTTCAAATCCGCAATATTTTCTATTTTGCCAATTGTCTCAAGCGCGAGCAAAACCGCGCCGGTCGAAGACGCTTCTCTGGATTCCGGCAAACTCATTTTTTGATTCAAAACGTCGCAGATGATTTGTGTCCAGACGGGTGATTCGCGTAGCGCGCCGCCGGAGGCAATAATTTCGCGGATTTTGCAAACGTCGTTTAACTGGTCAAAAATTTCTGCAAAGCGATACGCGACCGATTCGAGCGCGGCTTGGACGATTTCAACCGCCGTCGTGCTGGAATGCAACCCTAAAATCGCGCCGCGTGCGTTTTCGTTGTATCCGGTGCTTCGCTCTCCGGCGAGAAACGGCAAAAACGTCAAGCCGTGCGAATCTGGCGTGCGCCGTGCGATTTCGGCTTCCACGATGTCGTCAATGTCGTTTATCTTGTGCGTGTCTTTCAGCCAGCGATAAAGCCCGCCGCCGTCTGACAACGCGCCGCCGATTAAAATTCTTTTGCGGTCAATCCGGTAACACCACAAACCGTTTGGAATCGTGCGCGGCAGCTTGCAAGCAAAGGCGACGCGCATTGCACCGCTTGTTCCAATCATCAACGCCGCTTTATTTTCCGTCAAACAATTTGCGCCGATGTTGTTTGCCGCGCCATCGCCGATTGCCTGAAACCATCGGGCATTTTTTAATTTTGTCCAGCGTTTTGCGTCAGTTTCGTTTAACTGAAAAGTTTGCGAATCTTCGGCGACGATTTCAGGCAAATTTTCTTTTTCCAATCTTAGAAACTTGAGAATTTCTTCATCCCAAATGCACTTGCGAATGTCGAAAATTCCCGTTCCCGAAGCCATCGAAACGCTTGTCGCGGTCGCGCCGAAAAATTTGAGTGAAAGAAAATCGCTGAAAGAAAGCCAACGCGCCGTTTGCCGGAAAACTTTCGGTTGTTCCTGCCTCAGCCATAAAAGTTTCGCTGTCCAATAGCTCGAATGAAATCTTGCGCCGGTGCGATTGTGCGTTTTATTTTCATCTAAATTCTCGCGCAGAACCGCAACCTGTTTTCTGCTTCGCGTATCTGCCCAGCCGAAAACTTTCGTTGTTGGCTTGCCGTTTTTATCGACTCCGACAAGACTGTGCCAAAATGCGGAAGCAGCGACGTATTGGATTTCACCGCCAAGATTTTTCGCTTTTTTCAAAACATCATCAATGGCTTTTTCGACTTGTTGGGATGCTTCCAAAGCGTCAATTTCCGCACCGCCGTCTTCGGTCAATTTCAATTGCCGCTCGTTTTTGACCATTGTCGCAGGCAAAACATTGCCCGCAAAATCATAAAGCGCGGCGCGAACGCTTGATGTTCCAATGTCTAAAGCTAAAATAAATGATTTTTGCAAATTTTTATTGCCGGAAAATTTTTGATAAGTTTAGCCGAAAGTCATCGGTAAAGAAAGAGTTTGCAGTAAATAATTTTATCTTTCGCAATTCGTGTCTTTGCCTCATCAAATCTTTTTGATAATTTAAATTTTGGAAAGTGAAAAATTTAACAGATGACCGAACAAATAAAACAACCACCGAAACTACAAAAAACCGCGAGCGGCAACCTTAACACGAATTCGCTGGCGGATTTGCTTGAATGGTTTTTGAATTTCGACCAAAAAGTTGCGATTGTCAGAAATCCGCAGATTGAGGAACTTTTTCAATGGAAACAGCAGGATGACAAAGCAAACGGCGTCGAAATTTATCCGTTTGAAAACGCTGAAGCGCGTTTTGCCATCGGAGTTTTTCAAGCGCTCGGCGAAAACGATACGGAAGAAAAACTACAAGTTTGGATAACCGAAGTTTTGCAGGCATTGGGCGAAGCCAAACAAACCAGCGAAAACATTGCCGCGAGTTATAAGCTGAAACAAGGTGAATCGCACATCGAACAAGCAAACGCGATTCCTTCAAACACGGAAAAACGCCTTTATCTTTCAAGCTGCTGGCTCGAAGCGCTCTGCACGGCAGAAGCTCGATTTTTGGGCTGGGTTTATCAGGAAATCTACGGTAAAGCGTTTCAACCGGGCGAACAGTAAAAATACGAATTAGAAAGACAATTTCCGCATTCGTAATTCGTATATCTGAAATTCGTTATTGTTATTACCTCGTTCTGAAAGTGTCGCACTGACGAATGTTTCCCGTCTGAAAACCTTGATTAAACCAGCGCATACGGTCAGCCGCTGCGCCGTGCGTGAACGAATCAGGCACGACATAACCCTGCGATTGTTTTTGAATGCTGTCGTCGCCGACCGCTGAAGCCGCGCCCAAAGCTTCTTCAGCGTCGCCCGCCTCTAATATACCTTTTTGTTTAGCGTAGAAACCCCAAACACCGGCGTAGCAATCGGCTTGCAGCTCGAGTCGGACAGAAAGCTCGTTTGAGTTTCCGGCAGCGTGAACTTTATCCATCGTTCCCATAATGTTTTGGATGTGGTGTCCGACTTCGTGTGCGACGACATAAGCCTGGGCAAAATCGCCGGGCGCGCGAAAGCGTGTTTTAAGTTCGTCGAAAAACGAGAAATCGAGGTAAAGTTTTTGGTCGCCCGGACAATAAAACGGTCCGGTTGCCGAACTTGCATAGCCGCAGGCAGAAGCCGTTTGATTGTTGAACAACACAAGCGTCGGGTTTGCATAACGAACACGCGCCTGTTGCGGAAGTATTTGATTCCAAACCTCTTCGGTACTTTTTAATACAACTGAAATAAAGCGTTTCTGGGCGTCTGCCTGTGCCGGATCAACTTGTCTCTGCGGCTGCTGAACGCTCTGCGCGCCGCCACCGCCGCCTATCTGGTTGAGCAAAGCGCTCGGGTCGCCGCCGCACAACCAAATGACAAGTATCAACAACAATGTTCCCAGACCCCCGCCGCCGAGCGCCAAGCCTCTGCCGCCCATCCCGCCTGCTCCGCGCCGGTCTTCAATATTAGAGCTACCTTCACCTTCTTGTAACATTCATTCACCTCGATTTGTTCGCGCTTAGCGCGTATTTTTTATGTCTGGAATTCTAACATTTTTTGCCTGATTTGATGAAAAATTTTATGCTAAAAAAATGAATTTATCCGATTGGCGCGTGAGCGGCGATTTTTTCTTATACAAAAGTTACCCGATTTTTTATCGCACCAACGAAATCGGCGGCGACGAAATTTTGCTTCTGCTGCACGGATTTCCGACTTCTTCACACGATTATCACAAAATATGGGACGCGCTCGCCGGACGTTTTTCGGTTGTGGCTTTCGATATGATTGGCTACGGTTTTTCAGCAAAACCTCTGAATTTCGATTACACAACTTTTAATCAAGCGGACGTTTTACAAGCGCTGATTGAAAATTTGAAAATCAAAAAAATTCACATACTCGCGCACGATTACGGCAACACAATAATGCTGGAGCTTCTCGCCCGCGCGGAAGAAAACCGTTTGAAATTTTCGATTGAAACCGTTTGTTTTCTCAACGGCGCGCTTTTCCCCGAAGCGCATCGCCCCATTTTGGCGCAGAAAATTCTCATTAGCCCGTTTGGATTTTTATTTGGAAAACTAATTTCCGATTCGCTTTTTAAGCGAAATTTAGCTTCGATTTTCGGCAAAAATACACAGCCGACGGCAAATGAATTGAATGATTTTCTGCGGGTCTTCAAATTCAACGACGGACGGCGAATCGCGCATAAACTTATACGTTATATGACCGAACGCGAAATTTTTCGGGCGCGTTGGACGGGCGCGCTTGAAAGAATGTCACAGCCGTTTCGCTTTATCAATGGCTCGGCTGACCCGGTTTCGGGTGCGCATCTGGTCAAAAGGTTTCGACAAGTCGTTCCGCATCAAACCGATATTATCGAGCTTCCGGGCATCGGACATTTTCCTCATTTTGAAGTTCCCGATACGGTCTTGAATTATTTTTTAGAGTTTTACGGTAAGTCTCTGTAATTGCCAGGAAAACCCAAACGTCTTATTTTTCGGTAAGTTTTATCATACAAAAGTCGGAAAATTGATTTCAAACACACAAAAACCGGTAATTTCGATAATCGAAATTTTCCGCAAAATCTTGACAGATGTAGAGTTAGGTCATTATTATTCATTTACGGTTTTTACAAAGAATTTTGTCCCAACATTTTCCAGAAGAGGATACAAATATGATTAAACTTGATATTGTCAATCGCGTGGCAGAGAAAACGGGCGTGCCGAAGCAAAAGGCGGAACAGGTTGTCGATGCGCTTTTTAACGCGATGAAAGACGCGCTGGCAGACGGAAATCGTATCGAGCTTCGCGGCTTCGGCGTTTTCGTCGTCAAACCGAGAAAGCGCGGCATCGGACGCAACCCGCGCACGGGCAAGGAAGTTCCGATTCCGGCGGGAAAAACTATTCGCTTTAAGCCCGGCAAAGAGCTTCAAGCAAAAACCTCTAAGAAATAACTGAATTACGAATTACGAATTACGAGAAATTAATTTAAGATTGAAGAGGCTGAGAATTAGCGTTTTAAATCGCAATCTGAAATTTTTTCGTAATTCGTAATTTTTTGTGCCGAACTTAAACTCGCTGACCAATCAACTTTTCGACCGCCGTGAAGCAATGCGCCCGACGGCTCGAACATGGGTGAAACATTCGATTTTTCTGCTTACCGCGCTTTTTACCGTAACGATTGCGGGCGTTCTCGAACCGTTCGGATTCATACCGATTTTTCCCGACGCCGACCCGCAGACCTGGACGGAAATTCTACAGTTTTTCGGTTCTTTTCCGATACACTATTCGCATCTTATTTTTGATGCGGTTCACGGGCTTGCAACTGATTTTACAACGTTAAAACACGGCTTGAGTTTCTCGCTCTCGCTGCTGGCGATTTTAACGGCGCACGAAGCCGGACATTACGTCGCGTGCCGGCTTTACGGCGTTGACGCGACACTGCCATATTTTATTCCCTTGCCGCCGCTTATCGGTCCTGCGGGAACTTTGGGCGCGTTTATAAAAATAGTTTCACCGCTCCCCTCGCGCCGCGCGACATTCGACAACGGCGTAGCCGGTCCAATTGCCGGTTTCATCGCGCTAATTCCGGTTGCGGTTATCGGTTTGCTGACAATGCGGCAACCGCCAACCGCTGCCGCTTCTGCCGACCAAGTCGGAATTTACTTTTCACATCCGCTGCTGATTCAGTTTCTGGCAAAATTTTTCGCTGTTAATCCCGATTTTGAAAAATTTAACCCTTTTCTGGCGGCTGCTTGGATTGGGCTTTTGGTTACAAGTTTGAATTTAATTCCGTCCGGTCAACTCGACGGCGGACACGCCGTTTACGCCCTTTTCGGCGAGAAAGTGCATCGCTTGGCGGGTAAAATCGCGTTTGTCGTGATGGTTTTGCTTTCGATTTGCGGATGGTTTCTCTACAACAGCCCGAGCGGATTGTTGTTCACGATTTTGCTCGGAGTGATGCTCAAAGTCAGACATCCGGAGCCGTTTGACGATGCGCCGCTTAACGTACCGCGAAAATTAATCGCCGTTCTAACACTCGTTATTTTTATTTTGTGTTTTGTGCCGTTTCCGATTCAAGTCAGGTAAAACAATGGTGAATGGTAAATTAAAGAATGTTTTTGACATTCATCATTCACCTTCACTTGTTATTTACAAAACACTCAGCGCGCAATTGAACGCCGTTTCAAATAAATCTTTTTTCAGCTCGATGGCTTTGCGTTCAATAGTGCAGTCTTCGCTGCTTTCGAGTTTGAGAAACAAATTGTGTTTGTCGAGTTTAAATCTCATAGCCGTAACGTGATTTTCGTGTCCGCGGTCGAGAGCTTCGGCAAGCCGCAAAATTGCTCCGAGCTGCGCGGTCGTGCGGCGGTCTTTTTCGCTCAACTCCATATAATCAAGGTGTTTTTCCTTCGGCAGCGAGCCGCGATGATAACGTGCAATGAGTGCGATAATACCTTTTTCAGTTTCAGAAAAACCGGTTATTTCCGAGTGTTTGATAAGGTAAAAAGAATGCTTGTGATGAGATTCGTGCGAGACGTGATAACCGACATCGTGCAGCAGTGCGGCGGCTGAAAGCAGAGTTCGTCCGTGTCGCTTAAGATTGTAAATCGGCGCGAGCGCGTCGAAAATCGTTTCCGCCAAATTCGCCACTTGCAGAGCGTGCGATTCTTCGTAGCCGTAACGTCTGCCAATGGCGAAAACATCACGCAGGCGAATATCTTCAACGTCAGGTACGGGCGGCAATGATTCGGCTTGCAACTCCCGCAAATAATCAATAATTACACCTTCGCGCAAAGCGTAGGCACACGGCTGCAAGGTTTCGATTTCTAGAGCGCGCATCACGCCTTCCAAAATCTGCCCGCCCGCGACGATAACTTCGGCGCGATGCGGACTGAAAATCGGTAAGTTCGCGCGTTTTTCAAGCGGAAGGGCTACCAGCATTTTATTCAGCGCGGCGAGTTTTTTTAGCTGAATTTGAGGTTTTCCCGAAAATTTTTCCGCTATTTCAAAGTTGAGCAGTGCGGCGAGATTAAGAATCGTGCCGGATGTGCCGCTGGAAATCTGCCACGTTTCGCCCTTTATTTTTCGCAGTGGTTGTTCCAGAGCAAAAGCGATTTCCGTCCGCGCCATTTTTATTTCCTTATTTTTCGGCGGATTGCTTAAAATAAACTTTTCAGTCAGACCGACCGCGCCGAGCTTCATCGAAAAAAGTTTGTGCGGTTCGTTGTTTTTCATCAACGAAAGCTCGGTCGAGCCGCCGCCGATGTCAATATTCATCAATGATTGGTTGCCCGCGCCGAAAAACTGCGCCGCCGCCACGCCGATAAGCCGCGCTTCTTCAATCGAAGACAAAACGTCGATGTGGACGCCCGTCCGATTTTCGATTTCGCGGACAAATTCCGCCGCATTTTTCGCTTCTCTAACCGAAGCTGTCGCCACGGCGATAATTGAATTAACCGCGCGGCTTTCGGCAATCGAGCGAAATTTGTCAATCGTATGAGTGGACAAATCTATCGCTTCGCGCGAAAGAAATTTGTTGCGAAGCGTTTCGTGTCCGAGCCGGACACGCTCGCGCTCCTGCAAAAGCACGGTGAAAGAATCGCTGGCAGCGGCTTCGATAATAACAAGTTTCAGTGAGTTTGAGCCGATGTCGATGGCGGCGAGTTTTTGAGTTTTCATCCATTTACATTTTAGAACGGATAATTTTATTCGTAAATTGAGAGTTTTTGTTTTCGGTGTTTTAATCAAATCTACGGGTGAAAAAAATAATGAAAACACTTTTTCTGTTGCGCCACGCCAAATCAAGTTGGGAAAACAGTAATTTGACTGATTTCGAGCGACCACTCAACAAACGCGGGTTAAATGCCGCGCCTTTTATGGGTGAGAAGATTTTATACAACAGATTCCAGATTGATTTGATTTTATCATCGCCTGCCGAAAGAGCGAGACAGACGACGATTTTAGTCAAAGAAACGGCGCTAATAAATAGCACAATTCAATATGACCGCAGAATTTACGAAGCCGGCGCACGCCAGCTTTTGGAGGTTGTCTCCGAAACAAACAAAGATAAAAATTCGATTATGCTGGTCGGACACAATCCGGGAATGGAACAACTTGTCGAAATTTTGACCGGCGAAACGCAAACGATGCCGACGGCGGCTTTAGCCGTGATTGATTTACGAATCAAACGATGGAAAGAGATAAGCAAACGTTGCGGCACACTGCGAAAAATGATTCGCCCGAAAGATGAAATGGTTGCTCTTGAAGAAAACGGATAATTTAATGAAATTTTTACTGCAGATAAACGCAAATGAACACGGATTAAATTGCAATGATGAATTATGAATGTAAGACAGATTTCACAATTTATCGTTGCAATTTATCTGTGGTTAATTATTTCTCTCTGATTGCGCGACGAAATTATTTAATCAATTCAAGAAAATCCCTCAGCTCTTTTGGCAGCGGCGCATAGAACTCCATTCGCTCAGCAGTTTTCGGATGAGTAAAACTCAAGCGTTCGGCGTGCAGAAAAAATCTTCTCAAATCTTTGACCGCTTTTCTCACGGTCGCATCTTTAATCGTGTTATCGCGTCCGGCATTGTAAGTTTCGTCGCCGACAACGCCGTGATTTATAAAAGCTAAATGCACGCGGATTTGATGCGTTCTGCCGGTTTTTATCTCGATGTTGAGCAAAGTGAATTTTTCAAATCTTTTGCGAACTTTCCACAAACTCAAAGCGTTGCGTCCGTGTCCTCTAATCGCCATTTTTGTTCGATTGTGTTTTTCGCGCGCAATCGGCTGGTCAATCTGTCCGCTTTTTTCCGCAACTTCGCCGTGAACCAGCGCAACATAAGATTTGAAAACTTCGCGGTTTCTGAATTGCTCCGACAAATTTTCGTGAACCGTTTCGTTTTTCGCTACGACAATTAAACCGGAAGTATCTTTGTCGAGACGGTGAACGAGTCCGATTTTAGATTTTAGATTTTGGATTTTGGATTGTTCATCAAAAGACCTTTCAAGTTCGCTGTCCGTAATCAGCAATCTGAAATGAAAAGCGACGGCATTTGCCAGCGTGCCGGATTTGACGCCCGCGCCCGGATGCACTACCATTCCCGCACTTTTGTTGATAACGGCTAGATTTTCATCTTCAAAAACGATGTCGAGCGGAATATCTTCCGGCTCAAAATTTTCCCTTTCGAGTTCGGTCAATTCAATTTCAATTTGGTCTTCGGCGCGAATTTTGTAGGAAGATTTCGCCGCTTTTTCGTTGACCGAAACGTCGCCGTCGTCAATCAATTTTTGCAGACGCGCGCGGCTCCAGCCGGCAATGTTTTCAGCAAGATATGCGTCAAGCCGTTTGCCCGCGTCGGTTTCGGATGCTTGAAAATTCAGATATTCCAATTTTTTAATTGAAGGTTGCCGGTTTTGCCGTTCGCAGACGATAAATCATAAAACAAACCGCGCCGAAAGTGACGAGAAGACTAAGCATTTGCGATGTCGAAAGTCCGGTCAAATCGGTTAAACCAAGAATATTGCCGCGCGGGTCGTCGCGGAAAAATTCGATAACGAAGCGAATAATGCCGTAGAGAATTCCGTAAGCGATTAAGACTTGCCCGTCGAAACGTTTGCGGCGATGCAAAAAATACAAGATGCCGAAAACTGCCAGCATCGCAAAAGATTCGTAAAGCTGCGTCGGGTGCAGATGAAGCGACAAGCCGTCTTCGGTATAAATCGGAACGCCCGTGTATTCGTGCGCCTGCTCGGTAAAATGCACGCCCCACGCCAAATTTGTTGATTTTCCCCAACAGCAACCGGCGGAAAAACAGCCTTGCCGCCCGAAAAACTGTCCTAAAGCGACGCCCGGAGCAAAAGCGTCTGCAACTTTCCAAAAACTGAATTTGTAATAACGAATTAGAAAAGCGAGCGTGAAAAATCCGCCTAACAATCCGCCGTAATAAACACCGCCCGAACGCAGAAAATCAAGCGAAAATATATTGACGTTATCTTCGGTGAAATACATTAGAATTTTCGAGCCGAGAAGCCCGCCGATAATCGTCCAGAGTCCCAAATCGTAAATGCGCTCTTTCGGCAAACCGTCTTTTGCGGCAAGACGCGCCGCGACGAGCAACGCCAAAACCAAGCCTATTGCGAGCAGTGCGCCGTAAGTGTTGACCGGGAAATTACCGATGCGGAAAAGTTCTGGATACATATTTCTTTTATCAACGGACGTTTGAGAGATTGCAAGTTTTCGACAGCGATAATTTTACTCGTCGTCAAACTCTTGTTCGTCGGGTTGAGTCTCGAATTCAACGCGGTCGTAAATTTCGCGCAAACTCAATACGCATTCAATCGTTTCAATGTTTAAAGTGTCGTCAATTAAACCATAGCTTCGATAAATCCAATTGCCGTCTGTTTGTTTTACGAAATGCTCGACAAAAGGTTTGTCCTGCGAAACCAAAACGTAATCGGTCAAAGTTTCATTACCCATTCGATGTTTTTGAAACTTGGTCGTGCGGTCGTATTCGGCGGTCGAAGGCGAGAGAACTTCAAAAATCACTTGCGGATTAACGAGAACATCTTTTTTTCGATCGTGGAATTGCGGCTCGCCGCAAATGATTGTTAAATCCGGGTATGAAAAAAGGCTCGCCGTCGAGGTGCGAACTTTCATATTCGGCGACAATGGTTCACAGCGTTTACCCTTCAAAGCGTTTCCAATTTCACGTGCTAAATTCATACAAACACGGCTGTGCGAAAGGCTTTCGCCCGCCATTTCGTAAATTCCGCCATCAATGAATTCGTGACGCTCATCGCTTTCACGCTCAAAGTTTAAATAATCTTCGGGCGTGAAAACTGTCGCTGTTTTTACTTTCGCAAGTCCCATAAAATTATTCGGCACTCGCTTTTTGCGTCGCTGCTTTGCCGACCTGGACGCGCGCCGGACGCAGGAGTTGATTGCCGATTTTGTAGCCGCGCGAGTATTCGGCGGTTATTTTGCCGTCATTTTCCGCGTCGCCTTCAACGGCGTCAATTGCTTCGTGAAGTTCGGGGTTAAAAGTTTCGCCGACTGAGGCGACCGGTTCGACGCCGACGCTCACGAGCGCTTTCTCAAACGAGCGCGCCGTGCCTTTGACGCCGCTCAAAAGATTTTCAAACGAAGCGTTTTGCTCCGAAGCGTCTATCGCCAAATTTAGATTGTCTAAAATCGGTAAAAGCGTGGCCAGAAAATTAAACTGGCTTTGCTTTGAACGCTCTTCCAAAGTTTTCTGCATCCGTGAACGCATCTCCGCCGTTTCGCGTTCCAAGCCGGTTTTCGCTTCGTCGAATTTCGCCTGCACGCCGATGAGTTTGCTTTCGGCGGCTTCGCGTCGCGTCGTTTCGGCATTCAATTTATTTTCCAGTTCGATTTCGCGCGCCGATTTTACAGGCTCTTTCGATTTTCTACCTTTGGAATCCGCATCAATTATTTCGCCTTCGGCATTAAAACGTCGTTTGTCCTCGACGCTAATTTCCTCTGCCGCTTCTTCAAAAATTTCGTTGTCGTTAAAATCTTGTTCGTTCATTTTTTTACTTCTAAACCAATTGTTCATAAATTCGGGTAAATTTTGTTATTGCTGAAAAATCTAGTCTAGCAAACGATTTACCTTTTGTGAAAATTCAAAAAATGGAACACAGACGAATACAGATTTTAAACAAATTTTTACAAATTTATTTTTGAATTTTTCTTTGTTAATCTGCGCTTTTTCCGCGAAAATCTATGTTCCATTTCTTTCAGTTTTATGCCGATGCGGAAGCGGTCGTATCCGGCGTAAATTTTAATTCGTTGCCGTCTGCCGCCACACGAATCGTTTGACCGCTCACGATTTCGCCTTTCAAAAGTTTGACCGCCAGCGGGTTTTGGATAAGCGTCTGGATCGCGCGTTTGAGCGGGCGCGCGCCGAATGTCGGGTCGTAGCCTTCGTTTGATAAAAGCACTTTTGCCGAGTCTTCCAACCGGATTTTGACGCCGCGTTCGGAAAGCATCGAATCCAATCGTTTTAACTGCACGTCGATGATTTTCTCAATCTCTTTTTTTGATAATTGACTGAAAATTACTATGTCGTCAATCCGGTTCAAAAATTCCGGTTTGAAATACTCGCGCAGGATTTGCGTTACGGCTTCACGCGCTTGTTTTTCGTCCGTGCCGACGTTCAAAATTTCGCGTGAGCCAAGATTTGAGGTCATAATCAAAACCGTATTTTTGAAATCCACGACACGACCTTTTGAATCGGTAAGCCGACCTTCATCCAAAATTTGCAGCAAAACATTGAAAACGTCCGGGTGTGCTTTTTCGATTTCGTCAAACAGCACGACCGAATACGGACGCCGCCGCACGGCTTCGGTCAATTGCCCGCCTTCGTCATAGCCGACGTATCCCGGCGGCGCGCCAATCATTCTGGCAACCGCGTGTTTTTCCATATATTCCGACATATCGAGCCGCACCATCGCGCGTTCGTCATCAAACAAAAATTCGGCTAACGCCTTAGCGGTTTCGGTTTTGCCGACGCCGGTCGGACCTAAAAAGATAAACGAACCGACCGGACGATTCGGGTCTTGAAGTCCGGCGCGAGCGCGACGAACCGCATTTGCAACCGCTTCCAACGCTTCATCCTGACCGATAACGCGGCTTCTGAGTTTTTCTTCCATCGTAACGAGTTTCTGCATCTCGCCTTCGAGCATTTTAGAAACAGGAACACCAGTCCATTTAGCTACGACTTCCGCTACGTCTTCTTCATCAACTTCTTCTTTTAAGAAAACGCCGTCGGTTTGGAGTTCCGACAAACGATTTTGCTCATCATTCAGAAGTTTTTCGAGTTCGGGAATCGTGCCGTATTGTAATTCGGCAGCTTTATTTAAATCTCCGGCTTGACGTGCTTGCTCTAAATGCAATTTCGCTTCCTCAAGCTGTTCTTTCGCGCCGCGCATTTTTTCGATTTCGTCTTTTTCCGATTGCCATTTCGCCTTCATCGCGCCGGATTTTTCCTTCAAATCGGCAATGCGTCTTTCGATGTCTCCAAGCCGCGATTTGGATTTTTCGTCAGTTTCGCGCGAAAGCGCCTGACGCTCGATTTCAAGCTGCAAAATCTCGCGTTCGAGTTCGTCAATTTCCTGCGGCAGACTGTCAATTTCAATCCGCAGTTTCGACGCCGCTTCGTCAATCAAATCAATGGCTTTATCGGGCAAAAACCTGTCCGTGATATAACGATTAGATAAAGTTGCGGCAGCGACAATCGCGCCGTCTTTGATACGAACGCCGTGATGAACTTCATAGCGTTCCTTTAAACCGCGAAGGATTGCAATCGTGTCTTCGACGTTTGGTTCGCCGACATAAATCTGTTGGAAACGCCGTTCTAACGCTTTGTCTTTTTCTATATATTTTTGATATTCGTTCAGCGTCGTCGCGCCGACACAGCGCAGCATTCCGCGTGCAAGCGTAGGCTTTAACATATTTGAAGCGTCAATCGCGCCTTCGGAAGCACCCGCGCCGACCAGTGTGTGAAGCTCGTCAATAAACAAAATTATCTGACCGTTGGCGTTTTCGATTTCTTTCAAAACCGCTTTCAGACGGTCTTCAAACTCGCCGCGATATTTTGCGCCCGCCAGCATAGAACCCAAATCAAGCCCGACGAGTTTCTTATTTTTCAAAGTTTCCGGCACGTCGCCCGAAACAATGCGCTGCGCCAAGCCTTCGACAATCGCCGTTTTACCGACGCCCGGCTCGCCGATTAAAACCGGATTATTTTTCGTTCTGCGCGATAAAACCTGAATCGTTCGCCGAATTTCGTCATCACGCCCGATTACCGGGTCGAGTTTCCCCTTGCGCGCGCGCTCGGTCAAATCCATCGCGTATTTTTCCAGTGCCTGAAAATTTTCTTCCGCGTTCTGGTCTGTAATTTTAGTTCCGCCGCGCATCTCTGTTACTACTTTTTCGAGGTCTTTGCGTGTTATGCCGTTTGAGCGCAAAATACGTCCGGCGTCTCCTTCTTTTTCGTCGGCAACCGCCAACAAGAGATGCTCGGTAGAAATGTATTCGTCCTGCATCCGCTCGGCTTCTTTCTGCACCGTCTGAAAAATCGTGTTCGTTCGCGAAGAGAAATACTGCTGACCGCCGGAAACCTTTGGAAATTTCGCGATTGCCGCATGATTTTCGCTCGATACCTTTTGAAAATTGGCGCCAATTTTGCCCAAAACAGGGCGCACGATACCTTCTTTTTGTTCGAGCATTGCGGCGAGAAGATGTTCCGGCTCGACCTGTTGATTTTGATTTTTTTCGGCAACTTCGATTGCCGATTGCACGGCTTCCTGCCCGCGAATTGTAAATTTATCAAATCTCATTATTTTTATAATTTTTGTGAAATTTTTAACTTTAATAAAAATTTTGCAAATTTCTTGCTTAGTCTTAAGTCATAATAAAATATGAGTATCTTCCTGTCAAATATGTAAAGAAGGCTTCTCGCCGATTTTATAAAATTTTTTACTTTTTAGATGACACTTTAGCATTAGAAATGTATATTTTACTTCGCAAGTTATTTATCAAAAATAAATTTACTGAAGTAATAGACGACAAACCAGGAAAATAAATGTTCGGTTGTAATAGTTTCCAGCCGTAATTTCTCATATGAAAATTTTACGTGAAATTTTATCTCCATTGGCGGCGGTTATCGCGGCATTTATCGTCGGCGGAATCATTATTTCGTTGATTGGCGACAATCCGTTTCATACGTTTTATTTATTGCTCTCGAACTCATTCGGTTCGGCAAAAGACATCGGCTGGACGCTTTTCTACGCAACGCCTTTGATTTTTACGGGTTTAGCGGTTGCGGTTGCTTTTCGCTGTGGACTTCTGAATATCGGCGCGGAAGGGCAGCTTTACGTTGCCGCCTTTGCGACCGCTTGGGTCGGCATCAAATTCGGCGGCACGGTCGTTGATATTTTTGGCAAAAAGGAAGATTGGTCATGGATGAGCTTGCCCGCGATTTTACTTGTGCCGCTTTGTATTTTGACAGCAATTATCGTCGGCGGTTTGTGGGGCGCGATTCCGGGAATTTTGAAAGCCAAATTCGGCTCGCACGAGGTTATCAATACGATAATGCTGAACTTTATCGCCATTTCAATAGTCAGCTATTTCACGCAGTATTATTACAAGATTCCGGGCGACCCAATTCTGCAAACGGCGGAAATCGGCAAAGCCGCATATATTCCGCAGCTCAATGAATTTCTGCCTTTCATACCAAAAGACGTGCCGCTCAACGTCGCGTTTTTGCTGGCGATTTTGATGTGTTTTTTAGTTTATATATTTTTGTGGAAAACAAAATGGGGCTTTGAACTGCGCGCTGTCGGCGAAAACGCGAGCGCGGCAGAATACGGCGGAATTTCGCCGCAAAAACAAATTATTATTGCGATGACGATTTCCGGCGCGCTTGCCGGAATGGTTTCCATCGGCGAAGTTCTTGGAAATCGTCATAATTTTTACGAAGGTTTTTCGGCGGAATGGGGCTTTTTAGGAATCGCCGTAGCGCTTTTGGGCAGAAATCATCCGCTCGGAGTTTTCCTCGCCGCTCTGTTTTTCGGCGTTCTGCTGCGCGGTCAGATTTTCGTTGACGCTTTTACGCCGAGAGTTTCTAAAGACATCGGCTGGGTTTTGCAGGGCGTTATCATTTTGTTTGTCGCGTGTTTTCAAATTTATGCACGAAAGCGAGGTAAAGTATGAGTGAACTTTTCACAATCGCATTATTATTCTCGGCTATACGGCTTGCTACGCCTTTGATTTTCGCCGCGCTCGGTGGAATGTTTTCCGAGCGTTCCGGCGTTATCAACATCGCGCTCGAAGGTTTGATGCTAGCAGGCGCGTTCACGGGCGCGGTCGTTACCTACGAAGCCGGAAATCCGTACCTCGGATTGCTCGCCGGAATGATTGCGGGCGCGGCTCTGGCGTATATTTACGCGATTGCGTGTATCAAATTTGAAGCCGACCAGGTAGTTAGTGGAATGGCGATAAATTTTTTGATGATTGGATTGCCCGCAGTTATAAGCGGCGCAATTTACGATTCGTCCGGCTCGACGCCGCAAATCGTCAAAGAACATCTATTGCCGGAATTTTTCAACCGTCTTTCGCTGGCTTCGATTCTTGCTTTTCTGCTCGTGCCACTTTGCTGGTATGTTTTGTATAAAACGCCGTTCGGTTTGCGCCTGCGCGCGACGGGTGAAAATCCGGCGGCGGCTGATGCGGCTGGCGTCAATGTTATTCGTTTGCGTTATATCGGCGTTGTTTTATCAGGAATTTTAGCGGCAGTGGGTGGCGCGTATCTGTCAATCGGACAATCTTCCTTGTTTACCCGAAATATGACTGCGGGACGCGGTTATATCGCGCTAGCGGCATTGATTTTAGCAAAATGGCGACCGTGGCAAGCGCTACTTGCGTGCCTGTTTTTCGGTTTGATGGAAGCCCTGACGATTCAAATTCAAGGCGTTTTCAAAATGCCTTCAGGCGAAGACATTCCAGTGCAGTTTATACAGATTATTCCGTATGTTTTGACGATAATCGTTCTCGCCGGATTTATCGGCTTATCGCGCGCGCCGAAGGCTTTGGGAATTCCTTACAGAAAAGAGAAATAAGAATTAACCACAGATTTACACAAATAAATACAGGTATTTCTTTGATAATGTAAATTGAATTGATTAAATAATATTTATCCATCTTTTCTTATTCTGCGTTTATCCGAATAAATCTGTGGTTAAATGTGCTTTTGTTTTAATCGCCCATAATAAAAACTATGTTTCACGAAGGCTCACAAATCGGACTTTATACTTTAGTTCGCAAACTAGGGAAAGGCGGCTTCGGCGAAGTTTGGTTGGCGGAACGCAAATCTAAATTCGTTACGACAAAAGTCGCCGTCAAATTGCCGCACGACGAACAAGTTGACCACGAAACAATCAAACAGGAAGCGCAACTTTGGGAACAGGCGAGCGGGCATCCGAACATTCTGCCGATTATCGACGCCGACGAATACGACGGGCAAATCGTCATCGTCAGCGAATACGCGCCCGACGGTTCTCTGGATGAATGGTTAAAGACGCACGGCAAAATGTCGGTTGAAAAAGCTGTTGAAACAACCATAAAAATTCTCGACGGCTTACAATTTCTGCATTCCCGAAACATCATTCACCGTGATTTGAAACCCGCGAACATTCTGCTGCAAGGCGACACGCCGCGTCTGGCGGATTTCGGCATTTCACGCGCTTTGCGAACAACGGCTTCGAGCCAGAGCAACAGTGTTTCAGGAACTTTCGCCTATATGCCGCCCGAAGGTTTCGACGGCAAACGAAGCGTGCAAACCGATGTCTGGTCAGTCGGCGTAAATTTGTATCAGTTTTTGACCGGAAGTTTGCCGTTTCCGCAGAAAGAGCCGTCCGCGCTGATTGCCGCGATAATGATGCGCGACTTCGAGCCTTTGCCGCCAGACGTTCCGCAAAATCTGCAAAACGTGATTACCAAAGCGTTGGCGAAACAGCCCGAAAATCGTTACGCAACGGCTGGCGAGATGCGCGAAGATTTGCGCCGAATCCTGCGCGGCGAAGCGGTTTCCGATTTTATTCAATTCGATTCACGCCAAACTTTTTCTACCGAACAAGTTACACAACAAAAAGGTGTGCCGTTTTTCGCACAAATTTCTCAAGACGAAAAAGAAACTGTTGTTCGCTCCGCGCCAAATTTCGGACAAAGTGAAAAGCGCAAAAATTCTAAAGTTTGGATGTATGCAACACTTGCGTTTGTCTTGGTTGGCGCGATGGGCTTAGGTGTTAATTTTCTGACAAATCAATCAAGACAGAACGATTTAAGCAAAAATGAAGTAGCGCAAGTTTCAGCAACACAAACAAAAAATAATCCTGCAAACTCTAAAAATGTAAATGTGCCGATGAGTTCAAATACAAATTCAAATACAAACATATCTACGCTTACGCTCACTCCAACACCTGATAAAACTCAATTACAACAAATTATGGAACGATATGTAACTAGTGTAGCCAAAGCAAATGGTTTAAAAAGTTTCATAGTAAAAACCGTTTATGGAGATGTAGATAATGATGGAGATGATGACGCTGTAACTCAATTTACGCTTGTAGACCGTTTGACAACAGATACAGGCGTGGGAAGAACTAAAAGCGAAACGCACATGGCTGTTTTTATATTCGAGAAGGAAAGATTTGGGGCTACATCTGAGATTCGTGTAGGAAGCACGGAAGACAAAGAATTTGATTTAGAAGGAATAAGCAATGGAAAAGTCGTAGGAACAATTGAATTTTGTCCCGAAGGCGGATTTGTTGCAGGTTGTTTTGTTAAAACGAAAAAAGCAAAAGAAAGTTATGTGCTTATAAATAATAACTTAGTCAAAAATTAACTTTTCGCTTCCAATTTCAAATTCAACAATTGATTGAGCGGAATGCCTCGTTGCAATGATTCAAAAACAAGCAATAACAAACTAATTGAAAAATTCTGCGGCGGGTATTACTTCGAATTTCGGCATTACTTTTTGCAAAAGCGCGTAGTCGCGGATGTTATCGGTAATGACGAAACATTTATGCATAAATGAACTGCGGGCAATCAAAGCGTCGTTTTGCAGAGCGGTCGGCAAGAGATTTTTGTCAATCACATTCAAATGCCGCAAACGTCTGACGACTTTTGTGGCGGTTATCCAATCGGTTTTCGTCGGCACCAGCAATTTGTCGGCTTTGTCTAAAACTTTTAGCCAATGCTCATATTTCTTCATCGTTGATTCGTCAATCATCGAAGCCATCAGTTCATAAAAAACTACAACCGAAAAATGGAACGAGTCGAAGTTGGCATCTATTTGTTTTTTGTAAGTCGAGAAAACGGACGTATCAAGCAACGGATATTCCATATTTTTTCTCTTCTTCTTCCAACGCCTTTAACGCTTCGCTTGTGGCTTTTTTCAATTCCTTTTGTAGGTCAGTAAGTTTTTCAGGCTTTTTGAAATCTTTGGCGCGGGGCAGATGCGAATAGTCACGTAAGCCGTTTCCGTTCGAGATTTGCGTTGTTTCTTTTTTCTTCGGCATAATTTATATCCTCCGACTGAATTATATTGTAAGTCATTTTTGGTAAAATCGAAACACAATATCTAAAATTGAAACGCCTTGCCGCATTGATTCGGGCGCGAGTTTGCGATGCAGATATTCGGGCATTCGCAAACAACATCAAACGCAACAATTTTTTGACTGATGAAAGTCAAAGCGTTATCTTGAAATTATGAAAGTCAAAACAACAATCTCCATCGAAGCAGATTTGCTCGAACAGGTGAAAGTCGCGGCGAAAGATTTTCGCAATCGTTCGGAAGTTTTTGAAAAAGCTTTGCGGGAATATCTGCCGAAGCTGAATCAGAAACCGCAAAAGCAAAAATTGACGCGCGAAGAAGAGATAAATCTTGTTAACCGATATGCCGACGAAAATCGTGAAGAAATTCTGGAAAATTTAGAGTATCAAATTGATTTGTGAAACGCGGAGAACTTTACAGACTTGCAAAACCTTCAAAGCGTGACCCAAAAAGATTTCGCGTTTATATTATCGTCAGCCGCGAAGATTTGATGGCGACAACTTTTCCGACGGTTGTTTGCGCTCCGGTTTACAGCAATTACATAGGTTTGCAAACCGAATTCGAAGTCGGCGTTGACGAAGGCTTAAAGCACGACAGCAGTATTCGCTGTGATGAGTTAGTAAGTATTGCAAAATCCGATTTAACTGATTTTATCGGTTCGCTCTCGCCACAAAAAATTCAAGAATTAAATCAAGCCTTGAAAGTCGCCCTCGAAGTTGATTAAGTAAACCCGCCTCGTTCAGTTATTCGACCATAAGTTTGCGGCGTAAACGTTCGGACTTATTGAATTTTGTAGTAAAATCAAAATCGAGGAATTTTATTATGCTGACAGCAATCGAAACGACGGGAACAATCAGCGCGAATCGCCAACTTCTGCTTGACGAAGATTTGCCCGAAAATGTTTCGGCAAAAGTGCGCGTGATAGTTTTCTTTGCCGAAGATGATTTGAGCGAAAAGGAATGGATGAAGGCGGCTTCAAAAAACGAGGCTTTCGGTTTTTTGAATGACGAAGCTGAAGACATCTACACTTTGGAAGACGGAAAACCTGTTCACGATGAAATATAAAATTGTTCTCGTGCCGTTTCCATTCGACGATTTATCGGCAAATAAAGTTCGTCCTGCCGTTTGTTTGACCGACGAAATTCAGCCTTACGGACATATAGTTTTAGCTTTTATTACCAGCAAGGTTTTGGCTAGTCCGTCGTCAACCGATTTTACAATCGATTCTCAAGCGGCTGATTTTGCCCAAACCGGATTGAAAGTTTCTTCGACAATTCGCCTGCATCGTTTAATGACAATCTCTAAAACGATAATTCAGCGAAAACTCGGCGAATTATCGTCAACTCAGCAAACGGAAATTGAAAACCGCTTGCGAAAATTGTTTGGAATCTAAAGGAAATCAACAATCATTAGCTTTTCGCTGCCAATTTCAAATTCAACAATTAACCAGCGCGAAATACCTTATTGCATTAATTCAAGAGCATGTTTCCAGCAGCGGCATTTACGCTTTGGTAAACCCAGCCGTTTGCTGAAATAAACTTATTGAAAAACAATTGGCAGACTTGTTTCTACTCGCTTGATTTTCCAACATTCCATGCTGCGAATGAGCGCAATGACCATCTCTACAAATGTTTCCGCGATACTTAATTTCCTCAAAAGTTGTAATTGTGGTAAAAAATAATTCCTTAATATGAGTTACGAAAAAGCGAAAGAAGCGGCTGATTTTATCCGCTCGAAATACGAAAAGGAAATAAAAGTCGCGCTGGTTTTGGGCAGCGGTTTGGGCGCGTTTGGCGATGAAATAGAAAACGCCGTGCGAATTCCTTATGAAGAGATTCCGCATTTTGCGCGCTCGACCGTTGAAGGACACGCCGGAAGATTAATTTTGGGCGAGGTCGCAGATGTTTCGGTTGCCGTGCAGCAAGGTCGTTTTCATTATTACGAAGGTTACGAAATGAGCCAAGTAATTTTTCCGGTGCGTGTTTTTGGTTCGCTTGGCGTGAAAAGTTTGATTTTGACAAACGCAGCGGGCAGCGTTGATACGGATTTCAAGCAGGGAACTTTAATGCTGATACGCGATCATCTGAATTTGATAGGCATCAATCCTTTGCGCGGGAAAAACGACGAGCATTTTGGCGCGCGTTTTCCGGATATGACGGAAGTTTATTCACTCGATTATCAGGAAATTGCGCTCTCGGTTGCCCGTGCGATGGAAAACGAAAAATTAAAGGCAGCGGAAGCGAGAACCGGAATAAAACAGGAGAAACCGCGAATTTTGCGACGCGGCGTTTATTGCGGTTTGTCGGGTCCGAGCTACGAAACACCGGCGGAAATCCGAATGCTCAGGCTTTTAGGCGCGGATGCCGTTGGTATGTCAACTGTGCCGGAAGCGATTGTAGCGCGGCAGATGAACATAAACGTTTTGGGAATTTCCTGTATCACGAATCTGGCGGCGGGCATCAGCGACGAGACGATAAATCACGAAGAAGTAATGGAAACCGGAGCAAAAGTTGCGGAAACTTTTAAGGAATTATTAAAACGAATAATTCCAAAATTAAAATAGTTATCAGTGGTCGGTTGTCAGCAGCAGAAACAATTTCTCACAACTGACAACCGACCACTGATAACTGACTACTGACTATGATTATTGGAATTTGCGGCGGAACAGGCTCGGGGAAAACGACGCTTGCCAGAAAAATTATTGAAGCGGTTGGGCGCGAGAACGTCATTCTCGTTGAGCAAGATTCGTATTACCGAAACCTCGCCGACATGCCGCTCGACGAACGGCGAGAGGCGAATTTCGACCACCCGGATTCGATTGACAGCGAGATGCTGATGAATCATCTCAAGCGTCTGAAAAACGGCGATGCGATAGAAATGCCGATTTACGATTTCAAAACGCACACGCGACGCGCGGAAAGCGAGCGCATCGAGCCGAAAGCCGTCGTCATCGTCGAAGGTATTTTGATTTTTTCCGACGCCCGCATTTTGAATTTGCTCGACGTGCGCGTTTTCGTTGACACGCCGGACGATATTCGTTTCATTCGCCGCCTGAAACGCGACATCACCGAGCGCGGGCGCACGACCGAATCGGTTATCGCACAGTATTTTGCGACCGTCCGCCCGATGCACCTGGAGTTTGTCGAGCCGTCAAAACGCTACGCCGACATTATCATTCCCGAAGCCGCAAACACCGACATCGGCATCGAATTTATTTGCAGTAAAATCCGCGAAGAAGTAGTCAAAAAAAATGAATACAGAACAGAACGAGTTAGTTAAGCTGGCAGCCGAAGCGCGCGGGCGAGCAGTTGCGCCGTTCTCGAACTTCAAAGTCGGAGCGGCTCTTTTAACAAACGACGGCGAAGTTTTCACCGGCTGCAACATCGAAAACGCTTCTTACGGTTTAACGATGTGCGCCGAGCGTGTGGCGATTTTCAAAGCCGTTTCCGAAGGCAAGCGCGCATTTGAAAAAATCTTCGTCGTCGCCGACACCGAAGATTTAACGCCGCCGTGCGGCGCGTGCCGCCAGATAATCTGGGAATTCTGCGGCGATGTGGAAATCGTTTTGACGAATCTGCACGGAAAAATTGAAACTTTTCAAATGAGCGAACTTTTCCCGAAAGCGTTTGACGTTAAATTTTTGGAGAAATAGATTGGAGAAATAGAAATGCCTGTTCCTGACTTTCAAACAATGATGCTTCCATTTCAGCGCTTTGCTCAAGACCAAACGGAATACTAGACAGCCGACATTATCGCCGAATTGATGATTGATTACAATGTCGGCGTTTCAAATGCGACCGCTTATCAAATCAAAAGAGTTGATTCGGATTATTTTGTCGAAGAATAAACTAGTGAGAGTATATTAAAATAAAAAATCGTGACAATTGCTTTTGCTTGTAAATTTATTGTAAATTCAACTATGGAAAAGTCAAAAATTCTACTTTTCGTCTCCTTTCTCTTATTCTTCCAGCAAACAATTTTTGCCCAAAAGAAAGCGGTTGATTTAATCATCTCCGGCGGCACTGTCGTAACGATGGACACGCAGAAGCGCGTTGTCGAAAACGGCGCGGTTGCAATCAAAAACGACAAAATCGTCGGCGTCGGCGCGCCTGATGAAATCAATAAACAATTCATTGCAAAACAGACGATAAACGCGCGCGGCAAAGTTGTTATTCCCGGACTTGTAAACACGCACACGCACATTCCGATGACGCTTTTTCGCGGTATTTCCGACGATTTGGATTTGCAGGAATGGCTAACTAAATTTATTTTTCCGGCGGAAGCGAAAAATGTAACCGAAGATTTTGTGCGCGTCGGAACTCGGCTCGGACTCGCGGAGATGATACGCGGCGGCACGACGACTTACTGCGATATGTATTATTTTGAAGATGCAGTCGCGGACGAAACACAAAAAGCAGGTGTGCGCGGCGTGTTGGGCGAAACGATAATACGGTTTCAGGTCGCCGATAATAAAACGCCGGAAGATGCGCTTCGATACAGCGAGCGTTTTATCAACCGGTGGAAAAACAACGGTTTAATCGTTCCCGCGCTTGCTCCGCACGCTCCATACACACTGACGACCGAACAATTAAAAGCCGTCAAAAAACTTGCCGACAGATTAAATGCAGTAGTTGTGATTCACGTTGCCGAAACGCAAACCGAAGTCAGCGACATTACGAAACAATATGGTGCGCGTCCGGTCGAGTATTTGGCGAAAATCGGTTTTCTGAACAATCGCACGATTGCTGCCCACGTTGTCTGGGCAAACAATGAGGAAATTGATTTACTGAAACGATTCGGCGTCGGTGTTGCGCACAATCCGCAATCGAATATGAAACTCGCATCCGGCGTCGCGCCAATACCGCAAATGCTGGCGAAAAATCTAGCGGTCGGTTTGGGAACTGACGGCGCGGCGTCGAACAACGACCTTGATATGTGGGAAGAAATGGACACGGCGGCGAAATTGCACAAAGTCTTCACAGGCGACCCGAAAGTCGTCAACGCCGAGCAAGCATTTGAAATGGCGACGATTCGCGGCGCGCGTGCGCTGCATCTGGAAAATTTAATCGGTTCGATTCAGACGGGAAAACGTGCCGACATTGCCATCGTAGATTTTGATGGCTTGCATCAGACTCCTTTTTACAACGTCTATTCTCACCTCGTTTACGCAACAAAAGCGTCGGACGTGCGGACTGTTCTCATCAACGGGCGCGTCGTGATGCGCGACAGACGCTTGCTCACGCTCAATGAAAATGTTATAAAGAAAGACGCAAACACATATCGCAAAAAAATCATCAATAGTTTATCAAGTCAATAATTGCAGGTTAATCGAAACTTGTTTTTTGCAGTTTTGAAACGCATAACCGACGTATTATTTGTTAAGGATCTTAAAAGCGTGGCTTTGCGAAAAGCGCGTTTTGACCTTTACGGAAAATTTAAGTCGAAAGTTGAGAAGGAGAAGACTGAAATGCCGCTAAACGTCAGAAAATTCTGCACTTCTATTTTACTGGTTTTTATCTTTAGTTTTATAATTTCAGCCCAAACGACGAGCAGCGCGCCTTCAGCCGCCGATGTGATGCGCGAGCGCGTTGCAAAGGCAAAAGCGTATATTGTAGTTAAAAACTACAACGCCGCGATTTACGAACTCGAAAATATCCGGCGCGAATCGTCCGACCAGACCGTTCAGAGCGTTACCGGCGTTTTGCTGATGAACAGTTACCTCGAACAAGGTGATTACAAACGCGCACAGGATTTTTTAGGCGACCTCGCCAAAGCGCAGAAAGCGGGCAAAGCGAATGCGGCGGCGAATTATTTTGCCGTTGCCGGACAAGTCGTCAAGGGAGCGCGCACCCAGCTCGAACGCTACAAATCATTGGGTTTGAGCGTTTCAGACCGGAATTTGCCGGCTGAGGCTTCGACCGATGTGCAGAAAATGCGCGAAACACTGGAAACGGTTGTCGTGCAGTCGAAAGTTTTGGGCGCCGATAAAAAGCAGACCGCCGACGCGATGGCTCTGCTCGAAGAAGCGACCAACGCGAGAAGCGGTCTGGCAAAAGATGACTACGATGCGAAGCGTTGGAAAAACGAAGTTGGCGATGCGCGCGAGCAACTTGCCAATTCGAGAAGCGTTATCATTAACGCGGCAGGCGAACCGACGACGGAAATGCCGAAAACCAACAATGTTGCCGTAAATCTTCCGTCGAATAATCAAAATCAAACTGCCGCTCAAAATCCAATGACCGCGCAGCCGCAGCCGACGCCGAGCGTGCCGGTTTTTCGACCCGTTCAAAATTCTAACACAGATAACTTGAAACAAACGCCGAGCGAAACGACGGCAAAAACCGAAAACAAACCCGTCGAATTACCGAAAACAGCGTCTGAAAATACTGCAAATACTAACGCTCAGACGAGAAATCGGCGTGCTGAAAACCCAAATACCGAAACTGCTTTTAACCAAAGTGGAAATAATCCCGAACTGTCCGCATCGGCAAACGGTTCCGACGCTTCGAAAAGTGTTGCGCCGCTGCAGGTCGGTTCTTTGATTGAATTCGCTACACAGAAAACCAATCCGGTTTATCCGCCGACAGCCAGAACTATGCGGACGAGCGGCATCGTGCGTGTTGAGTTAACGGTTGACGAAAAAGGACAAGTGGCGCAAGTGCAAAATACAAGCGGACCGACTCTGCTCCAGAGAGCGGCGACCGATGCGGTAAAGAAGTGGAAGTTTAAGCCTTTCGTGCGCAACGGCGAACCGGTCAAAGCAAACGGATTTGTGAGCTTTAATTTTAGTTTATAGGTTTGAAAGAATTTGATTTTGCGATTCGGGCAGACTCCTTTATTAAAGGCTCTGCCCTTTAATTTTTAAAATTGGGGAATTTGCCGGTTAGCTACCGGCTGTCTATTTTTATCAGGGCGTCTGTTATTCGTAGCGCCTCCTGCTCCCGCACCTCGAAAAAGCGGCATAAAAATCCATTTGCTGTGATTTTCAATTCCGTAATAAGCAATGACGGATTTGCTTTTGCTCTGGCTGGCGACGCCAATAAACGGTGTGTTGTCGGTTACGACTTCAATTTCCGCGTCGTCGGCTTCTTCCGTTTCGCTTTCGCTGCCGGTATTGATAATGTTGACGAGCGGGATCGCGTATTTATCAAGAAACTGAGGACTTGACGGCAGTATGCCGTTGTTATAAATCTGCACACGCTTGGCGAAACTTAAAAACGCCTGGCTGTCAGGTCTTATCAAACGCCATTTGCCATCTTCGGAAAGCGGGTCAACTGCCGCTGAAGCCCGCAGAATCTGGCGTTTTTTCGTGCCTTGCGGAAGACCTTCGAGCAAATCGTCCATCGAATGGGGAAGTTTTGCACCTTTATAGAACACGACGTATTCTTTGATAGCCTCGGCAATTTCTTCGCCGCGCCTGATTGATTCGAGTTCCTTTTCGCGCTGAACGCTTTGCTGAATGCTCGGCGCAACCGCTAAAAGCATAATCGCAAAAATAGTCATCACCGCCACAACCGCCAGCAGAGACATTCCGCATTCGGAGTTTGGAGTTTGGATTTTGGATTTTGGATTTGATTTTGCAGGTCCGCAATCAACAGCAGTCCGTAGTCTAAAGTTTTTCCTTTGATTTCTTTGACTGACCACTGACCACTGACCGCTGACTAAGGTTTTAATTGTCTCCATCATCATCGTCATCCGGCGGCGGCGTTTGCTGCGGCTGTGGCGGAATGTAGCGCGGAATATTATTCGGAATGCCGGGAATTTCTCCCTGCGGCGGTATATTGTAAGTCGGTATGCCTTGATTATTCGGGTTGTATGTTCCGCTTGGATTAGTGTTGCCGCCGCTCGTCGATGCGCTTTGTCCGGGCGCGGGACGGTAAAGCGCGAGTTTGTGGCGGAAACTTAAACTGATATCTTCCAAAACGACTTCGCTCGACGAAATACTCACCAGACGAAAACGTCCGGCAACGACATCGTTTAGACGCGCTCCGAACGGCGCGGGCTTGTTTTTCTCTTGAAAATACGCCGTATCGTTGTTGGCGCGCTTGCGCGCAATCATCCCGATATACTGAAACTGCGGTCTGGGCGGTCCCTCCACATTGAATGTAAACGGATTTGAGAAAAGTTTTCCATCCGGCGTGCTAACCGTAATCGTTATACCGCCTTCACTTGAAATAAAATTTGACGGAACGTCCGCAACGAGTTTTTGCGGGCTGATAAAGGTTGTCAGCAGTTGTGTGCCGTTAAATAAAATCACCGAATCGGGCGTGAATTTATCACCGCTTACTTCCATCCTAAAAGTTTTTGAACCGGCATACACGCTCTGCGGCGTTACGAAAGCGACGAGAAGCGGAGGCGTCGGCGCAGGCTTCGGCGGCGGAATCGGCGTCGGCGTTTTGATAACCGGAATTGGCGCGACGTAAGGCGTCGGCGGAGGCGGCTCGTAAAAAGCGAAAATGTTTCTGCCCGCGTCCGGCGCATAGAACGAACCCGGATTATAAATGACCGGCGTTGTCGTATATCCGAAAATTTGTTCGTCGTCGGTCGGCATCGAGACCGGCTCTAAATTTGTTTTCGGCGAAGCGGTCGGCGACGGCGAAACGCTGACGGTTACGGTCGTAGGTTTACGGCTTGGGTAAAGTCCGACAATGTTATAGACAATTGCCAGCAAAGCCATTGCGCCGAGAACGAGAGCGGCGATGGTTTTGTTTCTTTCTGCCGGAGTTTTCCCCTCGAAAATCTTTAGCATTTCTATTTAATACTGAGCGTTTCCAAAGTCGTCTGTACAGCGTTCGGGCGGCGAAAATATGCTGCCATTTCAAGATGCAGGCTGACCGTTTCGCCGTGTGTTTTGCCGCGCACAGCTTTTGTCGTTGTAGTAGTGACTGCGGTCTGCTGCATCTGTTGCTGCGTAAAGGGTGGTTGCTGGATGCTTGCTCCGCCTTGGTTCGGAATTCCCTGCATACTGCTGGGCGAATTAAAATCCGGCTGGCTTTGCATCGGGCGAACTTGCATTTGCGGAACGACCTTCACACTATTGATTGACGCCTGCGTCGCCGCGCCGTTCTGAGTGTTGCCGTTATCGTTGTTTTCCGCCGGTGCAAGTTCGACCGCGCTGATAACTACAAACTGCTCGCTGGTTTCGATGTCGCGGATAAATCGCCGCAAATTCTGATAAGAACCTTCAAGCGTCGCGCTTACATAAACGCCGGGGAAAAGGCTTTGGAATTTCGCTCTGCCTTGTTCGGTTTCCGTAGTTTGCCCGCGCCGTTCGTCGGAAATTTCCAGCGGCGTGTATTCCGGTCCCGATGTGTTTACCAAACCGTATGCAGAAATCAAACCGTTAATGCGCTGATAGAGCGCGGTTCTTCCGTTACCCGCGATGGGCAAAAATCTGGCTTCAAAATCGTTTACGCTGGTGATAAGTTTTGCGACTTGAGTTTCCGTATCGGTAATATCGCCGTATTTGCCGCGCGCCGATAGCAGTTCCGTTTCCAGACGGTTGCGTTCGGCTCTGTTATTTTCAAGCTCTTTCTGCGCGGGCAAAACCACTAACACAACTAATATGATAACTGTTAAAACCGCCAAAAGTCCTAAACCGGCAGTAGCAATCTCGGTGCTGCCCCACATTCCCGCATAGATTCGGCGCGGGCGATTTTTCGGCACAATATCAATTCGCGGTTCTTTCTCGATGACAATCGTTTCGTCTTCGGTCAGAAGAACCGTGCGTGTTTCTTCTTCGATGACGACGGCGGAATCTCTGGTCGTTCCGTAATCATTGGTGAGAATTTCCGATTCGGTTTTTGTTCCTTCGCTTTCTTCGCGGTGTTCAAGATTTTCCGCCATTTATTGGTTTCCTCCTTCCGCCTGTGTCTGCGCGGCGACATCGCCTGCTGAAGGCGCGGTTGAATAACCGTTGCGCGGCGTATAAATCAGGCGCAGAGTATATTCCGAATAAGTTATCCGCTCGCTCTTTTGGAGGTCTTGCCCGCGCAGTTCGGCTTGGAAAAGCCCGGAAGAGTTCATATTACCAATCATTCCCATCACACTTTGATAATCCCGGCTCAGAACGCCGAATTCGAGTTCCGCTTTCGTACGGTCGCCGTCTTTATAAATATTCGCAACATTGATGCGCGAAACACTTACACTGTTTGGCAAAACCTGCTCCAAATCAGCGAAAAGACGCGACCAGCCAAAGGTTTTGTTGGCGACCAGCTGATGAGCGGCAATAAGAATCCCGCTTTGTACCGGCGTTAATTGCTGTTGAACTTTCTCGCCTTCGCCTTTTAAGGCTTTGGCTTCGGCACTCATCTGCTCGATGTCGCTTTTGGCAATTTCGTTTTCGGCGGTAATTCTGCGCAGTGTGGCAAAAGCTAAAACCGCGCCCGATACGGCGAGGGTCAAAAGCAGCAAAGCAACCAGATACGGCAGTGTACGGTTGCGAAAAGGCTGGCTGGCAAGATTGAGTTTGGTAATCACTTGTTAAGATTTCAGGTTCCGAATTTTATATTCCAAATTCCAGATTCGAGTTTCTAATATGGAATTATTGATTCTTTCGTCAGTCTAGCACGAAAAATTTAGATTGTCCTTGCGCTTAAATTGTTGTCCGATACTTTGAATTTACGGTGTTTTTGCACTGTATGAAAAGCTGCTTTCATTATCCCGGCGCTTTGGTCGTTTACTTTCACGTTGAAATCAAAACAAAAGTTGCAAAAATTTACCGGCGATACCAATTCTAATTGCCGTGTTTTATGTTTCAAACGTTTTGGCGAGTAACGCTCTAAATTCCTTTTTTTTGATTAACGATTTAATATCTAAACAGGCGAATGAAAATTCTTATCGTAAAACTCAGCAGCATCGGCGACATAGTGCATACGCTGCCCGCGCTTGCGGCAATTCGGCGCGCTCTGCCGGAGGCGGAAATATCCTGGGCAGTCGAGAGAGGTTCGGCGGAGATTTTGCGACACAATCGATTTCTTCAGAGGCTTATCGAAATTGATACAAAAACTTTGCGCCAAAAGAGTTCGATTGGAGAAACCATATCGGCGGCGCGCGCGCAATTCGGCGAACTTCGAGCGCAAAACTTTGACGTTGCGCTCGATTTTCAAGGTCTTCTGAAATCGGCTTCGATTGCCAAACTCGCCAAAACCAAACGGCTCTACGGCTTTTCCAAACAAAATTTGCGTGAACCGGCGAGCCGATTTCTTTTGACTGATACGTTTGAAGTCAAAAAACAAATTCACGTTATCAGCAAAAATCTGACACTTGCCGCAAAAGCCTTAAACATTGACGTTCCGCGCGAGAATTTTGAATTCCCGATTTTTACCGACGAAAACCACCGGCTTGAAGCCGAAAAAATCGTCGAACAGACAGGCGAGAATTTTGCGATTCTAAATCCGGCGGGCGGCTGGGCGACAAAGCTCTGGCAGGCGGAAAAATTCGGCGCGCTGGCTGACAGGCTCTGGATAGAAAGCGGTTTGACATCCGTTATTACAACCGCGCCGAACGAAATAAAACTGGCGCAAAAAGTTTTGCAAAACTCTAAATCGGGCAAAGTTTTGCTGGCGCAGCCGAGTTTAAAAGGATTTTACGAATTAGCCAAACGGGCAAGAATTTACGTCGGCGGCGACACCGCGCCGACTCATCTGGCAGTTGCGGCTGGCGCTCCGGTCGCGGGCATTTTCGGGGCAACCGAATGGTGGCGCAACGGAAGTCCGAACAGAGACGACATCTGCATTGAGCGAAGCGATATTTCCTGCCGCACAGATTGTCATCGCCGCGCCTGCGACAACTGGATTTGTATGGACATCGAAGTCGAAACGGTTTTACGCGCGGTGCAAAAAAGATTAGAATTAGCCGCAGCAAAATGTTTTTAACTTCGCCCGAAAGAGCCGGTAAATCCGAAAACATAATTTGTCCCGAAACACAGGGAATAAAATACGCCGGGTCAAAATTGAAACTGCTTCCCTTTATTTTGCGGCTGGCGCAAAAAGTAAAACCGAAAACAATTTTCGACGGTTTTGCCGGAACAACGCGCGTTTCACAGGCATTTGCACAAAGCAGTTATCGAGTCGTTTCAAATGACACTTCAGTTTGGTCGAAGACTTTCGCGCTCTGTTATTTGAAAAACAAACGAAGCGAAAATTTTTATCAAAAAATTATTAATCATTTAAACGATTTACCGGAAAAAGATGGCTGGTTTAGCGAAAATTACGGTGGCGCGCGAAATGGGAAAAACTCTTCGGAGACCGACGGTTTCAAAAAGCCTTGGCAAATTCACAACACACGAAAGCTCGATGCGATTCGGGAGGAGATTGAATGTTTAGATTTAAATGAAACGGAAAAAGCCGTAGTTTTAACCGCTTTAATTCTCGCGCTCGATAAAGTTGACAGCACACTCGGACATTTTTCTTCTTACTTAAACCAGTGGTCGCCGCGCTCGTTCAACCGTTTGAGACTCGAAGTTCCGCGCCTTTTTCCGACGGAAAAAGAACACGAAGTTTATAATCGGGACGTTTTTGAAATTGCCGAAAACGTCGAAGCCGATTTAGCTTACTTTGACCCGCCGTATGGCTCGAACAACGAGAAAATGCCGCCATCGCGCGTGCGCTACGCGGCTTATTATCATTTGTGGACGACGGTTATTTTGAACGACAAACCGGAAACGTTCGGGCGCGTCAAAAGACGTGTCGATACCTCCGATAAGCTGACAAACTCACCGTTTGAAGATTTTAGACGAACGGACACGGGCGAATTCGTTGCCGTCGAAGCGATAAAAAAGCTGATTGCAAAAACGCGCGCGGAACATATAATTTTGTCTTACAGTTCGGGCGGGCGCGCAACCGCCGAAGAACTTTATAAAATACTTCACGCTTCGGGCGAAATGCTCGACGCGGTGAAAATCGATTACAAAAAGAACGTGATGGCGACGATGCACTGGACGAACGAGTGGACGCGGGACTCGGAAAATAACTTTCAGGAATTTCTGTTTCTGATGCGGAAAATTTAACGGTGAAAAATAAACGACTTTTACAAAGAATGCGTGTGCCGCTCGGATTTCTGTTCGGCGTCGTGTTTTTAATTTTTGCGCATCCCGAACAGATAACTCTAATCATCGGTGGAATTATTGCCGTCGTCGGCGTTTTGATTCGCGCCTGGGCTTCGGGACATATTCGCAAAAATCAAAACCTGGCGGTTTCCGGTCCTTACGCTTATTCGCGCAATCCGCTTTATTTGGGAAGTTTCGTTTTGGGCGTCGGATTTACGATTGCCTCCGGCGTTTGGTGGCTCGGAGTTGTTTTCATAGCTTTATTTTTAGGCATCTATCTGCCCGTAATGCGCGTCGAAGCGGAAGATTTGACCGAACTTTTTAGGGAAGAATATGCCGAATACGCCAGCCGTGTTCCGCTTTTTTTTCCGCGCATTACGGTTTACAAAGCGCCCGCTGCGGCGAAGTTTGATATGGATTTGTATATGCGTTACCGCGAATACCGCGCCGCTCTCGGTTTGGCTTTCGCCTGGTTAATTCTGGCTTTCAAAGCCTTTTTTCACATTTAACAAGTATGAATATACACACTTTATTTTACTCAGTTTTGCTTGTTTTTGGTTTTTTCTGCGTTTCGACAGTGGCGCAAACGATGTCGAAAGCGCATCCTTACAGCGTCGGCGAAAATTTGATTTACGAAGTCAAGTTCAGCAAAGCGGTTGTGCGCGGCATTGAGATTGCCGATTTGAATTTCGCGGTTGAAGTGTCGCCTGACAGCCAAAATTATGTGGTTAAATCGGAAGCTAAATCAAAAGGCTTGTTTCCTAAACTGCTGAATTTCAAGTTTAACCAAAATATTCAATCAACCGTTGACGGCGAAAAATGGCAAGTATTGAAAACCGTCAAGCGCGACGAGCAGGACGAGCGCGTGCGCGACAGCGAGGCGGTTTTCGATTACCGAACTAAAAAGGTTATTTATACGGAGACCGACCCGAACGATAGTGCGCGCCCGCCGCGCAGTGTCGCGTCTGCAATTGAAAACGGCACGCAGGATTTAATCACGGCTATTTATATGCTCAGGCGTTTGCCGCTCGCGGTCGGGGAAACTTTCGAGTTGAAAATCAGCGACTCCGGCTTGGCTTATCAAATTCCTGTGCGCGTTACGAAACGCGAACTGCAAAAGAGTGTTTCGGGAAAAGTTTGGTGTTTTCGCGTCGAGCCGGAAGTTTTCGGCAAAAATCGTCTGATTGAAAAACAGGGAAGTATGATTATTTGGATAGCCGACGATGTTCTTCGTCTGCCCGTCCGCGCTCAGATTAATTCCGACATCGGGAAAATGGAAGCAAGACTCAAAGAGGCGAAAATCGTTAATTAAACGACGGGTTTATAATCGAAATATCATTTTATTTCACGTAAATTTAATAAAATTTTTCGTAAAAAAAGCGCAGCGACAATAAATACTGTTGCTGCGCTTTTTTATTTTCAGTAAACGTTATTTTCTCAGCCAACCGAAAAGCCCGTAAATTGTTACTTCGCGGTTTGTTTCGTAAATCGCGCGTGTCAGCGGCAGCGACATCGGGCAAACCTGTAGACAATTTTGCGCGTTGCCGCAATTGGTTATGCCGTCTTCCTGCGTCAAACCTTCGAGCCGCTCGTCGCGCGTCATTTTGCCAGACGGATGCATATTAAACAGGCGAACCTGCGCAATTGCCTGCGGTCCGATATAGTTGTCGTCGTGATACTGCGGACACGCTTCGAGGCAACAGCCGCACGTCATACAGCGCGAATAAGCGTATCGTTCCTCGACGGTTTCCTGCGACATTCGCGGTCCGGGACCAAGGTCGTGCGTGCCGTCGAGTTCGACCCAGGCGTGAACTTTTTTCAAATGGTCGAACATCTGCGTGCGGTCAACCTGAAGGTCGCGCACGTTCGGAAACTTCGACATCGGCTCTAAAGTGATTATATCGCCGCCCGATGCGACTAGTAAATCGTCAACCAGTGCGGAACAGGATTGACGCACGCGCCCGTTAATAACCATCGTGCAAATTCCGCAAACCTGTTCGAGACAGTTCATATCCCAAACCGGCGGCGTCGTCTGTCTGCCGTCTTTCGTCACCGGATTTTTGCGAATTTCCATCAGCGCGGAAATGACGTTTAAATTGCGCCGATACGGAATTTCAAAGGTTTCCGTATATTGGTTTGCGCCTGGTTTTTCGCGTCTTGAAATGCGAAAATTAACCATCCGCGGCGGATTTTCCAACCGCTTTTTTTTATCCTGATGCACGTTTGCTTCGTTCATAAATTTTCTTGTGAGAAATTTACCTTTCGATAAATTTCCTGCAAAGCGAGTTCAACGCCGATTGATTCGAGCTTCACCAAACTTTCCAAACCAATTGTCGCTAGATATTTCCAACTTCCGTCCGATTGCTTGATAAATTGCTCGACCGCCGCTCTGTTTTGCGAAATTAAAACATACTCCTGTAAACTCTTTAAAGTTTGATAAGCGAAAAACTTCTCACCTCTGTCTTTCGCTTCTGTGCTGTCGGATAAAACTTCGACAATCAAAATCGGATTCGTAATCGTGTCGGTTCTCTCCTGATAAAAATTCGGTTCGCCGCAAAGTATTGTTACGTCAGGATAATAAAATTTGCCGATTGTCTCGACCCGAATTTTCATCTCGTTCGGCAAAGATTCGCAATTGCCTGAAACTTTGTTTCCGACAACGCGAGAGACATTGGAGACAATTCTCAAATGATTGAGCGAGCCGCCAGCCATTGCCACGATTTCGCCGTTTTCATATTCACTCCGAAACTCGGCTTTATCTTCCAAAGCCAAATATTCTTCGGGCGTGTATTTTTTTGTCTTCGTTAAAGCCGACATAAATTGAATTTTTCGATAATCTGTTCGCCGTTTAATACACAAATAATGTTATCAATCCAGCGGTTACTAAAATTACAGCCAACCCGACGAAAATACTCGACAAAGTTTTATTGCGCGTGCTGAAAATGTTCGCCAGTCCGACAAAAATCATTCCCAAAGGCGACAAAATTTCATGCAAATTTCCTTGTCCCTGCGACCACGAATATATACGAAAGAGAATTACGGCGGCGAAAACAGCAATTAGTATTGACCAGATTATTCGCAGCGTTCGCATCAATTTTCCTTTTTTTGCAGCATCAGCGTCGTTTGGCATATCGTCCATATTATTTAATTTTCACACTCTAATTGATTTATCAAACGAGACGTTTATTCTTCTTTGAAAGATTCGCCTTCGGTAATTTTCTTGCCGTCTTTGACCCAGATTTCTTCACGTCCTTCAGGTTTCAGTTCGCTGCCCGGCTGCGGAACTTGCGGCGCGCCTTGTGTTTGCGGTAACTGATTCGTTCCGGCGGCTTTGGCTTTGCCGCTCGAATAATCACGCTTGCGCGGTTCGATTAAACCGATGTCAACGGCTTCGTAACTCAAAATCGGGGCTTCTTGAGAATATTCGGCAATCGTCGTTTTCAAAAACCGCTCATCGTCTCTATCGGGAAAATCCGGTTTGTAATGCGCGCCGCGTGATTCGTCTCTCTGCAGTGCGCCCAAAGTTATAACACGCGCAAGTTCGAGCATATTTTTTAATTGTCTGGCGTGTGGAACGGCTTGTGTCGCCCACAAATTTGAATCGTTTATCGAGATATGTTTCAAACGGTCCTGGAGTTCCTGCAATTTATTATCTGTCGCCTGAAGGCGGTCGTTGTAACGCACGACGGTTACATTGTCGGTCATTGTTTTGCCCATTTCTTCGTGCAGCTTGTATTGATTTTCCGTTCCCGTTTGGCTAATAAGCGCGTCGTTTATTTCCTGTTGTTTTCTTAACTCTGTATCATGAATGCCGTTGGTTTCAGTATTTCCACGTTCAACGTTTTTGGCATAATTAATTGCGGACGGCGCAGCTATAAAGCCACCGTAAACGCAGGAAACAAGCGAATTTGCGCCCAAACGGTTCGCGCCGTGAATCGAATAATCGCATTCGCCCGCCGCAAAAAGTCCGGGAATATTCGTTTTTTGCTCGAAATCAACCCAAAGTCCGCCCATCGAATAATGGACGCCGGGGAAAATCCGCATCGGAACGTGGCGCGGGTCGTCGCCGACGAACATTTCATAAATTTCGAGAATAGCGCCGAGTTTTCTGGTTAGAGTTTCCGCCGGAATATGTGTCAAATCAAGATAAACCTGGTTTTCGCCGCCTACGCCGTTGCCTTCGAGACACACTTGAAAAATCTCGCGCGTAGCAATATCACGCGGCACCAAGTTGCCATAAGCCGGATATTTTTCTTCGAGAAAATAATTGCGTTCTGCTTCGGGAGTATCCTGCGGCGCGCGCGTGTCCTGCGGATTTCTCGGCACCCAAACGCGCCCACCTTCGCCGCGAGCGGATTCGCTCATCAAACGCAGCTTGTCTTCGCCCGGAATTGATGTCGGGTGAACCTGTATAAATTCACCGTTAGCGTATTTCGCGCCTTGCTGGTAACAAGCAGAATTTGCGCTTCCCGTGCAAACCATTGAATTTGTTGATTTACCAAAAATCAGTCCGGGTCCGCCCGTCGCCATAATTACGGCGTCGGCGTTAAACGCTTTTAGTTCGAGCGTTTGCAGATTCATCGCAACCAGCCCGCGACAAACTTGATGGTCGTCCAGGACGAGCGACATCATTTCCCATCCTTCATACTTTTTGACCTGTCCGCCGACTTCATAACGGCGAACCTGCTCATCCAAAGCGTATAAAAGCTGTTGTCCGGTTGACGCGCCCGCAAACGCCGTGCGGTGATGAAGCGTTCCACCGAAACGACGAAAATCCAGCAAGCCTTCTTTCGTGCGCGAAAACGGAACGCCCATTCGGTCGAAAAGATAAATAATCTGCGGCGCCATTTCGCACATCTTTTGCACGGGCGGCTGGTTCGCCAAAAAATCGCCGCCGTAAACCGAATCGTCAAAATGTTTCGCCGGTGAATCGCCTTCACCTTTCGTGTTGACCGCGCCATTAATTCCGCCCTGAGCGCAAACCGAGTGCGAGCGTTTGACCGGAACGACCGAAAGCAAATCAACGTCGTGTCCGGCTTCGGCAATTTTCATAGCCGCCGCAAGCCCGGCAAGTCCGCCGCCAACTATCGCAATTTTTATTTTCGCTGCCATATTTTTTTCTACTTAAAATTTCTTCGGTTCGACAACACTGCTTTTTTCTGCCTGCTCGCACAACACTTTCGGGAACAAACCGCATGGACGCACGAACGCGACCGCCGCGTTGATGCCGACCGCCGACAGGAAAATCGCCAAACCGACCGAAGCGTAAAGCGCATATTTCTGTGCTTTTTCGCCGATTAAAATTCCCCAATCGACCGCGAATAGGAATATCCCGTAAGCTAAATGCCACGCCGTCGCCGCGACACCCAAAATATAGAAAATCATTACCCAGGGAATCGCAAATTCGCGCGCGACAATATCAAACGCTTGATCGGCGTTTCCGGCAACAGGCGTCAAATTCAAGCCCGGAATCATACCGAAACGAAGATTTAGAATATGAAAAGTTAGAAAGAAAAACAGAAAAACGCCGGTTGCGCGCTGGAAAAAGTAAAACCAGTTGCGTCCGTAACCATAGTTAAAGACGTTGTTTCTGGCTTCCGCCGAAATCAAAATGCCGTAAACGGAATGAAACAGCAACGGCAGAAAAATTCCAAAAATCTCGACAAACAACAGATACGGCAGATGATGAATATCCGTTACGTGTTCTTCAAAAACCTTTTCGCCGCTCATCACGGTCGAGTTGGTGTACATATGGACGAGAAAATAAATTCCGAGCGGCACGATTCCCGTTATTTGGTGCAGTTTCCTCAAAAGAAAAGTTCTGCTTATTTTTATAGCCATTTTTGCAGTCTCTACCGAGTTTATATTTTAGATTTCAGATTTCGGATTTCGTTAATTTTAATTTCGAATCGACAAATCAGCAATCTAAAAATGTAACTACCGATAATACTTTTTTTTCTTTATAAGATAAAATGAATTCTATTGCACAAATTGTGTAGAAAAACTTATTTTTCAATAGTGAATGATGAATGACAAATAACAGAAACATTCTTTAATTCACCATTCATCGTTCACCATTCACCATTAAAAAGATGCACATAGAAACATTAAAAGTATTTTGCGACCTTGTTGAAATGCAGAGTTTTTCGCTGGCGGCGGAACGCAATTTCGTAACTCAGTCGGCGGTCAGCCAGCAGGTTCGCACTTTGGAGGATAAATTCAAACGGCGACTTTTGGAGCGCGTGCGCGGGCGGCGCGATGTTCGTCTGACATCGGCGGGCGAAGTTTTTTACCGCGAGTGTAAAAACGTATTGGAAAGCTATAACCAAATGCGGGAAAGTATGAGCGGGTTGGTCGGCAAAATCAGCGGAACCGTAAAAGTCGCAACCGTTTACAGCGTCGGCTTGCACGAACTTCCGCCGAAAGTGCGCGAGTTTATGTCAAAATTTCCTGCCGCCAAGATTGATTTGGAATATTCGCGGACGACGCGCGTCGTTCGAGACGTTCTTTCGGGTGCGGTCGAACTCGGCGTCGTCGCTTTTCCCGAACCGCGTCGCGGTTTGACAATTGTGCCGATGGCGAGCGACCGACTTGTTTTAATTTGTCCGCCCGAACACGAATTTGCCGAGCGCGAGCAAATAAAGGTTAAGGAATTAAAAGGGCGCGATTTCGTTCTTTTCGAGCGCGATATTCCGACGCGCAAAGCGACCGACAAAATCCTGAAATCCTACGGAGTAGATGTTCGTAAAGCCGCTGAATTCGATAATATCGAAACAATAAAACGTTCGGTCGAAGTCGGTTTCGGTCTGGCAATCGTCCCGCACCCGTCGGTTATTGACGAACAAAAAAACAACCAGCTTTGCGTTATCGAACTCGCCGAAAAAGATTGGATACGTCCCGTCAGTGTCGTCTATCGCACCGACAGAACACTTTCCATTGCCGCTAAAAAATTTGTGCAACTGCTCGAAAATAATTCGCAAAAATCTTAATTTATTGTAAATTTTTACGCGGAATAATTTTCATGGTTGAAAAGATAGTTAGAATCTACGCCGGATTCAATTATTTATTCCCTTTCGTTTGTAAAGAAGTGTATAAAAATTCGGTATAAGAAAATTGAAATTCAGTATAATACAAAATTAGCTGTCTCGTGTATGGTGAGGTTTTATGAACTTGATGTATAAAATTATTTCAATTGCTTTTTTGACGTTACTCGTTTTAGCTGGAAATTGTTTTGCCCAAAACGATTTGTTGAGCCGCGTTCCAGAATTACAAGAAACCGCTCGGCAAGCGGTGGGCGGCGCAAAAGGTTGCGGCAAAGGCACAATTATCTTGGTAACGAGTCGCGGTGAAATTCAACTTGCAACAGGTCTTGACCCAATTCATGTTTTTGGACGCAAAATTGTTGTCGCCGACCTTTTGCCTTTGCTCAAAGCGCGTGTCGAAGCAAATCGCACAGGCGAGCAAAACCCAATGTCGGGCGAAGTCGGCAATCTTACAGCTTTGACGGTTTCAATAGTCGCAAAGTCGCAGGAAACGGAAGCAATTTCTCTTATCGCCGCGTTGCTTGAGGACAAAGACGATAAAATTCGTGATGCGTCAGCCATTTCACTGATTAATTTGGCAGAAGTGAGCGAAGATTTGCGTCGAGAGATTGAGCAAATCACTTTTCCAAAAGCAGCAGTAATCAGTGCTGAAGGCAGAGGCGTGAAGTTACCGACTTGGGCTAAAGTTAAAGGCGACAGCTAACAATTCAATGGACGTGAGGGCGAAATAGCTACCCTTCTTGTTTAGTTTCTTCTTTCTCTCTCGTTCAATGTCGCAACGGGTTTGGATTTTTAGTTTGTAAGTTTTGGTTTGCTGTTATCATTTCAGCTATGGATTATCGAGATATTATTACTATCGAACCCGGCAAACGAAGCGGTCAACCTTGTATCGGCGGCTTGCGGATGGCCGTCCAAGATGTGCTTGAATATTTGGCTGGTGGAATGACTGAAGAGGAAATTCTAGACGATTTTCCTGATTTAACGCACGAAGACATTCGGGCTTGTTTGGCGTTTGCCGCTGACCGAGAACGACGACTCGCCATTTTACCGCAGTATGAGATTACTGTTTGACCAAAACTTGTCGTGGCGAATACACGCCAAGTTAGCCGACCTTTATCCAGACAGTCAGCATATCCGCGAAGTTGGAATGAAATAGTCCGAAGACGTTGATATTTGGAACTACGCCAAAGCAACCGGCTATGTCATTGTTCGGCGGCTATCCTTGTCGAAAGAGGTGAAAATAATGAAACGAGTTATTGCTATTGCTATCATTTTGCTCGCGGCATCGCCGTTGACATTCGGACAAACGAAAGGCAAAAAGACAAATCCGAACATTAGTGCCGAACAAGAATTGATACAGATAGAGAATGAGTTGATTGATGCCTTATTAAAACGCGATGTGGCTGTGTTTGAGCGTTTTCTTGATGAAGATTATATTTTCACCGATTCCGGCAGTAATGTGCATTTTAAGGCGGATGTGTTGGGCTATTTGAAATCCGGCGACTTGATAAATGAAACTTATTTCCTGAGCGATTTGAGAGTTCGCTTTTATGGTAAAACGGCAATTGTAACCGGCAGGTCAAAGACGAAGTGGAGAGCTGGTGATGACGGCGCGATTGACCAAGACAGATTTACTGATGTATTCGCAAAAAGAAAAGGAAGATGGTATTTGGTGGCGGGACAAACGACGCGCATCTCACGCGAGCAGCAATCAGTAAAGAAATAAAGCCGCTTGTTATTTTCTAAACCGCCGCCGAACAGGTCGTGATACAAACAAAGATGTTCGGTGTATAATGTTCACGTTGGTAAAAAGCGTGAGCAGGAAGCGATGAAGGTCGGCAATGACTTTGGGTCAACTTCTTTGAAGCCAAACCCGTCCAACAGTGTGATCTGTATTTCGCCTTCATCCGTAACACGAGCTGGGACTTTTGATCCCGAATAGGAGTGTGGAAAGACACCGGGCAATTTCTTGTTCTCGCTTTTGGCAGCGAAGAAAAACAGATACTTCGTCTGACTGTCAAAACATTAGTGGAGACGGCTAGGTGAAGTATTTTTTAGTTGACGATTGACTTTGCATAGGAAGTCATTGGACGTGAGGTGGAAACAGCTATCTTTCATTTATCTTCAAACATTGAACGTTTATCTGGCATCCTGACTGTTAAATGATAAATGTTTCCGTCAACTCCGCCGTTAAATTTTACTTGAACTTCGCCGTTCGAGAAAAAAATCTCCAAACCCGACGGTAACCACCCAAACTAATCCTGCCGCAAACCCCGCCAGAACATCGCTCGGATAATGCACGCCGAGATAAACGCGCGATAAACCGATAAAAAAGATAAGAATAGCAGCGAGCGTCCAGACGGGAATTTTCAACTTTTGATTTTCCATTCGCGCCGTAATAAGCCACGCCAGAATGCCGTAAAAGCAAAATGACGAAAGCGAGTGTCCGCTCGGAAAACTGTATGAAGAGGGCAGCGCGTAATCGAAAAAGGGTTCGGGGCGCGCGCGTTGAAAAATCACTTTGAGCGTGTTGAGAATAATGGTTTCGCCGAGCATTGTTGCAACAAACAGCACAAAAGCGCGTTTGCGGTGCAAGTAAAAAAACGCGGCGGCAACGCATATTCCGAGCGCGACTAAAAACAAAGTCGAGCCGAAAATCGAAAAAACTTTCATCGTTTCGGTCAGCATCGGCGCGGCGGTTTGGTGAACGGCATTGCGAATCGTTTCATCAAAAGTTATCGTTTCGCCCTCGAAAATGTCTTCTGCCAGCCAACCGAAAAAAACGAGCGCGGTGATTGCTGCGATTAAACCGATTAACAAATGTATGCCGAAAAAACGCAGTATTAAACCTAGAATCTTTCTGAAAGAGAACTTTGACCAGCTTGTTTTATTGTTAAAAATTTTTGGCATTTTTAAGTTGAAAACCAACTCGCTGCGGTATGGTTTATCGAACTCGCCGCTTCCACTTTCGACAAACCGCGCGAAAACGTCGCTTCCGCCAGCGAAAGCAAATCTTCAAAACGCTGCCAATTATTTTTGCGGTTGTTTATAAAGCAGCTCATAACGATTTTGGATTTTAGATACTAGATTTTCGATTGTAAAGGCGAAATAACCGTATGTGAATTTTCAAGTCGTGTAATTTCAGAAATTATGAAACTAAGCATTGCCAATCCAAAATCCAAAATCTAAAATCTAAAATCAGAGATGTCCGAGGAAACAAAAAAAACACACGAAGAAGCAATTGAGAAAACTTACGATTTGCGCGTTACGGGTCGGCTGCTTCGTTATCTAAAACCGTATTGGAAACTGGCGGCGGTGGCGCTCGTTTTGACTTTCGTAACGAATATTTTAATCAGCCTTCAGCCATATTTTACAAAAGTGGCGGTTGACGATTTTATCACGCCGAAACGAACCGAAGGCATCTGGCTGTTTGCGTTCGCCTTCTTTTGTCTGTTTCTGTTTCGTTTTATTTTCAGCTACATACAGGAAATTTTGCTCAACGTCGTGGGTCAAAAAGTGATGTTTGACCTGCGGACGCAGATTTACACAAAATTGCAGCAGCAGGAAGTCGCCTATTACGACAAAAATCCGGTGGGTCGCATTATCACGCGCATCACATCGGACGTTGACGCACTGAACGAACTTTTCACATCGGGCGTGATTGATGTTCTCGGCGATTTGGTGATTATTTTTGCGATTATCGGGATGATGTTCTGGCTCGATTGGAAGCTTGCGCTCGTTTCTTTAATCACCGTTCCGCTTTTATTTACGGCGACTAATTGGTTTCGCAAGCGCGCCCGCATCGGTTTCGACAAAGTGCGAACCCGTATGGCGACACTCAACGCTTTTTTGCAGGAACACATTTCCGGCGCACAAGCCGTCCAGCTTTTTAACGCCGAAGCGAAAACGCAAAACCGCTTTCACGACATCAATGACGATTACCGCGAGGCAAATATTGAAACGATATACTATTACGCGATTTTTTATCCGATGGTTGATTTCATCGGTGCAATTGGCGTCGCGCTTGTTATTTGGTTTGGCGGTTATCAGATTTTGACCGGCGCTTCGGCAAGTGGAAACGCTTTGACAATCGGCATCGTCATCGCCTTCATACAGTATTCGCAGCAGCTTTTCCAACCGATTCGAGATTTGTCCGATAAATTCAATGTCCTGCAAGCGGCAATCGTTGCCTCGCACAGAATTTTTCTGCTTCTCGATTTACCGGTTCAAATCGTTACACCGGAAAAGCCTTTAAAAACCGGAAAAGTCGTCGGCAAAATCGAATTTCAAAACGTCTGGTTCGCTTATAAAAATGAAGATTGGGTTTTGAAAGACATTTCTTTCATGGTCGAAGCCGGCGAATCCGTCGCGCTGGTCGGTCATACCGGATCGGGCAAAACGACTGTAACTAATTTGCTGATGCGCTTTTACGATATCCAGAAAGGCAAAATTCTGCTCGACGGCGTTGACGTGCGCGATTGGGATTTGGAAGATTTGCGCGAAAACTTCGCGGTTGTTTTGCAGGACGTTTTTCTATTTTCAGGCTCGATTGCCGACAATATTCGGCTGGGAAATCGGCAAATTGCGGACGAAAAAATACTTTGGGCAGCGAGCGAAGTTCACGCCGATGAATTTATTCGACAATTGCCGGAAAACTATGCGTCGGAAGTCAGAGAACGAGGCGCGGGTTTGTCGGTCGGGCAAAAACAGCTTATTTCCTTTGCGCGCGCCTTAGCATTTGAGCCGACAATTTTGATCCTTGATGAAGCGACAAGCTCGATTGACACCGAAACCGAACAGCTTATCCAGCAGGCGGTCGAGCGCGTGATGCAGCAGCGAACTTCGATGGTTGTGGCACACAGGCTTTCGACAATTCAAAAATGCGACCGTATTATGGTGTTTCATCACGGCGAGCTGCGCGAAGCTGGAACGCACAATGAATTATTGTCCGAGCGCGGTCTTTACTGGCGATTATACCAATTACAGTATGTCGAAGAAAAAATTCAACATCCGCTTGCCAATAATCAAAATCAAAATTTAAGTTTAGAGCCGGGAGCGTTAGGTTGATTTTATTTACGCCAAAAGTAACCAATTTTACAAATATCTCCGCACATTTTCAAATACTTTTTCCTCCACTATTTTTCCGCCGCGTTCATTTGTTTGTTTTCACCCGCCGAAAAAAACCATTACAATAATCTGCGAATTTTTGCTATACAAATTTCGCGTCATAAGAGTTATAATCAATTTAAATATTCAAAAATTTCCGGGAGTTCAGTATTGAAAAAAGGTTTATCAGCGGCGGCAGACTGCTTGCCTACCGACCACACGATTTCGGTTGAAAGAGTCGCAACCGCCAAGTTGCCGACACAGATTGGCAATTTCAAAATAGCCGGTTATCGCTCGAAGACCAGTTCGGAAGAATTCGTTGCGTTGTTTAAGGGTGAAATGCGAAAGGACTTACCAACGCTTGTTCGGATACACTCACAGTGTTTGACAGGCGATGTTTTCGGCTCGATAAAATGTGACTGCGGACCTCAACTAAACATGGCGATGGAATTGATTGAAGCCGAAGGGCGCGGCGCGGTCGTCTATCAACAGCAGGAAGGACGCGGTATCGGAATCATCAATAAAATTCGGGCGTACGCTTTGCAGGATGAAGGTGCGGACACGGTTGAAGCCAATGAAAGATTAGGCTTTGCCATCGACGCGCGAAATTACAAGCAATGTGCTGAAATTCTTTTTGATTTAGGACTTTGTAAAGTGCGGGTAATGTCAAACAATCCAGACAAAATGCTAGCGCTTGAAAACGCCGGACTCCAGGTTGTCGAGCGCGTTCCGATAGAAGTTGAATCCAGAGAACCGGCGGCACACTATATGCGAACCAAAAAAGAAAAAATGGGACATCTCCTTGATTTTTAGATTAGACAGTTCTGAAAATTGTAATTTTTCTAAACAGCTAAATTAATTTTATTAACCATTTTGTATGGCTGTTTATATTTTTAACTCATAATTTTGGATATTTCACAATATTTCGGATATTGAAAATTACCGAAAAAAAAACCGCTGCCAAAACCTCTTACAAATCAAGCACTTAAGACAAAATCGACGTGAGGCATAGCATTTGCAAATTATAATGCTAATGACTATTGGAGTTTTTCCCACGACTTTGACAATCATCCAAATTTAGAATAATTAGAAAGGATAATCTGAAGTATGAAAAATAACTTAAAAATTTTTGCGGTTGCGCTCTTTGCGATTTGCTCTTTGCTTTTCGCGACTGCTGCAATGGCACAAACTAATACAACAGGTAGTATCGAAGGCACGGTTAAGGATATTAACGGCGCGGGCGTTCCTAATATAACGATTACCGTCAGCGGCGGAAATTTGATTCGCCCCGTAACCACAACTTCGGACAGTGAAGGCAATTATCGTTTATCGCAAGTTCCTCCGGGTTCATACACATTGACGGCTGCCGGTGGCACTGGATTTAGTGATTTTTCTCAGGAAAATGTCGAAGTAAATCTTTCCCGCACAACGTCTTCCGATGTTACTTTGACCGTCAGAGGTTCAACCACTACGGTTGACATCAATGCGGGTGGAGCCGAAGTTGACGTAACCGACAACACGGCTGGAACAAACATTTCAACCGAATTCTTTTCAAGAATTCCGACTTCGAGAACAGTTCAAGGGCTTTATACAATCGCTCCGACAGTTACTCGTTCAGGTTTGCGCGACGCTTCCGGTAGAGACCGCGACCCGTCGGTTGCCGGTTCTTCCGGTCCTGAAAATAACTACATTCTCGACGGCGTTACGACGACCGACCCCGCATTTGGCGGTTCGGGCGCGAACCTGCCGTTTGAATTTGTTCAGGAAGTTGAAATCAAAACCGGTGCTTACGGCGCTGACCAGGGTCTCTCGACCGGCGGTATTTTCAACGTTATTACAAAATCCGGCGGGAACGATTTTCACGGCGATGTATTCGGTTTTTTCAGCAACAAAAGCTTAGTTCGCGCAACTAAAAATTTCTCGAACATCGGAGCTGCTCCGAACGGTTTTTCGGAAGTTGATGCCGGAGTCGATATCAGCGGTCCGATTATCAAAAACAGATTGACGTTTTTTGCGGCTTTCAACCCGCAATATCGTACAAATTTTTTAACTACACAAACACTTCGCCAAGATGTAGAAAGCAAAATCAGAACTCCGTTTTATGCAGGTAAACTCACTTATCTAATTAACAACAGTAATACTTTCACCTTCTCAACTTTTGGTGATTTCACCACACAAAAGGGATTTTTATTCGGTAATTCGGGTTTCGGCGCCAACCCGGAAAGTTTCCAGGGAACTGTTGAAACGGGTGGTGCAAATTATGCTCTCCGCTTAAACTCGGCTTTCAACCAAAATATGATTGGCGAATTTTCTTTCGGTCTGCACCGTCAGCGCAACAATGTTATTCCTGCAGAATCACAATTAGGCACATCATTGGTTACCGATAACTTTGCCGTTCTTAATGCCAACGGAACAGTTGCCAACGTAACTTCAACCGGAGTCGCAGGTCCGACCTCAACCGGATTTGTTGATTTTGTTTTCGCTCCGGGCGGCTCTCTGCAAAGAGGTTTTGTTCGTAACGGCTTCGGATTGTTTTCAGACCAAAAACGCAACCGTTTTGAATTTGCTGCCAAACTTCAAAGTATTTATAAAGAGCATACTTTCAAATACGGTTTTGAGTATTTCCAAAACAAATACATTATTGACCAGCGTTCGACCGGACCAAGCGGGATTTTTGGTAATCCGCTCGGTGTTGGATTTCGTAACGGTAGCGATGCTGATAACAGAAATGTCAGCGGTTATCGTGTAACAAACAATTTTAGTGTCTGTACAACAAGAGGCACGGTAATTACTTGTCCGAGTCAGACAGCTGTTAATATCCTGACTGCGGCGTCAACGGCAGGAAGATTACCGACCGGATTTACTCTAAACACTACTCCGACCACAATCACGACTGCAGAGGCTAATAGCAATCCGTTTTTGGTTCGCCAAACAACACGTGTTCGTGATTTTAAATTGAATGCGGATACGCAAACTAATGTCGAAAGTTTTTATTTTCAGGATGATTGGAAAGTAATTCCGACTCTGCAATTTAACATTGGCGTTCGTTGGGATTTACAACAGGCTAAAGGAAACGGTGGAGTTACTTATCTGAAACTTAACAATTTGTTTGATACCCTCCAGCCGCGCCTCGGTGTAATTTATGATTTCACCGGCAAAGGACGAGGAAAAATTTACGCAAACTATGCACGTTACGTTGAAACCCCGATTCCATTGGATGTAAACGTACGCGCCGGAAGCGAAAACAGCCAAACCGACAGAAACTTTAATGCTAATACCTTAAATGCTCCTATCGGATCAACCGTAGCCAGCGGATTTGACACTCGCAATTTGGGTGCTGAGATAACTCCGATTGATGCAGGTTTGAAACCGCAAACGGTTAATGAGTTCAACCTGGGTACAGAATTCGAAATCGGCAGAAACTTTGCTTTCGGTGTTCGTGGAATTTACCGCGCTCAAGGTTCTGTTATCGAAGACGGTTCTTTTGACGACGGAGATCACTACTTCTTATTTAACCCGGGCGAAATTCGTCCAGGAAATAATACAACAGAAGAACAGGCTTGTAATAACCCTGATATCGGCTGTTTTGGTCGCGCCCGTCGTTTCTACCGCGCGCTTGAATTTACGCTCAACCGACGTTTTGCTAACAATTATCAGTTTACAACGTCGTATGTTTATTCAAGCTTGATTGGTAACTACGAAGGTTTGTTCCGCAACGATAACGGGCAATCAGACCCGAACATCACTTCTTTGTTCGATTTGGTTAGCTTGTTGGCGGGCACCTACGGACGTCTGCCGAATGACCGACCGCATCAATTCAAGTTTAACGGCAGTTACGAAACACCGTTCAAACTTATTGTATCGGGCAATTTTTACGCTCAATCGGGAATTCCGTTTAGCCAATTAGTTCCGCATCCGGTTTATGGTAACAATGAAGGATTTGGCGTTCAGCGTGGAACCGCTATTATTCCTACGCCGACTGTTACAACCGGAATCGGCGGTCTTTCAGGCGCAGTCGGTTCAAGTCGCACGCCGTTTACCCACAACCTTGATTTAGGCGCAATTTACCCGATTGTCTTTAGCGAAAATAAACAACTTCGCCTGTCGGTAGATTGGTTTAACGTACTGAACACGCAGCGTGCCGTTACTTTAGACCAAACCTTTAGTCTCAACAGTGGTATAACTGGTGTGGCACCGATTGTTAATCCGTTCTACGGACTTGGAAGTATTTTCCAATCACCGTCTTCTATTAGATTCGGTGCAAAATTTAGTTTCTAATTTATAGAATAAAATTTAGTAGTTAGAAACCTTAAAGGGGAGAATTTTTCTCCCCTTTTTTATTTGTTTGGCAAGATATTTTTGATAAACTGTTTATAAATTTTTTCCGGAGGAATTTGGTATATGCTGAGTAAAGCGGTTCGCTGTTTTTGTTTTCTATTGCTGGTTGCCGGCGTTACTTTCATTTTTTTGGAAACGTCTGTTTATGCTCAAATGGGTAGAAATTCTTCCGGTACGGGTGGAAAGCATACAATTCAAGGCAATATATTTATGCCGAGCGGAATACGTATTGATGCTTCCATTAATGTAAAACTTGAAAGTACGTCTTACTCATCTTTGTCAGTTGTTGCCGACAGAAACGGCGGTTTTTCATTTTCAAATCTTGTACCCGGCAGCTATACGATTGTAATTGACGCGGGCGAAAATTTTGAGACGACAAGAGAACCTGTCTATATAGATGATACTTCAAATCCGGCTGCAAGGGCAGACCCGACTTCTTCGGTGATAAGAATACCGGAATCTCCGAGAACGGTTAGAGTTCCTATTTATCTGCAGCTGAAAAGAAACGCTCCGGTTGATAATAGAATCTTGAATGCAAAATTGGCAGGCGTTCCCAAAGACGCGCTCAAGCATTATGAGATAGCTCTCCAATACATCCAAGGCAAGAAAATTGAAGCAGCCGTCAGCGAACTAAAGCAGGCAATTGCAATTTTCCCACAGTTTTCAATCGCTCTTGCACAACTGGGCAGGCAATATCTCAAACTCGGAAAACTCGACGAAGCAGCGAGTGTGTTGCGTTCATCAATCGGAATTGACGCGACAAATTTTGACGCAAAACTCGATTACGGTATCGCGCTGCTCAATAAAAAGGAAATCCAGGATGCCGAAAAACAATTGAAAGATGCGACGCTGATAAATACCAACGCCGTAACACCGCATTATTATTTAGGACTTGTTTTTATTCAAAAGCAAAATTTGGACGAAGCGCAGAAAGAGTTGGAACTTGGCAAACAATTGGCGGGCAGCAAAGGTTACCCACAGATTCACAAACTGTTAAGCGGAATTTATTGGGAAAAGAAACAATATAAATTAGCGGCGGACGAACTGGAGAAATACTTACAGCTTTTGCCAAACAGTCAGGACGCTGAAACGATTCGTCAGGTAATAAAAGATTTGCGAAGCAGACAAAAGTAATAATAAATTTAGATTATCTCTAAACTCAAGCCATCTCTGGCTTCGATAACCTCGCAAAAAGGCGAAAATTTAGCGACCTCTATTCGGAAATCTATCGCGTCCCATTCCGGATAGAGATGTGTCAATATCATTCGTTTCGGTTTAGCGTAGCGCGCAAGATGCATCGCTTCAATAAGTTCGAGATGTGTTTCAACCGGCTTGGTTTTAAAAAAGGAACATTCCATAACGAGTAAATCGACACTACCCGCAAAACTTCCCAAACTTTTATCGAAACCTGTATCCGATGTGTACACAAATGTTTTGTCGTCCACGTCTCGAATATGAATCGCCAGGCTTTCGAGGGTGTGCGGCGTATCTAGCGCCACGGCTTTGATTTGCGGCAGAATCTCAAATTTTTCAAGCGGTTCGACTTCGATAATTTCTACCGGAAAAGGCTGTTTTAATAAATCGTAATCATTTGTTTTATCGAACGAATCAATTAAATTTTTCAAGCCTTTTGCGCCGAAGATTCGCAAAGGTTTTTTTCTGTTCTGTGTTTGCGGAGCGTATTTTGTGCCGAACAGAAACGGTGCGACGCCGCCGCAGTGGTCGAGATGAAAATGCGAAATCCAGACGGCGTCCAGATTCGCCCAATCGAGATTTTCCTGCGCCATTCGATGAACCGCCGAAGCCGAACAATCCAGCAATATAGAGCCGCCTGAAGTTTCCAGCCAAAAACCCGAAGAGCTTCTCTGCGCGTGCGGTATGGCAGTTCCCGAACCTAAAACAATAAATTTCATACGTTTATCATTTAACATTTATCGGTTATCATCAAGTATAAAATTACTGATAAATGGTAAATGGTAAATGATAAATGTTGACGTTTTGGCAATTTTCGCACACCCGGACGACGTGGAATTAACCGTCGGCGGAACGCTTTTGAAGATGAAGTCTTTAGGCTACAAAGCCGGCGCGCTCGACGTAACGCGAGGCGAGATGGGAACGCGCGGAACGATTGAAATACGAGCCGAAGAAGCAAATGAAGCGGCAAGAATATTAAAATTAGATGTACGCGAAAATCTCGAACTACCCGACGGTCACGTTTGGGTAACTGAGGAGACGCGCGCGCAACTTGTGCGCGTTCTGCGCCGTTTGAAACCGAAAATTCTGCTCACGCATCAAATTGACGACCCGCATCCGGACCACAATCATATCGCTCAGCTCGTCCGCGAATCGGCGCGTCTCGCTTCAATGCAAAAATACGATTTTGATTTCGGGCAAGAGCGAATAAATGCGCCGATTGTGGCGCATAATATTTTTTCGCAGCGCGTTACGCCGTCGTTTATTGTTGACGTTTCGGATTTTCTCGACGAAAAAACCGAAGCTATTCGCGCGCATCGCTCGCAATTTTACAATCCTAACTCAAACGAACTCGAAACTCGTCTGACAGGTAAGGACTTTTTGGATGAACTTGAAAATCGCTCGCGCTATTTCGGCTCTTTAATCGGTGTTGCGGCGGGCGAACCGTTTTTTGTGCGCGAGGCTTTGAACGTTGAAGACCCGATTGAACTTTTAACCCGTCCGATGAATCTTTATTCGTAATTTAAGCGTTATGAAAATAAAACGCACGACAATTTTGTGTTTAGTTTTCTATATCTCTTTGCTCAAAATTTCTTTTGCCGTTCTAATTCCATGATAAAACGCTTCTTCAAATAGTGCGATGCCGCTCAAATCCGAATGCGCGAAATGTATATTTCTAAAAGGTTTTTGCGCTTCGTGTCGCGCGCCGTTCCACAAAAAGTTTGCGCGCGGCGAAATCATAGCGTGTCCCCAGCGCATCACGTCAATGCGCGTCGTCAGTTGTCGAATATCTTTGTGCGCCAACGACAAATCAGACAAAACAACGTCGGCAATATCGCGCCAGCCGAGACCGAAAAGTTTTGCGCGTCCGTCCGGCGCTGCCGAACACATCGGAAAATAATACGTCAAAACCGTCTGCCCGTAATCGATTCCTTTCTGGTGCGTTGCGTTAACGTAACCTAAGCTGGGACTTTCATACAAAACGTTGTCCCAAGCGAGCGGAAAATCTTTTGCAAATTGATTTTTCGGACGGTCTTTCAAAAAAAGATTAGCGACAAACCAGGCGTTGTGTTCAAATTCTTTGACAAAGGCGGGCAGGTTTTGCCGAAAATCACGAATCAAATATTTGCTTGTAAAAATCGGCGCGGCAAAAATTACTTTTTCGCAATGCAGCCCGCGCACTTCGTTTGCTTCCGTGTTCAAATAAATAACGTCAACGCCTTTTTCGTTCGGAATTATTTCGAGCGCGATTGTTTTAAGACGGGTTTTGTTACGAATTTTTTCGTGCAAATAATTAACAAATCTGCCGTTGCCTTCGGGAAAAGTGATAAACTGCTGCGATTCTTCTCCCGAGCTGCGAACACGCGAGCAAAAATAAAAAAGTCCAGCCCACGCCGAAGTTTGTCCGAGCCGCAAGCCGTAATCGTCGCGGCAAGCGTAATCGCAATACCAAAAAAGTCGGTCGGATGTAAAACCCTTTTTTCGTAACCAATCGGCAAACGAAATTTTGTCTAAATCGGTAGCTTCAGCGTCGGTTGAACAATCGGCAATCGGCAAAACAAATGCACGCCTTCCGCGTGTGTCGCGCCAATTCACCCAAAAATCAATTGCTTTTTGAAACTCGCTCAACTGCTGCAAATCATCTTCGTTTGCGCCGGCACGAAGATATAAACCTTCGTACCAGCGACCTTTGTAAAAAACACGCTCTTCCGGTTCGCGGCAAAGAAATTGCTCGGCAACTATAATCTCGCCGTTTTGATTTCTGCCCTCGGTCAAATTCATTTCATCGAGCAACGCAATCAATTCGGCGTTTTCTTTAAACGGCACGGGCAAATAATGCGCACCCCACGGATAAGCGCACTTCGTTTGCTTCCGTGTTCAAATAAATAACGTCAACGCCTTTTTCGTTCGGAATTATTTCGAGCGCGATTGTTTTAAGACGGGTTTTGTTACGAATTTTTTCGTGCAAATAATTAACAAATCTGCCGTTGCCTTCGGGAAAAGTGATAAACTGCTGCGATTCTTCTCCCGAGCTGCGAACACGCGAGCAAAAATAAAAAAGTCCAGCCCACGCCGAAGTTTGTCCGAGCCGCAAGCCGTAATCGTCGCGGCAAGCGTAATCGCAATACCAAAAAAGTCGGTCGGATGTAAAACCCTTTTTTCGTAACCAATCGGCAAACGAAATTTTGTCTAAATCGGTAGCTTCAGCGTCGGTTGAACAATCGGCAATCGGCAAAACAAATGCACGCCTTCCGCGTGTGTCGCGCCAATTCACCCAAAAATCAATTGCTTTTTGAAACTCGCTCAACTGCTGCAAATCATCTTCGTTTGCGCCGGCACGAAGATATAAACCTTCGTACCAGCGACCTTTGTAAAAAACACGCTCTTCCGGTTCGCGGCAAAGAAATTGCTCGGCAACTATAATCTCGCCGTTTTGATTTCTGCCCTCGGTCAAATTCATTTCATCGAGCAACGCAATCAATTCGGCGTTTTCTTTAAACGGCACGGGCAAATAATGCGCACCCCACGGATAACTGGTAAAATTGTCAGCACCGCTCCGCGCCGTCCCGCCGATTGCCGCTTCTAATTCCAGAAGAACAAAATCGCTAAAATTTTCTTTTTGCAGCTTCCAAGCCGAACTCAAACCTGCCGCGCCGCCGCCGACAATTGCAACTTTTGTGTTTTCCCAATTGTTTGCCGAAACTTCGACATTTCTGTTTTCGCGCAGGATGTGTCCGACTTGAGCATTTGCGCCAACAATATCTCCGTCGGGAAATTCATTTGCAGAGTCTGATTTACAAGCCGCGAGAGCAAACGGCAAGCCTAAAAAAGCGGATAAGATTTCGCGTCGCGTAAACTTGGACATTCGTTTTAGAGCGTAATTTCATCGAGAATTAAAATTTTTACTTCCGTAACTTTGCGCAAATTTTTGTCATTGCAAAGAAAAGCCTCACAACCGTTTTCTAAAGCAACTGCAATTTGTAAAGCGTCCGGCGTTCGCAAGTTATATTTTGCGCGAAGTTCGGCAGCAGTTTCGGCGACCGAAGAATTGATTGGATTAGTGTAAAAGTTCGGGCTGTTTTGTAGAATCTCGCGGTAATGCTGTTGCAGGTTGATGTTTTTGTTGCAGATTGGATGAACTAAAACTTCGCAAAGTGTAATTACGGAAGTTACTCCCGCGATATTTCCGCTTTCGATGCGCTCGAAAATTGCCGTAACAACCGCATCGTAAGTTGGATTTGTTTCGACAAAATAAATAATCGACGCCGTATCAAAACCAATTGAAGAGATATTTCGAAACGCTTCTTCAAGTTGCATTACGGACGATGCTCCCATTCGTTGCGCAGTTCATTGACATATTCGTGCGCGTCGACCTCTTTCCAAATCTCCGCACCTAAACCGTGAAGTTCCATAATACTTCGCTTCGTTTGCGGCTGGTTTTCTTCTTTACGGTTTGCCAATTCCGCAGCCATTTTTGCAAGAAGTTTTAATTGTTCATCCGGCGACAACGGCTTGATGTGTTGTTGGTAGATTGCTTCTATATTCGTTTGCATTGCTTTTTTCCTCAAAAACATTTTAGCATCTATTCAAATCTACGCCATTCGTCTTCGTAATATCTGACAAGTGCTTGATTGTCTAGGCGGTTGATTTCGATTTCTTCATCGGGCAGAGAAGTATCTGCCGTAAAAGCAAAAAGCGAGGGCATCGTGTCGGTGTTTAAAAATTTCAGCTCGATATTTTCCGGCAATTTTGTCGGCGCCTCAAATGGTTGTAGTTTTGCCAGCGCGTAACCCCAGACGCCAAAACTCGGAACAGTTGTTTGATACGGTTTGACGGTAAAGCCTGCCGCTTCGAGCGTTTTGATAATGCACCAGAAAGATTTTTGCGCTATTAGTGGCGACGTTGTTTGGACGGCGACCGTTGAGCCAGGTTTTAATTTTTGCTTTAAAAGATTGTAAAAGCGTGTTGTGTAAAGTTTGCCCAGAGCGAAATTGTTAGGGTCGGGGAAATCTACGATTGCCACATCGAAAGGTTCGGTTTCGTTGTCGTCCAGCCAGACGAAAGCGTCTGCGTTTATTACCGAAACTTTCGGGTTGTCGAACGAATGTTTGTTCAACTCGCCCAATGCCGAAACGTGTTTTGAGATGCCGGTCATTTCCGGGTCGAGGTCAACGAGTGTTACGTTTTCAATTGACGGATATTTCAAAATCTCGCGCAGCGCTAGCCCGTCGCCGCCGCCAAGAACCAGAATTCTTTTCGGATTTGCACCGAATGCGGCAAATGCCGGATGCACAAGTGCTTCGTGGTAGCGGTATTCGTCAAACGAATTAAATTGCAGATTTCCGTTGAGAAAAAGCGAGTAGCCCGTTTTGCCTTTCGTTACAATGATTCGCTGATACGCAGAGCTTTTCGCGTAAATTATATTGTCGGCGAAAAGTCCGTCTTCGGCTAAAGAAGTTAAACGGTCGGCTTTGACGAATGCGGTGGCGAGAAGAGCGATAATGATAAAACCTTTGACGCGCAGAATCGTAACGTTTTGCTTGATAAGCGGCAGCAAAAGCCACGTTCCCCAAATCCCGACCGCAGCATTCAAAATACCGAAAAGCAGAGAAGTTCTCGCTAAACCTAAACGCGGCACAAGAAAAAGCGGAAAAAGTAGCGAAGCGACAAGTGCGCCAATATAATCGAAAGCAAGAACGCGCGAAATCAAATCTTTAAAGTCGAGTTCGTCTTTCAAAATCCGCATCAGCAGCGGAATTTCCAAACCGACAAGCGTGCCGATGCCGAAGACGATGCCGTAAAGCACAATTGAAAAATAAGAAAGATTGGCGAATGCGAAAAAAAGCAGCGGTGCGGAAAATCCGCCTAAAACAGCGACGGCGAACTCAACATCAATAAATTTTTCGGCAATACGCTTTTCGATAAAACTGGAAAGATATGAACCGACGCCCATAGCAAACAGGTAAACGCCGATGATAATCGAAAATTGCGTAACCGAATCGCCCAAAACATAAGACGAAAGCGTTCCCGCAAGTAATTCGTAAATCAAACCGCAAGTAGCAATGACAAAGACGTTTAGAAATAGAAGCGGTGTGCGATTCATTGCAAATGATGAATGATGAATGGTGAATGGTGAATGGTGAATGAAATACAAATTCATCATTCATCATTTATGTTAACTTCCGTGAATTGCCGCCGCAATTATCACCGCCATACCTAATATCATCGAACCGATAAGGACAGCGAGTGCAATGTTCTGGTCATCTTCGATTTCTTTTTTTACCGAAAACGGCACGACTCTGACAATTATAAAAAACGCCGCCGCGAAAACAATCAAGCCCAGAAATACAAAGATTATTGTCGTTATCAAAACCGGCAGAAGTTCTTCCAATTTGACGACCAAAGCTAAGTTTATCAGCATTATTTTCCTCCACGATAACCGCCGAAAATAAACGGCATATGAAAATACGAGTTACGCCCCGAATTGGCAAATTCCCAGCCAAACCAGGACGAAGTTATATAAAATAAAATAATACTCGCGCCGAAAAGCAGAAAAAGAATTTTTTTAACCATAATTTTTTAATGGTGAATAGTGAACGAAAAGACAATTTTCATGAATTCACTATTCATCATTGTCTGTATCAAACATACTCTCGCTCCAACGCTTGGATTCAAATATAAATTTGCGAATCAGAGCCGCAAGCGGCAGCAGCGAAAGCAGAAGAAACGACAATATAAAATTTACGCCGCGCACAACGTTTTGCTCGACCTTGATCGAAACGGGGAGTGCCTGCGCGAAATTTTGCCAAGTGCCTTCGACACGCAGAGTGTATCGTCCGGCGGGCAATGAAGAAAGCGTGGCATCCGAATTTTGCCCGCCCTCCGACCAGCTTTCGCCTTCTTCGACGCCCGAATAATACTCAATCGGTACGTTGATTGATTCGACTTCGTTGTTTCGCTCGTTTATCAAATCAACGTCCAAATCCGCGTATGAATTACTGACCGGCGCACTTGCCGAAATTTTTAAGTTACGGTTTCCGCGTAAATCAAACGGCTTACTGAAAACCGTCTGCGGCGTGTTTTCGTTCGCTGTCGGCGCAAGCGTTATACTCTCCGACAAAACCGTGCTGCTGCCGAAACCACCGAGCGAAAACATAAGAATGGCGATGACGCACAGCAAACCGAGCATTGCCAAACCCGCTTTGATATAAAATCCGCCTGTAAACGGTTGATTCGGCGCGACATTCCAAGGTTTCGGTAAACCGGAAACGCCAAACGCTTTTTCGATTTCTTCAACTGACCGGTAAGTACCGAGCGACCAATTTATCTCGTTTGCTGTCGTCTCGCACGAAAGCATCTGCGGCGGTGCAACAAAATCAATTGCGCGGACGGTTTCGCCTTGCTCGACGCGCCAGTAAAATTCGCCTTTGACGTATTCGACACGCGCCGCCGCATCTTGAAAAACCTTGAATGTTTCGCCTTTGTAAACGGCGTTTTTGCCGGTTGATACAACGTCTGCAACATTTACAGGCTCGACAAAATTCCAGTGATTATCTGAGTGAACCAGCCAGCGAAAACCGATTTTCGAATTGTAGAGCAGATATTCGTGCCAGAAATACTGCGTGCCTTCAACTGTAACGCTTCGCGCAACCGCGCCGATAATTTTCAAATTTGCGTCGTCGGTAAAAGTTCCTTCCGCGCTAATCGGCAAAACAAAATTGTCGGCAGACGAAGGCTGCAAAGCTTGCAGAAATTTCAAATTGCCTTGATTAACATCGAGCAGCGAATTACAAAACCGACAAGCTACGCGCTCGGTTCGGTCAGGCGCATTGAGTTCTAAACTCCCGCCGCAGTTTGGACAACCCATCGCGGCGGCAGAAACTTTTCCGGCTTCCCGTATCGCAGGTTTTGCGTCTGCTAGCCCTAAATCATTGATTGAAACTTGCTCACCGACGAAAACAAGCGGTGGATTTGTGCCGTAGTCAATCGTCGCAAACACGCCGCCCGCGCCGGATAAATCGGCGTAATCGGTTTTTTCATTCGGCACAAATTGAAAGGGGATTTCGCCGTCGGCGGCTCTACCGATTGCCGTGCCTTTTTCGGCGACAATCAAAGGAGTTTCACTCGAAATTTGCGGTATGGATTGTCCCAATTGCAAAGTTTCAAACGTCGGGATTTGCGCGTCGCTGTTACCCGAGACTGGTTGATGAAAAGTTAAATAAAACTTGCCCTGCGCTTCGGCGAGCCAGCCTGTCGAGCCGTTTGAAAACGTTGCATACCATTCGTCCCAAAATCCGCCAAGTTCTTCGTGCGCGAGTTGTGCGCGTCCGGTCAGTTCAAAACGGTTGCCGCGAAATGCGCCTTCGAGTCCGATTCCTAAAGGCGATTCCGATTCTGCAATATCGGCAACCTTCCCTAAATCTTCGAGCTTTCTATCATGTCGCGCAACGGCAGAGCGGCAAAACGGGCAAACAAGCACAATTGTCGAGCCGGATTTAAACTGAATCGGCGCGGCGCACGACGGACAATTTGCTTGCAAAACGCTCAAACATTACCTCCGACGATTTTGGACTTTAAATTTTGGATTTTGGATTCGTGAAGTGAATTGCTCGTTCCGCGTTCGATTTTTTGAACGCTAACCGATTTTGCGCCCAAAAACTGCTTTAGATTTGCTTCCCAATTCCACGTCGAGCGTTCGCGGCAGCAATAAAGATTGAAAGTTGCGGTTTTATATTCGGGATAAGTATGGCAGGCGAGATGAGATTCGGTCAGCATTACGAGTCCGGTTACGCCGCCTTCGCCTTCAAATTGATGCCAAATGCCTGCGCCGATTGTTTTCAAACTTAAATCTTTGACGAGGCACGAAAAAATCCGGCGCAAAATTTCAACCTCGCGCAGCTTCTCCGGTTCGCAATCAAAGGCTTCAACCAGCCATTCAGTTCCAACAATCATCGGGTTTACCTAAAAACCTCTACGATTAATTTTGAAAAAAGTTTTTCAAAACTTACCGCGCGCAATTTACGTTATAATCGAAAGTCATGGAAGTTATGTCGAGAAAAACTATAACCAAAAATTGCGTCTTTGTCATATCTTTATTAGTTTTTTGTTTGGGATTTTCAGCTTGTTCGGCGGTTTCTTCAACTGTCGACAAAGGCGGCGGCAACAGCAGCAGCGCCGCAAAAAATTCGCCCGTCGGTTATGATAAACCGAAAATTGTCGGAAAAATCACCTCCGGCGAGATAACCGAAAGCAGCGGCATTGTCGCGTCCGGTTGTAATGAAAAAGTTTTTTGGACGCACAACGATTCGGGCAACGGTGCTTTTTTGTTTGCGATAAACGCGAGCGGCGAAAAACTCGGAACGTGGAAAGTTTCCGGTGCGCAAAATAAAGATTGGGAAGACATCGCAACCTTTAAGAATTCAAACGGCGAATGTTTTTTGTATGTCGGCGACATCGGCAACAACGAGCGCCTTAAAAGCGAAATGACGATTTACCGCGTAAAAGAACCGATGGTTTCAGACGCAAACAAATCTTCGAGCAAAAAAAATCCGCAGACGACCGAAGCGGCGCAGGCGATTAAATTCAATTACCCGGGCGCGCGGCACGACGCCGAAACTTTGCTCGTTCAGCCGCAAACCGGCGACATTTATGTTCTATCCAAAAGTTTAAGCCAGTCATCTGCCGTTTATAAATTGGCGGCAAACTATGATACGAAAAGAATTAACACGCTCAAAAAAATTGCGGATTATACCGTCCCTGCCTTGCCGGGCGGATTTTTGACGGGCGGCGATATTTCACCGGATGGAAAGCGCGTCGTCATCTGCGATTATTTCAACGGTTACGAAATCACTCTGCCTAAAGATGCTAAAAATTTCGACCAGATTTGGACGCAAAAACCCGATATTGTAGATTTAGGCGCGCGCGAACAAGGCGAAGGCGTATGTTATACAGCAGACGGCAATTCGATTTTCGCAACCAGTGAAAAGAAAAATTCGCCGCTTTTTGAAGTTAAGCGAAGATAGATTTTTTTGAAACGAATTAACCACAGTTAGGAAAAGAAATTATGAATTATGTACGATGTATTAAAGTACAAAAATCATTATTTATCATTCCGCGTTCATAATCATAGAAATCTTTGTATAAAAAATTAATGATGTTCGTCGGCGACTTCGCGCAGTTTTGAAATGTCGAGCATTTTCGAGAAATCCGCAAATCCGAACATCGTTTCGTCTTTGCAGTAGTCGCAATAAAAGCTGGCATCTTCACCGAGATACATATCTTTCAAATGATAAGCGATGAAACAGCCGAAACAGCGCTGCGCGCGCTTGCCGTAAATTTGCAGGATTTTGTCTGGATTATTCGTTTCCATTATTCGTGATGTACCGTCCGAATTTCAGTATAAAATAACCTTTGTTCGAGCGGCAGATTTTGATAAAGATTTAGTTTGTTTAATTAATAATAAACAGAGCGACGAGTTTGAATCAAAAAAACGTCAAAATAAAAGCGTTTCTATACGAGCAGGATTTTTATCTTAAAGTAATCGTTTCGTTACAAATCTAAAGAAAACAATTTAACCTCTTCCGTGTCGTGAGGCAATTTTATTAAAGTCTCAAATTTGAAATTGAGTTTTTCAAGCAGTTTGCAGGAACTTTCATTGTCTTGGGAGGTAATGGCAAGAACTCGCTTTAGACCCAAAACATCTCTGCCGAGTATCATCGCGGCGCTGGCGGATTCAAAAGCGTAACCTTGCGAACAATGCTGCGGCAAAAAAGCGAAGCCGATGTCCGCGTCAGGCAAGGAATCGCGCTTGACGAAACCGCAAATTCCAAGCGGCGCTCCCGTTTCCTTCAATTCAACCGCATACATTCCAAAGCCGAATTGCCGGTAACTGTTTGCGAAACGGCTTTCAACATATTCAACCGCGCCCGCAACGGAACGCACATTTCTATCGCCGATGTATTTGATAAACGAAGGCTGATTTAATAAATCGAGAATAAATTCGGCATCGTCTGTTGTGACTTCACGGAGAATTGTCCGCTCTGTTTCGAGAATCTTCATGAATATTAATTTCTGAGGCTCTCGCCTAATTCCGATTGTTGACGCGCGTGGTATGAAGAACGCGTGAGCGGCGAAGATTCAACGTGCTTGAAGCCCAAACTCAGACCAATCTTTTTCCATTCGGCGAATTCTTCAGGCGTAACATATCTTTCAACCGGCAAGCGTCTTTCATACGGTTGAAGATATTGCCCAATCGTCATAATATCGCAGGAAACGCTTCGCAAATCTTTCATCAAAGCGACGACTTCTTCAAATTGTTCGCCTAAGCCCGCCATAATTCCGCTTTTCGTTTTCATCTGCGGAAACTGCGTGTCGCGGTAATGCGCGGCGCGTTCGAGTAATTCTAAAGTTTGCGTGTAAATCGCGTCGGGACGAACGCGGCGGTAAAGGCGTGCGATGGTTTCTGTGTTGTGATTTAAGACTTCGGGACGAGCGGCCAAAACCGTATTCAAAGCGTCTTCGTCGCCTTGAAAATCGGGAATCAGAACTTCGACCCGGCACGTTGGGTTCGTCTCGTGAACTTTGCGAATCGTTTCCGCCCAGTGCGCTGCACCGCCGTCCGGTAAGTCATCACGATTAACCGATGTGATAACGGCATGTTCGAGTCCGAGATGTGCGACGGCTTCGGCAACGTGCGTCGGTTCCATCGGATCTAAATCCATCGGTTTGCCTTTGTTAACGGCACAAAAACCGCAATGGCGCGTGCAGGTGTCGCCGCCGAGCATAAACGTTGCGGTTTTGTCCGTCCAACATTCAAAAATATTCGGGCAGCGTGCTTCCTGACAGACCGTATGCAGATTTAAGCCTTCGATAAGTTTCAAAACCGCGTTTTGATTCGTCGGGTCGCCGATTTTTACTCGCAGCCAATCGGGTTTCTTGAGCCGTTCGCGTTTCTTCTTAGCAACAAAATTATTTATTAAAACTGCTTCTTCAATCATAAAAACTCTGTCAGTAGTTTAATTTATAAATTTTATCATTTCACAAACAAAAAGTCTTCAATAGACATTTCGCTCGTGCAAGCATAATGCTTTAAAAATATGGTTTGCGGCGCAAACTGGTTCTTGACAACCGAAGCGTGAAAATGTAAATTTAAGTTGAAAACAAGTTTGCATTGCAAACCATCTGACAAGGAGAAGTTTTATGAATAATGAACGTCGAAAAATTGAGTTTGTCACAAAAGCTACCGGCGGATTTCGCGGAATACCGATGATGCTGTTCGGGATAGCGATGATTATCTCAATGATTTTGAATTACATAACCGAATTGGATTCGCAGAGAAAAAATTACGCAGGGAAAGATTTAACCATCTCGTTGTCATTTATTTTAATTTGTTTGATTATTTTCGTAATTGGTTATCCGAAACTCCGTGCTTATTTTCGTAAAAAATTCGGACAGACAAAAGCGAAACCGAAAACTTTCCAAACCGTGCTGGAGTGTTTTCTCTATTCGACTCCGATTTTGGCAAATGGTCTATTCAATGATTCGATTGACGCGGCTCGCCGACTGCCTTTTAGTCTAACGGTATTGTCGGTCTCGGTTTTCACGTTTTTTTTGTGGTGGTTCAATTATCGCGGCGTTACAAATAGTATTTTGTATCTTTCGGCGCTTATTTTCGCCGCAAGTTTTCTCGATTGGGAAAAAGTATTTCTTTCCGTGACGATACTTGAGGATTATTACGCGAGAACCGCTTTTTATCGCTCCGTTTGTTCGCTTCTGCTAGGAATAATATATTTTGTAATGGGTTTAGTTGATTACCAGATTTTAACGAAAACACTCAAGCCAATCACGCGCGAGGAGGAAGTTTATGAGTCTGTTTAAGGAAATAACGGAACTCGACAAACTGCTGCACGAACCGGCGCGGCTGGCGATTATGACGGCTTTAGCGAACTGCGCGAGCGCGGATTTTACCTTTCTGCAAAGTTTGACCGGACTTAGTAAAGGCAATCTATCCAGTCATTTATCGAAATTGGAAGAAGCCGGTTTGGTAAAAATTCAAAAATCCTTCGTCGGAAAAATTCCGAATACAAACGTTAGTCTGGCTCTAACCGGCGTCGAAGCTATCGAAGAACACTGGAAAAAGCTGGATGAAATGCGAGCGAGCGCAAAGACCTGGAAACCCGAGGTTGAAAAAGCGAGCGGCTGAAATTTGAATGTTTTATCAAAAAGGTGAATGATAATTTTGTATTTATCGTTCACCTTTTGTCATTTGTAAATTTAAATTTAAGCCCGCGTTTTCTCGAACATCTCGGCGGCTTTGTCCCAATTGACGACTTTCCACCACGCTTTCAGATAATCCGGGCGACGGTTGCGATAGGAGACGTAATAAGCGTGTTCCCAAACGTCGTTGCCGATAATCGCGCGTTGTCCTTCGAGCAGTGGATTATCTTGATTCGACATCGGTTTGATTTTCAATTTCCCGCCGTCCGCGACTACAAAAACCCAGCCCGAACCGAAAAGTTTCGCGCCCGCATCGTTAAATTTTTCCTTGAATTCGTCAAAAGAACCGAAGTCGCGGTCAATCGCTTCGGCTAACGCGCCGGAAGGTTTGTTGTCTTCACCGCCCGACTTCAAAATTTCCCAAAACATCGAATGATTCAAGTGTCCGCCGCCGTGATTACGAACTGCCGTCCGCGCTGCTTCGGGAACGTCCGATAAACCCGACAACAATTCGGTCAATGTTTTATCGTGTAAATCGCTCTTGTCTTTTAACGCTTCGTTGAGTTTGTCAACGTATGTCTGATGATGTTTGTCGTGATGCAGCTGCATCGTTTCCGCATCGATCACAGGCGCGAGCGCGTCGAAACCGTATGGCAGCGGCGGCAATTGAAACGGATATTTGGAATTGGCAACTTGCTCAAATGAACCTGATTTTTGATTTTCCATAGAAAATTCTCCTTTCTATCGTTTAATGTTTGTCCGATATGTTATTAAATTTATAAAAGCAATTATTCCCTCGGTCTGCCGCCCGCGTCGATGCCTTCGACGCTTGCTTGGCGGACGACTTTTACGTGCAAATCGTCAATTACGCGCATTTGACACGACAGGCGCGTGTGGTCGTTCAAATCGGTTTTCGTCGCTAAAACGTTTCGCTCCGGTTCGCCGATTTCGCCCGGATCGCCCGCCAGAATCTCTACGCGACAAGTCGTACATTTCGCGTTTCCGCCGCAGCGATGCAAAATGTCGATTCCATTATCTTCGAGACACAAAACCAGCTTTTTTCCTTGTTCGACTTCAAAAGCGATTGTGCCTTGCGCTGCTTCCGCAGTAATTTTCGGCATTATAATCTAAACTCCTGCAATACAGATTTGGGTAAAACTTTTATACTTTGAATTTGTCATAAATCAATGACGAAAAGCAAGTTGAAGAAATTTACCTTTATCTAATTCCTTTTCCGTTTTTAGTTAGCGAGCATTGATTTAATTGACTGGAAACACTGCGCTCGATTTGTTCGGCGCGTCGTCGCCGTGATACAAAACCCATTCGAGAAAAAGTCCGGAAGGCGGCGCGGTGAATTTGGCGGGCGCGTTTGAGGGGAATTTTAGAAGCCTTTGAAAACCGTCGTAAGTGAGATTTCCGCGTCCGACTTCCGCCAGTATTCCGACAATGCGGCGAACCATTTTCCACAAAAAATGACTTGCGCCGATGCGGAAACAAACCAGATCGCCGTCGGTAAAAATCTCCGCACGCTCAACGAAAACAGTTGTTGAATCGCGTTCGTTTTCAACTTCGCAAAACGAGCGAAAGTTGTGCCGCCCGCCGAGCATCTGCGCCGCTTCGCGCATTGCTTTGGCGTCCAAATTATCTTTTATCCACCAAGCGTAGTTTTTCGCAAAAGCCGTTCGTCTAGTCGAGATTTGATAAATGTAGTAGCGCGCAACAGCGTCATGTCGTGCGTGAAAATTCTCTGCAGCGTTCTGCACTTTTATAATGTTGATGTCGTGCGGCAAAAGGTCGTTTAAGGCTAATTGGATTTGACGCGGCGTAATGTTTGTTTTCAATTCGGAAACTTTCAGATGCGCGATTTGCCGAAGGGCGTGAACTCCGGCATCCGTGCCTTCCGCGCCGTCAAGTTCTACTTTACCGGAAAATAATTGATAAGCCGCAACCTGTAATTCGCTCTGCACGGTTTTCGCGTTGTGCTGAATTTGCCAGCCGCGATAGCGCGTGCCTTCGTATTCGATTTCGAGTTTCCACGTATTCATATTAAAGTTTGCAGGCAGTTGCGGAAAGTTTTCGGGTAGTTGCAGGCAGTTATTTAGTAGTCGTGCGTAAGTATTGCGCTAGAGATAAAGTCATTCTCGAAATTTCAGTAAGCGATTGATAAAGTTTTTCAAAGTCATCTTTTGTTATGTAGTTCAAACCGTGCGCGATGTAGAGATGTGATTGAACTTCGGCGACCGAACCGCGAGCAATGTTAAGAAAATTAGCAAATTCAATGTTTGTTCGTCGCCCGTGTCCTTCGGCGATGTTCGCCGTAATCGAAACCGAAGCACGCCGAATCTGGTCTTTTAATCCAAAATCCTTAGCAAAATTTTCATCACAGGTAATTTTATAAATTAGCAAAGTTACGTCAAGCGCTTTCTGCCAAGCCTGAATTTCTTCAAATTTATTAAACTTCGGCATCTGTTTTTATAACTTTCCGCAACTACCTGCAACTTCCCGAAAACTTCCCGCAACTATCCTCCGATTTTCACTTTCTCGCGGTTTTGATTGACGGCGATATAGACGACTTCAGCTTCGGTTACTCTTACGCTCTGCCCGCGGCTGCCGAAACGTTCGGCTTCGACAACTACTTTGGTCGTAATTGAAGTGTTGCCGACCTTTACTGTTTCAGCGTAAAAACTTACGAGGTCGCCGATGAAAACCGGTTGGAGAAAAATTACTTCCTTCATCGCCAGCGTAACAAAACGGTCGTGTCCGGTGTGGCGCACGGCTTCGACGCCGCCGGCAATGTCTATGTAACTTAAAATAATTCCGCCGAAAACCGTGCCGTGCGCGTTCGTATCGCGCGGCATCATCGTAATTCGTATCGCCGCATTTTTTTGGATTTGCGGTTTTGAATCAAGTGTTACGGTTTGTTGAGTCGTAGTTTTAGATTGATTTTTCATTCTTAATTTTTAATTTTGCATTTGTCCGAGCGTCCAGGAGCGTATTGTGTCTTTCAGTTCGTTTAAGTGTTTGTCGAAAAAATGTCCGCAATTTTCAAACACCACGAGCTTTGTTTCTGTAATTTCTTTAACTTGCGCGACGAGTGAATTCAGGCTTTCAAGCGAACCGAATTCGTCCCGGTCGCCGTGAACGAAAAGAATCGGTTTCCGGCATTCCTTTAAAAAAGAAAAGTCGTATTTATCAACTGGCGTTCCGATGCTGATAAGGCGAACAATTCTTTCGTCCGCAAGCGCGACTTCGCTGCCGACGCGCGAACCGAACGAAAATCCGGCAAGCGTGATTTCTATGTTCGGGTAATTTTCGGTTAAAAAATCGAGCGCGCTTCGAACGTCCTGCTTTTCGCCGTTTCCGTCGTCGTGCGCTCCGGTCGATTTTCCAACGCCGCGAAAATTAAACCTAAGCGTAACCAAATCGGCTTCCGACAAACCTGCCGCTGCACGGTAAACAACCTTATTGTGCATCATTCCGCCGCCCAAAGGATGCGGATGACATACGAGCGCCGCGCCTTTGATTTCACCCAGCGGTTCTTTCAAAATCGCTTCGAGCTTGCCGTGCGATGCCGGAACAAAAAGATTGCCTTGTGGGTACATAATCAAATTTTAGATTTTAGATTTTGGATTTTGGATTGGCAACTGCGATTATTCAAAACATTTTGTTGGATTGGTTTTTTTAACTGCTTAATCAACCGAAATTTACTGCGACAAATAAAAATCGTGAACCGCAAAATTAAACTTGCGATTCACGATTTACGATTCACAATTTATAAGCTGCTATTTCATCGCCTTGCGCGGCAGTTTATCGTCCATCATCGCCGTCTGATAAACGAATGCCGCCATAATAATCGCCGCCTGTTTCATATCGTCGGCTTGGATGCGGTCGAAAACGTCCTGGTTTGAGTGATGTGTTCGAGTATCATATTCGATTTCATCCTGGATGAATTGAAAGCCGGGAAGCCCGATTCTATCAAACGACAAATGGTCTGTGCCGCCCGTGTTGGAAAGCGTTGTCGTTGCTGCGCCCATATCTTTAAACGGCTCTAACCACGTTTTGAAAATTGGCGCAACCATTGCGTTTCCTTGTAGATAGACGCCGCGAATTTTGCCGGTGCCATTATCGAGATTGTAATAAGCAGAAAGTTTTTCGTAATCTGCTCCTTTGACAAGTTCCGGTTTTGCTTGCTGTCCGCCGCCCGCCGCCGTCGCTGGCATCGCTGCATTTCCGCCTCCTTTCATTTCACCGAAATGCTGCGCGACGTAGTTTGACGAGCCGAAAAGACCTTGTTCTTCGCCCGACCACAAAGCAACGCGAATCGTGCGGCGCGGCTTTAAGCCCGCCGCTTGTATGATTCTTGCGGCTTCCATCGCCACGGCAACGCCCGCCGCATTGTCGGTCGCGCCTGTTCCGGCGTGCCACGAATCAATATGTCCGCCGAGCATTACGAGTTCATCTTTTAATTTCGGGTCGCTTCCCGGAATTTCCGCCACAGTGTTGTAAGCCATCGGGTCGCTGTCGTTGTATTCAGCCGCAATATCAACCGTCATTCTGAGCTTTTCATCCTGGTTTATCATACGCACCAGCCTATTGTAATGCTCGGTGGCGAGCGTCATTTGCGGTATCATTTTCGCCTCGGCTTCTTTCTGCTGCGGCTGCAAAAAGGAGCGCCGCAAAGCGGTAAAATCCATCGTCGCGTTTTGCGGAATAGTTTGCGAAACGGTTGCGCCCTGCACAAAAATCGTGCCGCCGCTTCCGCCGCGACTGTTGTCAACAAGAACAGCCGCACCTTCCTGCATCAAAAAATTGATTCGCTTTGTGCTTTGCAAAAAGGCTTGTATGCGTTGCTGCATTTGTTCAGGCGTAGCTAGCGGTTGTTGCGGACGCTGAACGTCTGCCGGATTCGGCGCGTTCAACATTTTCGCCAATTCTTCGTCGGTTCGACGACTTCCCATCGCTTCAAAGTTAGCCTTCACTTCACGCGGGTCGGAAACCAGCACGATTTTACCTTTCAATTGTCCTTTATATTTTTCATAATCGGCATCGGTTTTCGGATTGAAATAAACGACATCAGCCGTTATCACGCCTTTTGTCGAAGGCGACCACGCTTTCGGATAAGCGATCAGCGGAATGTCATACGGCGCGACGACTTGCGCGTCAAAATTTTTCAGTGTCCAGCCGCGACCGAATGGTCCCCACGCTTCTAAATGCGCGTTCTGCATTCCCCACTTCGTCATCGTGTCGCGCGTCCATTCGTTGGCGCGTTTCAGCGCGGGCGATCCCGTAAGGCGCGCGCCGATAACGTCGGTCAAATAACTCAAAGTCTGCATTACTTGAGAATTTTTCAAGCCTTCCTCTTTTATTTTATCAATTACTTCCTTCGGCGCGGCGTAACTTTTTACAGTGGGTGCGGCGGGAATTGATGCGCTTGTTTGCGCCAGCGCGACTGACGGAATAAAAATGGCGTAAAGCAGAAAAACGCTTAATAACCTGCGTCGTAACATCGGAGTATTTCTCCTAAAATTAATTTTTTATGTCGGAAAGTTATACTGCGGAAAATTAAAAAAGGTTTCAGAACAGCCGCAAATAGTTAGTAGAAGGCAATTAGAATTTTTACTGTGAACTTGATTTACAAAAACTAACCGCTTATCACTAACTGTTTATTACTAACCGAGTGTTTTCCAAGTCAGCGTATATGCGGGCGGAACGTTTTTCATAATGAGCGGACTTTTTTGCGCCTTGCCGTAGCGGTTGCGCATATGCTCGCGCAACTTTATCGCCGACGGAAAATAATAGCCGTGAGCGTATTGAAATGTGCGGAAAACGCAGCCTCGCTCCATAAATTTATCGACTTCCGTCAAAATCTTTTCGCCGACATCGTTCGGAATCGAAACGAATGGCAAACAACAAATAATATAACCGACTTTACCGAAACCGCTTTTTTGATAAATTGAAAAAACGTCGCAAGCGTTTCCGCGCACAATTTTCAAATTGCGGAAATTCTTTTTCAAAGATTTTACCAAATCGCGGTCGAGTTCGATTCCGAGATACGATTTCTCGTTTGGCACAATATCCTGCACGAATTTGGTTATCGCGCCGGTTCCGACGCCGAGTTCGAGAACGACGTTTTGTTCGTTAGGTATGATATCTTCGAGCATTTTTTGCGCAAGTTCGCCAGAACTCGGCGTAATTGCACCGACTTTTGCGGGATTTTTCAAAAATGCCTGTAGAAACTCGATGTTTTCGTTCATCAGAATTAAACAGCCGAAACCTAAGTATTTGCGGAATTCGTGTCTGAACTTTGTGTTAAATCGCTGACGGCAATTTTATAATCACAGCCTTCGGTTTGGCAATAGCGAAACGTACCTTCTTTTTTTGTCGTCTTCTCGAGCAGAAACGGCGCGTGACAATTCGGACACGATACATTTGCTATTGGCTTGTCCCAGAAAACTGCATCGCATTTCGGATAATTCGTGCAGCCATAAAAATTTTTGCCGCGCTTTGATTTTTTTACGGCAATCTCGCCGGTTTTGCATTTCAGGCAAGCAATTCCCAAAGTTTCGCGTTTGACATAACTGCATTTCGGGTAATTTGAGCAGGATGTGAATTCGCCGAAACGTCCCGTGCGAATCACAAGATTTGCGCCGTCAAGCGGGCATTTTTCGTCTAGTTGAACCGGCGGCGCAACCGTTGTCGTCGCGCCACTTTTTTTGTCGATTTTACGAATATTTTTGCAGTCTGGATAACCCGTGCAGCCGTAAAAAGCGCCAAAACGCCCACGCTTTAAAGCCATTTCCTTACCGCAATTTTCGCAAACCGGAACTTCTTCCGCCTGCGCGTCAGTCTTCTGTTTTTGGTCTTCTCCTTCTGCCGATGGCTGACTGCTGACTGCCGACCTCTTTTGCGAAACTTCGCGTGTCGTTTTGCATTCCGGGTAATTTGCGCACGCCAGAAACTGCCCGAAGCGTCCAAATTTTATCACCATTCCCGCACCGCATTTATCGCAGATTTCGTCAGTCGGAATCGAAGTTTGCTTTTTATCTTTAATTGTAATTTCGGCGTTTTTCAAATCAACGGAAAACTTGTCGTAAAACCCGCGCAGAGCATTGCGCCAATTCAATTTTCCGTCTTCAATTTCGTCGAGCGCGGTTTCCATCTGCGCCGTGTAATCCGTGTTGAAAAGGTCTGTAAAACTGGCGACGAGCAAATCGTTAACGGTAGTTCCCAAACCGGTCGGATGAAAGCGTCCTTCGATTTTTTCGACATATTCGCGGTCTTGAATCGTCGTCATAATCGCCGCGTAGGTCGAAGGTCTGCCGATGCCTTTTTCTTCGAGCATTTTTACTAGCGTCGCTTCTGAATAACGCGGCGGCGGTTCGGTAAAATGCTGTTCGGGCGTGATTTTGTTCAATTTCAACTGTTCGCCTTGCTCGACTTTCGGCAGCGCGCGTTCTTCGTCGGTGTCTTCTTCATTTTCCGGCTTTTCGTCGCGCCCTTCCTGATAAACTTTCAAAAAGCCGTCAAATTTTTGCACCGAACCGGTTACGCGAAACATAAAGCGTCCGGCTTTGATGTCAATTGTAGTTTGGTCAAAAATCGCGGGCGACATTTGCGAAGCGACAAAACGCTGCCAGACGAGACGATAGAGTTTAAATTCGTCGGCACTTAATTGGTTTCTCAAACTTTCCGGCGTGCGGTTTGCGTCCGTCGGGCGAATCGCTTCGTGTGCATCCTGCGCGCCCTTTTTCGATTTGTAAAAGGTCGGTTTCTCCGGCAGATAATCCGCGCCGTATTCGCCGCCAATAAATCCGCGAATTTCCGCCAAAGCCGTGTCCGAGACGCGCGTCGAATCCGAGCGCATATAAGTTATCAAGCCGACTAAGCCTTCCTTTCCGATTTCCACGCCTTCGTAAAGTTTCTGCGCCGCCATCATTGTGCGTTTGACGGAAAAACCAAGTTTGCGCGCCGCTTCCTGCTGTAATTTTGAAGTGATAAACGGCGGCGTCGGATTACGCTTTCGTTCTTTCGTCGTTACCGAATCGACAATAAAATTTTCTTTTTCCGCTTCGGCGACAATATCTTTCGCCTGTTTTTCTTCTTTTATATGAACTTCGCTCTTTTTCAAATCCTGTTCAAAATTTCCGGTCTTGACCGTTTGGTCTTCGATTTTATAAAGCCGGGCATCGAAATTCGGCGGAAGTTTCGCCGTTAAATTTGCGGCAATCGTCCAGTATTCGGTTTGCACAAACACTTCGATTTCGCGTTCGCGTTCAACGACCAAGCGCACGGCGACGGTTTGCACGCGACCGGCTGAGAGTTTCCCGCCGACGGTTTTCCACAAAATCGGAGAGACTTTATAACCGACCAAACGATCTAAAATTCTTCGCGCCTGCTGCGCGTCAACCAGGTCTTTGTTGATTTGTTTCGGTTCTTTGAAAGCATCCTTTATCGCGTTTTTCGTAATTTCGTTGAACATCACGCGAAAAACTTGTTTGGCAGGTTTTTTCGGCACGATTTCTTCTGCTAAATGCTGACAAATCGCTTCGCCTTCGCGGTCCGGGTCAGCCGCCAGATAAATCGTGTCGGATTCTTTTGCCGCTCGTTTCAAATCTGAGACGGTTTTTTTGTTGTTGCGTTTTTTTACGTCGGGAATAACTTCATAAGTCGGCTCGAAATTATTTTCGATGTCCACGCCTAAACCTTTTGAAGGCAAATCCTTGATATGTCCGATTGACGCGAGAACTTTGTAGTCGCTTCCCAAATATTTGTTGATTGTTTTCGCCTTTGCGGGCGATTCGACGATAACCAGATTTTTTGCCATTTTCTTTTATTTCCAGACTATTGAGCCACGAATCAAGAATAGAATAAGACATTTAATCCGTCTTATGTCAATGCTTGCAAAATTCGTGGCTCGAAAAATTACCGTATAAATTGTATTGAAAAAGGTTTCGTTATTCGGAAGATTTTAAATTCGTTTTGGTTGCAAAATTTAATATTTGTTAAGAGAGCTATTTTACAAATTACTCCACGACTTTTGCGAAAACTTGCGCGTTTTATTAAATCAATTCAGGTGAATCAAATTTTCCGCGCGTAACGCTTTCCGGCTAACTCACGAATCAAATCTTTCATCTCCAAACCAAGCAATGCGCTCGCTAAACCGCCCACTGAAAGACTACTCTTCTCCAACAAAAAATCAATGTGCGTCGGCTCGTCAGCAGAAAGAAGTTGCCAGATTTTGCGCTCATTCTCGTCTAGATTTGTCGGAAGCGAATCGGGTCGTTTCGGTCTGTCCGCCGCTTCTGTTTCAATTTGCGGCGGCAGAATTTCGGCGGCAATTTCCTGCGGCAGTTCCGAAACAACGTCTTGCCATTGCTGCACGAGTTTTGCGCCTGATTTGATTAGGTAATTCGTGCCGAAAGAATTTTTGGAAGTTATGTTTCCCGGAACAGCAAGGACTTCGCGGTTTTGTTCCATCGCCAGGCGCGCCGTAATTAAAGAACCGCTGCGCTCGGACGCTTCGACAATCAAAACGCCGAGACTCAAGCCGGAAATAATTCGGTTGCGATAAGGAAAATTCTCCGGTATCGGCGGTGTCTCGAGCGGAAACTGCGATACAACTGCGCCGCCCGTTTCTAAAATTTGCTCGACAAGTTTTTTGTTTTCCCTCGGATAAATTTGTCCGATTCCGGTTCCCAAAACGGCGATTGTTCTGCCTTTGCCTTCAATTGCGCCGCGATGTGCTGCCGTGTCAATGCCGCGCGCCAGTCCCGAAACGATGCATATTCCGCGAGCTGCCAAATCACGCGATAACATTTGCGAAGCATTTTCGCCGTAAGTCGAGCATCGCCGCGAGCCGACGACCGCAATGCACGGCGCTTCGAAACACGCTTGCCACGCGCCTTTGACATATAAAGTTATCGGCGGGTCTGAAATTTCGCGCAGTAAATACGGATAACTTCCGTCGTCGAGAATCAAAACGTCGCCACCCAAATTTCTAACCGTTTCCAATTCTTTTTCGGCTTTGTCGTGAAACTCGTACTTTAAAATACTCTCGATGCTTTCGGCACGCAGCCGCAAAGATTCGAGTTCGCCGCGCGTTGCGTGAAAAACATTTTCTGCCGAGCCGAAGCGTTCGAGCAGTTTCGTCGCCGCGCGTGGTCCGATTTGCGGTGTCATATTTAAAGAAATCCATTCTTTCATACATTACGAATTTGGCGGAGGCGTGTGGGAATCGAACCCACCCAAGATTGCTCTCACAATCTCGCAGACGGTTTTGAAGACCGCGCCGTTCACCAGAACAGATTCGCCTCCGAAAAAAATGTATAACGTAAACTGAAAATTTATCGTGAATTAACTTAAGCGTTTGAGTGAAAAACTGTCAAGGTTTCGGCGGGAAGTTTCTCGAAAACGTTTGCTTTTCAGCGCTGCTTGACCGCTAAAAACAGCCGTGATATTCTTATCTCTTTTGATACACAGGCGTTTTTGCGCCGCAATTTACAAGCAATTTCACAGGGAATTTTTTACCAGAGAAAGTATGTTTTTTCTAGCCTTTGCCGACGTACAGCTTGTGCCGGATGGCACAATCTTTATTCATATTGCGTTGATTCTGCTGATGATTTGGCTCCTCAACCGCACATTTTTCCGCCCGATTAACCGTGTCATCGCTTCGCGCGAGAAAAACAAAGGCGGGCGTTTTACGGAAGCCGAAGATATTTTGCGTGAAGTTGAAGGAAAAAACGCGAGTTATAAAACGTCGATACTCGAAGCGCGTTCGCAAAGTTACGAGCTGATTGAAAAGGAAAGAACCGAAGCATTGGCAAGACGGCAAACAGAAATCGGAGTGATCAAATCAGAAACCGAGCAAACAGTTGCCAGAGAAAAGGAAGAATTGGGCAGACAGACGGCGGAAGCAAAAGAGGCAATTGCCCGCGAAGCCGAACAAATGGCGGAGCGAATCAGTTCAAATATTTTGGGAAGCAGGGCATAGGAGATAGGTTTTAGGGATTAGGGATACGATTTTCTTGTTCCCTAATTTCTAACACCAAACACCTAATACCTGACACCTATCTTTATGTTAGCTTTTTTATACAGTTTTATTTTAATGTTTGCCGAAGAAGGCGGCGCGGCGCATGCAGCGGAAGGTGGATTTCTCGCGTGGTGGCACAAAAACGGCGAGCCGATTCTTAATTATCCGGGATTTGAAGCGTGGAAATTTTTCAACCTCGCAATTTTCACTGCTTTGCTGGTTTATCTTTTGAAAAAACCTCTGACCGAGGCTTTTAAGGCGAAACGCGAAACGATTCGCGCCGAGCTGGTTCGCGCCGAAGAAGAAAAACAAGCAGCGCTCGCACAACTAACCGCAACCGAAGCAAAAATTGCACAACTTGCCGCGCACACGGCGGACATTCGTCAAAAAGCGGAAAACGAAGCCGCCGACGAAAAAGTGCGGATTGCCGAGCAGACCGAGTTTGAAATAAAAAAAATGCGCGAACAGGCGAACAGTGAAATCGAGCGCACGTCGAAACAATCGCATCTGCAACTGCGCCGCTTTTCCGCCGAAGAAAGCATTCGTCTGGCGGAAGAAAAAATAAGAAGAGAAATCAATCCCGAACGAGACGCGCAGCTTGTACGTGCAAATATTGAATCAATCGGAGGTATAAGCCGATGAGCGTCGAAACCGTAGCGCGTCGTTACGCGACTGCGCTGGCTGATGTCGTAACGAAAAACGGCGACACTGGCGGCATACAAGCTGAACTAAAAGAGTGGGAAACGATGATGCTTTCAAGCACGGATTTGCTTGAAGTTTTTAATAATCCTTCGATTCATCAGGAAAATAAAGAAAAGGTTTTGGGAAATTTAATCGAGCGCGCCAAACCTTCGAAAACGACTGCCAATTTTTTGCGCGTGCTGGTCAGAAACGGGCGTTTGACAGACATCGGCGAAATAAATCAAAAGTTTGCGAGCGTATTGGAAGAGCGAAGCGGCGGTGTTTCGGCGCAGATTACGTCCGCGCGTCCGCTCTCGGAATCGCAAAAAATCGAAATCCAAACAAACCTGGAAAAAATGACGGGCAAACGAATCACCCCGATTTTTGCGACCGACGAGACGATTATCGGCGGCGTCGTAACCCGAATTGGTTCAACCGTCTATGACGGCTCGGTCAAAACGCAGTTGGAAGAACTTAAACAACAAATGATTGGAAACTGAGACAAATGATTCAAGGGTTGCGAACCGTTATTTATCAAGTTGACGATTTACAGAGGGCAAAAGATTGGTATTCGTCGGTTCTCGGTTTTACGCCTTATTTCGACAAGCCTTTTTATGTCGGTTTCAATGTCGGCGGTTTTGAATTAGGGCTTGACCCGAACGGCGACAATATCATCAAAGGTAATAACGCAATCGCATATTGGGGCGTGAGCGACATTCGAGCCGCATCCCGAAAATTGCAGGAACTCGGCGCGGGAACGATTGCCGAATCAACAAATGTCGGCGAAGGAATCTTTGTGGCGCAATTTAAAGACCCGTTCGGTAATGTGTTCGGTATTATTGAAAATCCGCATTTTAAGATTGAAGAATAGTTTTATAATTAATTAAAAGATTATGGAAAGTATAAAAGCAAACGAAATAAACGAAATTATCCGGCAGCAGATTGAAAATTTCGATACGAATATGACCGTCTCCGAAGTCGGGACGGTTATCAAAGTCGGCGACGGCATTGCTGAAATTCACGGACTCGAAAAAGTTATGGCGGGCGAGCTAATCGAATTTCCGCACGGCGTTCGAGGGTTAGCGCTTAATCTCGAAGAAGATAAAGTCGGCGCGGTGCTGTTCGGCGATTTCCAAAAAATCAAAGAAGGCGACGAAGTAAAACGCACCGGACGTATTATGTCCGTGCCGGTCGGCGACGCAATGATTGGTCGTGTCGTTGATGCTTTGGGAAATCCGATTGACGGCAAAGGCGAAATTTTGACCAGCGAATATAATGCGATTGAGCGCATCGCGCCCGGAATTATTGACCGCCAGCCGGTAAAAGAGCCGCTTCAAACCGGCTTAAAGGCGATTGACGCGATGGTGCCGATTGGACGCGGACAGCGCGAACTGATTATCGGCGACCGTCAGACGGGCAAAACCGCCGTCGCCATCGACGCGATTATCAACCAAAAAGGCAAAGACGTTATCTGTGTTTATGTCGCCATCGGGCAAAAGGCTTCGACCGTTGCGCAGGTTGTCAAACGACTCGAAGATTCCGGCGCGATGGATTATACGGTCGTCGTTTCCGCGTCGGCATCGGACCCGGCGGCGATGCAATACTTAGCGCCCTACACTGGCGTTTCCATCGGCGAATACTTCCGCGACAGCGGTCGCCACGCGCTGACGGTTTATGATGATTTGTCAAAACAGGCGGCGGCGTATCGTGAAATTTCTTTGCTTCTTCGTCGTCCGCCGGGACGCGAAGCATATCCGGGCGATGTTTTTTATCTTCACTCGCGCTTGCTTGAACGCGCCGCAAAACTGTCGGACGCGCGCGGCGGCGGCAGTTTAACTTCTCTGCCGATTATCGAAACGCAGGCGGGCGATATTTCCGCATACATTCCGACCAACGTGATTTCGATTACCGACGGGCAAATCTTTTTGGAATCAGACCTTTTCAACTCGGGCGTGCGTCCGGCAATCAACGTCGGAAACTCTGTTTCGCGCGTTGGCGGTTCGGCACAAATCAAAGCAATGAAACAGGTTGCCGGAACTTTGCGAATTGATTTGGCGCAGTTCCGCGAACTCGCAGCGTTTGCCCAATTCGGTTCTGACCTGGACAAATCGACGCAATCACAGCTTGAACGCGGACGGCGCTTGACCGAAATTTTGAAACAAGGTCAGTATCAACCGATGGAGGTCGAAAGACAGATTTTTATTATCTGGACGGTTTCCAACGGTTTGGCGGACGATATTGAAGTTGCGGATTTGAAGCGTTTTGAAGACGAACTTTTCGGGTTTGCCGAAAGCTCGCACCCGGCAGTTTTAAATACGATACGCGAGAAAAAAACAATCGACGACGATTTGAAAGCGTCTCTGAGGGAAGCGGTCGAAGATTTCAAACAAACACGCTGGAGCGCAGACAAATCGGCGGCAGTTGCAGCGGTTTAATTCAAATTCGAATTTGATTTCTGTGAAAAGTTTATGGGGTACGTGCAGGCTGAAATTCAATTAGCGAATCCAAAGCAATCAAATTTGGAGAGCCTTACCGTAAACGCTTTGGTTGATACAGATTCTCTGATGCTCTGTGTTCCGGAACACGTAAAAATTCAGCTTGCTCTTGAGGAAGCTGATAAACGGGAAGTAACAACGGCGGACGGAAAAAAGCACCTTGTGTCTTACGTTGGTCCGGTGCAGGTTAAATTTCAAAATCGCTCGTGTTATGTCGGAGCTTTGGTTTTGGGAGACCAGGTGCTGTTGGGCGCGGTTCCGCTCGAGGATATGGATTTGGTCGTCAGTGCGGCAAATCGCACGCTGACTGTAAATCCGGATAGTCCAAATTATCCGCACGCGCTTGTGAAATAAGATTTTGCGGCGCGATAAGTAAAATAAGAGCGTTAATTTTTGAGGCGGAAGCAGTATGCCGGAAAACAAACTATCCGAAGAAATCGCTTCGTTTGAGGGTTTATGGGAAGGCGGTTATTACGAAGGCGACCCGCTAACTCCTCTGGGCAAATCGACTTACGGCGGCTTCGGATACATTTCGATTTTGCACGCGACTTATTTGAGATGTATAAAGCCGTATATCAATCCGCAAACCGTCGCTTTGGAAATCGGAGCCGGACGAGGCGCCTGGACAAAAGCGCTGCTTCCGTCAAAGGAAGTCTGGGTTTTGGACGCGCTGCCAGCGGAATACAATCGGTTTTTTGAGTATTTAAATCATCCGAAAAATGTCAAATATTTTCAGGTAAAAGATTTTGAATGCACGGATTTGCCGGAAAATTATTTTAACTATATGTTTTCCTTCGGCTGTCTGTGTCATGTCTCTTTTGAAGGAATGACCGAATATGCAACAAACATATTCGAAAAAATGCAGTCGGGCGCAAACTGCTTTTGGATGTTTGCCGACAAGAAAAAATATAACGATTTTGTCGAAAATGTAGAACGGTTCAACATCTGGGACGGTTTATCGCCGAAGAGAAAAAATCTGGCGCCTTTCAAATTTGTTTTCAAAAAATTTTCAAAAATGTTGCAGCCGTCTTTTATGAAAACGGACGATTTTGGCGATAATCAGGGGCATTGGTATGACGCCGGAACGGAAAGAACGTGCGAGATGCTTGAGAAAATCGGTTATAAAATTATCGACCCGGATGTCGGAACAATTCCGCGTGACCCGATTATTCATTTTGTAAAGCCTTGATCGAAATAACAGAAAATTTTCGATTGAAAGCGGTTAAAAAATTATGGCAAGTCTTTTGGATATGAGAAGGCGGATTAAGTCCGTCAAAAACACGCAGCAGATAACTAAAGCAATGAAAATGGTTGCGGCGGCGAAACTCAAACGCGCTACCGACCGTGTTACGGCAGCGCGTCCGTTTGCGACAAAAATGTCGGAAGTTCTCGGCGGTTTGAGCGCGCGTATCGGCGACGATCTTTCGCATCCGCTATTGAATGAGCGCGGCGACGAAAAATATTTAATCGTTTTGGTTACGGCGGATAAAGGTCTGGCGGGCGCGTTTAACGCAAATATTATCAAAGCGGCTCAAGCCTTTGTCAACGAAAGCGGCGCGGGCAAACAGACGCAGATGATTGCCGTCGGACGAAAAGGGCGCGATTTTTTCAAACGACGCGAAATGAGTTTTACGGAAGAATACGTCGGCTTGACCGGAACCGGCAACGTCAATCACGACGACGCGATGGAAATTGCGCAAAGGCTCATCAAAACTTTTACGGAAGATGAAACGATTGATAAAGTTTTTCTCATCTTTACTGAATTCAAAACCGTTCTGTCGCAAAAGTCTGTCGTCGAACAGCTTTTACCGATTCCGCGCATTGCTGACGGTGACGAAATGCAAACGATCGCTGCCCAAGCCGAATATATTTACGAACAGCCGGCGAGCGAAATTTTCGGGCGCCTGCTTCCGAAACAAGTCGAAACACAAATCTACCGCGCGATGCTCGAATCGGTCGCCTCCGAACAAGGCGCGCGTATGACGGCGATGGACAGCGCGTCGAAAAACGCGGGCGAATTAATTGATACGTTGACGCTGAATATGAACCGCATTCGCCAGGCGGCAATTACGAAAGAAATCATCGAAGTCGTATCGGGCGCGGCAGCAGCTTCGTAACCAATTACGAATTGGACGGCGAGTTTTCCTGAATTCGTAATCGGTTAAAGATGTATGATAGAAATCAAAACATATGGCGCGGACGATTTTTTCGTTACGCGCCTTTAATTGTTTGGATTGGGGTTGTACTGTTAGCTTCGACAATGCTGGGCGCAATGTCGAACACTTCACGTTTTATTCGTCCGCTTCTCGTTTTTCTATTTCCGAACGCGCCGGAAGAAACTCTGCAAATCTACCACGTCTACATCCGCAAATTCGCGCATTTTGCCGAATACGGAATTTTGGCTTTTTGGGCTTCGCGCGCGTTTTCTATTTCATCCGTCAAAATTTTACGAAAATGCTGGTTCATTTTTGCATTTCTGATAGTTCTATTCATTGCTTTGATTGACGAATTTAACCAAAGTTTTAATTCTCTACGAACCGGCTCCGGTTACGATGTTTTGCTAGACTGTGCAGGCGGTTTGACTATTACTTTTGTCTTTGCAATTTGGAAAATAGGAGCGAACAGAAGGTAAAACGTAGTAAGTTTTAGGTGAAAGGTTTTAGGTTTCGGAAAAATTCCAAAATTAACATCTAACACCTAAAATCTTTCTCCTTTTCTTTGCAATATCGAAACTTTGTGAGATATTTTATCGTTAAGAACAGCACAAGGAGAAACAGATAAATGAGCATTTTTGATAAAGTTAAAGAAGCGGCATTCGACCAGTTTATCGAAGTTATCGAGTGGCTTGACGATTCGCAGGACACGATACTTTACCGTTTTCCGGTTGGCGGACAGGAAATCAAAAACGGCGCGCAGCTTATTGTCAGGGAATCGCAGGTTGCAGTTTTCGTTTTTGAAGGACAAGTCGCAGACGTTTTCGCGCCTGGACGCTATACGATTGACGGCGGTAATACGCCGATTTTGTCAAAGCTCGGAGCGTGGAAATTCGGTTTTAACTCGCCTTTTAAATCGGAAGTTTATTTCGTCAACACAAAACAATTTACGGATATGAAGTGGGGAACGGCAAACCCGATTATGCTGCGCGATAACGATTTCGGTGTTGTTCGCCTGCGCGCTTTTGGCGCGTACTCAATGCGCGTCGCCGACCCGCGCGAGTTTATCAAGGAAGTCGCCGGAACAAACGCGCATTTTCAAACAGAAGACATTGACGCGCAACTCAAGCGTGCCATTGTTTCCGAATTTTCCGACGCTATCGGTGAGATGAAAATTCCCGCGCTCGATTTAGCGGCGCAATATAAAGAACTCGGCGAAGCTATCAGGGCGAAAATCAACGAAGATTTCAGGACTTATGGCTTAGAGGTTACAAAATTTTACGTTGAAAACATCAGTCTGCCGGAAGAAGTGGAAAAAGCGCTGGATAAACGCTCGTCAATGGGCGCGCTCGGCAACACTGACCAATATATGAAGTTTCAAGCGGCAGACGCTTTACGCGACGCGGCGCAAAACGAAGGCGGCGGCGCAGGTTTAGGCGCAGGTTTAGGCGCAGGCTTTGCCGTCGGCAATCAAATGGCAAACGCTTTCGGCGGCGCAAATCAAGGACAAACCGGCGGCGCACAATCGGTGCAAAATGTTCCGTGTCCAAACTGCGGCAAACCGAATCCGAGCGGCATAAAATTCTGCGGCGATTGCGGTGCAGCAATGGAAACTGCAAAGGTCGCGTGCGTCAAATGCGGCGCGGAATTGCGCGAAGGTGCGAAGTTTTGCTCTGAATGTGGCGCAAGTCAGGAAAAGGCGAAATGCTCAAACTGCCAAGCCGAACTCGAGCCGGGCGCAAAATTCTGTCCCGAATGCGGCACGAAAACAGAGTAAATTTTATTACGAAAGACAAATTACGAATTATGCGATTGATTATTGCTTCAATTGGTAATTCGTAATTTTTAATTTGTAATTTTTCGGCTTAATTTAATAATACGAGAGAAAATTATGGCAATCAGCCCTGAACTTCTTAAAATTCTGCGCTGCCCGAAATGTAAATCAAAGGTTCAAATCAAAGCCGACCAAAGCAGTTTGAAATGCGTCAATCCTGAATGTGCTTTGGTTTATCCGATACGCGATGAAATTCCCGTAATGCTCGTCGATGAAGCGAAGTCGGAAAAATAGTAGTTAACCGCAGATAAATGCAGATGAACACAGATAGTTTGTTAGGCATCTCGTTTATCTGCGTGCATCTGCGGTTAAGTTTTTGAAAAACAATCAAAAGATAAACTGGCAAAACGTTCGGCGAGTGCTTGTCGTGCGCCTGCGTTCAATCGGCGATACGGTTCTCGCAACGCCTTCGCTGCTTGCCTTAAGAAGATTTTTGCCTGAAGCGCAAATAGATATTCTGCTCGAAGATTGGGTCGCCCCGCTTTTGGGAGGTTTCGACGCAATTGATAACATCATATCTGTTCCAACAAAAAACTTACCTTCCGTTAATAAAGATAAACATTCATCTAAAGATTTACTGCACTATCGTTTGATTGTTGCCGGCTCGCTTCGAAAAACAAAATATGACGTTGCTTTCAACCTTCACGGCGGCACGACAGCGACGTTTTTCGTGCGCGCGAGCGGCGCACGGCATCGCGTCGGTTATAAAAATTACCAGTACAATTTTCTTTACAATCATCTGCTTTCTTCCGCGTCCAATTTTTGGCGGCAAAAACATACGCATTCTGCCGAACAGCAGCTTGCACTTCTAGGTTTTGTCGGTGTTCCGGTTGCAGACAAACCGAAAAGCCGTTTGGCTGCAGTCGAAGCGGCGCAAAACTCGATTGAAGACAAACTTACAAAATCCGAAATTGCGTTGCTTCATCCGGCAGCGGCATTTGAATCGAAACAATGGGCAACCGAAAATTTTGCGCGCATCGCCGAATTTTTATATGAAAAAGGCTTGCAGACGGTTGCGGTTTCCTCACCGAAAGAAAGCGTTGTTTTAGAAAATCTCAAACAAAATTCCGGCGCTCCCGTTCTAACTTTCGACGATTTAACTTTGCCGGAAATAACGGCATTGGCTTCACGAGCAAAAATCTTCGTCGGTAACGACAGCGGAATCGCACATATCGCAGCGGCTGTCGAAACGCCGACCGTTGTGATTTTCGGCTCGTCAAACGTCAATCACTGGCGACCCTGGACAAACGCGCCGAACGAGATCGTTTATGAAAATGTGGAATGTATAGGAAAAATTACGGTTGAAAAAGTAATTTCGTCGATTGAGAAAGTCTTACCGGGAAAGTTACCTTACCCAAATTAAATCAACGACACTGAAACAAACTTTCATTTCTTGACACTTTTCTATTCAACCATTAGTATTTATAGTTTCGGCTCTACTGCCAGAAGTGTATCTATATGTTCGAGTCTTTATCCGACAAGTTAAAGAAATCGCTGAAGAATCTGCGTGGCGAAGGCAAGTTGACGCCTGAACACGTTGATGTGGCTTTGCGCGAGATTCGGATGGCGCTGCTCGAAGCCGATGTCAATTACAAAGTTGCGAAGGATTTTGTTGACGCGGTTCGCGCAAAGGCGGAAGGTCAGGCAGTTTGGCAGGATTTGAAGCCGCACGAGCAGGTTGTCAAAATCGTTTATGACGAGTTGGTTGAATTGTTTGGCGGAACGAGTTCGCGGCTGGTTTTTACAAAGCAAATTCCTAATGTCGTGATGGTTGTCGGTTTGCAAGGTTCGGGTAAGACAACTTCGACGGGAAAAATTTCGAGTTGGCTGGCGAAAAATCAAGAAAGAAAACCGCTTCTCGTTTCGGTTGACGTTTATCGTCCGGCGGCGCGCGAGCAATTAAGAGTTGTCGGCGGCGCGGTCGGGCAGGCGGTTTATCAGGACAAAGAAACGAACGACCCGATGACGCTTGTGCGCGGCGCGATGCGTTATGCGCAGGAAATGGGCTTTGACACTTTGATGATTGACACCGCCGGTCGTCTGCACATTGATGACGACTTGATGGTCGAACTCGAACAAATCAAAGCCGAAACAAAACCGGTCGAAGTTCTTTTCGTCGCCGACGCGATGACCGGACAAGACGCGGTTCGTTCGGCGGAAGAGTTTCACAAACGAGTCGGAATCACGGGCGTGATTTTGACAAAAATGGATGGCGACGCGCGCGGCGGCGCTGCTTTGTCCATCAAACAAGTTATTGGTCAGCCGGTAAAATTCGTCGGCGTCGGCGAAAAATACGACGCGATTGAGCCGTTTTACCCGGACAGAATCGCGCAGAGAATTTTGGGAATGGGCGATGTTCTGTCGCTTATCGAAGAAGTTCAGGGCAAGATTGACGAAGACGAAGCGGCAAAACAGTTGGAGAAAATGACGAGCAATCAGTTTACGCTCGAAGATTTTCGCAACCAGCTCGGACAATTTAAAAAACTCGGCTCGATGTCGAAATTGATGAAAATGCTGCCCGAACAAATGATGGGCGGAATGCAATTGTCAGATGAGCAATCCGAAGAAGTCGAAGCGCAAATGAAACGCACCGAAGCAATTATTGATTCGATGACCAAACAAGAGCGCAAAGAATATAAAATAATTGACGCAAGCAGAAAAACGCGTATTGCAAAAGGGTCGGGTTCGACTATTTCCGAGGTCAATGGTTTGATTCGCCAATACGAGCAAATGCGGAAAATGATGCAGCAGATGAATCGCGGCGGGCTTTTAGGCAAACTCGCGGGCAAAGCGATGGGCGGCTTGGGTGGCGGTTTAGGCGGACTTCTGGGCGGCGGAATGCCGAGCGGTTTAGGTGGAATGTTCGGCGGCAACGGCGGCGGAGCGGAAGATTTTGACAATAATTATGACGAAACGAAAGAATCGTTATCGAAAAGATTGAAGAAGAAAAAGAGACACAAAAAGAAAAGATAGTGGTGAATGGTGAATAGTGAATGGTGAATGTAAAAATTCAAACCATTTACCATTCACCACTCACCATTCACCATTAAAAATATGTTAGGAATCAGTTTAATGAGAATCGGTGCGAAGAAAAAACCTTTCTATCGCTTGGTTGTAAAAGAAAAACGCTCGAAGCGCGACGGGAAATACTTGGAAAATGTCGGCACATACAATCCGATGATGAACCCGGCGGAAGTGAACTTAAATCACGAGCGAATCAACTATTGGATTTCAGTCGGCGCGCAGCCGACCGAAACCGTTGCGAGCTTGATAAAGCATAATCCGGTACAAACGGAAGAAGAAAAAGCCGCGGCGGTTCAGACAAGAGCAGAAAAGGCGGAAGCGGAGAGAACAGCAAAAGCCGAAGCAAAAAAAGCAATAGCTGAAGCCAAAGCAGCCGAAACTGCGAAAATCGAAGCTGGAAAAGTAGAGGAAGCAAGGGCGGAGCAGGCAAAGGCTGACGCTGAAAGAGCCGAGACTGAAAACGCTAAAACTGAAAATGCTGAATCTGAAAGCGTTGAAGCGCCTGAAGCTATCGAATCTGAGGAATCGCCAGCCGAAGAAAACAAATCGGAAGCAAGCGAGTAAAATCGGCTTTTAAATCTGGAAATCCCAGATAATCAAATTCTTTCCGGCTTTTCTACATTTATGAAAGAAGCTGTCGAAAAACTCGTCAAGAAACTCGTCGGCGAACCTGACGCGGTTGAAGTTTCGGAAGAGGCGACCGACCGTGCGGTTGTCATAAAAGTGCGCGTCGGCGAAGGCGATATGGGCAGAATCATCGGGCGCGAAGGTCGCACGATAAAAGCTATTCGCAGCCTGCTTTTCTACGCCGGACAAAAACAAGGCAAGCGTTTTGTTTTAGACGTAATTGAATAATCCAGACTAATGGAAGATTTTGTTGCAATTGCCCGACTTATCAAAGCGCGCGGCTTGCGCGGCGAAATCGTCGCCGATGTTTTGACCGATTTTTCTGAACGCTTTGATGATTTAGAAAAAGTTTTTGCTGTTTGCGATGGCAAGCTTTCGGAACTCGAAATCGAAAAGTTCTGGTTTCAGAAAGACAGAATAATTCTGAAATTCAAAGGCTTTGACACAATCGAAGCGGCGGAAACTTTGCGAAACTGCGAGATTTGCGTTCCTGAAACCGAAGCAGTTGAACTCGAAGAAGATGAATTTTTTGATTGGGAACTCGAAGGCTGCACGGTTGAAACTCTCGCGGGCGACGCGCTCGGCACGGTTCAGAAGTTGATGCGAACGGGCGCGACGGAAATCCTCGTCGTCAAAGGCGCGGAGAAAGAGTATTTAATACCGTTTGCCGAAAAGATTTGCACGGAAGTTGATGTTGAAAACAAACTGATAAAAGTTGACGCGCCCGAAGGACTTCTTGAATTTTAGATTTTGGATTGAAAGCGAAATCTAAAATCTAAAATGAAAATTGACGTTTTAACAATTTTCCCCGAATTTTTCCGCGAAGTTTTTAATTTTGGAATCGTTCGACGCGCTCGCTCTGCAAATATTGTCGAAATAACCGTTTACGACATTCGTTCTTTTACAACCGACAAACATCGAATGACCGACGACAGACCGTTCGGCGGCGGCGACGGAATGGTGATGAAATGCGAGCCGATTTTTAATGCGGTTGAAAAAATTGTCGGAACAACAGAGCGCGAAAATTATCCGCAGGGAACGCGCGTCGTTTTGCTTTCACCGCAAGGCAGAGTTTTCAAACAAGTTGTCGCTCGCAAGTTTGCCGAAGACGCAAAACACATCGTTTTGATTTGCGGGCGTTACGAAGGCGTTGACGAGCGCGTCAATGAAGTGCTGGTAACGGATGAAATATCAATCGGCGATTACGTTTTATCGGGCGGCGAGGCAGCGGCAATTGTTTTGACGGACGCGATTACGCGGCTTTTGCCGAACGCTCTGGGAAGCGAAACATCGGCGGAAAACGATTCTTTTACAAACAATTTGCTTGATTGCCCGCACTACACGCGCCCGCCGGAGTTTCGCGGAATGCGTGTGCCGGAAATTTTATTAAACGGCAATCACGCCGAAATCGAACGATGGCGCGCCGAAAAGGCTTTAGAAAAGACTAAAAAGGTTAGAAAAGATTTATTAGAAGGAGTTGAAAAGTGAAAAGTGAAAAGTGAAAAATCACTGACCACTGACCACTGACCACCGATTATGAACCGACTAGATTCAATAGAACAATTACAAATAAAAGATACCATTCCGAATTTTCAATCCGGCGACAGCGTTCGCGTCCACGTTCGCATTCAGGAAGGCAACAAAGAACGTCTTCAGATTTTTGAGGGCATCGTCATTGCACGCAAACACGGCGGCATACGCGAAACCGTAACGGTAAGAAAGATAAGTTTCGGTGTCGGCGTCGAGCGCATTTTCCCGCTAAACGCAACTATCGTTGACCATATTGACGTTATCCGTCGCGGTAAAGTTCGTCGCGCAAAACTCTACTATTTACGCAACCTGCGCGGTAAAGCGGCTCGCATCACCGAGCGCGACACACGCAACAAAGACGCGGCAAAATTGGCGAAAAAGAAATAAAGCAGATAGAACACGGATAATAAACGCGAAGGATAACGGATTGGCACGGATTTATTTTTAGATTTATCTGCGCCAATCCGCTCTTTTTCCGTAAAAATCCGCGTTCTATTGTTTTTTATGCAAATCGGTACTGAATTTGAAAATCAAGCCCTCGCCGACGGTTATAAATTTATCGCCGGCGTTGATGAAGTCGGGCGCGGTTGTCTTGCGGGCGCGGTCGTTGCGGCGGCGGTCGTTTTGGATTTATCCGAGCCGCTGCCCGAAGGTTTGAATGATTCAAAAAAACTGACGGTGAAAAATCGTGAAAGGATAGACGAAGAAATTCGCCAAACGGCAGTTTGTTTCGCCATCGCACAAATCGAAGCCGAAGAGATTGACCGCATAAACATTCTGCAGGCAACAAAGAAAGCAATGGTTACAGCCGTCAGGAAATTAATTCCGGCGGCTGATTTCCTGCTTGTCGACGCCGTTCAACTTAAACAAATAAATCTACCGCAAAAAGCCATCATCCACGGTGATGCAATTTCCGCCTCGATAGCCGCAGCTTCTATTATCGCCAAAGTTTATCGAGACAATTTGATGCGCGAACTCGATAAAATCTATCCCGCTTACGGTTTTTCAAAGCACGCCGGTTACGGCACAAAAGCACATTTTGAAGCATTGCGAACATACGGCGCGTGTCCGCTCCACCGCAAAACCTTTCGCGGCGTTTTGCAAACAAGTAATTAAGTGTAAATTTTTACGCCGACTGGCGTTTTACCGACAAAATAAAACAAAAATCCAAATTTGTTGACTTTAACTATTTAAGTGAAGTATAAAAGATTCGGTATAACACAAATTTAATTCGGTATAATACAAAATTCGGCTTTTTCGACAACTTAAATTTGGAGGTTGAAGAGTATGAAATTCAAACTACTTTCGATTATGTTACTTGCATTGATATTTACGATAAGCACAAGTTTTCAAATTTATGCACAACAAACTGAAAAACCAAACAAAATTGAGTTTCCGCTGGGCAAATGGTCATTTTCCTATCCGCCTATTTCACGTCTCGGACTTGCTGATGCTCCCGCTCAAATTGTCAGCACAACCGGCGACGTGAAAGACGGTGGCACGATTACCAAAGTTGGCTTAGAAAATTTATCTTCTAAAACAATCGCGGCAATCAAGTTCCAATGGTATTTGTTTCGAGAAGAATCGCCGCAGAAAATTGCGGCGCAAGGAGAAACTCCAGTTGTCGGCGTGGGCAGATTTCAACCGAAAGAAACGCGCGAAGTCGAGTATCCAATTGTTTCATTCGGGAAGATTTACAAACCATTAGTGAAAAACGGCAAATTGGAAGGAGAATTTGTGATTGAGGTTGCGGTAAGCGAGATTTTGTATGACGACGGCTCGAAGTGGAAGCGGTAGTAGTTACTAAAGTCGTGTGGCAAACACAAAAGCCGAACAAGTCATTGGACACGAGGCAAAAACAGCGACTTTCATAAGAACGTCGCTCGTTAAACTTAAAGTTGCGTGAATTCGGTTTCGCCCGCGTCAACTCGGTCGTTAGACTTATTCAATCCACTCCCCGCAAAAAGCTAAATCCGCGCGACCTGTAATCAGCATTTCATCGTCTTCTTCACGCCAGACTGCTTCGGTTGTACCGCCTTGCGCGTGAACGGAGACTTTTCGATTCGTTTTTCCGGCAGAAGCCGAAGCTACAGCAGCCGCAATCGAGCAAGTTCCCGACGACGATGTTTCGCCTGCGCCGCGTTCCCAGATACGGATTTCGATATTTTCTGTGTCTAAAACTTTTACGAAAACGACATTCGTTCTTTCGGGAAATATCTCGGTAAGATTTTCAATTTTACTTCCGAATTGTCGCCAATTAATTTGATCAAAATCTTCTAAAAAAATAACCGCGACAGGATTTCCGATATCAACAAAAGTGCAATTGATAATGGTTGCTTCGTCCGGCATCATCAACGCAAATCCTTCAGCATTTTGCGACTTGCCTACTTCTTCTAAAAAGAATTTTGACAGCTCAGTTTCGGGCAAATCAAACTTTGGTTTACCAACTTCGGCGCGAAACCAAAATGTCTTTTCGTTTCGCTCTAAAAGTTCGTAAGTCTTTGTGCCGCTTTTTGTTTCGAGCTTGAGCGATTTTTCGCGCCAAAGATTTTTGTGGAAAAGGTAAGCGACTGCGCAGCGCGTTCCGTTGCCGGAAAATCCGGCTTCGCTGCTGTCCGGATTTATTATCCGGCATGAGTACTCGGCGGAATTTCCGTCGAGTTTTTCCAAAACGACGATACCGTCGCCGCCAATACCCGTATTTCGATGGCAAACTTGTTTTGAAAACTCGCCCAACGAAGAAAGGTTTTTTAATTGGTCTGCTTCAAAAACAATATAATCGTTGCCGAAACCGTGAAATTTGCAAAAGAAAATCATAAGTGATTTAAAAACTTTAATGCCAAACGTTTTTATCTTACACGGAAAAACTTTCAAACTTTTCGGTTATATTTTCAGGCTCGTCGAGTAAATCGCCGATTACGGCAACCGAGTTTGCGCCCGCATCCAAAACTTGTCGGAAATTCTTCGAAGTTATTCCGCCGATAGCGACGAGCGGGAAGTTTCCGATTTGCGCGCGGATTGTTTTTATCGTTTTCAATCCGACGATACCGTCTGGATTTTCCTTTGTCCGTGTCGGAAAAACCGGACCGACGGCAATGTAATTGACAGGAAATTTTACGGCTTCGATAGCTTGCGCCAAATTGTGCGTCGAGAAGCCGATTATTGCTTTCGCGCCTAAAATCTTTCGTGCTTCGGCGGGCGGCAAATCGTTTTGTCCGAGATGAACTCCCTCGGCTTTGAGCGCGAGCGCAACGTCAACACGGTCATTGATGATAATTTTCGCATCGTATTTTCGGGCAATTTCCAATGCTTCGACGGCATCTGCGAAAAAATCCCGCATTGAACTGTGTTTTTCGCGCAGTTGAATAAACCTTGCGCCGCCCGCAATAAATTTCCGAACCTGCTCGGCGTGTGAAAGCTTACTGATTCCGGTATCGGTGATTGGATAAATTTTGGGAAGAAACATCTTCTGTTAATGACAAATGGTTAATGAAAGAAAATCATTCATCATTCACCATTAACCATTCACCATTATTCAAAGTGATTTGACCATCAAAAAACCGTTTTCGCTGTTGTTATAATAATTTTCCAGTTTTTGAACCGTGCTGTAACCGCGCTGTCGGTAAAGATTTTGGGCGGCGGTGTTGCTAGCTCTAACTTCAAGTCTGACAGTATTTATGCCGCGTTTTTTCAAAGCGTTTTCGGCGTGATTTAATAATTTATTTGCCAGACCGCGATGCCTGTGTTCGGGCGCGACGCCGATGGTCGTAATGTGTCCTGTTCCGTCGTCGTTCGTCATTATAAAGATAAAACCGACGATTGCCTCCTGCAGCGTAACGACGCGGTAACTGAGACAATTGGGTTCATCGAGCAAATAAGTAAATGTGTGTTTTGTATAATGCTCGCCTTCGACAAAGCATCGCAAATTGAGCCTTAAAACTTCTTGCAGGTATTTCTCAGTAAGCGGTCGAATTTCATAAACAGTCGTCAGTGCCGGTGCTGGATGTAGAATCGCCTCAGGCTCAAATGATTCTTGAGAAACAAAAAATTCACGGATTTTTTGCAAAACTGCCATAATAACTCTGGAGAGTCCAGAAAGTTTGAAGAGTGAAAAATCCGTCTCACGGCACTCTCTGGACTAAAAAACGAACATACAATCGCCGTAGCTGTAAAATCGATAACGCGAGCTAACCGCGTGTCGGTATGAATCCATTATAAGTTCGTAGCCGCCAAAGGTCGAAACCAAAACGAGCAGAGAAGATTGCGGTAAGTGGAAATTTGTTAAAAGCGCGCCCACCGTTTTGAATTTATAATCGGGCGTTATCGTCAAATCTGCCGGTTTCTCGACTGCCGAAATTTTTCCGTCATCATTGGTAAAAGATTCCAAAGCGCGGGTTGTGGTCGTGCCGACGGCGACGATTCGTCTGCTTTTATCTTTCGCTTTGTTTAAAACTTCAGCCGTTTCCCGGCTGATTTCGCATCTTTCCGACATAACTTTGTGCTCAGACAAATTCGAAACCCGCACCGGTTCAAAAGTTCCGTAACCGACGTGCAGAGTAATTTCCGCAATTTCCGCTCCGAGATTTTTGATTTCGTCTAAAATCTGCGGCGTAAAATGCAGACCGGCGGTCGGGGCGGCGATTGCTCCGCGCGTTTTTGCGAAAACGGTTTGATAACGCTCGCGGTCTTTGTCAATGTCGCTGCCCGCTGCGCGTTTGATATACGGCGGCAGGGGCGTTTGCCCGATTTTGTCTAAAATTTTATTGAAATCTTTGACCGTTTCAAATCTTACAATAACGCGACCTTCGACAGTCTTTTCCAAAACTTCCGCCGAAAGATTTTTACCGAAACTGATTTTCTTACCTGCTTTTAATCTGCGTGCGGGTTTTGCAAGAGTTTCCCAGATTTGGTTTTCCAGATTCCGGACAAGAAAAAGCTCAATTCGCGCACCGGTTTCACTCTCTCCAAAAAGCCTTGCGGGGAAAACTTTTGTGTTGTTGAGAACGACGATATCACCTTTTTTTAGAAAATTCGGAAACTGTTGAAAATGTTTGTCTTGAAAAGTTTTTTCGCTGCGATTGACGATTAACATTCGAGAATTCTCACGTTTTTCGAGCGGTTTCTGCGCGATAAATTCTTCCGGCAAGTTAAAGTAGAAATCGGAAATCTGCATAACTGAGAATTTTTGTGGATGTAGTAAAACTGTTTTATCGCTTGTGCCAGTTTTTATTTGACTTGCAGATGCGTGCGCGCTTCCCAAAGTTCGGGAAAAAATCGTTTTGAGAGCGTCGTCCGCAAATAATTCGCGCCTTCCGAACCGCCCGTTCCGCGTTTCATTCCCATCATTCGCTCGACCATCAAAACGTGGTGATAACGCCATAGAGCAATGTTTTCGTCGTGTTCGATGAGCAAATCCTGCATAGTAAATAAGTCTTGATATTTTTCAGGATTAGTCAAAATAGTAACTGTCGATGCGATTCGTTCGTCGTTTGTTTTGACCTGGAAATCATATTTTTCGACCAATCTCCAAAAAGCGTCGGCAAGGCTCGGCGCGTTAAATCTAGCGGTCAAACGTTTCGTGGCAAATTCGTCTTCAGCAAAAGGTTTCAAAAGATTTTCGTCTTTTGCGCCCGATACGAATTCGAGTTCGCGGAACTGCATCGATTGAAAACCGCTCGCCGGATTCAGTCTGTCTCGAAACTCCAGAAAGCCGATTTGCGCCATCGATTCAAGAATATGAATCTGCGTTATCAAAACTTTTTCGATGCCGACGACAGCACGCAGCGAATGATTGGCGCGAAACGGACGATTTTTTTCGAGCCATTTAACGGTCGCGTCCAATTCGTGCAAAATCTGCTTAAACCAAAGCTCGTATGTTTGATGAATGACGATAAACAACAATTCATCGTGGCTTTTAGGGTCGGACAAAGTTTCCTGTAACCCAATCAACTCAGGAACTTTTAAGTATTTGTTGTAGGAAAGCGGAGAGCGTCTGCCATATTCACTCATCTTAAAATCTCACTCCCGCCGTCTGGTGTTGTTCAAATGCTTTGGTGTCCCGAATTTCTTTAAGTTCTCTAACGAAAAGTTCGAGTTCTTCGTCTTTCGTATAAAAATGCGGCGAGACGCGAATGCCTGCGCCGGGACGAAAATCGACGATGAATTCTCGCCTGATTAATTCTTTGGTTATCAAATCAGCGCGCTCGTGCGCGATTGTGATTGTGCCGCCTCGCTCGTGCGGATTACGCGGACTTGTAACCGTAAAGCCCTCGCTCTCCGCGAGTTTGAAAAGCATTTCAGTTTGATGTTGACTTTTCTCTCGGATTGGTTCGACGCCGATTTCACCGATGATTTTATAACCGCTCTGCGCCGAATAAAGCGCGGGAATCGATGGCGAACCATGTAAATATCTTTCAATATTGTCGGCGTATTCGATGTCGCCGCGCTCGAACGCAAACGGATGCGCGTGCGCCGCCCAGCCCGTAACTTTCGGTTTGAACCTGGTTTGCAAATCCGGTCGGACATACAAATAACCGGCGCCCGCGCCGCCGCACAGCCATTTGACCGAACCGCCGACTACAAAATCCACGTTTAAATCTTTTGCCGAAAAAGGAACTGTTCCGGCGGATTGATAAGTGTCTAAAACGACATACGCGCCGACCGAATGCGCTTTTTCAATGATGGCTTTTGCATCCTGCAAAAACGCGCTTTTGAAAACAACGTGCGACATCGGAACGAGAAGCGTCTCCTCGTCAATCGCGTCAAGCATTTTATCGAGCGGAATGGTCATTCCGTCGTCGGATTTTACGGTTTCTATTTGGAATCGTCCGTCACGCGCGTGTGCTTCATAGACATACATCACGGACGGGAAATTCAATTCTTCATAAACGATTTTATTTTTTTCGGGTGTCGGTTCAAAGCACGACAAAAGCAGCGATTGAATAACGGAGACGTTCTGGTGCATCACAACCGAGTTTTCTTCCGCGCCGATGATTTTCGCCACCATATTACCGACTGTTCCGGGCATTTCCCACCAGCCTTCTCCCCACGCGCGCACGCCGCGGGTTGCCCACATCTCGGCGTATTCCTGCATTTTGTCGTAAACGCCGCGCGGCATCGCGCCCAAACTATGCGAAACCAGATAAACGGTTTTTTCGACAATCGGAAATTCGGCTCGCCATTTTAAAAGTTCATCAGTCATCGTTTTTGCTCCGAATCGTTATAAAATCTTTGCTTTATCTTCCGTTATCAAACAATTTATGTCAATTTAATGACTTTATCTGCTGGAATTACAAAAAAGTTAAATAACATCTTGACAGAAGATACGCTTTTAGTTTAATTTTTCAACGTTCTACGAAAAACAACGCAACAAATAAATCTTCTGAAAAAATCTTGTAATTTAAGATTTTCTACTCGTTAGAAAATGAGTTTTATTGCATTTCTATCAATCCGTGTCGAAGACGAGTCAAAAGATTGGCTTGAATCGAGCGCGCGGATTTTTGTTTTTTTGCCTGTGTTTTATCGCAAAATGCTTTCGGCTCGGAACAAACTGGCATACGTTTGAAAAGACGTTTGCAAAAATTAAATTCACTGAAGTTTGTAGGAGGAATTAGAAAAATGTCAAAGACAATCGGTAAGGTCAAATGGTTTAATAACGCAAAAGGTTACGGTTTTATCGAACAACCCGGCGAACAGGATATTTTCGTGCATTACAGCGCGATTTCCGGCGACGGTTATAAAACTTTAACGCAAGGTCAGGACGTTGAGTTTGAAGTTACAAACGGACCGAAAGGTCCGCAGGCGGAAAACGTGCTGACAGTGCAATAATCCGTTACTAAATCAAGTTGACGGCTGACGGTTTTTTGAGCCGACAGCGTTTATAAATAAAAAAAGCGGCTTTTCAAAGAGTCGCTTTTTTTATTTGTACATTTTTAAGATTTAAATTTTAAATCGAGTTAAAATCTTTTTATGAAAAACCACGAAATGCAAAACGGAGAGGCAAAGTATTTACGGTTTTTGCCTTCTGTTGACGCCCTTTTGCATTCTGAAACAGCAAACAAAATTTTGTCGCGCGCGGGCGCAAAACATCTGACGGTTTTAGCGCGCACTGCGGTTGATTCGCTGCGTCGAAAAATCCAGGACGAAATCGTCCAAAATGCAATAAACGAAGACGATTTTTCGTCTGAAATTTTGCTGATGAAAGCCGAAGAAAATCTCGACAGCATTTGGCAAGCGGAGCAAAATAGCGGCGCGCAAAAGGTTATCAACGCAACGGGCGTTATTATACATACGAATTTGGGACGCGCGCCGCTTTCGGAAAACGCGAGACGAGCGATTTCTGAAGAAGCGTCCGGTTATTGTACGCTTGAATACGACGTTCAAACCGGCAAACGCGGACGACGAGGCGCGCGTGCAGAACGGCTTTTAACCGAGCTTACGGGCGCAGAAAGCGCTTTAATCGTAAATAATTGCGCGGCGGCTTGTCTTCTTGTTTTGACCGCGCTGGCAAACGGCGGCGAAGCGATAATCTCGCGCGGCGAGTTGGTGGAAATCGGCGGAGATTTTCGCATTCCAGACGTAATGGCACAATCTGGCGCGATTCTCAGGGAAGTCGGCGCGACAAATCGCACGCGGATTTCAGATTATGAAAAAGTAATCAACGAAAACACTCGTTTAATAGTAAAAGTTCACCCGTCGAATTACCGCATTGTCGGGTTTTTTTCTTCACCAAACATCCGAGAACTTGCCGATTTAGCCGATCGAAAAAACATTCTGCTTTATGAAGACGCCGGTTCAGGCGCAATATTTGATTTGAGCGAATACGGTTTGGACGATGAGCCGGTGATAAGTCAATCAATCGCGGCAGGCGCCGACATCGTTACCTTTAGCGGCGACAAACTTCTCGGCGGCGTGCAATCGGGTTTGATTGTCGGGCGCGGCGAAATCGTCGAAAGATTAAGAAAACATCCGCTTTATCGAGCTTTGCGGGTTGATAAATTGATTTATACGGCGCTCGAAGCGACACTCGAAGCATTTCGCAGCGAAACGGCTGTGAGGGAAATTCCGGTTTTGAAAATGCTCGCTCAAACAAACGTCGAACTCAAAGAGCGCACGAAAAAATTTGCCCGGAAATTAAGCGAAAATCTCGTCGAAAATTCCGTTCTGCAATTTGAAATTATAAAAGGGAACTCGGTCGTCGGTGGTGGTTCAGCGCCTATCGTCCAACCGGCGACAACTCTTTTAGCTTTAGAACACGAAAAAATGTCCGTCGCAACATTGGAGCAAAGTTTGCGATTTTCAAAGCCGCCCGTTGTCGCGCGCATTTTAGAAGATAAAGTTTTGATTGACCTGCGAACAGTCTCCGACGCAGAAGAAGCCGAACTTTTGGAAATTCTAACGGCAATTGCAACAGCAGATAATATAATGGTGAATGTTGAATGTAAAACGATTCTTTAATTCACCATTTACCATTATATTAATTACCCGTTTTCTTGCGCGAATTCTTTCACAAGCTCGACAAGTTTTTCGACGCCTTGTTTGGGAAAAGCGTTGTAAATTGAGGCGCGAATGCCGCCGACCGAGCGATGACCTTTCAAACCGTCCAAACCTTGTGCCGTCGCTTCAGAGACGAATCGTTTTTCTAAATCTTCCGACGGCAATCGAAAAGTTACGTTCATCAAAGAACGCGCCGACTTTTCGGCGTGTCCGCGATAGAATCCGTCGCTGGCGTCAATCGCATTGTAGAGAACTTTCGCTTTTTCTTCGTTTTTCTTTTCCATTTCGACAAGTCCGCCGTGTTTTTTGATGTGTTCGCAGACCAGATTGATAATGTAAATTCCCCAGGTGTTCGGCGTGTTGAGCATCGAATTGTGCTCGGCAAGCGCGCGATAATCGAGCATTGAATGTTGACCCGCGGGAACTCTCTCGAGCAAATCGTCGCGGATAATGACGAGCGTTACGCCTGAAGGTCCGATATTTTTCTGCGCTCCGGCGTAAATCAAAGCGTGTTTTTCTACATCGATCGGTTTAGAAAGAATATTTGACGAAGCGTCGCAAACGACCGGAATGCCTGTGCCGTCCAAATCATATTTAAACTCGACGCCTTCGATTGTTTCGTTCGATGTGTAATGAACGTAATTGGCATTTTGGCTAAAGTTTAATTCTTCCTGTGTCGGCACGGATTTGAAATTTTCGTTGGCAGTTGAAAAAATCACGTTCGCATCGCCGCAGCGTTTTGCTTCTTTCAGCGCTTTTTTGCCCCAGGCACCGGTAATAATGTAATCAGCCGTTTCATTTTTGCCCAGGAAATTTAGCGGAATCATCGAAAACTGCAAAGATGCGCCGCCCTGCAGAAACAAAATTTTGTAGTTTTCGGGAACGCCTAAAAGCTCGCGGATGCCGCCGATTGCACCTTCGAGAATTGGTTCAAAATGCTTCGACCGATGGCTGATTTCCATTACGCCCATTCCGATTCCGTTTATGGAAAGCATCTCGGATTGGGCTTTTTCTAGAACTTCGACCGGCAGGACGGCGGGTCCGGCGCTGAAATTATAAATTCTTCTCGACATCAAAACTCCTTATAAAATTTGGTGTTTAATAGTAAAGTTAAAATAACACAGGTTAAAAATTTTATGAATTTCGAGAAATCAAGTTTTTCGCTTCAAATTATTGCAGCAAATGAGTTAAAATAACTGAAATTTAACAACTCTTTTTTGGCAAAAGCCATCTTATGAGAGCTTTTCCTGAATACACATCAAATAAGTAAAAAAAGTTTGGAGGATTGAAATGTTTCGTAAAAATTATTTTTCGCTTCTACTTGCAGCTGTATTTTTAACCGGCAGCTTATCCGTTTTTGCACAAACCTCTCCGGTGCGCGGAAAGGTTGTTCTGAAAAAAGCTGACGGCACGTCCGAGCCTGTTGCCGGTGCGACAATTGATGTTTTTCGCACCGATATAAAGGGCAAACTTCCCGCCGGTAAAACTGATAAAAAAGGCGTTTTTAATTTCGCGGGCTTTCCACTCGGACGGACGTATGCTTTGTCGGTCAGCGCGCCAAATGTCCAACCCATAGTTTTTCCGAATATCAAAAGCGGAATGGAAAATATAACTATTACAGTGGTTGCAGGCGACGGCAGACGTTTGACCGAAGATGAAGCCAGAGGAGCACTTGTTGCTCCAGATACCGCGACACCTGCGACAGCGGCAACGACACCGACTTCTTCAAAAAAACCTGCTGAAGAGAGCGCTGAAGTAAAAAGACTACGTGAGGAGGAAGCGAAAAAAATTGCCGAAATCAACGCCAATAACGAGAAAATAAAAGGTTCAACGGAAACTATTCAAAAATCTCTGACCGAAGGAAACGCGGCTTTTAATGCAAAAAACTTTGACGTAGCCATCGCTAAATTTGAAGAAGGCTACAGCGCCTCGCCCGATTTTGTCGGAAGCGCGCCGATTCTTTCAAACAATAAAGCGGCGGCTCTGACTTCGCGTGCGACTGCTTTGTATAATGAAAATGTAAAAGAAACGGACACAGCAAAAAAAGTAGCAAATAAAACCAAGGTCAGACGGGATTTTGCCGATGCCGTTGACGCTTATAATCGTTCGTGGCTGGTGATAAAAAATTCCACAGGCTCAACCGAAGTTAACGCTCAAAAACTTGCCGAGATTAAACTCCAAACTTTGAACGGTGCGGAAAACCTTCTGGAGTTAATGGTAAAAACCGATGCAGTTGACGATAAAAAGACAGAAGCAGCCAGAACGCTAATGCAGGAATATGTTGCGACCGAAACCGACGCGGCTAAAAAACTTAAAGCTCAAACTACTCTGGGCGACGTTTTTCGAGTTGCCGGAGATTCGGACAATGCGATTATCGAGTATAAAAAAGCCTTAGTAATTGCGCCCGATAATGCGGACGCTCTCGCTGGTTTGGGTTTGTCTTTATACAATTCCGGCGTTTTGAACGATAACAACAAAACCCAAATGCAGGAAGGTTTAAATTATATGTCTCGCTTTGCCGAAATTGCGCCCGCCAATCATCCGTTAAAGTCTGATGTTGCGGGATTGGTCGAATACTTAAAAACTCAGGAAAAATTGACGCCGCAAAAAGTCAACAAAACGGCGACTAAAAAGAAACAGTAAATTCTTTTTTATTTATTCAGTTGCAAAAAGGCTGTGCTTGAATTTATTCTCAAGTACAGCCTTTTTTATACTTACCTATTTTGACGCAATTAAACTTTCGCGTATGTCAAACCGGTTTGTCCTTGATATTTTCCGCCTCTGTCTGAGTAAGAAACGTCGCAGGCTTCGTTCGATTCAAAAAATAAAATCTGTCCGATGCCTTCGTTGACATAAACGCGCAACGGCAAATTCGCCAGATTCCCAATCTCGACGACCAGGCGACCCATCCAACCGGCTTCGAGCGGCGTCGTATTGACGAGCAGACCGGCGCGGGCGTAAGTTGACTTTCCCAAAGCGACACCCGTAACATTGCGCGGCATTTTGAAGGTTTCGACCGTTACACCCAAACCATAATGATGCGGCGGCAGCAAGTAATATTTCGCGCCGTCTTCGGCTTCACGAAGCGTCGGTTCTATCAAGGAATTTTCGTCAAAATGCTTCGGGTCAATCTCCAATCCGTGAACAGATGAAAAAACGCGAAAGCCGTCGTCCGCAAGGCGCATATCGTAACCGTAGCTTGACGCGCCCGCGCTGATAATACGGTTGCCGTCTTTTTCTCTGACAAGCTCGGGCAAAAAAGGCGAAATCATTTCCTCTTCGGTCGCCATTCGCCGAATCCAAATGTCCGATTTGATACTCATAACGTAACATCTTAGGGGAAATTGGCTGTTTGTCAAAAGGTGAACCTTCAAGCATCGAAAACGAAAGTTTTGTCGGCTGTTTTCGGATTTATGAAATCAAAAAAATCTGACTTTTCGCGGAGATTTTGTTATAAACTCAGTTATTTAGATTTTATCAAAACACTTTCTGCCATCGAAAAAAAATTATGCTTTTCCTCGTGCAATCCGCCGCCGTCTACGGCATTGACGCGCTCATCGTTGATATCGAAGTAAATTTGCAGCCGGTTAAAGGCGAAGCCGATACTACTTCGCCCGTGATAATCGTCGGTTTGCCCGACACGGCAATCCGCGAGTCCAAAGAACGAATTCGCGCCGCGATCACTAACAGTTCATACTTTTTTCCGTTTCACAAAACAACGATAAATCTTGCACCGGCTGACGTTCGTAAAGAAGGCGCGAGTTTTGATTTGCCGATTGCGCTGGGAATTTTGGGCGCAAACGGCGACCTTGGAAACGGTGAAAATCTGGAAAACACTTTGAGCATCGGCGAATTGTCGCTCGACGGTCGCGTGCGTCCCGTGCGCGGTGCGCTTTCGATTGCGCTGCGGGCGCGAGAAAACGGTATCAAAAACCTGCTTTTGCCCGAAGAAAACGCGACCGAAGCAGCAGTTGTGCAGGAAATAAACGTTTTCCCGATTCGGGATTTGCGTCAGGCAGTCGAGATTACGCAGGATTTGCAAAGCGGAAAAGACCCGCGTACTCTGCCTTTAAAGCTCGACATTAACGAAATAAAAAACAAAGAAAATCATTACCGCGTAAACTTTTCGGAAGTTCGCGGACAAGCATCGGCAAAACGCTCTCTCGAGGTAGCCAGCGCCGGCGGTCATAATATTTTGATGATTGGTTCACCCGGTTCAGGCAAAACGATGCTTGCCAAACGTCTGCCGACGATTTTGCCGCCGCTCGAGTTTGAAGAAGCGCTCGAGATTACAAAAATTCATTCGGTTGCGGGCTTGACGGGAAAATCCGGTCTGGTAACGCAAAGACCGTTCAAATCGCCGCATCATACGGTTTCACAAGCCGGGCTTATCGGCGGCGGCTCGATTCCGAAACCGGGCGAAGTGTCTCTGGCGCATCTCGGTGTTTTGTTTCTCGACGAGTTACCGGAGTTTGATCGCAGCGTTTTGGAAGTTTTGCGCCAACCGATGGAGGACAAACAGGTTACAATTTCGCGGGCGGCGTCTTCCCTGACGTTTCCCTCGAATTTTACTCTCGTCGCTTCGATGAATCCGTGTCCATGCGGTTACTACGGAAGCCAGCAGCGCGAATGCAAATGCTCGCCGCCGCAGATTCAGCGTTATGTCGGCAAAATTTCCGGTCCGCTGCTCGATAGAATTGATATTCACATAGATGTTCCTGCGGTTAATTTCAAAGAATTGCGCGGAAAAAATATGCCGCTTGGCGACGCTTCGGAAACAATTCGAGAGCGTGTGATAAATGCGCGCGACATTCAATTACAGAGACTTTCTGGCGAACGAGTTTTTTCAAACTCAGCAATGTCGCCGACACAGATTCGCAAATTTTGCGCGCTCGACACAGAAAGTGAAAACTTGCTCGAACGCGCAATGCTCAAACAAGGATTGTCAGCCCGCGCTCACGACCGGATTTTAAAAGTCTCGCGCACGATTGCCGATTTAGACGGAAGCGACGATATTCAACCCACTCACATCAGCGAAGCGATAAGTTACCGTTCGCTTGATAGAAATTACTGGGCTTGAATTGTTAAAATTTTGTGTTTTCGATGTATCTTTCTGAAATTCAGCATCTAAAATCGAGAATTTGAAATCTTGAATTATATTCAGCCTCGATTGATAAATGGTAAATGACAAATGTTAAATGTTAAGATAAAAGTTTCGTTTTGAGAAGTAAATAAAAGTTATAAATTATAAATGATTAACCGAAATTTAGACGGGTTTGAAAAATTGCCGCAGACGCTGCCGCATTTTTGTTTTGAAGCGTGGCGCAGACACGCCAAATCAGACGCGCTCAGTTACAAAATCAATGATGTTTGGGAAAACCTTTCGGGCGCGAGAGTGATTGAACGAATAAAACGTATCGCGCTCGGTCTGGCTGAGTTGGGCGTCAAAGCGGGTGACCGCGTGGCGATAATTTCGGAAAATCGCCCTGAATGGTCTCTGACGGATTTGGCGATTTTGTCGCTTCGCGCCGTCAATGTTCCGATTTATACAACACAAGCCGTCGAGCAGATTCGTTTTATACTGGAAGATTCGGGCGCGAAAATTTTGTTTGTTTCCGGTAAAAAGATTCTGCGTCACGCTGAAAATGCGATTCAAAGCGTTGAGCGTCTGGAAAGGCTGATTTTCTTTGACGAAGGCGCCATTCCTGAAGACAGCAACAAATCTCTGTCGCTCGCAACAATCGAAAAACGCGGCGAACAGATAGATAAAATTGACTCGTCGGCTTTTGAAACGCAACTTGCGCAACTTGAAGCAAACGATTTGGCAACAATAATTTACACTTCGGGGACGACCGGCGAGCCAAAGGGCGTGATGCTCACGCACGAAAATTTTACGTCGACTGTCAGCGCGGTTTCTAAAGGTCTGCCGATAAAACCGACCGACCGCTCGCTAGCGGTTTTGCCTTTGTCGCATATTTTCGAGCGCACGGTTTTCTACGTTCTCTGTGCCAACGGCGTTTCGATTTATTACTGCGCCGCTTTTGACCAGCTTGCCGTTTATTTAGCCGAAGTTCGTCCGACGATTATGACTGCCGTGCCGCGTTTGTTCGAGCAGGTTTATCACAAAATCGTCAAAAAAGGGAAAGCGGCAGGCGGTTATAAAACTCAGCTTTTCGATTGGGCTTTGCAGGTCGGGCAGGATTACTGGGAAGCGAAAGACAGCCACAAATTCGTCTCGCCCGTTTTGGCTGTAAAACATTCGATTGCAAGCAGATTGGTGTTTTCAAAATGGCGCGCCGGCGTCGGCGGCAGCATCAGATTTTTCGTCTCCGGCGGCGCGCCGCTCTCGCGTAAACTTTCAAATGCGTTTTGGGCGGCGGGAATTCCTGTTTTGCAAGGTTACGGTATGACCGAAGCGTGCGTTACGTGCGCCAATCGCCCGGACGACAGCAAAGTCGGCTCAATCGGAACCCCGTTCGAGGGAATTGAAATGCGAATTGCCGAATCTGACGGCGAAATTCTGGTGCGCGGCAAAAACGTGATGCTTGGCTATTACAACAACGCGGAAGAAACCGCAAAAGTTATTGATGACGAAGGTTTTTATCACACGGGTGATGTTGGATACGTTGATAATGACGGACATTTTTTTATAACTGACCGCAAGAAAGATTTGTTCAAGTTGTCGAACGGCAAATACGTCGCGCCGCAGCAGGTTGAAAGTCTTTTGAAACAATCGCCGCTTGTTAATCAAGCGGTCGCTGTCGGTTCGGGCAGAAAACAAGTCGGCGCGCTTGTTGTGCCTGATTGGGAAACTTTGAAACAGACTTTGAAGGACGAAGGAATCGAAGCGGAAGGCTCGCGCGAAGAACTTTGCGAAAATCCGTATGTCGTCAAACGAGTTCAGCGCGATGCCGTCGAGTTTACGCGCGAGATGAACGACTACGAACGAGTCAAAAGAGTTTATTTGTTGCCTAGAGAATTTTCGATTGACAAAGGCGAGATGACGCCGACTTTGAAAATCAAGCGCGGCGTGATTGACGAAAAATACGAAGAAGCAATCGATGAAATCTGCGGAAGCTAGGTTAATAAACAAGAATTGGGTGTAAAAAAAGGGCTTTGCCGAATATCAAGCAAAGCCTTTTTTCTTTAATTTAAAAAATAATTAACGAACAAAAACATTCGGTATCGGAATGTCATCTTTCAAACCAAACTGCAGCGCCGAAAATCCGTCACGCGAGCGCAGCAAATACCAAAAACCCGTCGAAGGTCGAAATACCGCAACATCTGTTCGTCCGTCGCCGTCGTAATCGGCTGGCGTCGGCTTATCGTCGGAAGCGCCGAATTGCACTGCATTAAACATCCGATTACTGCTGTTAAGGTAATACCAAAAGCCGTCTGACGGTCGCCAAACGGCAATATCGGCTTTCGTGTCGCCGTCATAGTCCGCCGGAACAAGTTTATCGGTCGGAAGTCCGAAACGCTCGACTCTCAAAGTATTGTTTGAGCTTTGTAAAATAAACCAAACACCATTCTGGGTGCTGTCAAACAAAAAGCTGTTTCGAAAGAACGCTAAATCTGCCTTCCCATCGCCGTCGTAATCTGCCGGAACTTTTCTGTCGACATTAGTTCCCCATTGGGTAACGACACTCGTATCGGTCGAGCTTTGCAAAATCTTGAAATTACCCGGCGCTGGGAGATAGTCTTGCTCATCATAAACTGCCAAATCAGTTTTACCGTCTCCATCATAGTCAGCAGGGACAGGTATATAATTAGTAAAACCTCCATACCTCTCCGATTGTATGGAACGAAAAGTATTATCCGAGCTTCGGAGAATATACCAATTGCCGTATGCAGTAGTAGAGGACCTAAAGTCACCTGGGCGATAAACTGTCAAATCTGTCTTTCCATCGCCGTCATAATCACCTGGCACAGGCGTATCAGTTGCTTGTCCCCATTGAAGAGAGGAATATCCGCCCGAACTTTTCGAGATATACCAGAAACCGTTCGACGGACGAAAGACCGAAATGTCTGATTTGCCGTCACCGTCAAAATCCGCTACCGGATTTCGATTTGTTGCCGATGCCCCACCAGTGACGAGAAAACCGAGCAGGATACTAGAAAATACAAATAACACTCGACTGATATAAAATTTGTGAGTTTGACTGTCCATAGCCTCAACCTCCTTTCAATTCAACGGCGTGAAGATTAACAGGTCGGTCTTTTTGTCATCATCGTTTTCTATTCCATTTGTATATCATTATAAAGTTTCAAAGTAAATAAAAAATCTATTTAACACGCGGAAGCCAAACTTTATTTTTTTACTGAAATTTAACTTGCTTTACGAGGAATTTCTACCCGTTTCTATCTTTTTCATCAATTCGTTAAAGCGCGGGTCTTCGCGCATCGGAGCGAGACATTTGTCGGTTTCAAACCACGGGCGATTTTCGTTGCCGAGTTTGATGGCGCGTTCGAGCCAGTAAAAGGCTTCGTCGATTTCGCCGAGTTGGGAGTTGGCAGATGTCATCCAGTAAGCCATATCGTGGTCTGCTTTTGAAAGCGCGCGTGCTTCGTCCGTGAGCAATGCTCTGGCTTCGGTTTTATTGCCTCGATGCGCCAGAAAAATCGCCAGCAATGAACTGATGCCGACCATTTTCGGATTTTGCGCCATAACTTCCTGCAAAATTTTGATTGCCTCTTCTTCATCACCGCGATAAAACAAAACGGTCGAGCGGAAAATTCTTATCATAGGATGATTCGGTTCAAGGTGTGAGCCTTCATCAAGCATCTCTAATGCCTCGTTATAGCGACCGAGGTAGAGATAAATCCGTGCTTTGTTGTAGCTGGCGACGACAACTGCCACCGGGTCGAGACTCGACAGTTTATTCCAGGCGCGCAGGGATTCGTCGTATTCGCCGTCGAGACGATGCATCGTGCCTTTGACAAAATAAAGCGGCGCGTCGTTCGGAAACTGCTTTTGCAGAGATTTGATTTCGGCGCGCGCTTTTTTCTTTTCGCCGCGCGACAGGTAAATCAAAACCATCAAAACACGCGCTTCGACTACATTTTCGTCATATTTAAAGGCTTTGCTAAAAGCGGATTCGGCATAAGTGTAATCTTCGGCATCGCCCATTCCTTTGAACACGCGATTGGCATAACACGCGCCCAAACCGCTGTGAGCAAGCGCAAACTGCGGGTCAAGTTCAATGGCGCGGCGGAAATTTGCAATCGCCGCTTCGCAATCTTCATTTGCTACGGTGCGAAAAATAAATTTACCGAAATTGTCGCGTCCGCGAAGGAATTCTTCATACGCTTCGGCGTTTTCAGTCGGACGACGAGCGAGTTTCTCTTGTTCCTTGTCGGACAACTCCAGCCTCAAACCTTCCAAAATACGCAGCCCGATATTGTCTTGAAGCGTAAGAATGTCGCCGCCTTGCCCGTCAATGCGGTCACTCCACAAAATTTCTCCGGTCAAAACGTCTAAAAGCTGTGCCGTTACGCGCATACGGTCGCCGGAACGTAGAAAACTCGCCGATAAAACCGCGTGAACCCGCAGCTCTCTGCCGATTTCGCGCGGGTCGAATTCTTTGCCTTGATATTTGGCGATAACCGAAGAAGGACGCACAATCAGCGAGCGTAGCTGCGCCAGTTCCGTAATCACGGCGTCGGCTAGAGCAAATTCGTAAAAATTCGATTCCGCGTCCTGACCGAGATTTTTGAAAGGCAAAATCGCCACACTCTTTTTTTCCTGTCCGGTAGCGGTTGAAGAAACATCGGGCGAATAAGTAGGCGTCATCGAACCGGTTGAAGAAGAAGCGCCGCGTGAAGAAGTCGTCGCCGAATAATCCGAACTTGTTTTTCCGGTCAGCCAATTCCAGGCACGCAAAACCGGATTGTCGTTGTCCAAATGGCGCGGTGTAAATGTGTCGCCCTGCAAAATCGGCATGCCGGAAAGTTCCTGCAAAACTACGCGCAAATCGTCACGCATTTCCGAAATTTTCTGATAACGGTCTTTCGGATTTTTTGCTAGAGCTTTGTTGATGATTTCCTGAAGGCGCGGCGGCGTCGGTTCAGGACGCATTTCGTCAAGCGGTTTCGGCATTCCGTAGAGGACTTCGTGGCGCACATCGTGAACGGTTTTGCCTTGAAAAGCCCAGATTCCGGTCAGCATTTCGTAAAGCAAAACGCCGGTCGAAAAAATATCGGCGCGATGGTCTGCTCTCTCGCCCTTAGCCTGTTCGGGCGCGGCGTAAGTTGCCGTGCCGTAGGGAACACCAATTTCGGTTATATCTATCGCGCGCTCCGCACCGTTTTCCAGCGGCTCTTCCTGAAGAAGTTTTGCAAGACCGAAATCGAGAATTTTCGCCTGCCCGCTATCGTTGACGATTATATTTCCGGCTTTGATATCGCGGTGTATAATACCGCGCGAATGCGTGTAGGCGAGCGCGTCGCAAACTTGAACGGCGATGCCGAGGGCGCTTTTCAAATCCAGCGGACGACCGTCAACCAACTGACGCACGTTTTTCCCCTCAATATACTGCATAGCAATATAAAAAACGCCGTCGTCTTCGTGAAAATCGTAAATCGTGCAAACATTCGGGTGATCGAGCTGCGAGCAAAGCTGCGCTTCGCGTTCAAAACGTTTGAAATTGGCGGTTTTCGCGGTCAGCTCCGGCGGTAAAACCTTGATGACAACCGCTCGGTCGAGTTTGGTGTCGAGAGCTTTATAAACTGTTCCTTGCCCGCCCGCTCCGATTTTTTCTAAAATTTTGTATTGGTTTATGTTCGAGCCAACCATAAAAAGTAAATTGTCCGAAAAATTCAACTCGTCTAATTGCAGTTTTATGAGTCTAAAGAGATGTTTTTATACTGCTTTTGGTTTTCTTTATTTGCTTCCATAGCGTCTGCTTTTAGTGTTTCGGACCGGATGCGTGCAAGACAATCTTTAAACTACTATGACCCTGCATAGATGACAAGACCGGCGAATCGGTCTCCGCATATTAATTTCAGGCATTAAAGATGCTACATCTTGGAGCGGTCGAGAACAAGTTATCAAATAAAGTTTTTCTACGTCATCGATTAAAAAATGAAAACTTATTTTTTGGATTGTACCAAAAAATAAGAGCCTTTAGTCTGTAATAACTAAAGGCTCTTTTCTCAAATTTTACCCGTTTTTGTCTTTGTCGCATAAGAAACAAAAACACTGGTACGGATTTATCTGTGGCTGCTAAAAATGCAGGATAAACTTACAAAATAGTACTTAAGACGTCATAAGTATTATTGAGCCAAGCTACAACTTCTCCGCCGAGAGTTTCTCTACCGGAGTTTGCGGCGAAAGCGTTCGTGTCCGGCATTGATGTTGTTGTCTGAGAAACACTACCATTGCTCCATGCTTCGACTTCAACAATTCTACTGTAGCTTGCCAATGCATTGTTTACCACAACTCTGATTCTTGTCGTCGTTACCGCCGAAAATACCAGCTTTGTCAATACTTTGTTGTTGTTCGTTATGCTTCCGTTCGGAACCGTTACCCAACTCGAACCGTTCCAGTATTGAACATCAAAAGCCGTTATGCCATACAAATTGAAAGTATCACTTTCGGTTGGCTCAACCGAATTCGAGATGTCATCCCGAACAGTAAAGACATCGATTTCATTGATTGTTTTGCTGCCGTTGAAATCTATCTGCAGCCAGTCGGGATAACTGTTAGCCGTTGCATCTTTCCAACCGCCGGTGATTGCCCACGTTCGGATACCGTCGATAGCTACGCTCGGCGCATAACTGAAAACGTTGTGGACAAATTCCGATGAAGCGGAAGCGACGCCTCCGTTTGCTGCTGATGCAACATTAGTGCGAACGCCCGAAGGAGTCGGCGTAATACCAGGAGGAGTCGATACCGGCGTCGGCGTAACCACAGGAGTTGGTGTCGGCGTCGGCGTCGGAGTAGCTGTCGGCGTTGGTGTAAATACGGGCGTTGGTGTCGGTGTTGAATTAACACTGCTACCGCTCCACGCTTCGATTTCAACAATTCTACTGTAGCTTGCCAATGCATTGTTTACCACAACTCTGATTCTTGTCGTCGTTACCGCCGAAAATACCAGCTTTGTCAATACTTTGTTGTTGTTCGTTATGCTTCCGTTCGGAACCGTTACCCAACTCGAACCGTTCCAGTATTGAACATCAAAAGCCGTTATGCCATACAAATTGAAAGTATCACTTTCGGTTGGCTCAACCGAATTCGAGATGTCGTCCCGAACAGTAAAGACATCGATTTCATTGATTGTTTTGCTGCCGTTGAAATCTATCTGCAGCCAGTCGGGATAACTGTTAGCCGTTGCATCTTTCCAACCGCCGGTGATTGCCCACGTTCGGATACCGTCGATAGCTACGCTCGGCGCATAACTGAAAACGTTGTGGACAAATTCCGATGAAGCGGAAGCGACGCCTCCGTTTGCTGCTGATGCAACATTAGTACGAACGCCCGAAGGAGTTGGTGTAATAATAGGGGTTGGCGTTGGTGTCAACGTTGGAGTAGCCGTCGGTGTAAATATCGGCGTCGGTGTCGGCGTCGGTGTAAATACTGGCGTCGGAGTTGGGGTTGGAGTTAGTGTCGGAGTTGGTGTTGGCGTCGGTGTAAAGACTGGTGTCGGTGTTGGCGTAGATTGACCAACAACAGTTACAATGTTGCTGGAGGCAACGCTCGTATAAGTATTGTTCAATAAATAGCGAAACTCATACTGACCCGGTTCGGTCCAGGGAAGAGTGGCACTGCCGGACGTTGCTCCACCAGTGGCTAAATATGCCAGATATTGAGTATTAGAAGTACCTACTCTAAAAAATCCAATCCAATCGACAGACGATGAACCGTTTGGCGCAGTCCAACTAATCGTTATTTCACCACTGGGAGCAATAGTGCTTGGGCTGGCAACCAGTGTGTAACTGGTGCTGGGAGGAGTAGGCGTCGGTGTCGGAGTTGTTGTTGTTCCGCTTGTAGTTAAACAACTGCCGTAGGTAGATACATAATTTTGAATCTGGGTTTGTGACACGTCGCAAAAACTGGTGGCAAGGTAAGATATCACCGGATTCATAATTGAGTTTGTACAACTTCCAGTACTTTCAACGTGTTTAGCACCTAAACTATGTCCTATTTCGTGAGCAGTGATTAAATAATTGTTACCGCCGCTTCTGGCAGTCAGCGAGTAAGCCCAAGCCGGGTAACGACAAACAAAATCCGCACTGGAAATTCCACCGTTGCTGAGTTTGCCTGTATAAAGATGTGCTGCATCGCGTGGATACTGTGCGTACGAAAAGTTAGCGTTCCAGTAATTTTGAAATGAATTCAATACGGCATCCAATGTGGTTCCTGTATAGGGATCTGGAGTTGTCCAGACATTTTGGAAAGTTACTTTGACCGTTAAGTTTAAATCGCGTTTGTAAATTCCATCCACAAGGTTCATGATGCCTAGAATTTCATTATTCGCCGCGGCACCGCCGCCTGATTGCGTTACCCATAAATAATCGGCATCGGTCGCTACTTCAAGCACCCGCAGTTCAACTGTCGCTTCAGCTGCTGCCATTGCGGTCCCTTTAAAAATGTATGGTTTGACGGCATCAAGACCAAGATCTACCTTTCCTTCAATATCATCAGGCTGGTTTGGACTATCGTTAGACAAGTCAACGGTTTTTATCAAATCGCCTTCACCATATACAATGATATCGTCCTTACGGGCGTTTTTTGAATATTTTCGTGCTTTGGTCACAAAAAATTTCTCTCCGCCCCCTGTGTACATAAGACCTTCTATATTTTCTTCGGTTATTGTAAAACGGACTTCAGAATCAAGGTCATTGCTTAATTTTCCCTTATAAGTTATAACTTCGGCTCGTTCCATTTCACGCTCGCCTGAATCATTACTTTCAATGGCTTTGTAATTACCGGCTCTCAAATCATTAGGCGTCAAAACAAACTGAAACTCACGCCCGTAGGCTTGAAATTCTATCGGTTGTTCGGATTTTGCTTTTTCGAGTACAACTTTGTTGTCTAACTCCACCAAGTTATATTTATGAAAAGATTTGTCCAAATCTTTATCTAAAGCATTCTGTCCAAACACAGAAACACTCATTACAAACAAACTACATATAATAAAAATAAACCTAATCATTCTTTACCTCTCGTAATTAACTTTTACTTATAACCACGCTGTTTTTATCAGCTCTTTACCGGAAAACATAGGCAGTTAGATTTCGTCATCCTGAGCCGTAAATTTAATTCTTGCTGTCGAAACAAACTTTTCCTTCGGAGTATAGTTTGCTAAGCTAAGCTATGAAAAGATTAGACATAGCATCAGTCTAAAACCAATGAAATGTTGCTTGTTCAATGTAAGGAATCAAATAAACTGCCTATTTATGAAAGACTTAATTCTAGGGGGCTTTATTTTTATATCTTATTTTTCCGATTTTGTCAAACAAATTTTTTTACTGTTTGTAATCTTTATATTATTTACACGCCTAACGGCTTAAATTAAGCAAAAGTAAAAAAGCCTTTAGTTATGCAAAAACTAAAGGCTTCAATATTGATAAAATTTGCAGACGGCAAACTGCCGGCTAATCAGGCGTAACCGTTCAGCCGCGCAGCGGCGTTCCCCAACCGGATTGTATGTATTCGCCGTTTTCGACAATGCACGGCACGACTAAATCTCCGCCGGAAAATTCGAGCATTTCCTTTTTTCGCAGCGCGTCGTCCTGAGCGTTGTGTTCAGTGAATCCTATATTGTTTTCGTTAAAATAATCGAGCGCCTTACGGCAATACGGGCAGCCCGGTTTTGTATAAATTATCAAAGACATTTTCGCAGATTTCTCCTTTCTTCCAAACAGTTTAACAATTCTTGATTGACAGTCAACAACCAAAATCTAACATTGGATATTGACAAATAAAAAATGATAAATATAGACGTTTTTGAACTGTTCTAAAAATCCAGTCGGTATTGAAATTTCCGCAAACGTTATGCAAATTCCGAAAATTTCATTTTTATTTACTAGCTGAGTTAGACTGCTCAAACGGAATTTCCTCGAAATGCGTGATACGTTTGAAATGTCTGAAACGTTCGTTGATTTCGTCTTGCGTCAAACGGTCAACTCTTTCGGTTCCGAATTCTTCGACGTTAAACGAAGCCATCACCGTTCCGTAAACCATCGCTCGCCGCAGAGCGTCTTCCGTAATTTCAACTTGCGAAGCGAGATAACCCATAAAACCGCCCGCAAAGGTGTCGCCCGCGCCGGTCGGGTCAAAAACCGATTCGAGCGGAAAGGCAGGAATCGCAAAATAATTGTCTTTCGTGAACAACGCCGCGCCGTATTCGCCGCGCTTGATGACGAGCGCGCGCAAATCGCCGATTTCCATAATCTTTTTTGCCGCTTTATGTATATTAGGTTCATCCGCCAATTGCCTGGCTTCGGCGTCGTTGATAATTACGCAATCGACGACTTGAATTGTTTCGATGACCGCGTCTTTCATCGAATCAATCCAAAAATTCATCGTGTCCATTGCGACAAACTCGGCTTCCGATTGTTCGCGCACTTGCTTTTGCAGCATCGGCAAAATATTTGCCAAAAACAAAAGGCGTGCGTTTTTTGACTCTTCCGACGGTTTCGGCTCGAAGGTTTCAAACACATTTAATTGAGTTTCCAAAGTATGCGCCGTATTCAAATCGTAATCGTAACGCCCGCGCCAGAAAAAAGTTTTGCCGCCTTTTACAACTTCAACATCGTCCGTATTTATATTATGACGCTTGAAAACCTGCCATTCATTTTCCGTAAAATCACTGCCGACAACGCCGATAACGCGCACGTCAGTAAAAAAACTCGCTGACAGAGCAAAGTGCGTTCCCGCGCCGCCGAGAAGTTTATCGCGCTTGCCGAAAGGCGTCTCCAGCGCGTCAAACGCCACCGAACCTACAACTGTTAAAGACATATTTAAATCGTTTCCCTTAAAAATTGATTTTGAATTTTATGTAAAATTTACTTTTATGATTTTACACGCCACGGCGGATTTTGGCGATTTTCGCCCGCATAGAAAAGGCAAATCCGGTTGTCGTTCGGGTCTTTTAGATAACTTTCCCGCCACAGCCACGTTTGGTCTTGCGGCTCGGATTCAAATTCGATTCCGATTTGTTTTAATTCTTCGACTCGCGCGTCCAAATTTTCACACTCGAAGTAAAGGACAATGTTTGATTCGGGCGAAATTTTATCGCGGTAAGAAACGGAAAGCGTCGCATCGCCTTCGGGCAACTCGAAACGTACGTAGCGCGGCGCGGAATCTACAATCAATTTCAGTCCGAGTTTTTGATAAAACTCAACCGATGCGAAGACATCCGTTGAATAAATCGCAACCTGATTTAAGTTCATTTCTTGGCTTGGATTTCTTTCAAAGCTTTTTCCGCACCCGATTTGTACTGACTCTGAGGATAATCTTTGACGAGCTGCGAGAGATACGCAAGCGCGTCTTCGCGCAGTTTTTCCGGTGCGTATTTTGCTTTCTCTTCGGCGGTCGCGGTTTTTTCGAGTTTTTGTTTGCCTTTGTTGTTGGACAGATAATAACTGCTCATTCCGGCGTAATAAAGAAATTCGTCCATACGGGAAAACTGCGGATAGGCGGCGAAAGTTTCTTCAAAGCGCATCAGCACGGCGCGGTAAGCCTTTTTGGTTATAAAATACTGCTGCGCGACTTCCAGATTATGTTTCGCGTCGGCTTCCAAAATCGGGTCGCGCTGAACTTGCGGCTCGATTTGCTTTTGCGCAAAGGTGGAGGACGTGAAAGTTAAAAATATAAAACTAAAAATTAAAAATGCCTTTTTCATAATTGCTCAATCTCCTGCTGCGCGGTTTGATGCGCTGAGATTATTTAGAGTTTGTTGAGCGAAAACTTATTTCGCACCATATTTTCCGATAATCGCTTCCAGATTTTTCGCCGTCTCAGGATTCCAAAGTTCCGGCTGGGTGAAAATAGCATTTTTCGTCGCACCCGCAAACTGATTCGGCGTTTCTTTTGCCGCAACTCTTTTGACAGCTTCTTTCAAAACCAATTGTGCGTTGCGAACATTTTTATTCAAATACTCAATTACCATTTCAACCGAAACGTCATCGTGTCCCTCATGCCAGCAATCATAATCGGTTACGAGCGCGAGCGTCGCGTAAGCAATTTCGGCTTCGCGCGCGAGCTTTGCTTCCTGCAAATTCGTCATTCCGATAACGTCCATTTCCCAACTTCTATAAACGCTCGATTCGGCTTTGGTCGAAAATGCCGGACCTTCCATACACAAATAAGTTCCGCCGCGATGGACTTTTAGATTTTCCACAGTTTTGCAGGATTCTTCCAAAATGTCGCCGAGTTCGGCGCAAACCGGATGCGCGAAAGTGATGTGTCCGACAATGCCGTTGCCGAAAAAAGTCGATTCTTCGGCGCGCGCGCGTGTTCGGTCAAAAAACTGGTCTGGAATCACAAAATCGGTCGGCGAATATTTTTCCTGCAAAGAACCGACCGCCGAAACCGACAAAACGTATTCAACGCCCAAAAGCTTCATCGCGTAAATGTTGGCGCGAAAGGGAAGTTCACTCGGCGTTAATTTGTGTCCGCGCCCGTGTCTCGGCAGAAAAGCGACTCTTTCGCCCTCCAAAGTTCCAATGATAAAACTGTCTGAAGGTTTGCCGAACGGCGTTTTAATAGTTTCTTCTTTTATATCCGTCAATTCCGGCATTTGATATAAACCGCTGCCGCCGATAATTCCAATTTTTACTTGTTCCATTTTTTCGTATTTTGAGACTTCAATTGCAAATGGTTAATAAAAAGCGATTTTAATTATTTATCGCTTTTTATTAACCATTATTTGGCATTCGTTATTTACCTGCAGGTTTTTTCGGTTCGGGTTTGGCGGCGGCGGGCGGCGGCGGCATTCCGCCTTGTGGGGACATTCCTCCGCCCATTTGCTGCTGCATCATTTGTTGCTGCATTTGCTGTATTTGTTCTTCCGAAGGCTCTGGAATGTCAAAGTCTTCAGCGACTTCGACCGGATTGTTGGCAACGATTTCATCCAAAACCTGCTTTTGCTTTTCTTCTTCAAGAGTTTGCCTTGCCATTTCGGTAACGGGTAACTCGCGGGGTGACATCGGGTTTTTCGGGTCTTTAGCGGTTGTCGTAATCAATATGTGCCGGACATCGTAAGTTTCTGCCGGTTTGCCGTCCGAGCCTTTACCTTCGCCTTTCTTTTCGAGCTTGATAATGTGATAACCGTAAGGCGTGTCAACTAACTGGTCGGAGACTTTCCCGGGTTCGAGCGCAAGCGCGGCTTGTTCAAACGCGGGCATCATTTTGCCTTTCGAAACATCTTTATAAAGTCCGCCCTGCAGCTCGCCTTGCAGATTTTTATTGCCCGGATCCTGGCTGAATTCGTCGGCTAGTTTTGCAAAATCTTCACCCGATTTAGCGCGCCTCAAGATGTCTTCGGCTTTCGCTTTTTTCTCAGCCGGATTAAGTTCGGGATGCGCCGCGATATAATTTTGAACATCTTCGTCGGACACTTTTATTTTATCAACCAGAAATTTTTGCGCGTATTGTCCGGCTAAAAATTGCGCTTGCTGGAGTTTTACCTGCAGGTTGAGTTCGCGGTTGAAATCTTCGCCGAGTTCGCCCGATTTTGCTTTCGCTTCGGCTTCGTAAATTCTGATTTTCGCGTAATCATCTTTTGCCTGTTTTAATTCGTCTTCTGACAATTCTTTGTCTTGCGGAAATTTGCCGCTTTCTCTTGCAAGCGCTAGTTTGGAATCGATAAATTCCTTAAACTCGGCTTCGTGGCTGCCGTCTTTCAAAAATTCCGCCACCTGGTCTTCGGAAATGTAACCGAACGGCGGCATCGGACCTTTATCGCCGTTGATTTTCTGGTCGTAAAGCGTAGCTGTTAAAACAAGAGGAATACTTTCCAACTCGCGTTTGATGTTCGGGTCATCGGCAACGCCTTCTTTTCTGGCTTGGCTCGCCACCGCCAGCAATTGTTTGATATTTTCGGCAATCTTCTTTTTTTGTTCGGGACTACTAGCCAATTGTTTTAACTGCATCGGGTTGGCGTCTTTCAAGAGAATTGCCATATCTTCTTTGCTCACGCGGTTTAACGTCTCGCTGCCGTGTCCGCCGAATTTCGTCTTCCAAAAAACCAGTCCAGCGCCGAGCGCTAAAATAACCAGACCGACGATTAAACCCTTTGCCATTCCGCTCATTCCGCTGTTTTGGTTCATCGGCGGCGGCATAATTTTGGGAGCAGTTGTTATTTCCCCGACAGCAGGTGACGATGTTTGGCTTTCAAACCTCGATTCTGTTGTTTCGCTCGTAACAGCATCAGCCGAAAAATTATCTTCAGCAGACGCGGCAAAATCATCGGTCTGCGTATTTACAAACTCCAAACGAGTGTCATCGTTCGGACAGATTTCCGTCGAATCTGTATATTCGGTTCTACATTTCGGACATTTTTTCATTAAATTTTTCCTCTATTAAATCTTATTTTTATCTTTATATATCAATTATTTTCTGCTCTGCACCAATTCAAGCAAAACGCCGTTTGCCGATGAAGGATGAACAAAAGCCACGAGGCAATCTTCAGCGCCGACGCGCGGTTTTTCATCTATTAAACGCATTCCTTCGGCTTTTAGTTTCGCCAACGCTTCTTCAATATTTTCAACTTCGACGGCAATGTGATGAATTCCGCCGCCGCGTTTTTCCACAAATTTCGCAATCGGAGAATCGTCACTCGTCGCTTCCAGCAATTCGATTCTCGTGTCACCGATCGGCAGCATCGCCACGCGCACTTTCTGATCGGTTACTTCTTCCGTATGAACGTTTTCCAACCCGAGCGCATCTTGCCAAAACTTCAATGCTTGGTCAATTCCTTTGGTAGCGATGCCGAGATGATTGATTTTCATTTTAATAACTCGTTTAACTTCTTTACAGTCAAATCCGCTTCTTTCAAAATACTTTTCAAAACATTTGGATGAAGAATCTTGCCGGAATGAAAAGGGACTTAGCTCTGTTTCCATATTCATCTTTGTAGATTTTGTGACTTCCACTTTGTCTGGTTAATACAAAACCGCATTTTTCCAAAATTTTAATAATTTCCGTTGCCGTCAATCTCGGAAGTTTCTCGCTCATACAGCTAAATCCATCAACGTCAAACTTATATATTGTGATTGTGGAATTTCTTCACCTGCTTCAATTCTATCTTCAACGTGAAGCGAGATTGCGTCTTTGATGTTTTTCATCAATTCTTCGTATGTTTCGCCTTGCGTGTAACAGCCTTGCAATTCGTTACACGAAGCAAAATAACTATCTTCGTCTTTTTCGACAATTACAGAAAAGCGATAATTATTCATTTTATTTATCTCAATAATTCCTCAACCGCAGAATACGGATCGCGTTTTTTTTCCGCTACGTCGAGCGCGAGTTTTTCCAGTTTTTCGTGCATTCCGTTTTTGCTTAAGATTTGCCGCAAAAGCGTTTCGCGCAACAATTCTAAAAGTCGCCAGCGCGCGATGTCTTGTCTTCTGGTCAAACTAGATTCGCCTGTGCTTTGAAAATCTTTGTAACTTTCGATGGCGCGCGCTAAATCTTCGATGCCTCTGCTTTCAGTCGCCACTGTTTTGACAATCGGCGAGTTCCAAAAATCCGGTCGATGCGCCAGAGACAAAAGCGCTTCGAGTTCTTTTTCGGTTCTGAGAACGCCTTCGCGGTCGGCTTTGTTGATAACGAAAACATCGCCGATTTCCATAATTCCGGCTTTTATTGCTTGGATGTCGTCACCCATTCCGGGAACTAAAACTACGACCGAAACATCCGCCGTTTTGACGATTTCCACTTCATCCTGCCCGACGCCGACGGTTTCGACAATGATTTTATCAAAGCCCGCTGCGTCAAGAATCGCAACGGCGTCAACTGTCGCGCGCGATAATCCGCCGAGATTTCCGCGTGTTGCCATCGAGCGTATAAAAACGTTTTTGTCGAGTCCGAGCGTTTGCATACGGATGCGGTCGCCAAGAATTGCGCCGCCCGAAAACGGGCTTGACGGGTCGACGCAAATGATGCCGATT
>MWYY01000024.1 GCA_002050355.1 Acidobacteria bacterium 28-9
TGACAAAAGAGATTGCCGAAACCGACGCCGAAAGCGCGCTCGCCGCGTTTCGTTCGAGCGCACAGGCTTTGCGACGAGTTTCACCAGCGCAGTTTGAAGAATGGGTAAAAATTGGTTTAGCCAAAAATCAAGACCAAAGCGTAAAGTCGCGGCGTAGTTATTTTGCGCTTGAAACCCGAAACAGTAACGCGCTTTTGCAAAAATCACAATTGGGCTTGCCGCTCGAAAGCGTGCAGACCGTTTTGAGAATTTATATCGAAGGTTTAACCGGCAAACAGGTGGAAATCGCGCCTTTGACGGCAATGCCGCAGGAATCGCGTATCGGCGATGGCAAAACGATTTTTCTTCCGTCGAGCGTCGCTGAATTTGACGATGACGAAACGGATTTTCGGCTCTACAAAGTTCTCGCGGCGCACGGCGCGGGACAAATCGAATTTGGAACTTACGAAAAAGATACGGACAATTTGAAAGCCGCTTTTACAGAACTTTCTGCCATTTACGAAGCAACTGCCGAACAGAGCGACGCATTTTCTCTGGCAGGTTACATTGAAGATGTGCAAAAAGGCGAACGTGCCTTGCCCGAAGAAGAAACGGCGAAAGAAATTAGAAAAGCTAAGAAAAAGTTACCGAAAAACTCCGACTACAAAACGGTTTTGCAGGTTTTCCCCGAACCGAATCTGGCAAAAAAGATTTTCGGCACGATGGAGAACGCGCGAATTGCCGTTGCTCTGCGCCGAACTTATCGCGGTTTGCGAAGGGATTTGGATTTGATGCAGACACTACTCGGAGAAAAACGCCCTTTTATTTTCGATTTGCCGGTAAACCAGGTTCCGTTTGAGCTGCTTTTTCAAATAAATTTGTGCGGCGGCGCAACCGACGACGCGCGTAAGTTTTACGGGCAGGTTGTTTCAGAAATCGAAACGGTTGTCGAATCGTATTTGTCAAACAAAAATTCAACGGTTGCCGACGCTTTGATGGCGACGAGTCGCGTCTATACGCTTTTTCAAACTATCATGCCTGAACAAACCCATCCGCAGGAATCGGAAGAAACCGACAAAAAAGGCGAATACGCTTACGAAGATAAAAGCGCAGCGGAAAGCGTTTCAGAATCAGAGGTTAGGCGCGAGGAAAAGCCTAAGAAAAATCAGGACGCACGCGATTTGTTCAATGCCTGGAACAGTTTAGATGATGAAGGCGAGCCGGAAGATTTGCAGGGCGCGGAGGCTTGGGCGCACAACGAGATGCCAGAACAGGCGTTGGAAGCTGGCGATACGGCGTTTTCCTACGACGAGTGGGACAAGGATTTATCGGATTTTCGAACCGGCTGGTGTCGAGTGATTGAAAAAAAAGTCCGTCAGGGCGACCGCAATTTTGTCGAACTTACGCGCTCGCGTTATCGCGGCGTGATTTCTTCGGTGCGCCATCAATTTCAATTGATGAAACCGGAAAATCTCACCAAAATAAACCGTGAATTAGACGGCGAAGATTACGATTTAAACGCGCTGGTTGATTATGTCATCGACCGCCGCGCCGACGGTCGGCAGTCAGAGCGAATTTACACGAAACGCCTTAGAAAACAGCGCGACGTTGCCGTGTCTCTATTGCTCGACCAATCGTCTTCGACCGCGCGCACAATCACGCGCAATCCGCTTCAGCCTTACACGCATCCGGGCAGACGTATTATCGAAATCGAAAAAGAAGGACTTGTGCTGATGAGCGAAGCGCTCGAAGCCGTCGGCGACGTTTATTCGATAAACGGTTTTACAAGCGAAGGCAGGCGCAACGTAAAATTTTACGTCGTCAAAGATTTTGACGAAAAGTATTCGGACGAAATTGAACGACGCATCGGAGGCATCACCTTTCAAAACAACACACGGCTCGGCGCGGCAATCCGCCACGCGGCGGCAAAATTATTGCGTCAGGAATCGCGCACAAAACTGTTGATAATTCTAACCGACGGCAGACCGTACGACCACGATTACGGCGACGCCCGTTACGCCCGCGAAGACGTGCGCGAAGCCTTGACCGAAGCGAAAATCAGTGGCGTTACGCCTTTTTGCATCACTGTTGACCGCGATTCGGAATTTGAATTAAAGGATTTATACGGCGATGTCGGCTACACGATTATTGATGACGTTTTGAGTTTGCCCGAAAGAATGCCGAATATTTATCGAAGGTTGACGAGTTAAGTTTATGCTAAAATTGCTTTATGAAAAATAAAGTCATTGAAATAAATCCAAAAAAGGTGAGCGGAACGCCAGTTTTTGCAGGAACTCGCGTGCCAATAAAAAACCTTTTCGATTATCTCGAAGGTGGCGAGAGTATCGAAGATTTTCTTGAAGGTTTTCCGCCCGTTACGCGCGAACAAGCCGTTACCGTTTTGGAAATGGCTGAAAAATCTTTAATCAGGGAAGTCGGAGCAAATTGAAAATTCTGCTTGCCCACAATTTAGATCGTCGGCTCAAGAATTATCTAACTGAATACGAAAGTACAACATCACAGGAAAAAGGTTGGACAGATGTTTTAAATGGCGAATTGCTCACGCTTGCCGAAGAAAACGAATTCGACGTTTTGTTGACAGCTGATTCAAACATTAAATCCCAACAAAATTTATCAAATCGTAAAATTGCAATTTTAGTTTTGCGGGCATTTAATAATCGCCTCACAACTCACGCCGAAATGATTGGTGATATTCACAAAGTATTAGCAAAAATTCAGCCGGGGGAAATTGTTGAAATTTTACATAAAGATTTGACAGAAAAATCAAAATGATTTTATTAACCGGCGTTTGACGAGTTAAAATTTAAGAAAAGTAAAATCGCAACGAAAAAATCGTCTTTCAAATTCAAGACGATTTTTCAAAAGATAAATTAAATAATAGCTGCATTCCCTAGAACCTAACCATAATTCCGCCGCGCAAGATGCGACGTTGCGAATTCAGATGCAGACTGCCTTCCTCGTTGCTGACGTTCGGCTGAAAATCGAACAAATTGCGCGCGTCGACAATCGCTTCGGCGCGAATCGGCAAACCCCAATTCGGCAAACTCTGTGTTACAAGGACGCTCAAACTCGGGTCATAAATTGCCATTCTTCCGGCGAACGGGTCAATAGCAAAAACGGTTGCTTGGGGCGACAGGCGGAAAATGGTTTTTACCTGCGTTCCGGTTTTCAAATCGGCGTTGAATTGTCCGACGAATGTTTGGAAATAATCGTTTTCAAAAACGTTTGCGGGGTTTGAGGCGGCATTCTCCGATAGTTTTTGACCATTGCCGAAAGCGTACCCTGCCGATGTCGAGAAAGTTCCGTTCAAGCGGCGCGAATAAACTATACGAACGCCCTGCGCCTTGCCTTGTTGATTAGCGACAAAAGCGTTAAAGTTTCCCTCGTCAAGCGCGGCAAAGGGCAAACTTGAAAGACCGACGCCGCGACCCGTCGTCATATCGAAAAATATATTTGCTTCGACGCTCGATTTGTTGTCCAAAACACGCTCGACGCCAAACTCCAAACGGCTGCTGCGGTTTAACTGCGGTTTATTGTTTACAACAATTAAATCCTGCACCGCAACCGGTTCGCGGAAAAGCACCTGCGCGTCTTCGAGTTCAATCGCCTGCTGCCAATTGGGTTGCTGCGGCTGTACGGCATAAGCCGTGCGAAAACGGGTTTTGGAATTTATATCGTATTGCAGCCCGAGTCGCGGACTAACGGAAAAGTCATCGCCCGCGCCGACAAAGCGCGAATAATCGAAGCCGACAACTAAAATCACACCGCTGCGAACTTTCCATTCGTCAAGCGCCTGAAAAGAAACTTGCCCGAGCGATTTCTCTGATTCGTCCAAATTTAATTTGCCGAGTTTGGCAACGCCGGTATTCAAACGAATCTGATGATTCTCGGTAGGACGAAATTTTAGATTGGCTTCAAATCTTTGCGGGGCAAATTGGTTTGTTCCGGTCTGCGCTGCAAAAACAATTTCCGCATTGTCGCCTAGAGGTTGAAGGCGAGCGACATTTACGCCTGTGTAATTTACTTCGTCGGATGCGGTGAAATAAGTTTGGATGACAGTCTGTCCGGAACGTCCCGTTTCTTCTTCGTCCTCGACAATCCCAACGCTTTGTTCAATGGTATTTTCGGCTACTTTAGTATTTTTGCCGACTTGACTTTCATCAACGGGAGCATTGCCGTCGCGGTTTTGATAAATCGAACGCCGCGTCTGAGCAGCGCGGATACGCCATTTTGCGTTGTTACGGTCAGCGCGTTTTTCCGGCAAAGTATTTCCGCTGCCCGAGCGCGCTAACTTAAAACCATACACCAATTCGGTCGAACGATTTACTTCGACTTCGGAAAGCGTAACCGCATTGAATCCTTGGGCGAGGGCTAAAATCGTATAAGTTCCCGGCAAAATTTTCGCCAGGAAACTTCCGTCGGCAGCCGAAGAAACCTGTTTCAAAATTTTTGAAGTTCCGGCGCGGAAAATAGTGACAGTCGCATCGGCAATAGGAGCGCCCCCTTCGTCGCGGACAATTCCTCTTATTACGCCCGTCATTCCGTTTTGCTTGACGACAACTTTAGCCTGCGCCTGGTCTGCAAAAACAAAAGGCACAAAAAAAGCGGAAAGCGCAATTAAAATCGGCTTAAAAAGATTTTTTCTTGAAGAAATAAAAGAATACATCGAAAACGACGAATTTGATATCCATTCAAAAAACTTCAGACGGAAAGCTGTTTTGAACGGATGGTTAAAAACTTTTGAAAACAAATAAAATAGAGTCTATTTGTACCGTCTGATATTTTCTGTCCTTTACTCAAAAGTGTCAAGCAAAGACAAAGTTACTTTGTCCGGTTTGATGCAACGGGCTTGACAAAGTTTGTCTGTCGGCTAGAATAAGTTTTACGCTTTTCTATCAAATTGAAATCAAGCGTAGAACAAAAAAGCGGAGACGTGGCTGAGTGGCTGAAAGCGGCAGTTTGCTAAATTGTTGAGGATCAAAAGTCTTCCACAGGTTCGAATCCTGTCGTCTCCGCCATTTTAATTTTGGATTTTGCGAGCGGCTATCAACATTACGGTTTGATAGCCTTTTGTTTTTATGTATTTAATTTTCAAAAATAAAATCACCCTTTAAAACTTTGCGTTCTTTGCGCCTTTGCGTGAAACTATTTTTATGACAACAAGAGTTAGATTTGCCCCGTCGCCGACGGGTTATTTACATATTGGCGCAACGCGATCCGGGCTTTTTAATTACCTTTACGCCCGGCACATGGGCGGAAAATTTCTGCTGCGAATTGAAGATACGGATTTGCAGCGTTCGACCGAAGAATCAACGCGCTCGATTCTCGAAGGATTGCGATGGCTCGGATTGGATTATGATGAACAAATCGTTTTTCAATCCGACAATGCTGATAAGCATCGCGCCGCCGCGCTCGAATTACTAGAAGCAGGCAAAGCGTATCGTGATTTTACGCCGAAGGAAACAGTTTCCGGCGTAAATATCAAGGAAGCGATCGCCGATCGCGCCCGTGCCGCACAAGGCGAAAAGTCTATGCGCGACAATCAGTATCGTCATTTATCAAAAGAGGAAAGCGAGACAAAAGCAAATGCGGGCGAGCCGTTTGCAATTCGCCTGAAAGTTCCTGAAACGGGAAAATCAAGTTTTGAAGATGCGGTTTACGGACTGCAGGAACGCGATTACGCGGAAATAGAAGACCTTGTTTTGCTTCGCTCCGACGGTCATCCGCTTTACAATCTGGCGGTCGTTTGCGACGACATTGAGATGCGAATCACGGACGTGATACGCGGGCAAGACCATTTAACGAACACGCACAAACAAATTTTGATTTACGAAGCGCTTGGTAAAACTCCGCCGCGATTCGCGCATCTGCCTTTAATCCTCGCGCCGGGCGGGAAAAAATTGAGCAAAAGAATCCACGGCGAAATCGTTTCGATGACGACTTACCGAGCCGCCGGATTCTTAGCCGCCGCGTTTCGTAATTTTCTCGCTCTGCTCGGCTGGTCGGCAGGTGAAGAACGGGAAATTTACAACTTAAATGAACTAATCGAAAAATTTTCGCTCGAACACATCCACCGCAGCAACGCCGTTTTCAACTTCCAGGAAAATGACCCGCGCCATTGGACGGACGACAAAGCGATTTGGATGAACGCTGAATACATTCGCACGATGCCGCTCGCCGATTTGATTCCGCTGGTCAAAGCTGAACTGAAACAGACAAAACTCTGGCGCGAAGAATATGAAGACGACGATAAATTGTGGTTTGAAAAAACCGTCGATTTAATCCGCGAAAGATTTTTTACTTTGAAAGACTTTTCAAACCAGGGGCGCGCTTATTTTTCCGAAGATTTCGATTTTGACGAAAAAGCGGTTGATAAAAATTTAAGAAAGTTCCCCGATTTACAAACGTGGCTTCCCGAACTCGCTGACCGTTTGGAATCGGTCGAAGATTTCACACACGATAACCTCGAAACGGTTATCAAACAATTCACCGAAGAAAAAGCGACAAAATTCGGCGTAATTATGAACGGCGCGCGCTCGCTTTTGACTGGTTTGGCGGTTGGACCTTCGATGCTCGCGGTTTTTGAAACGCTCGGACGCGAGAAAAGCGTTTTGCGTCTTAGAAGTCAGGTCGCCTGGAATTTGTAAAATGAATTTGCGAATTGAAAAAGCCGCACCGAAAGACGTTTCGCAAATTGTCACTTTAATCCGCGAATTTGCCGAGTTTGAGAAACTTTCCGATTTTTGCGAAATTTCTGAAGACGATTTGCACGCGGCGATTTTCGGCGATAACTCTTTTGTCAATTGTCTTGTCGCATTTGCAGATAACGCCCTCGTCGGCTACGCGATGTTTTATCCTGTTTTCAAAAGTTTTCGCGGCGAACGTTCAGTGTTTTTGGAGGATTTATACGTTTCGCCGGCGATGCGCGGACAAGGTTTCGGCTTGAAAATGCTCAAAGAAGTTGCGCGCGCGGCTAAACAACAAAACTGCGCCCGAATGGATTGGCAGGCTTTAAAATGGAACACGCCCGCAATCAAATTTTACAAAAATCTCGGCGCTCGATTTCAAGACGAAAATTTTGATTTCAACCTGCGCGGCGCGGCATTTGAACGCCTTGCGTCGTAACTCTGGATTACTCAAATTGCTTCTTAAAATCTTCAAACATTCGCCGCAATTCCGCCGTTTCGTTTTGCAAATTTTCTACCTGCTGTTCGAGTTTTTCGATTCGCTCATTTTCCGTTTGTCGTTTAGAAACCGAATTTTCAACCGAAACATTTGCGCTTGCCGTTAGAATTTCTCCCGACAAAAGATGTGCAAAGCGGACTTCCTTTTGTCCGGGCTGGCGTTCGAGTTTTGCGGCGAGCGGCTCGTCCCGACGCATCAAGCCGTCTAACGTTTCATTGACTTCGCCCAAGCCCGAAAATTCATACAAACGATTTGTCCGCTCGCACAATTCGCCTAAAGTTTGCGCGCCGCGAAGCAGCAAAACGCAAACGACGGCAGTCTCCGGCGGTTCGAGTTCGAGAACTTTATCCAGAATATGTTTATACTTTGGCACGCGCGAAGTGCTGCCGTAAAAAACGTAAACGATATTTTTCTCGCGCAAATCGTCAACCAATTTCTGCACCGTCTGTTCCGCGAACGACACGACCGGCTCGCGGTTGGTTTTCTGATTGCAGGCGGCAACGAGCGCGTTCAAAGTTAGCGGATAATATTCGGGCGTAGTCAATTGCTTTTCAATCAACGCGCCGACGACGCGGGCTTCTGTTTCGGTTAAAATTTCAGGCATATTCGATTTACAGCATAAAGGAAAAACCGGAGAAGTAAAATCACAGATAATAATGGATAATCGATAGTTGATAATTGATAACGGGAAACCAACGCATTATCCATTATCCATTGCTCTTATCTGTGTAAATCTGTAGTTACATTTTCCTCTCAATTGCCGATTGCTTTACAATCAAAAGGTGAAAATTTTAGTCGCACGTTCCGCATCGGAAATCGCAACTGCTTACGAAAAGCTCTCCGCCGCCAAAGTTTTAGGCTGCGATACGGAAACTTCCAGCTTGAGCGCGCGACACGGAAAAATTTTCAGCGTCCAATTCTCCGACGGCGATTTTTCGGTTCTCGTCCCCACAAGCGAAGGCATCGCTTTGGGAAAACTCCACGCAATTTTAGAAAACGCGAACATCACGAAAATCTTTCACAACGCAAAATTCGATTTGGAATTCCTGCGCGAAAGCGGTTATCAAACACAAAACATCTTCGACACGATGATTGCCGAAAAAGTTTTAACCAAAGGCGCGGGACAATCGGCAAGTTTAGCTGAAACGCTCTATCGTTATTTCGCCGTCGATTTAGAAAAATCGCACCGCAATACCTTCACAAAAAATTGGAACGGCGTTTGGACAAATGAGTTGGTCAATTACGCCTTGTCGGATGTCGTTCATTTGCCCGAACTCAAAAAAGAGCAGGAACTTTGGCTCGAGCGTTTGGGTTTGCGCGAAGAATTTGAAAAACAAATGAGAAGAATTTATTAATTAAAGATGGACACGATTAGCTTTTAACCCAAGGTTCTAACCGTAACTTGATATACGTTTGTCCTCTAATAGAGGTTAATCGTTTCCACACTGCTATGCCCCAGCGATTTGAATCTTTCAGATAGGTTTCATTGAAAAGCTGAATTGCTTCAGCTAAAAATAACTCTTTAGCTTTTGGCTTGAACACTCCAAAACAACCTTGAAGGCTCATCTTAAATTCTCGGTTATTACGAAAAATAAATTCGTCTAAATCTCTTACAGATTCTTCATTGGTCGTGTAACAGAAAAGATGTTTGAAAGAAAGGACAAGCTAAAATTCAAGTGTGCAATTTGAATCAATAACTTGTCCCGCTTGTTCAAGCCTGAACATCAAGAAGAATGGCACAAACAAGCAGACA
>MWYY01000022.1 GCA_002050355.1 Acidobacteria bacterium 28-9
ATCAGCCGCAGATTTTCGCGGCAAAAAGATTTTTATGTTCAAGCAATTATATTTAATTTTTGTATTTATATTATGCCTCGGCGCGGACGCGGCAAAAGCGCAGGACGCAGCGCCAACACCAGTTCCATCGCCGACGGTTGATGTAAAGCCGACGCAGGAAAATTTGCCGTCGGTTGATGACGCGCAAAAAGTTCAGCCGGAAAATCTGCAGGGCGTGCCGCGCATTGCGCCGAATTTTCAATCGAATGATACGAGCTTGCCGGAACTCGGACGAGTCGGCGTGGATATGATGATGCAAAAACCGCTTTCTTTGAACGAAGCGATTACTATCGCGCTGGAAAATAACAAGGACATCGAAGTTTCGCGGCAAAACGTGCGGCTTGCCGAATTTGATTTGCAGGCGGCAAATGGCTATTACGATTCGCGTTTTACAGGGCAAACTTATTACGAGCGGGCAACCGTGCCGAATGTTTCGATTTTCAGCACTAATAAATCAACGACGACGAATTCGTTTGTCGGCAACGCGGGTTTTCAAGGTTATATAAAAAAATACGGCACAATTTTTAACGTAACGGCAAACAATTCGCGGCTCGGCAGCGACAATCCGATTTCGATTTTAAGTCCGCAGTATAATTCTTCTTTGACGTTCAGCGTTACGCAGCCGCTTTTTCGCGGGCGGCGTTTCGACCAGCCGCGCCGCACAATCGAGATTGCCAAGCGCAATCTGTCTTTGACCGACACGCAGTTTCGCCAGCGTTCGATTGATACGATTACGAACGTTCAGCGCGCATATTGGGATTTGACTTATACTTTGCGGAATTTGCAGGTGCAGCGCGATTCGGTCAGAGACGCGAAAGAACAGCTCGAACACAATCGGCGTCTTGTCGAAGAAGGACAGCTTGCGCCGGTTGACATTATCGCGGCGCAAACGCAGGTTGCCAACTTCGAGCAAAATGTTTATACGGCTTTGGAAGATGTCAATCGCGCCGAAAACGCTTTAAAAAATTTGATTGCCGAAAACCGCAACGACGCGATTTGGAACGCTGCAATCGTCCCGACCGAGTCAATTGATTTGAACGCGCCGCAAACCACTTTGACCGAAGCATTGGGTTTGGCGCTGCAAAATCGTCCCGAAATCGACATCGGCAATGTCCAGCGCGACATCAACGAACTTGATTTGCGATTTTTAAGAGACCAGGCAAAACCGCAGGTTGATTTGATTGCAAGCTACACATCGGCAGGCATCGGCGGCAGTCAGAACCCGAATTTCAGAAGTCCGTTTTCGCAAGTTTCGCCGTGCCAGCTAAACGAAACGCCGGAACAATGCGCTGCGCGCCAGATTCAGCAGCAACAGGCGCAGCAGCAACAGCAGCAAACTTTTTTGCAGGGCATCGGCGGCGCGACTTCAACCGTAACCGACATTTTTGCCAATCGTTACCCGACCATTCGCGCCGGTGTTCAGTTTAATATTCCGCTCCGAAACAAAACGGCGAAAGCGCAGCTCGGACGTTCTCTCGTGCAAAGCGAACAAATAAAAACGCTGCGCGAACAAGTCGAGCAAAACATACAGGTTGATGTGCGAAACACCCTGCAAGCTGTCAGAAGCGCCGAAGCGCGTTTGCGGACGGCGGCTCTTTCACGCGAAAACAGCGAGAAGCAATACGCTTCCGAACAAAGAAAACTCGACGCCGGACAATCGAACATCTATCAGGTTCTAGACCGCCAGACGGCTTTGACGGCGGCGCGCAGCACCGAACTCCGTTCGCAAACCGAACTAAACAAAGCGATTGCCGATTTGGAAAGAGCGACGGGAAATTCGTTGAAAGCGAATAACGTCGAAGCTCGTTTAAGAAAATAAAGACCGCATAATCGGTTTTAATCGGTATAATACAGAGTTAAACCTATTTGCGGAAAACGGCGAACTTTTTATGTCTAAAATTCGTAAATCCGCAAAAACTTAACTTGTCGTTAGAATCGAAACCGCTTCAGGCATTCGGTTCAACTCCGTGTTATGTTCTTGTCCTGTAAATCGGAATTGACTTTTGGTATGACCGATAGTATTACTATTTTATGAGTGTCGCAAAAGTAACTATTTCGATCGAATCCGGTTTGCTCAAAAAGGTTGATTACCTTGTAAAAGAGCGTGTTTTCTCTAATCGCAGCCAGGCTATTCAGTCTGCCGTCGCCGAAAAAGTTTCGCGTCTGGACAGAAACCGTCTGGCGCGTGAATGTGCCAAACTAGACAAGGTAGAAGAACAATCTTTGGCTGACCTGGGCTTGGCGGCTGAGGTAGGAGAATGGCTCGAATACTGAGAGGCGATATTATTTGGGCTAGTCTTGACCCGACGCTTGGACACGAACAATCCGGTTCTCGTCCCGTTCTTGTTTTGAGTCAAGACATTTTTAATGACCGTTCGGGAACTGTTATTGCCGTTGTCCTGACGAGCCAAAAACCGGGCGCGAGTTTCCCGTTGACGTTTGAACTGTCAGACCCGAAGTTGCCAAAAAAATCGTGGGTGAAAATCAGCCAGATTCGTGTGCTGCCAACCGAGCGATTGGGTAAGAAAATCGGGAAAGCGTCGGATGAAGACTTAACTTGTCGTTAGAATCGAAACCGCTTCAGGCATTCGGTTCAACTCCGTGTTATGTTCTTGTCCTGTAAATCGGAATTGACTTTTGGTATGACCGATAGTATTACTATTTTATGAGTGTCGCAAAAGTAACTATTTCGATCGAATCCGGTTTGCTCAAAAAGGTTGATTACCTTGTAAAAGAGCGTGTTTTCTCTAATCGCAGCCAGGCTATTCAGTCTGCCGTCGCCGAAAAAGTTTCGCGTCTGGACAGAAACCGTCTGGCGCGTGAATGTGCCAAACTAGACAAGGTAGAAGAACAATCTTTGGCTGACCTGGGCTTGGCGGCTGAGGTAGGAGAATGGCTCGAATACTGAGAGGCGATATTATTTGGGCTAGTCTTGACCCGACGCTTGGACACGAACAATCCGGTTCTCGTCCCGTTCTTGTTTTGAGTCAAGACATTTTTAATGACCGTTCGGGAACTGTTATTGCCGTTGTCCTGACGAGCCAAAAACCGGGCGCGAGTTTCCCGTTGACGTTTGAACTGTCAGACCCGAAGTTGCCAAAAAAATCGTGGGTGAAAATCAGCCAGATTCGTGTGCTGCCAACCGAGCGATTGGGTAAGAAAATCGGGAAAGCGTCGGATGAAGAATTAGAAGTCGTTATCGAAGGTCTAAATGAAATCATCGGGGCATAAAAGTCATTGGACGTGAGGGCGAAACAGCGACTTTGTTATCACGTTGTTCGTTATCCATAACTTGCGTCTATTCGGTTTCGCCCCACATCAACTCCGCCGTTCGGTGCTTGCCTGTGGCTAATAAGCAAATATATGTCCGGCAAATCGAAGTTTCATCTAATATTTTCCGCTTGCGTCCTCTTTATTACATCGGCTTTTAGCTGGCTTATTGTAGGAGAAACTTCTCCACTGGATGAATACTTTCTTTGGCACGTTGATATTCCTAATGCCTGGAGAATGTTGCATATCATTCCGTTTATAGCTTCTGTTGTTGCTACTGGCGAGCATAGCGGAAATAAGTTTGTTTTCTTTGCCGCGTTTGCCATTCAATGGTTTATCATTGGTTTGGCGTTATCATTTATTGTCTCAGCGTTTCGGAACAGATCTTCTAAATACACAAATACCTTCTAAGTAGAAGATTTTCTTTCATAGATGTCAGAAGCAAATACGTTGTGAATCGCTTTCCCGCACCGAACAAAGCTTTAGACGCGAGGTGAAACAGCTTATCTCATAAAAACATATTTATCTTCTTTCGAAATCATATGGTTCTGACAAACTTTCTGTAAAATTTGTCATCTCAACGGTGGGTTTGATTTTAGAAGTGAAAATTTTATAAATTCCCTGCCAGGTTAAAAATATTTTTAATATTTTATTTGACAGTTTGTTAATTTCATTCAAAAATCAGACGGGTTGAATATGCAAAGCGTAAAATCTCGATTGAAAAAAATACTTGTCTGTTTCAGCTTGTTTGCTTTATTGTCAGCTTTTTCGCCCGTGCAAATTCGGGCGCGTGATACGGTTGACAAAATCGTAGCTACAGTCGGCGACGGCATTGACACGGAACTTATTACTTATTCGGATTTGCTCTGGCAGCTTGCTTTGACGCCGAACGCATCGCTTAATCCGCCGACCTCGGAAGACTTAAACCGCGCGCTGCAAATTCTTATAAATCAACGTCTTTTCTCTTTAGAAGCAGAAAGACTGCCGCGTTCCGCTCCAAACAAAGCAGAAGTAGATGACGAAATTAAGGACGTTTTAACTCATTTCACAACCACGGAATTTATTAAAAGGTTAAACTCGGTAGGTTTTGATTCGGTAAGCGATGACAACTTCGAGCGAATGATGGCGCAGAGAGTTTCGATAAAAAAATATTTGGATTTTCGTTTCCGCTCGTTCGTCGTCATTACGCCGCAAGACGAAGCCAACTATTACCGCGACGTTTTCACGCCCGATTTTCGCAGGAAAAATCCCGGACTTCTGATGCCGCCGCTCGAAGAAATGCGCTCGCGCATCAATCAAATTTTAACCGAGCAGAAAATCGCCGCCGACATCGAAAAGTTTTTGGACGATGCTAAAAGCCGTTCGGAAATCGTTGTCTTGAGCGAAGTTTGAAACTCTTTCGCTCTTTTTTAAAATTCAATAATTCAGATAATTCATCAACATTCGGCAATGCCGTTCTCGCACCAAGCGCGCGGCATTTGAGCGCGGCGACGCCGTTTGCCATTTTTGCAGCCGTTTCAACCGTCTCACCTTTGATTAAACCGTAGAGAAGACCGACGCGAAACGCATCGCCCGCGCCTGTCGTATCTTTACAGCCGTTCGGCACGGCGAAACCGCTCGTTTCAATAAATTCGTTTTCGCACAGCAGAAGCGAACCTTTTTCTCCTAAAGTCATTCCGACAACGCGGCAGCCGAAACGACGGTTTATTTCCCGCAAAGATTCTTTTTTATCTTTGATACCGACGAGCTTTTCGGGAAATTCCGACGAGGAAATAAAAACGTCAACTTCCGGCAAAAGTTCTTCGACGCCGGCAAACATATTATCAATATCAATCGAAACGATTGTATTTTCGGCTTTTGCCGCCTTCGCCAGTCGCAAACAAGCCTGCGCGTCGTGCGGCGTAAAATGCAAAATTTTGCCGAGCGCGGTGGCTTCAATCGGCGCGTCTTTTTCCCCGTATGAAAGATGTGCATCTCTTTCCCAAATGACGGTTCGCTCGCCGTTTCGCTCATCAATCACGATAAAAGCGATTTGCGTTCGCGCGTTTTGGATTTGTTCGGCAAAACGCACATCTACGTTTTCATCGCGCAGAGTTCTGAGTCCAAAATCACCTTCCCTGTCTGTTCCGAAACGTCCGATGTAGCTTGTTTTCAAGCCCAGACGCTGCAAACCGACCATCGTCGTCGCAACTTCGCCGCCTGCTGCTTGCGTGTATTCAGTCAAGCGAATTTTTGAATCAAACGCCGGATATTCAGGCACGACAATCAAATAATCAACCGCGTTCGTGCCGAAACCGACGACATCAAATTGTTTATCTCCGGCTAATTTGAAAGGAAACTGCATATAAAAATTGTATTCAGCAAATTTGTAATATAACTTTTACTTTTAACTGGCGACAAATAAACATTAACTTTTTTGTAAAACAAACTCTTGCCAAACGGTTCTCAAAAAAGATAGATTGACAAATATACACAAAACTCAAGGCAGTTTTTTATGGAAGTGCAATAGAATTTATTTTAATTTATTTGGAGAATAATTATGCCAACATCAGTTTGTCCCGAATGCAGCGAAGACGTTTATGTAGATGCCGATTCCGAGCAGGGCGATGTTATCTCGTGCGATGAATGCGCCACGGAACTGGAAATCGTCGGACTCGACCCGGTCGAACTCGACATCCACGAGGAAAGCGACCCGGACGACATTCTCGCGGACGAGGAAGAATTTCAGTATTAGATTTAATGATGAATAACGAATAGTGAATATTTAATGAAAATCAATTTTTAAATTCACCATTTACCATTCATCATTCACCATTATTCTACCGTTTGATTTCGTAACCGGAACGATTTTGCTTGATTTGGAAACCTTTCGGGGCTTCAATCCGAATTTGGCGAAACTTTCCGTTTCGGTTGTTTTCCGTCTGTGGATAAAAGGCTAAAACGTAAGAAGCGGTAATTTCTTCGGCTAAAGATTTAAAGAGCGGCTCGAAATTTTCCCCGTTGGCGTAAAAGGAGCGTCCGCCGGTTTTTTCTATCAAACCGCTCGCGTCGAGCAGCGTCGGTAGCGGTTTTTTGTCTGCTTGCAACCGTGAATACGACGGCAGAATCACCGAATAAACACTTGTTTCCGCATCGTTTGCGCGTTCAATCACGGTTTTCGGCAAAACCGTATCGCCGACCGGAAAGCCGTCCGTAATCAAAACGACGGCGCGTTTCGGCAATTGGTTTTTTACACGCGGCGGAGATTTTTTCTGAATGAGCCGAATGGCGTCGTCAACCGCATCGTAAGCGTGTGTTGAAAGTCCGTCCTGGTCGCGCGCGAGTTTTTCAAATGTTTTTTCTAATTTGTCCGGACGATTCGTAAAAGACTGTAAAATCTTCACATCCATTCCGAAAGTCAGCACAGCGAAATACGAATTATAATCGGCAAGATGTTTGAGAAAATTCTGCATCGCGTCGCGCAGGCGCGCCAACTCGTCCGGTGTCATACTTCCCGAAACGTCGAGCGCGAAAACTATCGAAAGAGGACGGCTGTCATTGCTTTTTTTGACCGGCTCGAAAAAATCAATCGGACGTTCGACGCCGTCTTCAAACACCTTGAAATCTTTTGCTTCGAGACCGCGCACCGGTTTTCCGTTTTTGTCCGAAACGGTGACTTCAAACGGAACAAGCTCGGTTTCAATGCGGATAATGTCGCTTGTATCTTGAGAAAAAACCGAAAAGCAAAAAAGCAAAATCACCGCGCACAAACGCAACGACAAAACAGAACACACAACTTTTTTGTTCTTAATTTTTTGCATGCGGCAATTAACCAAAAATAACTTCTTTAGAACGCCTGGGTAAATCGGAAGTGAATTCGTTCTTGTTTCAATCGAAAAGTCGAGTTCGGCGAAAACTGCTGCGGAATCAAAAACTTTGGCGGATTGAGCAAATATGCGCCGTCAATGGCAAATTCGCCGCCGACCGGCGTTTTGATTCTGAAACCGAGACCGACGGTGTTTGTCCAGCGAGCGTTTAGATTTTGCCGAAAAGTATCATTTGCATCAACGGCTGCGGGCGATTTGAAAATATCGCCGACGCTTTTGAAAACGTTCCCGCCGTCGTAAAACGGAACGAGTCGAAGGCTGTCCGAAACGGGAATGCGCGCTTCGAGATTGACGATTGCCAGAGCGTTGCCGCCGAATGGAATCGTGAACGGGTTAACGGTTACGACCTCGCCTTTTGAATTGCGGAAAATGCCCTGCGGAAGGACGGCGATGCGCGGTCCTGCGCCTTCATAATCGAAACCGCGCAGAGTTGTCGAGCCGCCCGCGAAAAACCGTTCGCTAATCGGCAAAATCCCTTCCAAGCCGGGAAACTGCGCGTCCGAAAAACTGCGGTTGCGCGAAAAAACGCTTGCCAAGCCGAGAATTCCGCGCGCGGCAAAAGTCGTGTTTTTCAATCGCGGAACGGTGTAAAAAGTGTTGTAAGAACCTTGAAACTTATGAAAACCGATGTTTGCGCCGAGCGCCGGAAGCGAAAAATTATATTCCGCCGCGATGTAATTGCCGCGTGTCGGGTCGCCCGGATTATAACGGCACGGCTCACCCGGGTCGCCTTTCTCTATAATTTCGAGCAGCGTGTATTTTATCGAACAATTTTCTCTGGTGTCGAAAACAAAGTTTGCGCCCAAACCGGATGTCCGCACTCTCTCGTCGGGACGAAGCAAATCCCGAATCAAAAGACTTTCGATATTAAAAAGTCGAACGTCTTCGTATTTGTAGCGGGCAAACAAAATGCTTCGGTATTTTCTGCTGATGGTGCGGCTGGTTTCCGTCTGTAGGGTAAACCGATTGATTGTCGGGCTGGCTGTTTCCTTGCCGAATTCGTCAATCGGATTGCCTTCTTCGTCAACTCGCTGGACGACGCCGAAACTTCCCTTATCAATCGCCGAACGGAAAAAGCGCGTAACTGTCGAATCGCGCTGATACTGCGCGGTAAAGGTCAGCGGCGAAAAACGATTTTTGCCATCGGGCATAAAACGCGGATTTAGATAGTCAATCTGGACGAGTTGCTGCAGACGGCTTACGCGCACGCGCGCGCCGCCCTGCTGCAATTTTCCGAAAAGATTAAAGTGCCGTATATCGAAAAATCCGTTCGCGCCGAAATCGGTCGAGTAACCGCCGCCGTAAGTGATAAGACGCGGTTTCTGCTCTTTGACGTTAATAATAATATCGCTCAGACGCGCCGTGCCGTCCGCAGTCTCGCCAGCCGGTTCGGGTTTGATTTCGACAAGGCTAAAGGCGTCGGTCTGATAAAGATTTTGCTCGCTGGCGAAAATATCGGTCGCGCGCAAAACATCGCCGGGACGTAAATTAATAGCTTTTAATACCGCCGCATTTTTCGTCATATCGTTGCCGTTTATCAAAATACGATTGATAAAAACCTTTTTGCCTTCGTTTTGCAGATTGTAAACGACTTTTACTTGTTCTTCGGT
>MWYY01000097.1 GCA_002050355.1 Acidobacteria bacterium 28-9
GTTCTTGCGGGCAGCGAAAATTCGCTTTACGCTTTGGATGGGCAGACGGGAGAAACTTTGTGGCGCAGGCGCACGAAAGGTTTGAATGAAACTTCAATCACGCCGATTCCTGCAACTGATTTGATTTTGGTCTCGACCGACGAAGGCAGTAAATCAAGGCTCGAAGCGGTTGATTTGTTGAGCGGCGCGAGTATCTGGCGCAGCGAACGGGTGAAAGGCGACGTTTTGCAGTTAGCGGTCGAACCGGAAACCGATTTGATTGCCGTTGTTTTGGTCAAAGACGCTCGCGGGAAATCGGGCGAAAAATTAAAGCGTAAACCGGTAGTTCACGTTTTCCGGCTTTCGACCGGCGACGAACTTTGGAAACGCAATTTCGATAACGAAATTGAGATGATGCCTGCAAAATTCAGGATGGGTGAAACCGCTTTTACGCTCGACAACTACCGCGCGCCTTTAATTTTAGACGGCAGACTTTTTCTTTTTTACGAAGGCGTGACTAGTTACGACGCACAGACAGGTAAAGAAAAAAACCGCGAAAAATTCAAAATCAACGAAGACGGTTTGGCATTGACCGAAGCCGACCCGATTTTCGACGAAAATCACGTTTACACTTCGGGCAGAGGACGAGTTCGCGCGATAAACCGCAGAAGCGGCGAAGTCGAATGGGAAGCAAAAGATTTAGGCGTAACGCCCGAAATGGCGATTGTCGGAGACGTTTTGTATGTTCGCACAGGCGGGCAGTTTACGCGCATCGAAGACGGCGAAACGGTTGAAAAAGGCGCGTTCGGCGTTTCCGCGATTGACACGAAAAACGGCAAAACTCTCTGGCGTTACAAAGGCGCGGACAAAGGTTTGACGAATTTTGTTTTCGCCGATGCGAACACAATTTTAATTGCCGACAAAGACGATTTAATTACGATTAATGCGCGTGACGGAAAACGGCTCGAAAAGCGCGAACATGACATTGAGCGCGCGCAGTTTGTTTTGATAAATGAAAGCGGCGAAGCAGTGGTCGGCGGACTGGATGAAATTGCTGCGTTTCAGGTTCAAGGTTCAAAGTTCAAAGCTCAAAGCCAGCCGCAAGTTCAAAGTTCAAGGTTTTATGTTCAGGGTTTTTCTGAAATCCAAAATCCAAAATCTAAAATACATAATAGAGAACTTTGGCGAGTAAAACATAAAGCGCCTTCGCGCGGTGTTTTACGAACTGTCGCCGGAATCGCGCTGCGAGCGACCGCGCTTTATTTTCGCTACGGCGGGCTGGCGACATCGGCGCTGAATTTTGCGCGCGGCGGTTTGAGTCTTGCTCAGACGGTCAATTCGTTTCGCTGGTCTGGTTTGAGAAATAGATTTTCTTCGTTTGATTTGACGACGCTCGCCTCGAATTCGGCGAAAAATTATGTGTCGAATCGAGTTTCGCTTTATGGAATTTCCGCCAGAACGCCGAATTTATTAAATCGAATAAACAATTTACAAATCAACACGCCGACGCTCCCGAACGCTGCCGATATTCGCGGAAAAATCATCGGCAGCGCAATCAGTAAAATTACACCTTCGCGCGCCGACGTGCAGGAAAGCCTGCTTGATAGAATTGACCCATTGCGCCGGGTCGAAAAACTTTCCGATTACTTTCTGCGCCGCAAACGCCTCGCCGACCTTCGCGGAAATTATATGTATTTTTACACGGATTTGCCGAAGCCGTTCGACAAAAAAGGTTTAGTCGGCGTCAACGTTCACACCGGACAAGACGCGAGATTTGTTTTAGTTTCCGAACCCGACGCGCGTTTCGTAACCGACGAAACGGTCGGTTTGCTTTATTCGGCGGACGGCAATCGCTTGCAGGCGTTCGATTTTTTGAACAGGTGATTTTACTACAGGAAACAAAAAGATTTTAAAAAAATTAACTACAGATTAACGAGATAAAATCTTTTCTAAATCTGTGTTAATCTGTGGTTTCAATTTCCTTTGCTTTAATTTACTAAATTATGAAATTCAAAATCTTTGTTTTCCTCTTTCTGTGTCTCTGTATCTCGACAGAAAGTTCTTTCGCCCAAAAAGCGAAAAGGGAAAAACCGAACGCGGCGATTTCGGCAGTTGTCAGAGAAATCTCTGCCAAAAATATCGAAACGACAATTCGCAAACTCGCGTCCTTCGGCACACGCAATACTTTGTCAGAGCAGGACAATCCGACTCGCGGAATCGGCGCGGCGCGCGATTATTTATACGGCGAATTTCAGAAAATCTCGCGCGATTGCGGCGGTTGTTTGCAAGTTGAAAAGCAGACGTTTGTGCAGCCGAAAGCTAATCGAATTCCACAGCCGACAAAGCTGACGAACGTTTTTGCAACATTGAAAGGCACGACGAATCCCGACCGCGTTTATGTCGTTTCCGGTCATTACGATTCGATGTGCAATTTGGACGCGATGGATGCGACGTGCGACGCGCCGGGTGCGAACGACGACGCATCGGGAACTGCGGCGGTCGTGGAAATGGCGCGCGTGATGAGCAAAAGACGATTTGATGCGACGATAATTTTTATGACCGTGCCGGGCGAAGAACAGGGACTTCTCGGCGCGGCGTATTTTGCCGAGCAAGCAAAGAAAACCGGAATGGACATCGAAGCGATGTTCACAAACGACATTATCGGCGGCGTAACCAGTTATAAAAACGCTCCCGACCGCCAATCGGTGCGCGTATTTGCCGAAGGCGTGCCGTCGAACGAAAGCGAGCAGGAAGCAAATCAGCGCAGAAGCGTCGGCGGCGAGAACGATTCAGCATCGCGGCAGTTGGGAAGATTTATCAAAGAAGTCGCGGACGTTTATTCGCCAAAATTCACCGTACAATTGATTTATCGACGCGACAGATACGGGCGCGGCGGCGACCACATTCCGTTTCTTGAGCGCGGATTTTCCGCCGTTCGTTTTACCGAACCGCACGAAGATTACACGCACCAGCATCAAAGCGTAAAATTCGTGGACGGCAAGCAATACGGCGATTTACCGGAATTTGTCGATTTCGGATACGTCGCAAACGTTACCCGCATTAACGCTGCCGCGCTCGCTGCGCTAACGCTCGCTCCGGCGCGTCCGAAAAACGTCGGCATTGTTACCGGACTTCTAACAAATGATACGGATTTGAAATGGAACGCAAATACCGACGCTGATTTGTCGGGTTATGAAGTCGTTTGGCGAAACACGACATCACCCGTTTGGACGAATTCGCTTTTCGTCGGAAAGGTTACGAGTTATACGGCGAAGGAAATGTCGAAAGACAATTATTTTTTCGGCGTGCGCGCGGTTGATAAAGCGGGAAACAAAAGTCCGGCGAGCTTTCCGAAACCGGCTCGATAAATGTTACGATGCGCTCATTTAAAGTATGCTCGCGGCAGGTGACAAACTAGGAAATTACCGTGTGATTTCCGCGCTCGGCGCAGGCGGAATGGGTGAAGTTTATCTGGCTGAAGACCCGAGATTGAACCGCAGAGTCGCCGTTAAAATTTTGTCCGGCGATTTTGATGAGGACAAATTGCATCGCTTTGAGCGGGAAGCGTGCGCCGCCTCTGCCCTAAATCATCCAAACATTATTACGATTTACGAAATCGGCGCGAGCGGCGGTACTCATTTTATCGCTGCCGAATACGTCGAAGGCGAGACTCTGTACCAATGCTTAGAGCGCGAGCCGATGAATCTTGAATCGGTACTCGAAGTTGCCGTTCAGGTGGTGAGCGCACTCGATATTGCTCACCGGGCGGAAATCATTCACCGCGACATTAAGCCGGAAAACGTGATGATTCGTCCCGACGGTTTGGTCAAACTGCTCGATTTTGGAATTGCGAAGCTGGCGGCGACAGCAGCCGAAGGGCAGACACCGAAAGCCGGTGCTGACATGGCGACGACCGTCAAAGCAAATACCACGCCGGGTATGGTAATCGGTACGGTAGATTATATGTCTCCCGAACAAGCCTGCGGCAAATTTGTTGACGCGCGAACGGACATTTTCAGTTTCGGCGTGATGATCTACGAGATGCTGGCGGGAAAGCGTCCGTTTCAAGGCGAAAATGCACTCGACACCATCGCCTCGATTCTTCAGAAAGAAGCTGCGCCGCTTGAAGAGTCCAAAACGCCGCGAGAGTTGCGGCACGTAGTCGAAAAGTGTCTGCAAAAAGACCGTGCCGAGCGTTACCAAACCGCACGGGATTTGCTGGCTGATTTGAAAAACGTCCGCCACGATTTAGAATTTCGGGACAAAGCGGAACAAAAATTATCACCGTCCGCCGAATCTTCGACTCGGACTTTGAAACCCGCCATTATTACCGCCGACCGGACGCCATTGACGGCGGCGGACGTGAACCTCGAAACAAGTAAAATAAAAAAGCGTGAAATCGTCTTTTTTACCTGCGCGGCGATTTTGCTTTTCGCTCTCGTCGGCATTGGCATTTGGTATTTCAGTAACCGTCCGACAAACATTACCCAAATCGTATCAATCGCCGTCTTGCCGTTTGTCAACGAAAGCGGCAATGCCGATGTCGAATATCTTTCTGACGGAATGACCGAATCGCTCATCAACAGCCTTTTACAATTGCCAAAACTTTCGGTTAAAGCCCGAAGTAGTGTATTTCGCTACAAAGGCAAAGAAGTCGAACCGCAAAAAATTGGAAAAGAGCTAAACGTGCAAGCCCTCTTGAACGGGCGCGTCGTCCAACGCGGCGATGATTTGACGTTATATTTATCGTTAGACGATGTGCAGACAGGCAATCAAATTTGGGGTAAGCAATATAATCAAAAGCTATCCGACCTCGTTTCGTTGCAAAGCGAAATTGCGCACGACGTTTCAAACAATCTACAAACGCGATTGTCAGGTGCGGACGAACAAAGGTTAGCGAAAAATTATACGGGGAATACCGAAGCCTATCAGTTTTACTTAAAGGGACGTTTTTACTGGAACAAGCGGACGGGGAAAGATTTGCAAAAAGCAATCGAGTATTTCGAGCAGGCGATAACCGTTGACCCGAATTACGCGCTTGCTTACGCCGGTCTCGCCGACGCTTACGCCCTGCTTTCCCCGTATCTTGCCGCGCCGCCGCGCGAAGTAATGCCAAAAGCGCGGGAAGCCGCCCAAAAAGCCCTGGCGCTCGACGACCAGTTAGTCGAAGCGCACGCCGCGCTCGGGCTGATTCTGAATACTTACGACTACGATTTCGCCGGAGCTGAACGCGAGTTCAAACGCGCCATCGAACTGAATCCGAATTACGCGACGGCACACCAGTTTTACGGCGAACTGCTGATGTATCTTGACCGCCGCGAGGAAGCCGAGACGGAATTCCGGCGAGCGCTCGAACTTGACCCGCTCTCGCTGATTATTAACCGGCAGTACGGAGAAAGTCTGCTTTACGCCCGAAAGTACGAGGCGAGCATCGCGCAATTTAAAAAGACGCTCGACTTTGATTCCAATTTCGCCGCCGCTCACGTCAGTCTCAGTCTGGCTTATCAATTAACCGGCAAGTATCCCGAAACTATTGAAGAGTATGCTAAATTTCAGGAGCTAATCGGCGAAAAGCAGAATGCGGCACTCATTCGACAAAGTTTTGCCGAAGGCGGCTGGTCAGGATTTTTGCGAACGATGACCGGAGAAAACCGCTTGTCGAACGCCACACCATATGCCTTAGCGACGTGGTATGCGAAGCTCGGCGAAAAAGACAAAGCGTTCGAGGAGTTGAATAAATCATACGAAATTCGTGAATACTTTCTCGTTTTGCTGAAAGTCGACCCGCGCTTCGACGATTTGCGCTCCGACCAGCGCTTTGACGATTTACTGCGGCGCGTCGGTTTTCCGCAATGAGGTTATTTTTTCAAATGCGGCGATTGGCGGAATCGGCGGCGAGAAAATTGTTTATCGAAAATAAAATCAGGCAGCAATTATCCAACCGTCGCCTGATTTTATTTATGTTTTTGATTAGACATCGAACCTCAATCTCGATGGCGAGAATTTCTGGCGCTGCGCCGTTCGCGTTAATTTTCGCCTCCATAAATCTAGTGTGACAACCGGTAGCAGATTGGCTCACGCGAATAAAAAAATTGACTTGGTTTATTTATCGGCATATTCTTAAGCCATAAAAGTCAGAACCGCCAATGCAATGCCGGAAGCCGCGCACAAATCACAAGAAACAACCAAAACGCTCCGCGCCTGGGGCGAGGACGAGCCTGAAGTGTTGGACGCACTTTTGCCGCTTGTTTATGAAGAACTGCACCGGCAAGCGCATCGCTACCTGCGCCGTGAGCATAGAAACGATTCTTTGCAGACAACTGCGATGATAAACGAGGCTTATTTAAAATTCAGCGAAGGAAAAAACGTTCGCTTTGAAAGCCGCACACATTTTTTCGCTATTGCGGCAAACCTGATGCGCGAGATTTTGGTTGACCACGCCCGAACAAAACACCGGCTCAAACGCGGCGGCTTGAAAAGCGATTTGCCGCTGCTTGTGGCGGCAGACGAAAAAGATTTTGATTTGATTGCACTCGACGAAGCCTTAACTCGACTCGGCAAAATAGACGCGCAGCAAGCTCGCATCGTCGAACTAAAATTTTTCGCCGATTTGACTTTGCAAGAAACGGCAGACGTTTTGGGAATTTCGACGGCGACCGTCAAGCGCGATTGGACGGTAGCAAAGGTTTGGTTACATCATGAATTGAAGAAATAAAAAGTTTCAAGTTTCATGTTTTAGGTTTATTTGAATTTGAAATACAAATTGCACTTGAACTTGAAACCTGAAGCCCGAACATAAAGATGTCGGCACGATGGCAACAAGTCAAAGAAATTTTACAATCGGCGTTGGAACGCTCGCCCGATGAGCGTGAGCAATTTTTAGATAAAGTTTGCGCCGATGACGAATCTTTGCGCCGCGAAGTCGAAATTTTATATGCTTCTTTGGGCAATGTCGGCGATTTTATGGAGCAACCGGCAATTGGCGCGGTGGCGGAAACGTTTGTCGGCACGGAGAACGATCTACCCATCAGTGAAAGCCTCAATCACTATAGAATTCTCTCGCGTTTGGGCGCCGGCGGAATGGGCGAAGTTTATCTAGCGGAAGATAAGAAACTGAATCGTTTCGTAGCTCTCAAACTACTGCCGCAATCTTTGTCTTCCGACCAAAATGCCAACCGCCGACTACTTCGTGAAGCGCAAGCTGCCTCGACGCTCGACCATCCGCACATCTGCCAGATTCACGAAATCGCCGAAGCCGACGGACACTCGTTTATCGTGATGCAATTTTGCGAAGGCGAAACTCTGGCGGAAAAACTCGAAAAGGAAAATCTGAATCTGCGTGAAACGCTCGATTTGGCAGTGCAAATCGCCGACGCTTTGGCAAACGCTCATTCGCATCACGTCATTCACCGCGACATCAAACCCGCCAATATCATCGTCAACAATCAGGGACAGGCGAAAATTTTAGATTTTGGTCTGGCGAAAATCGTCGCGGAAAATCCGAATGTGGAAAACAAAGCGGAAACGGCTCAATTATTGAGCGCGGCGAATATAATTATCGGAACGCCGCCGTATATGTCGCCCGAACAGGTGCGCGGAAAACCGCACGATGCGCGGACTGATATTTTCAGTTTCGGCGTTGTGCTTTATGAAATGTTAAGCGGCAAAAAAGTTTTCAAACGCGAAAGCCTCGCCGAAACCGTCTCCGCCGTTCTCCACTACGAACCGCCGATTGCGAAAACGCTCGCCGACACGCCGCCGGAATTACAGCGCATCGTGCGAAAAACTCTGGCGAAAGACAAAGAAGAACGCTATCAAACGGCGAAAGATTTATTGGTTGATTTGAAGAATTTGCAAAAGCGTCTGGAGTTTGAAGTCGAACTTAATCGAGACGCGGAAACGGCGAAAAGAGAAAAAGGTGAAGACAAGACGCAAATTTTCAAGGCGGAAATTCCCGGAGAAACTCCAACGCCCGCGCCGAATAATTCGACGGGAAATCTATCGTCGATTGTCGGGCGCGAAAAGGAAATCGCCGAAATCAAAAATTTGCTGCTGCAAAAAAATCTCCGGCTTTTAACAATAACAGGCGTTGGGGGAGTCGGCAAAACGATGCTCGCGCGGGTTGTCGCCCAACGACTGCGAAACGATTTTGACGAGGTTCTTTTCGTCGAACTTGCCGCCGTCGCCGACGCGGAACTCGTCGCGTCAACCATTGCAAAACCGCTCGGCATCAAGGAAGCGGGCGGCAAGCCGATTCTCGAAGCGTTAAAAGACAATTTGCGCCAGCGTCGGATGCTGCTGATTCTCGACAACTTTGAGCAGTTAATTTCCGCCGCGCCGCAAATCACCGAACTGCTCGCCGCCGCCAGGAATCTGAAAATTTTAATCACCAGCCGCGTCCTTTTGCACATCAGCGCGGGAAAGGAATTTGT
>MWYY01000020.1 GCA_002050355.1 Acidobacteria bacterium 28-9
TTCAGAAATCTTTGTTAAAAGCACGGTCTGCTTTAGCGTATTCGTTGTGTTTATCGTATCTTTTGGCGGCGTTGTCAATTGTGTCGCGGTAACCAGCCATATAGCCGTCGGAATAACCGGTTCGGTAGCCGCGTTGAAGGGCGTTTTTTGTATCTTGAGCAGAAACTTGCTGAACCGGAAAACTTAGGAAAGCGATTGAAAAAAGGGAAAAACTCAGGGCAATAGCTAATAAACTTTGTGTCGGCTTCATTTAAACTCCTTATCAAAATAACTAGAAATGGTTCTTTCCCTTTACTTTATATATCAAAAGTTAATAAATTACAAGAAGAATTTGTTATTACTGTTTTGTCTTCGCAAACTTTTGAAAGTAAAGCGTTTTTGTTATTCTGTGAATACATTCCAGTGCAACAAAATACTTGGAAAAACATTCAAACTTAAAGAAAATTTTTATTTTTAGGAGAGAACAATGAAATTACTGTTAGTTTTTTTCGTCTTGTTTTTAGCTGCGGCAGTTATCAACGCCGATGCGCAGCAGGCGCGTAAAGTTTTACCGTATCAATATAAAGTTGACGACCTTGCAAACGGTTTGCGCGTCGTAACCGTTCCGACCGATTATCCGAATCTGGTTTCGGTCTATACGGTTGTTCAGGCGGGTTCGCGCAACGAAGTCGAAAAAAACCGCAGCGGTTACGCGCATTTTTTCGAGCATTTGATGTTTCGCGGCAGCGAAAATTACGCGCCAGGGCGGTTTGACGAAGTTATGAAAAAAGCCGGTGCGTCTTCAAACGCTTACACTTCGGACGACCGCACGGTTTATCACGAAACTTTTGCCAAAGAAGATTTAGACGAAGTATTAAAGCTCGAAGCTGACCGTTTTCAGCGTTTGAAATTCACGCCCGAACAATTCAAAACCGAGGCTGGCGCCGTTCTAGGCGAATACAGCAAAAACAGTTCGGCACCGACCTTTAAGATGTATGAAGTTCTGCGCGAAACTGCCTTTAACAACCACACTTACAGCCACACGACGATGGGCTACATCGCCGACATCAAAGATTATCCGAATCAATTCGATTACGCTTTGCAGTTTTTCAATCGCTTTTATCGTCCCGAAAATACGACGATAATTGTTGTTGGTGATATAAATCAAGCAGACGTTTTGCAGAAAATCAAACAGTATTACGGAGGTTGGGAGCGCGGCGATTTCAAACAATTAATTCCCGTCGAGCCGCTGCAAAAACAAGCCCGAAGCAAGCATATCGATTGGGAATCGCAAACTTTACCGTATGTGATGGTCGCATATCGCGCGCCCGCTTTTTCCGAAACCGAAAAAGACAAAGCCGCACTTGATTTGTTGAGCGCAATCGCTTTCGGTGAAAATTCCGATATTTACCAAAAACTTGTCCTTGAGCAGCAAAAAGCGGCTCGCCTCGCGCCCGATTTTGACAATCATCTTGACCCGGAGCTTTTTACCGTTACGGCGGAAGTCAAAAATGTGAACGATTTAAATTACGTGCGCGATGAAATCATAAAGACCTACAAACGTTTTACGACCGAAAAAATTTCGCAAAAGCAGTTGGATGAAACGCGCTCGCGCATACGCTACGGCTTTTCGATGGCGATGAACAGCAACGACGCGATTGCCGGAACGCTTGCCGCTTTTGTAGCACTACGCCGTTCGCCCGAAACGATTGACAAAGTTTTCGCTATGTATGATTCAATCACGACGGAAGACATTCGCTTTTACGCCGAAAAATATTTCAAAGACAATAATCAAACTGTCGTTACATTGGCAACGAAAAAAGGAGGCGCAAAATAATGAAAAACGGAAAATGGAAGATGGAAAACGCTTTTTTACTATTGATGATTTTCGCTTTTGCGTTTCCTGTTTTTACTCAGAAACGCGCTGTAAAACCAGCAACAACAGCTATGAACTCAAATTCTACAAACGTTTTTTTGCCGGGCAAATCACCGATAATTTCGATGCGAATCCAATTTCTGACCGGCTCGATTAACGACCCCGTCGGCAAAGAAGGCGTGGCGAGTTTGACGGCTGCGATGCTGGCGCAAGGCGGCAGTAGAAATTTAACTTACGACGAAATCGTCGCGCAGTTTTACCCGATTGCAGCCGTTTTTGGCGGGCAGACCGACAAGGAAATGACAACATTCATCGGGCAAACACACGTTGACAATTTAGGTAAATACTACGCGCTTATTCGTCAAATGCTGCTCGAACCCGGCTTTCGTGCGGATGATTTTACGCGGGTCAAACAAGACGCGATAAACTTTTTGAAAACCGGTTTGCGTCAAAGCAACGATGAAGAACTCGGCAAAGAACGGCTTTACAACATTATTTACGCCGGAACGCCATACGAAAACCATTCGATAGGAAGAATTTCGAGTCTGGAAAAACTAACGCTTCAAGATGTGAAAGATTTCTACGCCAAAAATTACACACAGGCAAATCTTGTCCTCGGACTTTCGGGCGGTTTCGACCAAAAATTTTCACAAACGATTACGGCAGATTTTCGACGGCTTCCGAAAGGCGCGAAAATGACCAGAAAAATCGCCGCGCCGAATTTAAGTGAAGGAATGAAGATAGATATTGTCCAGCGCGAAACGCTCGCAACGGCAATCTCTTTAGGCTTTCCGATTACGATTAACCGCGCTTCAAAAGATTATGCCGCACTCGCGCTGGTCGCTTCGTATTTTGGTCAGCATCGCTCGTCGAATAGTTATCTTTACGGGCAATTGCGCGAAAAACGCGGATTGAATTACGGCGATTATGCTTATATCGAATATTTCCCACGCGGAATGTATCAATTCGAGCCTGACCCGAATCTTGCGCGCTCGCAGCAGATTTTTCAAATCTGGATTCGTCCCGTCCAGCCGCAAAATGCGAATTTCGCCTTGCGCGCTACGCTTTACGAATTCGACAAACTGGTGAAGAACGGTTTGGACGAAAAAACTTTTGAAGAGACGCGCGACTTTTTGAGCAAATACACAAACATTTCGACGCAGACAAAAGACGCCGAACTCGGTTACGCGCTCGACAGCCGGTTTTACGGGATACCGAATTACAACCAATATATGAAAACGGCTTTGTCAAAGCTGACTCTGGCGGACGTTAATCGGGTGATAAAAACTCAATTGGGATCAAACAAAATGCGGATTGTAATGATTACCAAAAACGCCGAAGAATTACGCGATGCCATCGTGGGCAATAAACCGGCGACAATTACATACGCATCGGCAAAACCGCAGGAAATCGTTGACGAAGACAAAATAATTTCAACTTATCCGATTCGTGCAAAAGCGGCTGACGTAACAATCACGCCGGTCGGAAAAGTATTTGAATAAGTAGCTTGAGATAAATTCAAACAAAACACGAATAAATTTTCCTGTTTTGTTTGCACCCATTATCTGCTGTGTTTTGATTTTGAAAGCAATGATGAGAATGGTGAATGATGAACAAAAAAAGCAATTTATCTTTCATTCATCATTCACCATTCTCATCATTATTAAAAACTCTTTCTAAATAAATACGACGCGCGGATGAAAAACGTCCGGCTGTTGCGCTCGAAACGCGGCTCTAATTGATTAGTGTACGGACTGAAACCGTTGTAATTGAAATTGTCGTTGTAACCGGCGTAAAAGGCAGTTCCCGGATTTGGATTCCAGCCCAAAAGTATTTGTCCGCTTGCGTTTGAATTGAGCGAATCGTAATCCCAGCGAACGCGTGCAAATGTAAAGCGTGTGAACTGATACGTTGAGCGCACAGTGAAAATATTTGAATCATACGCCGCGAGTCCCGTGTCGTTGCGCATCAGATGGCTTTTTTTATACTCAAGCAATACTTGCCACGGTTCAACCGGTTTATATCTGACTGCCGCGCCCATCTCGTATTTTTTGCCCGCGCCCGGGTCACGTCCCGGAAAAAGCGGCGCGACGTTTCTCGGAGCGTTCGGGTCTATCGCCAATAGCCGCAGATATTCCAGATAATTAGCTTGATAACCGACAAACGCGCCGGACACGCGCGGAAAGCGATTGCCGGCGCCAAAATCCAAATCAAGCGCGTTATTGCTAAAACCCAATCCTAAACCGAACGAAACTTTTTTACTCGGCGAACTGTTTAAGTTTGCGCTAAAATACTGCTGCCATGTCGAACGCTGGGATTTGCCGAAAAACGCGCCGTAGGCTCGCGTCGCCGAACGTTTCAAGCCGAATTCTTCTTCAAAAATTCGCTCGTAAGACGCGCCCGTTTCTATATTGACGGAAGTATTACGCTACAAACTGAAGCCGAAATTCGCGCCGACGGCTCCGTCCTGTGAGCGACCCTGCCAATCGTAATTGAGCTGGGCATACGGTCGAAAATCAAAGCGAATGATTCGCGCTTTTTGATTTGCTTCGGTGCTGAGGCGTCCGGCAAGCAAAATGTGATTCGTGTTCGTCCGGCGCGTAAACCCGGCATCGGCGCGATAATCTCTGGTGCGCCCGTCAACTTGAATAATCCAGCCGCGATTTTTTTCCGTGTAATCCAGATTCCAGACATAGCCAAAACCGTTGCCCGTGCGGTAATTATTGAACGGGCTGCCGAAGACGGTTACGCCGCCGTATGTTCCGCCGCCGCAGATTTCTCGATTGCGCTGCGTCTGCGCCGGATTTAATGACGGCTCGAATTCGTTGTTGAAAAAGCAGCGGCGCGAGTTTGTGCCGACGGCTTGAAAAGTTGACGTCAGTTGCGGGCTGAGTTTGAAGCGTCCGTCGAAACCGCCCAGGAGATTGCGTTGTTCGGGGAAACTGCGGTAAGTGGCGAAAAAACCGACGTTATTTTCTTTGCCAATGTCGCGCTTCAAGCGCACGACACCGAACAACGCATTTTTGTCGAGAAATTCGTCAACACGCGGACGAACCGACGGGTCATTGCGGTCGTCTTCGTCGTAGTTTCCCGGCGCTTTGTCCGACGCAACCAGAAAACCAAATGAATTTTTGCCGACTTTACCCGTCAATTTCATGGCAATGTCCGGATCAACGATAGTTCTCGAATAAAAAACGCGCAGCGGCGATTGGAAAATTTCCGAGCCTTCAAGAAAAAACGGACGCTTTTCTTCAAAGAAAATCGGGAAACGCTGATTTGCCGAAACTACGGGAGCGTCGGCTTCTATTTCGGCGAAATCGGGATTGTAAGCCGCGTCCAAAGTTATATTCGGCGTAATGTTAAATTTGAGATTAACGCCGATGTCCTGCTTTATCGGTTGATTGACAAATCTTCCGCCATCGAGCAGCGCGCCCGTCGGGTTTGTCGCCGGATTGTTCAAGATATAACGCGGAATCGTGCGAAAACGCCGTCCGGTTTCGCCGACCGTAATGCTGGGAACGATTTCCAGTGTGCGCTCGGTTTTTATCTCGTCGAGTCCGGTGATTTTGCCGTGTTTGATTAAAAGACCTGAAATATTTTTGTCGTCCGGCATCCACGAATCGAATTCGTCGTTGAGACGGTCGATGTTGCGGGCGGCGTTAAAGCCCCAGAATTTACCTTTGCCCGCCGAATAACACAAGGATTTAAAGGGAATTTTTACTTCGACTGACCAACCCCGTAATGTGCAAAAGGTCGGGACGAAAGCTTATCAATTCGCGCAAAACGCGATTCGTATGACGTTGAAAAAGCGGGTCATAAGCCAAATCCTCATCAAGTTTGATGGAGACAGGCGAGCGTTTGAGCGACAGATAACTGACGCTTCTGTCTTTGGCAGCGGCGGTTTTTTTGCCCGCGTGGATACACAAAAAAGGATAGCCGTTTTTTTTGGCGTATCCGACTAACCTCTGGCTTGTCATTGCCGCGCCGTTGACTTCTAAAAAAGAGTCAGGGAAAAAGGCGACGCGCAAATTTTTGTTTTCCACAAAAATATTTAGCCGCAAACAATACAAAAACAATGACTTAAAGCCACGACCGTATTTTTGTACTTTCTGCGGCTGCTTTTCTAAACTGTATCGGTTGAAAGATTCGTCGTAATATCCTGCAAATCGGGAATCTCAAACTTTGTTTTTGAAACATCTTTCGGCACGGCATCCTGAGGCTTCATCGCATAACGAAATAGAGGGCGCAAATGCGGGCTGCCCGAAACTCTAAGTGTCCGAATCGCCAGTCGAAGCCACAAAGGACCGCCGTAAACCCAATGCACGGAAAGTTTCCGTAAGCCATGACCGTCGCCGGTGTCAACGTGAACGCGGTCGAACCACTTTTTGCGACCTTCGGAGAATTCCGGATAATGTTTCAAGATTTCGGAAAACGATTGCAGTTGACGCGAATGGAGCGGCTCGCTGTACTCGGGCATCAAAACAATTTCGCTGCGCTTGTCAACGCGAATTTCTTCGGCAAACTCGGAAAACGTTTTGGCGTCGGTCAAATTTAAAACCGTATTCGGTTTGCAGCCGTGTCGGTCGCCACCCGTAACCAGCGGAATACCAAGCGCTTCCGCCATTTCAATGACGGCTTTGTTTTCCGACCACGAGCGAAAACCGTTGACTTCAAAAGCGTGAATCCAGCGTCCGTGTCTTTTGATAAAATCCCTCAGCAAAAGCCTGTGCCGTTCTTTGCCGACGATTTCAATATCCCAGAGCGGATGATTGAGAACGACCAGAATTTGCGGTATCTCGTTGAGCATCGAAAACATCTCGTCGAGTTTTTCTGAATTATGATTTGTTTTCGTAAAAGTGTAATCAAGCAGCGTTTTCGTCAGTTCGACGGCGCGTTCCTCTGGCAGATTATGCACGCCGACGTGGAAAAATCCGTATGAAAACGGAACCGTCCATTCGAGCGAAATCGGCGCTTGCTCGTTCGGCGTCGTTTCGTTGATTTGCAAATTGGAGTCGATGCTGTCGTGGTCGCTGATCGAAGTGACGGCGTCGAGACCGAATCGGTTTATTTGCGCTTTTTCCGAATCAAAAACCATCTGCGCCGTCATCGGCGGCGACCAGTGAGCGGTCGAAAAATCAATGTCTTTGCCTTCGCGTTTTTGATAATTTACGCGCTCGCGGTTCCAAAAATAAGAAATTATCGGAAGTTTATCGGCGTAATGCGGGATAAATTCGAGCATTTCCTTTGAATGTTCGGTGTGGCAATGGAGAGAGACGCCCGTTTTAGCTTGTCTGCTCAAGTCTTTTGGCTTGGGCAGAATATGTAAGCGTGTTTGTTTTAAGTGCATTTCGTTCTCCGTAAAGCGGCGGCGTCAATCAAATGTATAAAACTATCAAATCCGCTTCGTAAAGTAAATTCATCAGATGTTTATAAAAGGTTAATTGTTGTCTTTGCTTGTTTTGCTATTTGTTTTCAAAGGCGGGAGATTCAAACACGGACGAGTTTAACACAATTAATGAAAAATAAAATAAATATAATGACTCTGAAGAGAATGAGATTACAAAAAATTTGTCACAAATCGAGAATCGGCGGTGTTAAGCAAGTTTTGAAACTTTCCTTTCAAATTCGCGTTTTACTCAGTCACAAAGAGTAAGCGTTTTAGCTTTCCGTTTTTATTGATTCGCTTTTATAAATGGCAATGATAAGCCGAAAAAAAGTCTCGGGAAATTTTGCGGCGATTTTGTTAACACTTTTCATTTTAATTCGTCTTTATTGCAGGTAAGACAAAAAGCCGCTAAAACAATGAGATTGAGTATGAATATTTTTTGCCTTTTTTTGGTTATTATATTTTTTGCGATTTATATTCAAGCGCAACCGGCAGATACGAATGTTTCGGACAAACCTATCAAAACAAGACTTCGGAGAAACCTAAAGAGGACGCGAACTCTGCGAGCAAATCGAAATTTAATCTTCCGCCGGAAAAAGCTATTCCTGTAAGAGTTGCGAAATTTTCCGCGCCGCCCGTTATTGACGGCAAACTCGACGATGAAATTTGGAAATCGGCGCAAATTTTGAAGGATTTTGTCCAAACTTCGCCGGGCGATAATATCGCGGCGTCAAAACTGACCGAAGTAATGCTCGGTTACGACGAGAAAAATCTTTATATCGCATTTCGCTGTTGGGATGAAAAAGACAAAATCCGCGCGACGGTTGCTAAACGCGACGACGTTTTCGGCGAAGACAACGTGCGCGTTTGGCTCGACACATACAACGACCGTCGACGCGCTTACATTCTGGGCTGGAATCCTTATGGCATTTAGCAGGACGGAATTCATACCGAAGGGCAAGGCGCGGATTTTTCCGTTGACATCGTGATGGAATCCAAAGGCGTTATAGAAGATTGGGGTTGGTCAGTCGAAGTAAAAATTCCCTTTAAATCCTTGTGTTATTCGGCGGGCAAAGGTAAATTCTGGGGCTTTAACGCCGCCCGCAACATC
>MWYY01000023.1 GCA_002050355.1 Acidobacteria bacterium 28-9
GTTCGGGGAAATCTTCTTTGGCGTTCGATACGATTTACGCCGAAGGTCAACGCCGTTATGTCGAATCTCTTTCGGCTTATGCGCGGCAATTCCTTGACCAATTGGAAAAACCCGATGTTGATTCGGTCGAAGGACTTTCTCCGGCAATTTCGATTGAACAGAAAACAGTTTCGCGCAGCCCGCGTTCGACAGTCGGCACGGTTACGGAAGTTTACGATTATCTGCGGCTGCTTTTTTCGTCTGTCGGGCAGCCGCATTGTCATCAGTGCGGCGCGCCGATTACACGGCAGTCGCAGGAGCAAATCGTTTCAAACGTTTTAACTTTGCCCGAAGGCGAGCGCGTGATGATTCTGGCGCCGATAGTGCGCGGGCGCAAAGGCGAATTTAAAAAGGAACTCGAAAAGCTGAACAAAGACGGCTTTCTACGCGCCCGTGTTGACGGCGAGATGCGGCAGCTCGACGAAGAAATAAAGCTCGACAAACGAAAAAACCATACGATTGAAGTGGTCGTTGATCGCATTTTGATAAAAGAAAACGTCAGGGAACGCTTGACCGAATCGGTGAAAACCGCTCTGAAACTAACCGACGGGGCAGTGCTTGTTTCAATCGTTGATGGCGAGGAGAAACTTTATTCAGAGCGAATGGCGTGCGTCAATTGCGGAATAAATATCGCCGCTTTAGAGCCGCGCTCGTTTTCGTTTAACTCGGCTTACGGCGCGTGCCGAAATTGCCAGGGTTTGGGAACAGTGATGCAAATTGACGCGGGCAAAATTTTGCCAGACCAGAGCGCCGCTGCCTCAAAACTGAAATTCCTGAACGATACAGACAAATCGAGCGCAAGATTTTTGCAGTCGGCTCTGACGGCGATAATCGAAAAATTCTCTGGCGAAGACAAATTGACATCGCCGGACGAAGAAGAAAATCAGGGCAAAAACAAAAAGCCAAAAGGTAAAAATCAAAAGGCACAAACAAAAGATTTGCTTGACGCCGCTTTTGTCGATTTGCCCGAAGAAATCCGCGAGGCGTTTTGGAACGGAACGAAAAAGCGCTTGACGTTTTGGCAGGGAACTTACAAATACGAATCGGATTGGAAAGGCGCTTTGCGCGCTATGCGCGAGCGTATGGAAAATCCGCCGTCTGAGAAAGTAAAACTTGCGCTCGAAGAGTTGGTTTCGCCCGCTCCGTGTCCGGTTTGTCTCGGAAAACGTCTTCAGCCTGAGAGTTTAGCGGTTAAGGTCGGCGGTTTGGGAATTGATGATTATGTAAATCTGCCGATTGAAGAATCGCGCAAAAATTTTGAAGCGATTAGATTAGGCGAGCGCGAAGAAAAAATTGCCGGACTTGTTTTGCGGGAAATCAAAGACCGTCTGCGATTTTTGAATCAAGTCGGTCTCGGTTATTTGACGCTCGACCGCGCGTCGCAAACTCTGTCGGGCGGCGAAGGTCAGCGAATCAGATTAGCGACACAAATCGGCTCGCAATTGCGCGGTGTTCTTTATGTTTTGGATGAGCCTTCCATTGGCTTGCATCCGCGCGACAATCAAAAACTTATCGAAACTCTGCACGAGCTTCGTGATTTGGGCAACACGGTTCTTGTCGTCGAACACGACGAGGAAACAATCGAAAAAGCCGATTACGTTGTAGATTTAGGACCGCTTGCAGGAACTCACGGCGGAGAAGTCGTCGCGGTCGGAACGCCGGGAGACATTGAAAAAAACGCCGAATCAATTACCGGAAAATATCTTTCCGGCGCGATGAAAATCGAAATTCCAGATGTGCGGCGTCTTCCCAACGGCAAAAAAATCACGGTCAAAGGCGCGCGCGCGCATAATCTAAAAAACATAAACGTAACTTTTCCGCTCGGACTTTTCACGGTTGTAACCGGCGTTTCCGGTTCGGGGAAATCTACGCTCGTTGACGATATTTTGTATCCGGCACTGGCGCGTTTCGTCAACAAATCTTCGATGGAAACGCTCGAACACGACACGATAGAAGGTTTAGAATTTGTCGATAAAATAATCGAAATAGACCAGACGCCGATTGGCAGAACGCCGCGCTCGAATCCGGCGACTTATACAGGTTTGTTTACACCGATTCGAGAACTTTACGCGATGCTGCCTGAATCCAGAGAACGCGGCTACAAAGCCGGACGTTTTTCCTTTAACGTCAAAGGCGGTCGCTGCGAAGCGTGCGAAGGCGACGGTATGAAACGTATCGAGATGAATTTTCTGCCCGACGTTTACGTTCTCTGCGACGTTTGCAGAGGCGCGCGCTACAACCGCGAAACTCTGTCGGTCAAATACAAAGGTTTGTCTATCGCAAATCTGCTCGATACGACAATCGAAGACGCTCTGCCGATTTTGGAAAACATCCCGCAAATCAAACAAAAACTTTCAACCCTGCTCGATGTCGGTTTGGGTTACATAAAAATCGGTCAGTCTTCGACGACGCTTTCGGGCGGCGAAGCGCAGCGTATAAAACTCGCCAAAGAATTATCAAAACGCGCGACGGGGAAAACAATTTACATTTTGGACGAACCGACGACCGGCTTGCATTTTGCCGATGTTCACAAACTTCTCGATGTTCTGCAAAGATTAGTTGATACGGGCAATACTGTCATTGTCATCGAACACAATCTGGACGTGATAAAAAGTGCCGATTATATTATTGATTTAGGACCCGAAGGCGGCGAAGGCGGCGGCAGAGTTGTAGCGACGGGAACACCTGAAGAAGTTGTCAAATTTAAAAAATCTTATACAGGTAAAGCATTGAAAGAAGTATTAAAATGATTGAAGCTCTGTTCGGTAGTATCTAATTTTTGTGGTGCAATTCTTTTAAAAATCTCAAAAGCGACCTTTTTCGGGACAAAGCATTATATTTTGCAGCGAAGTTCTTAAAGATTACATAAACGAATGGAAAATCAAAAAGTGAGAACCGAGTTATCAAATAATGTTGTAAAAATTCGGCGTTACTATGCAGACGACATTCCTTTACTTTTTGAAGCTGCACGCGAATCCACGAGTGAAATGCTTGATTGGCTGTCGTGGTGTCATCCAAATTACACTGTGGAAGAAAGCCGGTCTTTTGTCTTGTCTTGTGAAACTGCCTGGAAACAAAAGACACAGTTTGCCTTTGCCGTTTTTGACGCAAACAGCAATTTGTTTCTCGGCGGCGTCGGGTTAAATCAGTTTAACCGCAATCATAATTTTGCTAATCTTGGCTATTGGGTGCGAAGCAGTCAGACCGGACGCGGCGTTGCAACGGCAGCCGCAATTCTAGCTGCACAATATGGTTTTGAAGATTTAGGTCTTTATCGAATCGGTTTTCGCATCTTTATCTTCGGAGTTTTGAGAGTAAACAGCGACCGAAGAAAATAGAAAAATTACCAGCCAACTACAGACAGAACGTACAATCATCGTATTATTTCCAAAATTCCGAACTTGTAATTTAACAGAGTTGCGAACGCGACAAATGGTTGTATAAAGCTAATATTAATTTGATACAGGTGAATTTTTGATTGCCGCAATCATTTCTCTGACCGCGTTTTCCAAGCCGACGAATATCGAGCGTGAGATGATGCTGTGTCCGATGTTGAATTCTTCGATTTCGGGAATGCGGGCGAGCGCGCCGACGTTTCTGCGCGTTAAGCCGTGTCCGGCGGCGACTTTTAGACCGAGACTTTTTGCAAAAACACCCGCCCGTTTTATTCTTTCGAATTCCGCATTGGCTTTTTCCAAACCTTCGCCGTGCGCGGCGCGTGAAGACAAAGTTAATTCCGCATATTCTGCTGTGCAAAGCTCGACTTGCTGTGCGCCGATTTTGTGCGCCGCTTCAATTTGTCGTTCGTCAGGGTCAATAAAAATACTGGCGAAAATACCGACTTCGCGCAGACGATTGACTGCCATTTGCACGTTTTCAATATTTCCCAAAACGTTTAAGCCGCCTTCAGTTGTTATTTCATACGGGTTTTCGGGAACTAAGGATACAGCGTCGGGTTTTGTCTCGACGGCGATTTTCAGCATTTCTTCAATCGTCGCCATTTCGACATTTAAGTATGTCGTTATGACTTCACGAAGGAGCAGAATATCTTTGTCCTGAATATGTCTGCGATCCTGGCGAATATGAACTGTAATGCCGTCCGCGCCGGCTTGTTCGCAAATCATCGCCGCCGAAATTATGCTCGGTTCAATAGTTTTGCGCGCCTGCCGGACGGTTGCTACGTGGTCAATATTGACGTTTAGTTTTGCAGTCATAATACAAGAGATTGCTGGAAAAAAGTTTCAGAAGACAAAAAAAATTATTTTGTGAGGCGTTGCGGCTCAGGCTTTTTATCGTAAACGCCGCGCTTTGTATTACGTCTGATTTGCCGAAGTTCGTTGAACATTCGGCGCGTGTCGCGAACGGCGCTGACCTTCGAGCCTTCGACATTGTTCCAGCGCACGGGGATTTCTTTTAAACGCAAACCGCGATATTTTGCGACAAACAAAAATTCAACATCAAAGCCGAAACGGTTGATTGTCATCACATCGAGCAGCGGGCGAAATTTTTTCATGTCAAATGCCTTAAAACCGCACTGCGTATCGGAAAAAGGCAACCCGGTCATTTTGCGAATCATCAGGTTTATCACTCTGCCGCCTTGTTCGCGCTGCCACGGCTGATGCGTCTCGATAAGTGTTCGGTCAAGCGCGCGCGAGCCGAATGTAACATGATAAGCGCGGTTTTCAATCGGTTCGACAAGTTTTGGAAGCTCCGAAATCGGCGTCGAAAGGTCAGCGTCGGTAAAGAGCGCAATGTCGCCGGAGGCTTTGAGTAAACCTTTTCTGACAGCGTAGCCTTTGCCGCGATTTTTGTCGTAACCGAGAACTTTTGTTTGAATGCGGGGAAATTCGGCGCACACCTTTTCGGCAACTTCCATCGTCGAATCGAGCGAGCCGTCATCGACGACAATCAATTCGGCGGACGGAATATAGTCGGTAATATAATCGAGAATTCGGCAGAGCGAGGCGCCGAGTCTGGCTTGCTCGTTATATGCCGGGACGATAATGGAAAGAGACGAATCTACCATAAAGCGTTTATGGTAAATCGTTCGTTAAAGATTGTAAAACTTATAAAGAACCGAAAACGGGTTTTTAGTCGTAAAATAATCATTTTAGCAAGCAATTTATGTTATATTTTTACAAAGGGTTAATGAAGTTATGAAAAAGACTTTTGGCGTTATCGCAATCATAATAATATTTTTAGGCGCATTGATTGGCGGGCTTTTCGGCAGTTTTCCGCGAAAAACTTCGGCGGATACGGCAATCACCTCGGAACGAGTTGTCGCTGATTACCGAGAGGCGCTCGACGTGATTGACAAAAATTATGTCGGGGAAATAAACCACGAAAAAGTTTCGGAAAGCTCGATTCAGGGAATGCTTTACATGCTCGACCCTCATTCGTCATTTTTTACCCGCGATGAATTTCGCAAACTCCAGGAAGACCAGCAATCGCAGTTTTACGGCATCGGCGTTTCGATTTTGCAGCACCGCGACGGCGTTTACGTGCAATCTATAATTCCGAACACACCGGCAGACAAAGCCGGTCTTCATTACGGCGACCGGTTTGTCGAAATCGGCGGCAAAGACGCTAAAGATTGGTCGAGTGCCGAAGTGTCGAAAAACGTGCGCGGCGTCGGCGGAACTCCGGTTAATTTGAAAATAGCGCGTCCGGGCATTGAAAAACCCCTCGAATTTAACATTGTGCGCGGCGGCGTTCCGCTACCTTCGATTCGTAATTATTTTATGCTCAAGGATAACGTCGGCTACGTCGGTTTTACCGGCGGATTTCAGGAAACCAGTGCCGACGAACTAGACGAAGCGATTGCGGATTTGAAAAAACAGGGAATGAAAAGCATGATTTTGGATTTGCGCGGAAATCCCGGCGGAATTTTGCCGCAGGCAATCGAAGTCGTCAGCCGCTTCGTACCGCGCGGTCAAACGGTCGTTTCCGTAAAGGGTCGTTCGCGCTATATGACTTCTCAGGAGATGAAGACAGCGGGCGGGAATACGCAGGAATTTCCCCTGGTCGTAATGATAAACGGCAATTCGGCTTCAGCTTCGGAAATCGTCGCGGGCGCCTTGCAGGATTACGGACGCGCTCTGATAGTCGGCAGCGATAGTTTTGGTAAAGGTTTGGTGCAGAAAGTCTTCCAGCTTCCATACGGCACTGGTTTGACTTTGACGACAGCGCGTTATTACACGCCTTTCGGGCGCTCTTTGCAGAGAGATTATTCGAGCGGTTCGATTTACGATTATTATACGCATCATACAGAAGACGGTGGTGAAAACGGCACCGCAGCCGGCGCGAAACCGAAACCGGCGGGAAGCCCGGTAGCGACGGCAGGCGGGCGGATTTTTTACGGCGGACGTGGTATCGAACCGGATTTGAAAGCTCCGGCGCTCGCCTTTACACCTTTGCGCGCGCGGCTCAACGAAGCGGCATTTTTCTTCGTCCGCCAATTGGTTGCCGGACAGATAAAAGGTTTTGAAAATTATAAAGTCGAAAAGCAGAATTTCAATTCGACTGTTGCGCCGACCGATTTTCAAACGAACGACAAACTGCTCGACGCTTTTCGCATTTTTACCGCTAAAGACAGCGCCAATGGTTTGACGGCGGAAAATATCAACAGCCAGCTCGATTACGCCAAAACGCGTCTTCGCGAGGAAATCGCCACGGCAAACTATTCGACCGAAGCCGGACAACAGGTTTTGCTCGAAACTGACCCGCAGATTTTGAAAGCGATTGACACTATTCCCGAAGCGAAAAGATTGATGGGAACGATTACGGCTAATAAATGATAGATGGTGGATGATAGGTGTTAGATTTCATTTTTGAAATCTAACACCTATCATCTTAAAAAAGAGTTGGCGATTCGAGCGAATGCGTTCACATAATTCTTAAAAATTTAAGTTTTTGTTTATAGAGTTTTCCGAGTTCATAATGTAAAATACATTTTTTACTTTGTGAACTCATTTCATTATGTATAAACAAATCGGCGTAATAACGGGCGGCGGTGATGCGCCGGGGCTAAACGCTGTAATTCGCGCGATTGTTCGGACGGCAATCGGCGAGTTCGGAATGAAAGTCGTCGGCATCGAAGAAAGTTTTGAAGGACTCTTAGGCGAAACTAAAACGATGAAGCTGACGACGAAAGCCGTAAGCGGTCTTCTTCCGCGCGGCGGAACGATTTTGGGGACGAGAAACACTGGAAGTTTCTGCAAATTCGTGGACGGCAATGCTGTTTATCCCGAAGAAATTATTCGGGAATCGATTGAAAACTTGAAGCGTCTGGAAATTGAAGCGCTTATTGTTCTTGGCGGCGAAGGAACGCTTGCAATCGCGCAGGAATTCCACAAACGCGGCTTTTCCGTTATCGGGGTCCCAAAAACGATTGACAATGATTTGGCGGCAACCGAACTCACGTTCGGATTTATGACCGCGATTGATATTGCCACCGAAGCTCTCGACCGTCTGCATACGACCGCCGCTTCGCACGACCGCGTGATGATTTTGGAAGTGATGGGCAGACATACCGGCTGGATTGCGCTGCACGCTGGACTTGCCGGAAGCGCCGACATTATTTTGATACCGGAAATTCCGTTCTCCTTTGAAACGATGGCGCAAAAGGTTCGCGCGCGGGAAAAACTGACCCGCAGATTTTGAAAGCGATTGACACTATTCCCGAAGCGAAAAGATTGATGGGAACGATTACGGCTAATAAATGATAGATGGTGGATGATAGGTGTTAGAACACCTATCATCTTAAAAAAGAGTTGGCGATTCGAGCGAAAGCGTTCACATAATTCTTAAAAATTTAAGTTTTTGTTTTTAGAGTTTTCCGAGTTCATAATGTAAAATACATTTTTTACTTTGTGAACTCATTTCATTATGTATAAACAAATCGGCGTAATAACGGGCGGCGGTGATGCGCCGGGGCTAAACGCTGTAATTCGCGC
>MWYY01000098.1 GCA_002050355.1 Acidobacteria bacterium 28-9
CGGCAAATGTTCCGCTTGATGATTTAAAGTATGATTTTGTTTGGACGCAATCGCGCCCGCGTTTTTTGAGCGATGTCGAACTCGAAGAAGTTGACGAAAAAGCAGCCGGGAAGTTTGTTTTGAACGGAAGAATCGGAGAGAAGGCGAAAAAGAAAACAAACGACGCAAAGGCTGACGGAAGCGAAAACAGCGAACCCGAAGAAACCGACCTAACCGAACCCGCACGGCAAGAAACAGACGAGAATAAAAAAGACCAAAAGAAAAAATCAAAACAAGAAAAAGCGGCGGAAAAAAGAGCAAAAATATTAACCGATAAATCTGTAAAATTGAATTTTACGACCGCGCGCGGCATCGTTCTTTTAAATGTCAATCCGAATGAAGTTCCGTCAAATTTGCGCGAGCGACCTTTGACCGAAGCCGCCAAAGCCGTCGTCAGAAGCGGCGATTCACTTTTGACGGAAGCTATCCGTCGCGCCAGTCCGAAATATTTCGGCGATTACGCAAAAACTCTGCCGCCGCGCAAACGCGAGCCTTTTCTGAGCGAGAAACAAAACGAAAATCCGAATCTGCAGGCGACGTTAAAAAAAGCTCTCGTGCGCGTCTCCGACATAAATAACCGCGCAGTTGCCGATTTGCTAAAGAAAGATTTTGAAGTTCAGGAAGCGGGCGAGCAGCGCGAGATTTTATCGGTCGAGCCGACGACCGCGCCGTTTAATCTCGTGATGCTTCTGGACATTTCGGGCAGCGTGGATAATTACGTTGATTTTATCCGTAAAGCCGCCAGAAATTTCGTCAACACCGTCAGTCCGAACGACCGAATTGCAATCATTATTTTTAACGAAGATGTCAAAACTTTATCAACTTTTACGACCGATAAGGGAAAACTTTCCGAGAGTCTCGATACTTTTGACGCGGGCGGCGGAACGGCATTTTACGACGCCGTTGCGTACACTTTAGTTGACACTTTAAAACCTTTAAAAGGTGAAAGAACGGCAATCGTCATTTTGTCGGACGGCGACGACAACCGCTCGTTTCTGCCGTTTGAATCACTTTTGGGTTCGATACAGGAAAGCGGCGCGCTCGTTTATCCGCTTTATGTTCCGTCGGGATTGGTGGCGGCTTCGGCGGCGAACAATTATGCCGAAACAATTGACCCTCTGCGAACGCGCTTTATGGCTTTGACGACGAAAGCCGAAGGCGAAGGCGGAAAATTGGCGCAGGTTTCCGGCGGCGTTTATTACCCGATAAAACAATTGAGCGAGTTGCAGAAGGCTTACGACGACATTGTTTTGCAATTGCGCACCGCTTATACCGTAACCTTTCGTTCGAATATTACCGAAACAAAAGAGAATCGTGCTTCGCCGCGTTTGAAAATCAAGGTTAATCGCGCAAATACATTTGTAAAACTCGGCTCGGTCGCAGCCGTTTCAGAGAAAGAAACGTCTGGATTAGAAAAAAATAATTTCACGCAAAGACCGCAAACAGAAAACCGATTTTTACAGACAAATTTTTCAGAAAACAATTTAAATTTCTTAGCGGGTTTTGCTGCGCCTTTCCAGCAATCCGCCGAAATTTCGGGCGAAGTCGAAGAAATCACATACAAACAATTCGTGGGCGACAATTTGCGCGAAACGAAACTCGAAAATTTTGACGTCAACAAAGCACCGGGCGCTTTTATTTTAAATAACGGCAAAGAAAAAATCGCCGCCAGTCGTTGGATTTCTCCGAAAAGAACGCGTTCGTATCCGTATGAGAGAGTTTACGACACGCTTTCGTTTCCGAAACGGGCGACGGTAATTCCGGTTTTGAAAGATGAAGGTTTGGGCGGCGAGCGCGATTTTTTGCAGTGGGATACGATTTCGCTGCTCGGTCTTTTAGACGTTCACGTCGTTCTTGCTTATTACAGCGACGCAACGAAAAATACAAAACGCGCCGACCAAATCACCGCGCAGAAACTTGATAACACTTACGTTTTAACGCGACTGAACGAATTTTTTGATTTCAAAGGGACGGCGTGCGAGTGGAACGAAAGAGAAACCAAGGAATTAAAAAGCGTTTTTGAAAAAGCCAGACTCGCTTACCGCGAAATTTCCAAGAACACAAAAACGTATCTTCACGATGAAACCGCTTTAAACGAACTAATAAAATACGCCGAAACGCCACAAAAATTTGTCGAGTTTTCCCGCCGCAAATCTCAAAACGCGCAAATCCGCGAGCAGCAAACCAAACAGCCGAAAGAAGCTTTAGCGACCGACACGAAACAAAATATAACCATCACCAACGCGCTTTTCGGGAAATACTTTTTTACGGTTGACGAAACGCGGCTTGAACCGAAAACGGTTTATTTGATAGAAGCGAAACACAGCCAGCGTTCAAAGTTTACGCACGAAAACGACATCAAGGACGCGCTCGTTAAAATGATGATTTACACAAACCTGAAAAACGTGCGCGTCGGCAATGAAAAGCAAGATTTTAAAGTTGTTTTAAAACTAACGGCAAGCCAATTAAACGGTTCGATTGATTCAAATGCGAACGACGAACAATTAAACAAATACTGTTCAGCCAATTTACTCGATTTCAAACAAAAAGAATTTATCAAAAAACTTTTCGCGGAAGCGCGGGCGAACAATTTCACAATAATTGTTGAAAAGGCTGAAACAAAAAATACTTTCAAATATGATTAGGCGGAATTAGCAGGATAAATACAAAAACCCGTCCGTTTTTATTTGTGTGAATATTTGATTGAATTTTCTCATTAAATGAAATCCACGCTTTTACAATCTCTTTTTGACGAGCAGGAAAATCGTCCGCTGACCGTTTCGGAGCTTAACGAACAGGTTAAAACCGCGCTCGAGAAAAGTTTTGCGTCGGTTTGGATTGAAGGAGAAATTGTTAATTTTGTAGCGGCAAATTCCGGTCACTGGTATTTCACTTTGCACGACGGCGATTCGCAACTGAAAGCGGCGTGTTATGTCAGAAATAATATGCGGATTCGTTTTCAGCCCTTTGATGGCTTGCTGGTTCGCGTGCGCGGAAAACTTTCGGTTTATCGTCCGAAAGGCGAATATCAAATTTTGGTTGAATCGCTGCAGCCGGTTGGCGAAGGCGCGTTGAAAGTTGCGTTTGAACAGGTAAAGGCGAAACTCGCTAAAGAGGGTTTATTTGATGAAGATTTGAAACGCGATTTGCCGTTTTTCCCGCGGCGTGTCGGCGTCGTTACATCGCCAAACGGCGCGGCTTTTCACGACGTTTTGCAGGTTTTATCGCGCCGAACCAGAACGGTTCACATTGTTTTAATTCCGACCAGAGTTCAAGGCGAAACGGCTGGAGAAGAAATTGAATCGGCGATAAATTTAGCAAATCGGCATAACGAAAATACAAGCGAAAAAATTGACGTTTTGATTGTCGGGCGCGGCGGCGGCTCGAGCGAGGATTTGTGGGCTTTTAATGAAGAAAGAGTTGTCAGAGCGATTAGAAATTCTGTGATTCCTATAATTTCCGCCGTCGGACACGAAATTGATTTTACGATTGCCGATTTTGCGGCAGACCGTCGTGCGCCGACACCGAGCGCAGCGGCGGAAATCGTCGCCGAAAGCGAAGACAGCATCGCCGCTTTTCTGGCGCAGCGGAGACAAGATTTGTTTCAGCTTATCGGTTACCGGCTGCTTCACCTGCGTTCGGATTGGCAGGAGTTTGCGCGCGCGCCCGTTTTCACCGAGTTTCCACAACAGATTAAAGATAGGCATTATGAAATAGCTGATTTCGAGGAACAGATGCGCGATGCTTTATCGGAAAAATTAAAAATCGGCGAGCAACGTCTCGAAAGTTTAACCAATCGAATTTCACCGCTAAAACTTGCTTCAAAGTTAAACGAAAAGAAAACTCGTCTGGCTGTATTAGGGCAAAAACAAATTTCGGCGATAAAAAATGCGGCGAAAAGAAAAGATGAAAAGTTAAAAATTTCGATGGCGTCGCTCGACGCGCTTTCGCCGCTGGCGGTTTTACGCCGCGGCTTATCAATTACGGAAAATGAAAAAGGTGAAATTATGCGCGACGCGAAACAAACCGCGGTCGGCGAAAGCTTGCAAATTCGTTTTGCAAAAGGAAAGATTAAAGCAAGAGTTACAGAAAATTCGGGTTGAAAATAAAATTAACAATAGACAGGTCGAAAGAAAATTTTGATGTCGCGTTTTAATGTAAATCTAAACGAAGCCGCAAGAGAACCTAAAATGGTGACGGAAAGTAAAAACACGCCCAATTTCCATGAGTACCAAAAGCCGAAAAAAAGAAGCGTGTTTGTAAAAGTGCTCGGGATTTTGGGAATCGTGCTAGCCGCCGTTATTTTAATCGGAACAATCGGCGGTTATTTTTACTGGCAAAGTTTAAAGAAAACGCCGCAGTATTCGTTAGCTTTGCTAATTGACGCAGCGCGCCGCGATGACCAGAAAGCGATTGACCGACTGGTTGATACAGACGCGATTATCGAAGATTTTGTGCCGCAGATTACCGGTAAAGCCGTCGAGCTTTACGGTCGCAATTTGCCGCCGCAGACGATTGCAAAGGTCGCGCAGATTGCCGCGCCGCTGATGCCGGCGGTTAAAGAACGCGCCAGAGCGGAAATTCCGAATTTGATTCGCGACAAAACAAAAAAATTGGAGAATGTGCCGTTCTGGGCAATCGCCGCCGGCGCAGACAGATTTCTGGATATTACGCAGGAAAGCGACACGGCGTTTGTTAAAAGCAAATTGCAGGACCGTCCGTTAGAATTGAGTTTGAAACTAAACGGCGATAAATGGCAAGTCGTCGGTGTAAAGGATGATGAGCTAGCCAAGCGCGTCGCCGAAAAAATCGGTCAGGAATTGATTTTGCTGGCTCAAAAGAGAAGTTTAAAGAAAGCGGGAGAAAGTTTCGGTATCGGAAATTTGAGCGAAGTGTTGAAACAACTCGACGGGATTTTCAAGTAATTTATGGCTGACAAAAAACAAACATTTGAAGCTTCTTTACAGGAACTCGAAAAAATCGTGCGCCGATTAGAAAACGGCGATTTGGCGTTAGAAGAAAGCCTGAAGCTTTTTGAAGACGGCGTGAAATTGTCGCGCGAATGTCAGGAGCGATTAAATCAAGCCGAGCGCCGCATCGAGGTTCTATTAAAAGACGAAGACGGAAATCCGACTTTGCAGCCGATAAATACAGAAGATTTGCGCGAGGAAACCGAGTCGAAAGTTAAGCGGCGGATAGTTTTTAAGGATGAAGACGAATATGAAACGCCTTTTTAGAATTTTCTGCGCAGAAAATTTTTAGCCGTAAACTTTTAAAGACACTTACAAATAACTTAACTTACAAGCCATTTTTCTTTTAGGATTCTTTCGTCAAATAAAACTAAGGCATTGCAAATTCTTTGTAACAACGCCTTTTATTAAATTGCAAAAAAAGCGGACTATCTGCCGCGTTTTTTATCTGACGAATCGGAATTTCTCGAGCTGTCGGAACTTCTCGAGCCGGACGAGGAGCTTTTGCTCGTCGCAGCTTTTGCTCCGGCGTCAACCGCACCTATTATCGCGCCCGTTGCCGCTCCTGAAACTGCTCCTGATAAAACATCGGCGATAACATCAACCGCTTTGCTGGCAATTCCTTTAGACGTTCTTGAAGAGCGTGAAGGTCTGGACGAACGCGAAGATTTAGATGCTCCTGAAGATTTTGACGAGCGTGATGTTTTGGACGAACCGCCAGATTTGGAAGAAGAGCCGGAAGATTTTGACGAACTGCTTCTAGCTTTCGAACTGCCGCTTCTCGATTTACTGCTGGCGCCTGATTTGGCTCTCGAACCGCCGGATTTTGAAGCGCTTGTTTTACTTCTGCTTGCCGACGATTTGCTTGAAGCGCTAGATGTTGGTTTCTTTGCGCTTTTGGCAGCGGAAGATTTGCCCGTTGCCCGTGATTTCGAAGCGCTTCTTTTTGGAGCAGCTCCGGTTTTGACGGCAATAGTTACCTTAGCGGTGGAACTTTTGCTGCGGGACGAAGTTTTTGAACCGGATTTGCTGGAACCGGCAGATTTACTCGAACCGGATTTCTTTGCTGTGCTTGATGATTTTGAACTTGATTTTTTTGATACTGGCATTTTTTTCTCCTAGTTGATTAGATTTAAAAGCCTTAAAGTGTTTTGTAATAAACTGTGACGTAACCGTTACACTGTTGTGTGTTACAAGTTCACTACGATTAAAACTTTTACGCGAAACAAGTGTGTGTGTCAAGAAAAATTTTTAATAAAGGCGCATAAATAGAAGTTTTAGCCACATTTTCGCAAAAAAACACCTCTGAAGCTGATTTTCAGAGGTGTTTTATTTTTATAAAGTTTTTCTTTTTCGAATAAAAAATTCGGAAATAATTAATTTCTCGAACCCATAAATATCCGCAAAATATACCAGAAAAGCAGAGCGACGCTGGCGAATAAACTTAAGGATGCGGCGACGTGCTGATTTGTGTTGTATTTGTGCAGAACATTCGACGTGTCATACAAAATCGCGCCGCCCGCAAAAGCAACCATCGCAAAGGCAAAAATGTTGCCTAAACTAAATCCGAAAATAATGCCCGAAGCGATAAAGCCGAGCGCGACGAAACCGCCAATCATCAAAACGGGACCGAGAAACGAAAAATCCTTGCGCGTTAAAAACACGACCGCCGTTAAACCCAAAAACAAACCGAGCGTCGTAATACCGGCTTTAGCAAACAATTCGTAACCGTCCGAGCGCACCGCCGCCATAAACAGGAGCGGCAGAAATATAATCGTTTCGGCGACGATAAAAAGTCCCAAACCCATATACTGCATCGCCCGCGAACTTTGCGAATTTGCCCAGTATTGCGCGAGCATCGAAACGCCCATAAACGCGCCTAAAACAATCAACCACGAAAAGCGCCCGCCGAGCATCGTCTCCGCCATCCAGAGACCTGCGCCCGACATAATCAGATACGCTTCCATCAAAATAAAAATCAAAACCGCGCCCGCCAGATGCAAGTAGGTTTTGCGGATAAACGAAGCGCGTTCTTCCGGCATCGCTTCAGCCGCCGAATAACCAGTACCGACACCATCAAAAGTTGTATTCATTTTTTTACCTCGATAAAATTTACAAAATTTATCAATCGCCAATCTTAGATGCACATTTTGCAACTCGCGTTTTATTCGGTTTTACACGTCGGCGCGAGCCGCTTGTTTTTTACCAAACAAAAGCGAATCCAAACTCAACAAGCCCGCGCCGCGCGCGGCGATGTAGAGAAACACGAAACAGTAAAGCACTGCTGATTCGCCTTTATTGACAATCGGCAGAAAACCGCCCGAAGCGTGCGCCATAAAGTATGCGACCGCCATCGTGCCGCTTGCCAGAAAAGCCGCGAAACCGGCGAATAATCCGAGCATAACCAGCAATCCGCAGACAAATTCGATAGTTCCCGCTGCCGCCATCAAAGCGTTTAACGGCTGCGCGGGCTGACCGGCGGGCGTCGCCGGATAGCCGAATAATTTCTGCGTGCCGTGCCACATAAATAAGAAGCCTGTAATAATTCTAAAAATTGCGTATAAATAAGGTTCAAATCTTCCTAAATATCGTTCCATTGTCGAAATTCCTCCGCCTGAAATTATAATATTACAAAGTGTTCAGTTATCAAGCATTATTATTTAAACATTCTGTAAATTTATTAATCTATTTGAATGAAAAATTTTCTAAATGATAATTACAAGAAACCCTAAAATATAAAAAGGCGAATCAAAATGACTCGCCTTTCGTTTATTTTGTCGGCTGCGGTTTTAATAATTCAGCCGGAGCGACTGAAAACGATGATTAGAGCATTGCTGCTTTTCGCCACCACCATCTTCGTTGTCTTCAACGCCGAAATTATCAACCTGCGTCCGAATTTTTTTAACCGCTCAGAGTTTAGTTCCGGCTCACCGCTTTCGGCTTACCGGCTACTTG
>MWYY01000107.1 GCA_002050355.1 Acidobacteria bacterium 28-9
CGCCATACCAGAGTTTCAACGCTTGTGAAGAATTATCGAAATCAGTTTGCGAACGGTTGGGAAATTCATCGAGCCATTGTTTGCAGCTTTGGTTTTTTACCGTTCGGCGAACAAACGAGCGTAAACCTTTTACAAAAATAGACGGATTTAACGCTTCGTTTAAATGATTTGAGAGAAACGGTTTGATAAGTGTTTCGCGCAAATCGACGTTTTCATTAAACGTCCAAAATCCATTTTCAAGAAGCAAAACGGCTGATTTTGTTTCATTTCCGATTTTTATCGCTTGTATTAGATTCAAATAAAATTTCATCCCGACAAAGTTAGCGCACAAATCAGCATTTGAATAAACGCCGGAAATAAGAGTTCCATAAAAAGTGCGCTCGGTCATTTTTCCCCAACGGACGGCTTTTCTGGTTGCTTCGTCGGGAGTAAGACCGTTTGCCAAGCCGCGTTTGTAGATTTTGTAATAACTATAACCTTGTTGAAAAACGTGCGCGATTTTGTCCGTGCCGAACTGCGCGTCGTAAAGATTCACAGTCGGACTGATTGTTAAATAATCAATTGGAAAAATGAAAAAGATAGATTTACCAAAATCGGTTTTGTAACGCGCCGGTTGCCCCTTAAAACGATGCGATTCCATCCACGAGCCGGATTTGGTAAAAGGCGGAACGCCTGTTCCGAGCAAATTATAAACTTCGCGCGCAACCGCATCTTCCGAGCGCAGATATTCGAGTTTTAGTCGTTCTTTATCGGGCGAAGCGCATTTTGTTTTCCCCAGCTTTGCCGAATTATTTTCCAGACAATTTTGCCGCGCAGAAATCTCAGCGTTTATCTTACCGAATGCTTTTCTTAAATTCTGCTCGGCATATTCGGAAACTTCATCGCCGATGTCGGCAAGCGGTTCGGGCGGTAGATTATATTGGTCGGTCTCGAAGGTAAACGCAATGTTCGCCTGCATCAGCAGAACAACGCAAAAAAATAATCGGGCAATCGTTTGCGAATTCATAAGATTTTGATGACCGATATTGCGTCAAAAGATTTACAAAATTATTTGCAATCATTTTTACAAATCTACAAAATAAGTTTTAACCTGACGACCGTTTCGACGTGATGTGTCTGCGGAAATAAATCAATCGCCGTTATTGATTCTATTCGGTAAACGCTTTCGGTCAAACGGCGCAAATCACGCGCTAGAATCGCCGGGTCGCAGGAAACACAAGAAATTTCTTTCGGTTTTAATTTGAGCAAACTCTCAATCGTCTCCGATTCCGTTCCGGCGCGCGGCGGGTCGAGCAAGACAAAATCAACGTCGCCTAGCTGGTTGAGATTTTCCGCCAGCCATTCGCCGACGTTTTCGGCAAATAAACCGACGTTTTCAATTCGCGCGTTTTCGACATTTTTTGCCGCAAAATCAATCGCTTTATCGTGTGCTTCGATGCCCAAAACCTTCGTGAAGTTTTTTGCCAGCGGTAAAGTAAAAAGTCCGACGCCGCAATACAAATCCAGCGCCGTTTCGCCCGCCGCGCCGCCGGTTGCAGTGTCAATAAGTTGTTCGATTAAAAATTGATTACCTTGAAAAAATATATTTGCGTCGTAAAAATAACGATTTTCTTCGGTTTGAAAACTTATTTCGTCAGTCGGTTCAACGATTTCCGCCGAATAAACCGAAACATCTTGTCCGCCCTGCGCCGCTTCTATCTCGATTATTTGCGCAGCAAAACTTTCCCAGACAATTGTTTCGCGCAGTTCGGTTAAAATCGCCTGCATTTCCGTAGTTAAAATCGGGCAAACTTCAACGTCAACAATCTCGTGCGAGTTTCTTTGAAAATAACCGATTTTTCTTCGGCGCACGTCAACGTGCCACTGCGCGCGCGAACGATATTCGTAAGGTTTCGGGCTGCCGATTATCGAAATTTCCCGTTCGTAATTTATTTTTCCGATACGCGACAAACAATCCCGAACGATTTCAACTTTCGCCTGCATTTGCGCTTCGTATTGCAATTGCTGAAAATTACAGCCGCCGCAAACGCCGAAATACGGACATCGCGGCTTGGTTCTCGCCGGCGCCGGCTCGATAATATCAACAATTTCGGCAAAAGCCGTTTTACCTTTTTTCTGGTTGATTTTTACTCGAAGCCGGTCGCCTTTCGCCGCGAGTGCAACAAAAACGGTCAAATTTTCGGCAAACGCCAGCCCGAAACCGTTCGGCACGATTTTTTCGATTTTGACTTCGATTATTTGGTAGTTTTCTGCTTTCAAAATAGTTTGAGTTTAACTGAGAAATCTCTAAAGATAGAACAAACTTAAGCGCGGGATTTCCGTTTGTTCGCGCAGACGTTTGAGAAGCATCAAATCGAATGTTCGCCGGTAGATGTCAGCTTCCATTTTCTTTTGATAAGCGGCGAGTTGTTTTTTCGTTTCGTTTTTCAAATCTTCGGTTGCCAAAGTTTGCAGCAAAGTGTCGTCAATCAAAGCGTCGAGTTTTTCCAGCGACTCTTCGAGCTTTTCAGCATTTTCAAATTTGTTTTCGAGTTTCGCCAGACGGCTTAAAACTCTCGCTAAAGTTTCGCGCAAATTGCCCTTCGCATTTTTTCGAGCGTTTTCCAAATCGGACGAAACTTGTTTCAAATGGTTTGCAATCGCCTGGCGGGAAAAAAGCGATTTTTCCGCCGCGTTTTCATTTGTTTCAACTTCGCCGCCACCGTTTTTTCCGATTTGCGATTCTAGCCACTCGGCGTGCTGTGCTTCGATTTCCTCGCGGCAATACATCAGGGATTTAACCGTTCGCTTGCGCGCCGGTTGTTTGTCAACCGTATTGAAAACTTTTTCGATGCCGTTTAAGACGACGTGCAGCGGAATTTGACGCTCCTGCCAGGTTTCAATCAACGCCCAATCGAGCGGACTGAGCAGCAGATTGCGCCCGCGCCGGCGGATAAAAGTTTCTTCGATTTCGGTAAAATAGTTAAAGTAATTCAAGATGATGGTGAACGGTGAATGGTGAATAGTGAATGGCAGGAATTTTGTATTTCATCAACCATTCACCATTTATCATTCACCATTAATCAAAGCGAATTTTCATACGGCGTAAGGCTTGCACGTCTTCGTCCGTTAATTGGAGTTCGATTTCTTCAGGAGCGTTTTCGACATTTTCGCTAATGTCCTGCAAACCGATTTCCAGCCGGAGCGTCAATTGCGGCTCGTATCCGAATTCGCGCAAATTTTCAATCGCGCGCGCTACTTCAACCGATTTTTCGATTGCCGAATTGATTGTCGCGCCAAGACGGCGGACGGCTTCCTGTTCGTTTTTTTCGAGTTCCATTTGCCTGTTTAGAGATGCTACGCGAGCGGCGGCAAAGTTTCAAGTTTCGAGTTTCCGGTTCGAGAAAATAAGTTTCAGGTTTTAGGTTTTAATTTTCGTTGTTTTAAGTTAATTTTAACAGTAATCAAAAACTAGAAACCGGAAACCAAAGAAATGGAACGACGCGAAAAATTCGAGACTTCTTCGGGCATCGAATTGCCGAACGATTTTAATCCGCAAAATACGACAATTGATTTTGAAAACGAAATCGGCGAGGCGGGAGAATTTCCATACACGCGCGGCGTTCGTGCAAATATGTATCGCGGACGTTTTTGGACGATGCGTCAGTATGCCGGTTTTGCGTCCGCCGAAGAATCCAACGCGCGCTATAAATATTTGCTTTCGCAAGGCACAACCGGTCTATCGGTGGCGTTTGATTTGCCGACGCAAATCGGACTCGATTCCGATGACGCGCTCGCGGCGGGCGAAGTCGGAAAAGTCGGCGTGGCGATTGATTCTCTGGAAGATATGCTGCGCCTTTTCGACCAGATTCCGCTCGACACGGTTTCGACTTCAATGACGATAAATGCAACGGCTTCGACACTTTTGTGTTTGTATTTAGCTGTCGCCAGAAAGCAAAACATTGCGTTTGATAAAGTCAGCGGCACGATTCAAAACGACATTTTAAAAGAATACATCGCGCGCGGAACTTATATTTATCCGCCGCGACCTTCCTTAAGATTAATAACCGACACTTTCGCTTTTTGCGCTGCTGAAGTTCCCGCCTGGAACACGATTTCGATTTCCGGCTATCACATCCGCGAAGCCGGTTCGACTGCCGCGCAGGAAATCGCTTTTACTTTGGCGAACGGAATAGCCTATGTTGACGCGGCAATTTCAGTCGGTTTAAAAGTTGATGATTTCGCGCCGCGTCTTTCATTCTTTTTCAATTCGCACAACAACCTTTTGGAAGAAATCGCAAAATTTCGCGCCGCGCGTCGTTTGTGGGCTAAAATTATGAAGGAACGTTTCGCGGCAAAAAACCCGAAATCCCTGATGCTCCGTTTTCACACGCAAACCGCCGGTTCGACTTTGACGGCGCAGCAGCCGGAAGTTAACGTCGTCAGAACGACGATTCAAGCACTCGCCGCAGTTTTGGGCGGAACACAATCTCTGCACACAAATTCGATGGATGAAGCCCTGTCTTTGCCGACTGAAAGGGCGGCTCGAATCGCGCTTAGAACGCAGCAAGTTATCGCTCATGAAACCGGCGTTGCCGACACGGTTGACGCTTTGGCAGGAAGTTACGCGATTGAAGAGTTGACGTATCAATTAGAGCAAAAGGCAGTTGATTATATCGAAAAAATTGATGATTTGGGCGGAATGCTGCGCGCCATCGAACAAGGCTATGTGCAGCGCGAAATCCAGGAAGCGGCTTACGAATATCAAAAAGCTGTCGAAACGAAAGATGCGGTTGTCGTCGGCGTTAACCGTTTTCAAACGGAAGAAACTGAAACGATTCCGATTCTAAAAGTCAACGAAGCCGTCGAGCGCGCACAAATCGAGCGGCTTCGCGCTCTGCGTGAAAAACGTGATAGGGAAAAAGCTGAAAATGCTTTGACAAAACTTGAAAATTCGGCAAAGGGAACGGAAAATCTTTTGCCGCCGATTTTGGATTGCGTGGAAAATCACGTAACCGTCGGCGAAATCAGCAATTGTTTGAGAGAAGTTTGGGGCGAATACCGTGAAGCTGTTACTGTTTAAGGAGAATTTATGAAGGACGAAAATATTGCAGAAGAATTAGACTCGAAAAATGTTTCGACTGAACTGCGCTCGATTCGTGAAATCGTCAAGGATTTGTCAAAACCTGTCGCCAAAAGACATTTGCGCTCTCGAAAGCAGGGCGGCAAGGAAATTCAATATATCGCCTGGCACGACGCCGTGAAATATCTCGACCATTACGCGCCGGGCTGGAGTTATGAAATCCGTTCGATAAATTCCGTCGGCGGAAAACTGATTATGATTGTGCGCCTTTGCGTTTCGTGCGCCGAAGGCGTCGTTTATCGTGAAGCGACCGGACAGGAAGACGAAACGACTGATTCGTGGGGCGATTCGAGTTCAAACGCCGAATCTATGGCTTTGCGCCGCGCCAGCGCCAAATTCGGCTTAGGTTTGTATCTATACGACCAAAATAAATAATCTTGATTAAAAGCAAAATTTTCCAATGAAATCTTGACTGACTATAAAATAAGGAAAAACAGGGAGAAAAAATGCAGGAAATTACCGCAACCGAATTAAAACAAAGACTCGATAACGGCAAAGATGTTCAATTGATTGACGTACGTCAGCCGGACGAAAACGCCTTCGCACGCATTGAAGGAGCGAAATTGATTCCGCTCGGCGAGATTTTAACCAGAATGGGCGAGATTGACCCGACGCGCGAAACAATTATCCACTGCAAAGCCGGCGGGCGCAGTGCAAAAGCTATCGAAGCATTAAAGCGTTCGGGTTTCAAAGGCAAACTGGAAAATCTGAAAGGCGGCATTACTGCCTGGTCAAATGAAGTCGATTCGAGCGTGCCGAAATACTAAAACTAATGATGAATGGTGAATGATAAATGATGAATTGAAGAAGCTGTCTTACATTAACCATTTATCATTCACCATTCATCATTATTCGTCTTTTCTTCGCGGCTTCAATTGTGTTTTTCATCAGCATTGCGACGGTTAAAAGCCCGACGCCGCCGGGCACGGGCGTAAAATATGCGGCTCTCTCACGCGCTTCTTTTGGATTAACGTCGCCGACCAAAGTATATCCGCGCTTTCCGATTGTATTTAAACGCTTTTCGAGTTCCGTTTCATCGAATAATTCACGCGCAAATTCAATGTCGGAAACATTGTTGATACCGACATCAATAACGGTTGCGCCTTCTTTGATATGTTCGCCGCGAACGAATCCGGTGCGACCGATTGCAGCCACTAAAATGTCGGCTTGACGGGTGATTTCCGCCAGATTTTTCGTGCGCGAATGGCAAATCGTAACCGTTGCGTTTTCCTGTAAAAGCAGCATTGCCATCGGTTTACCGACGATATTACTTCTGCCTAAAACGACGGCGTGTCGTCCGGCAATTTCGATGTTTGAGCGTTTGAGAATTTCGATGACTCCGGCGGGCGTACAGGGTGCGAGCGCATTTTGACTTTGCCAGAGACGTCCGACATTGATCGGACTAAAGCCGTCAACATCTTTTTCCGGGCTGATTTTTTCCAAAATCGCGTTTTCGTCAATATGTTTCGGAAGCGGCAGTTGAACCAAAATTCCGTCAACATCGTCGCGCGTATTTAGCTTTTCAACAATTTCGAGCAGTTCAGCTTGCGTTGTTTCAGCTGAAAGATGCAGGTGTTCGGAAATTATTCCGAGTTCTTCGGAAGTTTTAACTTTGCTGCCGACGTAAACCGCCGACGCTTTGTCTTCACCGACGCGCACGACCGTCAACGTTGCTCGAAACGGTAGAATTGCGATTTCTTCGGCAACTTCTTGTTTTATTTCATTCGCGATTTTCGCGCCGCTCAAAATTTTAGCTGTCATAAATTTTTTAATTTTACAGGAAATACACCATTATTGTCAGTTTTAAGCTGCAAAATAAAAAGTAACCGCGGAAGAATCGCACAACCATTCTTTTTGGAAACGTGTTTCTGAAATTCATTGTTAAATACTTTTCAGCCTTCTCTTTTTTATTCTTTAAAATAAAGCTAAAATCCCGCTATGAAAAAATTATTTTTTCTGTTGTTTATTTTAGTTTTTTTCGTCGAGCGTTTTGCCTCAAAATCGAGAAGAAATTCATTCAAAAATCCGCAGCGCGGTTGAAAACAAAGATTATCAAACGGCTATCAGCGAACTAAAAAATCTTGAAAATCGAGACAGAAAAATTTTCGAATCAAACAATTACGATTATCTACTGGCGCGAATGGCGGAAAAAAGCGGCGACTTTGCGGCGGCAATGGCAAATTACCAGGCAGTGGTTAATCGAAAGTCTGTTTTGAACGAGTACGC
>MWYY01000113.1 GCA_002050355.1 Acidobacteria bacterium 28-9
GCACTCACTTAAAAAGATTGCAGCGAAGAACGATTTGTTTTTCAAAGACCAAGAAAATGTTCGAAGCGGTGGTTAAACTTTATATTCATCAGATGAATTCCACCAGCATCTCTTTTGTTACATGACCCAAATTACGAATACGAATTTAAGAAAAATCCTCATCAAATTCGAAATTTGAAATTCGTAGTTAAAATATGAATATTCGTCTTGCAAAACGGGAAGACGCAGCGGCGTTAATCGAGTTTAATCAGGCAATGGCGCTTGAAACCGAAGGGAAAAAACTCGACGCGAGAATTTTGCAAAGCGGTGTTGAGGCGATTTTTAGTGCTATTGATAAAGGTTTTTACGTTGTCGCCGAACAAACAGACGGAACAATCGTCGGCGGTTTGATGGTTACATTTGAATGGAGCGATTGGCGAAACAATTGGTTTTGGTGGATTCAGAGCGTTTATATTTTGCCGGAAGAACGCGGGAAAAAAATTTATTCCAGGCTTTACGAATTTGTCAAAGCTCAAGCGCGGACACAAAAAAACGTTTGCGGATTTCGCCTTTATGTCGAAAAGGAAAACTTGCGTGCGCAGCGAGTTTACGAAAAACTCGGAATGGAAAGCTCGCATTATTTGATGTATGAAGAAAGGCTCTAAAAAAAAGCCGAAATCTTTCTCGAAGATTCCGGCTTTAATAAATAAGGAAAACCAAAATGAAGAAAAAAAGGAAGTCTAGAAAATAAATACGCGACCGATAAAACTGCAAAAAAACTTTGCCGATCTAATTTCTCTTCGCTTGAATAACCATCGGATAATAAAATTCACCGAACGTTTCGAGCGTTTCAGGATTGAACTGTTTGACGGCACCACACTTCAAACAACTGCGATAACCCAATTTCCCGTGTGAAAAAGGTCGGCTTAAAGAACCGTGAGTGCAGCCGAAAATTTTGCTTATCAAACTAACTTTTGTTCCAAAAATTTCCATGTCCGTTTTCGTCCTCGAAAATTTAATTTTGTCTGTTAATGTGCGAATACCGCTTGGTATTTTTGAAATTTTTATTAACTTTTCCATTTAAATCCCTTGTTCGTGTGTTTTTCCAAATCTGCTATCATCAATAGCAAACATTGTGCCAGGTGTGAAACTTATAAGTCTTTCTGTTAAATAATTCAAAACAAAAAACTTAATTTTGCGTTTGATTTTTTGTACTTTATACGAAAGCGTATCTTTTTTAGAATCAAGTACTTTTTCGGTGTAAATTAATGTCTTAATTTAATTCAATGTGAACGGAAAACCAATTTGTGTTTTAATTATTGTTATGGACAAGATTACCGAGCAGGAGTTCGTGCGCCTTTGCAGCGGAATCAGTGAAGACAGCGAAAAAATCTGCAAACATAATCCAATCGGTACGCGCGAGGAGATTTTGCTCTGGATGCTTTTGAGCGTTTTAATTAGTTATCTAAGTTTATCGGAAATCGAGGTGCCTTGTTTTGTGGGCAAGCCGACGGAGAAAACTTACCGAGACGCGATTTTGCGCGTTTTGCAGACTAGAAAAGAAAACGCTTTCGATGCGGACAAATATTTAAATCAATTATTAAGAAAAACTGACCACTTATTACTTTTAAAATGATTATCGAAACTTTTATCACGACGCCTTTTCAGCAAAACACGCGCGTTCTGGCATGCGAGAAGACGCACCGTGCGATTTGTATTGACCCGGGCGATTCGGCGGAAATAATTGCCGCATACTTAAACAAAAACCATTTCGAATTGCAAGCAATCACTCTGACTCACGCGCACCTTGACCACATCGGCGGTGTTTCGGATTTGCACCAAATTTTTCCGCACGCCGAAATTATTTTGCATCTTGCCGACGAAGATTTATATTACGGCTTGCCGGAACAGCCGCTTTTTATGGGAATTCCGCCGGAACAGTTGAAACAGTTGGGTTTTGAATATCAGATTCCGCCGAAACTGACGCGCAACTGGGACGATGGTGAGACTTACGCGGTTGGAAATCTGCGTTTCAAAATACTGCATTGTCCGGGACACACGCGCGGACACATTATTTTATTTGAAGAAGCGGAGCGGAAAGTTTTTGTCGGCGATTGTCTGTTTGCCGGTTCGATTGGCAGAACGGATTTGCCGGGCGGCGATTTTGAGCAATTGATCAGATCAATAAACAATAAAATTTTACCGCTCGGCGATAACGTAACGGTTTATAACGGACACGGTGCAGAGACGACAATCAAGCGTGAAAAAGCTGCAAATCCTTTTTTGACCGGAATTTACCAAATCGCACGCTGAAAATTTATCTAATATAAGAAGACATATTTAATAACCAAATAAAAAAGCCGCGAGAAGTAAAACTCGCAGCTTTTTTGATTTCGAAATTATTTGGTGTTTCTTTAATCGTTTACAGCAATTAGTTCGGCATCAAAACGTGGTCTACAACGTGAATCACGCCGTTTGATTGTCTGACGTTGGCAATCGTAACCGTTGTCATGCCGCCTTTTTCGTCCGTCAACATAAGATTATTACCGCGCATCGTCGCCGTCAGCATTCCGCCTGAGACTGTTGTAAGCATCGCTTTGCCTTTACCTTTTTTGATGGCTTTCATAATCGCTTTGGAGTCCATTTTGCCCGCAACGACGTGATACGTTAAAACTTTGGTCAGCATTGCTTTGTTTTCCGCCAAAAGCAACGTGTTAACCGTTCCTGCTGGAAGCATATCAAACGCTGCGTTTGTCGGCGCGAAAACCGTGAACGGTCCTTTGCCTTTCAAAGTATCAACCAAATCGGCGGCTTTGACAGCGGCAACCAGTGTTGTGTGGTCTTTCGAGTTGACTGCGTTGTCAACGATGTCTTTATTTTTATACATCGCCGCGCCGCCGACCATCGGATTACCGTTCGACATCTGCTTATCGTTCATCATTTGTGCCGAAACGTTGGTGAAGCTCAAAAAAGCTATCGCCATTACAAATATTGCTAAAGTTAATTTTTTCATTTTTATTGCTACCTTTTTCCTTTGATTATTAAAGGTGTTTTATGACCTTGTAATACTATTTTCGCTTGAATGGTCAAAACGGATGCAAAAAAATAAAAAATTCACGCAGAATCAAATCCGCGTGAATCTCTGTTTGGTTAATTTTGATTTTTTAAGCGATGGTGATTTTTTTGGACAGATAAACGTCCTGGATTGAATTCAGCAATTTTATGCCTTCGTCCATCGGACGCTGAAACGCTTTGCGCCCCGATATTAAACCCATTCCGCCGCCGCGTTTGTTGACGACCGCCGTACGAACTGCATCCGCCAAATCAGACTCGCCTTTGGATTCTCCGCCGGAATTTATCAAACCACAGCGTCCCATATAACAATTGGCGACTTGATAACGCACAAGGTCAATCGGGTTGTCGGTCGTCAGTTTATCGTAAACCAGTTTGTTTGTTTTGCCGTAGGTCGGGTTTCCCGCTAAATTTAATGAATTATAACCGCCGTTTCTCTCCGGCAATTTTTGTTTGATAATGTCGGCTTGAATCGTAACGCCCAAATGGTTTGCCTGTCCGGTCAAATCAGTCGCCGTGTGCATATCGCCCGCGTCGTTTTTGAATTTGTTGTTGCGCAGATAACACCACAAAATCGTCGCCATACCAAGTTCGTGCGCGTAGGCAAAGGCTTCGGCAATCTCAACAATCTGGCGGGTGGATTCTTCCGAACCGAAATAGATGGTTGCCCCGACGCCGACCGCGCCCATATTGCGCGCTTGCTCGATTGTGCCGAAAAGCACCTGGTCATATTTGTTCGGATAAGTTAAAAGCTCGTTGTGATTTATTTTGACGATGAACGGAATTTTGTGCGCGTATCGTCTGGAGACGACGCCGAGAACACCGAACGTAGAAGCGACGGCGTTGCATCCGCCTTCGATTGCCAGTTCGACAATATTTTCCGGGTCGAAAAATTGCGGATTCGGCGCAAAAGAAGCGCCCGCCGAATGTTCGATGCCTTGGTCAACCGGCAAAATAGAAAGATAACCGGTTTTTGCCAATCTCCCATTATCGAAAAGCGTCTGAATCGAACGCAAAACATTCGGGTTGCGGTCGGACTGCATCCAAACGCGGTCAACGAAATCCGCACCCGGAAGCTGCAGATTTTCTTTTGCGATTGTCTTGGATGTATGATTTAAAAGCGTTTCGGCGTCATCGCCCAAAAGTTTCTGAATTTTACTGTATTCGACACCCATTTTAAAAATTCTCCTGAGAAATAAATTTATTTATATAGCGTTTTGCGCCGAATTATAACACAAAATTAGCTGCCGGTTGCGAACCGATTCTAATTTCCTTAAGATAAATTCTTTATGTTCAAACGCTGGATGCACAATCGCGAACGCCATTTCGCATTTTTGAATGACAATCGAATCGTGCATCCGTTCGGTTGGGGAACCGAGTTTATCAAAGAGATTGCCAACGGCGACGACCCGCGAAAATTTTTCCGTGAATACTCGAAAAACATGCTGGGGAACAGCGACGAATTTTTCTTCGCGCCGAAAATTACCGATTATACACTTCACACAACTAATAACGATTCACGATTTACAATTCACAATTTAGCCTGGACAAGTGCAATCAAAACCACTTCACCTGAAAACAACACGGCTCACGCTAAGTTTTTCCCGCACGAAAAAGACAAAAAAGCCGCCGTAGTGGTTTTGCCGCATTGGAACGCGAAAGCTGGGAGCTATTTCGATTTATGCAAGGTTTTCAACCGTGTCGGCATGTCGGCTCTGCGCCTGACCTTACCTTATCACGAAGAGCGAATGCCGCCGGAATTAGAGCGCGCCGATTATTTGGTTGCGCCGAACGTCGGGCGCACTTTGCAGTCTTTAAGGCAATCGGTCGTTGACACGCGCGCCGCCGTCGCTTGGCTCAAACATCAAGGTTACGAAAAAGTTGGAGTCGTCGGAACGAGCATCGGAAGCTGCGTCGGATTTTTCGCCTTCGCGCACGATTTGCAGATTGATGCCGCCGTTTTCAATCATGTTTCCGGCTACGTCGCCGATGTCGTCTGGCAGGGTCTCTCGACGTATCACGTCAAACAAGGTATGGAGAACGATATTTCTCTGGACGAACTGCGCGAGTTTTGGCTGCCAATTTCTCCGCTTGTTTATATGGAAAAGCTATCGAAAATGCCGCCGCGTCCGCAACGCTACATTTACACGCTTTACGATTTAACATTTCCTGTAGATTTATCGCGTCAGGTGATAAATGCTCTGCGCGAGAAAGGTATCGAACACGACGAAGTAACTATTCCGTGCGGTCATTATACGCTCGGCGAGAAGCCCTGGGTTTATCTGGACGGCTGGAAAATCGTCGCTTATTTAAGAAAACATCTGCGCTGAAGTTCGATTGCGGCGCAAAGATAAAATGTAAATAGCTGGATTTTTTGTAAACCGAATAAAATTGTTTTGTATCGGCGGCTTTTTGTAAAAACTATAATTGTAATTTTAAACACAGCAAAATTACTATTTCTAGTGAACATTATATCTTGAGCAGAAAGTCAATTGAATTTGTTCCCCGAAATCTGCAAACTAATGATAAACTTCTCGCATCTTTTTGCCGATGAGTAGCGCTGCCGTAGAAAAATTTCGAAATCAGATTGAAGAATCAATTGCGCGCCTGCTTTCGCGTGCAAACGATTCGCGTCGTCTGGAAATCGAAGATTTGCGCGAGCGTGTCGGAAAATCAATCGAGAAATACGTTTTGCGCAACGACAAAAATGCTTCGGTTTCTGACATAAAAGCATTTGTTGACGGGCTTGCGGCGGACGATTTGTGTTTAATAATCGCCTGTGAACGCGGCGACGAAAAGGCTTGGGTAAATTTGGTCAAAAATTTTGACGGAACAGTGAAATCGGCGGCGCGGAAATATTCCAACAATGCGGAAGACGCCGAAGATTTGGCGAGTTCGATTTGGGCTGAGCTTTACGGTTTGAAACACGATAAAGACGGAAAATTGAAAACAAAACTTTCGTATTATTCGGGACGCGGAAGTTTGGGCGGCTGGCTGCGCGCGGTCGTTTCGCAATTGGCGATTGACGGGTTTCGCAGACAAGCAAAGTTTGTTCAAGTCGAAGAAACACGCGAGTTTGAAAATCTGGCGCACGGCTCGTCAGAAAATTCCGACAATGCAAAAGTCCTTCACGCCAGCAGCAACCCCGAAGACACTTTCAGCGCCAAGCAAACGCAAAAAGATGTTTCAAACGCGCTTAAACAAGCGATTTCAAAACTCGAACCTGAAGATAAATTAATCTTAAAACTTTATTATTTCGACGATCTAAAGTTAAAAGACATCGGCGCGGCTCTGGGTTTTCACGAAGCGACGGCGAGCCGCAAAATCGTGCGAATTCAAACCGAGATGCGAAAATCGGTCGAGAAAATTTTGACTAAAGAATTCGGCTGGAAACCCGAAGAAGTAAAACGCCATTTGACTGACGCCGCATCAAAACTCGACGTCGGTTTGGAGCGAATGTTTGCACTTCTTCTTGCTCTGGCGCTCGTGCAAGAATTTTGGAATTAAAGCGTTCCGACATTAAACATTTATCATTAAACATTTAAATTTTGTTTATGATAATTGAAAACTGATAAATGATTGAAGGATTCGACAAGGAAATTGATGCTCTTCTGCGACAAACGGCGCAGGGCGAAACTGCGTTTACGAGGGCAAATAATCCAAAATCCCAAATCCCAAATAAAGAATTGCATTTGGACGCCGACGAGATTTCCGCATTTGCCGATGTAAATGCTTTGCCGGAAAAAACAAGGCTGCGTTTGACGGCGCATTTTGCCGATTGCGACCGCTGTCGAAAAATTCTTTCAAACGTAATTTCGCTCAATTCCGAAATGGCAAGTGAAACTGTTCACGCGCCGCAAGCCGCAAAAATCGAAACAGCCGCGCCCTGGTATCGGCGTCTTTTCGCCGTTCCGAATTTGGCTTACGCGCTCGGCACACTGGTTTTAATTTTCGGCGGACTCATCGCATTTACATTTTTGAAAAATTCTCCGCAAACAGTCGAAGTTTCACAAATACGGGAAAAACCAATCAATATGGGCGGCGCAAGCTCTGACGGCGAAACGCAGGTTACCGAATCAAACGCGGCGATGTCGAATTCAGAATTGTTAACATCAAATTCCGCGGCTGTAACAAATTCCGCAACGGTTTTTTCGGCAAACGCTGCGGCAAATGCTTCGCCAAATAAAGCAAAACTAAAGCGGAAACTTTTATAAAGTCTTATTGAATCCGGTAAGCCTTGCCT
>MWYY01000106.1 GCA_002050355.1 Acidobacteria bacterium 28-9
GAGCAATCCATAAAACGGCTTCGAGAAATTGACGACACTCGTTTTCTTGTCCGATATAAATGTTCGGGCAAGTTCGCAAAAACGGCAGTATTTTCTGCCACTGTTGATCGGTTGATCTAACTTTCATTACTCGATTAGATTATTCGACTATTTCATAATGTCAACAGAACCTAGTTGTTTAGTCCCAAAGTGTGATGGTGTAAAATGCATAACACTTTTTATCAAGGAAACACTATGGGACAAATTCTACACGGCTGCGCCACTACGACAGCGGCACTTCGCCGAGCAATACAAAATAGTCAAGAAAGCCTGAAACAATTGGCATCGCATTATCATATCAATGTCAAAACAGTCGCAAAGTGGCGAAAGCGAAAAACTGTTAAAGATTCGCTGATGGGTCCGCGCCAGCCACATTCAACAGTTTTGACCGCTGAGCAAGAGGCAACGATTGTCGCTTTTCGCAGCCAGACGCTCTTGCCGCTCGACGATTGTTTGTACGCTTTACAGCCGAGCATTCCGAATTTAACCCGTTCAAGTTTACATCGCTGTCTAAAGCGGCACGGTCTCAGCCGTTTGCCGGACATTACCGGCGAAAAACCAATAAAGAAAAAATTCAAGCAATATCCGATTGGTTATTTTCACATTGACATTGCCGAAGTGAACACCGAAGAAGGACGGCTTTATTTGTTCGTTGGCATTGACCGAACTTCTAAGTTTGCCTATGCCGAACTGCATCAGAACCAAACTCGTGACACTGCTTGCCGGTTTTTACGGCAACTGATTGCGGTCGTTCCGTATCACATTCACACGATTTTGACTGACAACGGTATTCAATTTACCAACCGGCAAAAAGACAAATGGGCGTTTATGCACTTGTTCGACCGCATCTGTCGCCAAAACGGAATCGAACATCGGCTAACGAAAATTAATCACCCGTGGACAAACGGACAAGTCGAGCGCATGAATCGAACGATCAAAGAAGCAACAGTCAAGCGTTATTACTACGAAACGCATCAACAGCTAAAAGACCATCTGAAACTTTTTTTGGCGGCTTACAATTTTGCCCGACGCCTCAAGATGCTTAATGGTTTGACGGCTTATGAATACATCGTCAAATGCTGGCAAAATGACAAAGAACGATTTAAGATTAATCCAAACCACGACACTTTGGGACTAAACACCTAGTTCCCTCCGGTAACCGAATACGTTTCGACAAAATCATTTCTCTTGCTGCGGCGCGAATCTTTGGTGTCAGCAGGTTTCAGCAATTTGACCGCACCGTTTGTCGAGGATTTCAGCGACTACAGATCAGCTGATGGAGTGATGATTCCGTTCAAAACAACCGCCGCCATTCGCGGTTCGGGCGGCAGCATTACGACGGTTAAATCCGTTAAATTTAATATAGAGATGCCGGATTTCGTGTTTCGCGCAACGAGAACTACTATGGATACTCTAAAAAAATGAACAGGCGATTGCAAGTAAAGTGGCGACGGCAAATCCGGCTGAAGTCGCTTGTTTTGGCTGCACAGCAGGAGCGGGCTCCTTCTGCGGTGGGGTTGTCGTTAATTAATTCTAATAAGAATTTCTACTGTTGTTTCACATAGATTATGAAAATTAAACTTTTTACATCCTTGCGGCGTTTAATACATCAAACTTATGAATTTGAATTATCAGAAATATCTTATTAAACTTTGAATTAAGCCAAAAAAAAGTTCAACCGCGGCGATTGCCGAAAGATATAGTGTACGGTGTCGCTACTGCGGACAAAAAAACGCCGTTAAAGAAGATTATGTTAATGGTGAAGCCGTCTGCGGACGCTGCCGCCTGCCGCTTTCAAACGCGCCGCACAAAAAGTTTGCCGATTTGAGCAAACACGAGTACGTTCATCCGGCGGACAGCAAGGCTCTCGCTGCGTTGCGGGCAATTCCAGGGATTGATTCGGCGCTCAAAAAACTTTTAAGCGTGACGGGCGAATCCGCCATTCGCGTAACGTTTATGGCAAGCGCGGTAAAAGTGACGCCGCAGCAATGCCCGGACCTGCACGCTAAACTGCAAATTGCCTGCACGACGCTCGGCGTTGATATGCCGGAGCTTTACATCCAGCAAAACCCGATTGTCAATGCGTTTACGGGCGGTGTCGAAAAGCCGATTATCGTTCTTCACTCGTCTTTGCTTGAACGCCTTAGTGATGAAGAAGTGTTAGCGGTCATCGCGCACGAAGTCGGACATATTCACGCCGAGCACGTTCTTTATTTAACTGCGGCGCGTCTGCTTCTGGCGATTTCGACCATACCGCTCGCGTCTCTGCCGATTGCCGCTATTTTCAAAGAAATTTTGTCGGCAACGATGACCGGCGCGTTGATGGCTTGGGCGCGCCGCGCGGAGCTTTCCTGTGACCGGGCAGCCCTGCTTGTCACGCAAGACCCGCACGTTATCGGCAGAACAATGATGAAACTGTGCGGCGGAACTTTCGCTTCCAAAATTGATTACGAATTATTTTTAGAGCAAGCCCGCGAGTTTGAAAAAAATTACGACGAGAAAAAACTCGACAAATTTTGGGCTGATATTCTTTCATCAGGCTTGTCGCACCCGTTTCCCGTCTGGCGCGTGTCGGAAATTCTGAAATGGGTTGAAGACGGTCAATACGCGGAATTGATGGACAAGAAATGAAATCAAGTGGTAAGTGAAAAGCCAAAAACTTACCACTTACCACTATGTACGTTGTTTTAACGACAACTCCAAACATCGAAGAAGCCGAAATTTTAGCGCAAAAAATTATTGCGGCAAAACTCGCCGCGTGTGTTCAGGTTCTGCCTCAAATTACTTCCTTTTATTTTTGGGAAAACGAAGTAAAAAAAGATTCTGAACAATTACTTTTCATTAAAACCTTACCTGAAGAATTCGACCGATTAAAAGATTTTATCCAGAAAAATCACAGTTATGACGTGCCGGAAATTGTCGCGCTTCGGGCTGAAAAAGTTGCGGAAAGTTACTTGAAATGGATGAGAGCTTATATAGAAAAAATGTAGGGGCACGCCAAAGTGCCTGCCCAAAGTGACGAATGTCGCTAATTGTCTTAATCAATTTTCGAGTTGATTTTCAATCGAAATCTTTTCGCTCTGCTCATTGGGCAGGCACTTTGGCGTGCCCCTACACATTATTTACCGTCGCCGTTTTCATCAAATCCGCAGCATTTTATAATAAAATCAACCGCGTCCTTCGGCGAATCCGTCAGATGAATCAAGCCCAAATCTTCAGCATTTATATTTTTTTCTCTGAGCATTGTTGAAGAAATCCACGCCAGAAGCCCCTGCCAATACTGCGAACCAAAAAGCACCACTGGGAAGTTGCGAATTTTCTTCGTTTGAATCAATGTTAATGCTTCAAAAACTTCGTCCATCGTGCCGAAACCGCCGGGAAAAATCACGTAAGCGTTGCTGTATTTGATGAACATCGTCTTGCGAACGAAAAAATATTTAAATGATAAACCGCGATTTTGATACGGATTATTAAGTTGTTCAAACGGCAGTTCAATGTTGCAGCCGATGCTTACACCGCCCGCTTCAAACGCGCCGCGATTTGCCGCTTCCATAATTCCCGGTCCGCCGCCGGTGATAACTTCAAAACCGGCTTTCGCCAACAATTTTCCGGTTTCGCGGGCGGCAACGTAATTTTCATCGGTTTCAGGCGTCCGCGCCGACCCAAAGATTGAAACGCCGCGCGTGACGGTCGCCAGTTCGTCAAAGCCCTGCACAAATTCGCCCAAAATACGAAACACACGCCACGAATCGGAGCTTTTAAATTTGTCTTCCGGTTCGGGCGAACGAAGCAAAACTTCGTCTTCGGTAGGCAGCCAATAAGAATTTTTTTCTAGTTGTTTGGCTTCGGCAACGGTTTCCGGTTCGATCGGTTCTATTAATTTTGTTGGGGTGAGTTTTTTTGATTCGGTTCTATTTTTGATTTTGTCTGATTTTTTGTTTGTATCTGCCATTTCGATTTTGGATTTTGGATTTTAGATTTTGGATTAACGAGTGAAAATGAAGTTTTGATTACTGGTTTTGTTGTGATTGATTCGGAAAAATTAACAAGTCTTTTTCATGTTGAAGATTTATTCAAAGATTTAGTCGTTCGTCAAATTTCAATCCAAAATCCAAAATGGCTATATGCCTATAATGTTAAAACCGCAGTCAACGTAGATTGTTTCGCCTGTGATGGCAGAAGCCAAATCGCTGACGAGAAAAAGCGCGGTGTTGCCGACCTCGCGCGCTTCGACATTACGCCGCAGAGGAGATTTGTCCGCAATGTGATGGAGCATCGCGCCCATATTTTTTACGCCGCGTGCCGAAAGCGTATTGATTGGTCCCGCGCTAATGGCGTTGACGCGAATGTTTTGTTTGCCTAAATCTTCGGCTAAATATCTGACGCTTGATTCGAGCGCGGATTTTGCGACGCCCATCACGTTATAATTTTGTACGACCTTTTCCGCGCCGTAATAACTCATCGTAACGATGCTTCCACCGTTTTTCATCAACGGCGTGGCAGCGAGCGCAAGCTGCGTTAATGAAAACGCGCTGATTTCGAGGGCGGTTAGGAATGCTGCGCGCGAAGTCATCATAAATTCGCCCTCGAGGGCTTCTTTAGGCGCGAACGCGATTGAATGAATAAGAAAATCGAGTTTGCCAAACTTCTTTCCGACAATTTCAAATGCCGCATCAACTTCCGCTTGATTTGTTACATCACATGGAACGACCACCGCGCCGTCCATATCCTTGGTCAATTTTTCGACGTTACCTTTTAAGCGTTCGCCTTGATATGTAAAAGCTAACTTCGCACCCTTTTCGGCACACGCCTGCGCGCACGCCCAGGCGATTGAACGTTGATTGGCGACACCAAAAATCATTCCAACTTTGTTTTCAAGCATAATTTTAAATTATCAAATCGTGAATCGTGAATAGTAAATAGAAAAAGTCATAAAAGTCAAACTTCTCTATTCACGATTCACGATGTAGTTTTCTTTGCGGTTGTCGCCCGTTCAAACGGAATCTCTTCAAAATGCGTCATTCGTTTGAAGTTTCTGAAACGCTCGTTGATTTCATCTTGCGTCAGGCGATCAACTCGCTCGGTGCCGAATTCTTCTACGTTAAACGAAGCCATTACCGAACCGTAAATCATCGCGCGGCGCAGTGAGTCTTCGGTAATTTCCACCTGGCTGGCAAGATAACCCATAAAACCGCCCGCAAACGTGTCGCCCGCGCCGGTCGGGTCAAAGACACTTTCTAGAGGGTAAGCCGGAATCGCAAAATAATCGTCTTTGGTAAAGAGTGCCGCGCCGTATTCGCCGCGTTTGATAACCAAAGCTGTCGGACCCCAATTCATAATTTTTTTTGCGGCTTTGTGAATATTCGGTTCGTCCGCCAATTGACGGGCTTCGGCATCATTGATAATAACGCAGTCGACGACTTTGATAGTGTCAATTACCGCCTCTTTCATCGAATCAATCCAGAAATTCATCGTGTCCATTGCGACGAACTCGGCTTCTGATTGCTCACGGACTTGTTTTTGCAGCATCGGCAAAATGTTTGCTAAAAAAAGAAGGCGTGAATTTTTTGATTCTTCCGAAGGTTTCGGCTGAAACGTTTCAAAGACATTTAACTGAGTTTCTAAAGTGTGCGCCGTGTTTAAATCGTACTCATATTTACCGCGCCAGAAGAAAGTTTTGCCGTCCGCGACAACTTCGATGTCATCGGTATTGATGTTATGACGCTTAAAGACCGCCCATTCCTTGTCGGTAAAATCGTTGCCAACGACCCCGATAACTCGAACCTCCGTAAAAAAACTCGCCGACAGCGCAAAGTGCGTTCCCGCGCCGCCGAGAAGTTTATCGCGCTTGCCGAAAGGCGTCTCCAGCGCGTCAAACGCCACCGAACCTACAACTGTTAAAGACATTTAATAAAAATTCTCCTGATAATTATTGTGTTAAAAAATTATTTTACACGCCACGGCGGATTTTAGCGATTTTCGCCTGCGTAGAAAAGACAAATTTTGTTTGCGTTCGGGTCTAAAAGGTAAGCTTCACGCCACAGCCAAGTTTGGTCTTGCGGTTCGGTTTCAAATTTGATTCCTGAGTTTTTCAGTTCGGCAACTTTCGTGTCCAAATCTGCACATTCAAAATAAAGCACAATGTTTGAATCGGGCGCAACGTCTTCCGCCGCATGAACGGAGAGCGTTGCCTTACCGTCGGGACACACGAGCCGCGCGTAACGCGGGATGGAATCAACAATCAGCTGCAATCCAAGTCTTTGATAAAATTCGACTGTTTCGGGAACTTTTGCGGAGCGAATCGTAACTTGGTTTAAGTTCATTTCTTCGCTTCAAGTTGTTTTAGAGTTTTTTCCGCGTCGGATTTAAATTGGCTTTGTGGATAATCCTTCACAAGCTGCGAAAGGTACGCAACCGAATCTTCACGCAATTTTTCGGGCGCAAATTTTTTCTTTTCCACTTCGGTTTCGATTTTTTGTTTGCCTTTATTTTGTGATAGATAATAACTGCTCATTCCCGCGTAATATAAAAATTCGTCCATTTTCGAAAATTCAGGATACGCCGCAAATGTTTCTTCAAAGCGCATTAAAACAGCTTTGTATGCCTTTTTAAGTTTGAAATACTGTTGCGCGACTTCCAAATTATGTTTCGCGTCCGCTTCCAAAATCGGGTCACGCTGAACTTGCGGCTCGATTTGCTTTTGAGCTTTTGCACTAACCGAAAACACGAAAAGACAAACGAAAAAACTTAAATATAAAAATGTTTTTTTCATAAAATTTATAAAACTCCTGTGCGGTTTGATGCATGGAGATTATTTAGAGTTTGTTTATTGAAAACTCATTTCGCCGCGTATTTACCGATAATTGCGTCAAGTTTTTTTGCTGTTTCCGCGTTCCAATTTTCCGGCGCGGTGAAAATCGCGTTTTTTGTTGCGCCTGCAAAAGGGTTCGGAGTTTGTTTTGCTGCCACTCTTTTCACGGCTTCCTTCAAAACTAATTGAGCATTACGCACGTTTTTGTGCAGATATTCGATAACCATAT
>MWYY01000109.1 GCA_002050355.1 Acidobacteria bacterium 28-9
CGCCAAATAAAAGCCAAAATTTTATCTATGAAGAGACACGAAGATTACACTAAGTTAATTCGTTTTTCTTCGTGTTTTCTGTGTGTTTTTTCGTGGTTAAAAAATATTAACGCGCGGCTTTGCGTTTTGGAGCCGCTCTGTTTGTGCTTTTTGCGCTTCCGCGCATTACGACGGGAAGCGATTGAGCCGTTGTTAGAACGCCGCTTTTCAGGCTTTTCACGCTGACGACCAATTGTTTTTTCGCCGTCGCGCGCGCCATCATTTGTTCGAGCGTTTTGTCTTTTAGACCGGACGAGTCAATGCCGCTCGATTCGAGTTCGGCGCGCAGATTGGCAACCGTGTTGGTTTGGCGGTCGTAAACGTCCGGGTAAATATGCAGCCGTCCGGCTTCGACAACCTGCGTGTCGTATGTGATTTCGACCGGAATCGGCGGCGTAACGTCAGCCGTAAGCGTTTTCAAATTTAATTTGGCAACGGCAATTTGCTTTGCTGATACCGGCAGGGAACGCGCCGCGACGATTTTTTCGCCCAAATCGTAAAGGTCAGCCTTCATCATCCGCACACAGCCGTGCGACACGAGATTGCCCAAATCATTCAAACCTTTTGCCTGATGAATCAAAAAACCGTCGCCGAGCGGAATTTTCATTTTTCCGATCGGGTTGCGCGGGTCGGTCGGCTTGATAACTTCTCCGACTTTGACGCCTTTGTGTCCCGTAACCCATTCGCTGTTCGGCGGAATCCACGTCGGATTCCAAATCACCGCGCTTGCCCGCCGCAAGCCGATATAAATCGGGTAGTCTTTCATTCCGACGCCGACCCAGTAAGTTTTTACTTCCTTTCCGTTTTGCCAGAGCGTCAATTGAAACGCCGGAACATTAACCGTAATCTTCAAATCGGCGTCGCCTGTTTGAAGCACCGTTTTTTCAATTGTGCCGCCGGTTAATTTATCCGAACGCGCCGATTGCCGATTTGCGTTCTCGTTTCTCGACTGCGCGGAAACCGTGCCGAAGATGCCGAATAAAAACAAAATTGTCGTAAATATATATTTTTTCATTGAATTACTTGTTTAATTTATGCTCTATCTGCCGTCTGAAATTCTTTCGCCGAAAATTACGCGGCGCGAAACGTATTCTCAAGATGATAACACGCAAATTCGGGTTGTTTGCCGTTTATAAAAATCAATTTTATTCGGTATTTTCGCGCAGAAAATCAAGCGTTACAAATTTTGTAACCTGCGCGCCCCAGCCGTTGAAATTGTAATCAAATCCGTGCTGCGCGTATGAGACGAACAAAACTTTGTGCGAAACATTTGCTGCCTGCAATTTCTCCGCAAGCAAATCCATATTTTCGCTTTTGACGAGCTGGTCTTGTCCGCCGTGTATGAGCAGAGTCGGCGGAGTTTTGCCATCGACGCGCGTCGTCGGCGACGCAGACAGGTAACGTTCGCGCATTTCGACGGATTCGTGCGGATTGCCGCCCAAAAAACCGCGCAGTGTTTCCTGTCCGTTAATTACAAACCGATTCGCCGGATTATCGAAACCCCAAATCAAATCGGTCGGCGCGTAAAATGAAATAACGGCGCGCACGCTTTCGTCCGCGGGTATATTGTCGTTCGTTCGCGCGTCCGGACAACTCGCCGGAAATTGCGCGTCGCCCGCCGAATACGCCGCGAGCAAAGCCAGATGCGCGCCTGCCGAGCGACCGAGTAAAACGATTTTGTCGGGCGAGATGTTAAACTGCACCGCATTTTTTTTCACCCAAACGACGGCGCATTTGACATCACCCGTCGCCGACAGATAATTCGGCTGCGGCGCGAGTCTGTAGTCAATGTCGAAAACCGTAAAACCCTGCCGCGTCAGCCAAAAATTCCACTGCGGAAAATCGCCGCGCTCGCCCGCGTTCCACGAACCGCCATGAACGACGACGACACTCGCGCCGTTTTTTGAAACGCCGTTCGGCGGAGAATAAACGTCGAGCTGCAAAGGTTTTCCGCCAACTTCCGCAAAAGTAAAAGTTTTTTTATCGCTTGCGTTATTATTTTCACTCGAAAATGCTGCGAAATATTGTCCGAAAGAAAGCGGAACGTTTTCTCTTTGCGCCGCCGAAAGCGCGCTGAAAAAAGGATGAAGCGAAATTAAAAAAGTAATCGCGCCCGCAGAAACCGACGCAAATTTAATCTTTCCGCGTGAGAAAACAAGCGTGCCGAAAATGCCGAAAAGCGCAAGCGCGCCCAAATAAAAACTCCATTCGCTTGCCGCGACGGAAAAAAGCCATACGTAATAAGACGGGGCGGGCAGAATAATCCAAACCGTCGAAAGCAATGCAATTGAGCTTGCAGACAGAGAAATAAAACTCAACATTCGATGTTTGGATTTTGCGCCCGTTTGTTTTTCCAGGTTTTTACGCGAGTTTTTCAAAAGTTTGTTTATAATAACAAAAGACGCGGCGGGAAATCTGTTCATTTCAAAAAAAAGCAATTACAATTAGAGGAAAAGTTAGAGAAAAAGCGTTTTCGCCTTATGAAAAAACTTCTATTTTTATTATTGTTTTCTATTTTTGCCTTGCCGCGCGCCTCAGCTCAGGAAACGTGCAATTTATCAATAAGTGAAGCGCCGACTTTTTTCGGCTTGAGACTTGAAATGACGCCTGCGCAGGTGAAGAGCGTTTTCGGCAAAAGTCTGAAGCTGAAAATCAAACGCGAAGGAACGTTTTTTCAAAATTTTATAGACAAACCGCAGCCCGCGTTTTTGCCGGACGTGCGCGCTCTTTACCTACGCTTTTTCGACCGGAAACTTTACCAAATCGAGATTTTTTATGAAGATAGAGACGAGCAGCAGACGGCGGCGCAGTTTGTAAATGTTTTGTCGGAAAATTTGAACTTGCCCGTAAAATTTTGGGAAAATAAATACGAAAAATACAAATTAAACTGCGCGAAATTTTCTCTGGTCGCTGACAGAGTGCTGAGTCCGCACGTTGAACTTACCGACGAAGCGACGCGCACCCGATTTGAAGAAGCACAGAAAAGCAAAAAACAGTAATTTTAATAAAAAATCTTCGTGTCAAAAATAAATTGTTCCGAGTAGAAATTTTTATGGAAAACAAAGAAAAACAATCGAAAGAGAACGTCGGCGAAATGCACAAGCGGCGCGAAACAATGCCGGACGGCAAGCGTTACATCATTTTTTATACTTTTGGAAAAGAAGAAGAAGATATCGAACTGCAAAAACCCGTTTCAAAAATTAAAGATTAATTTTTATGGCTGTTGACCTCAAAAATTTACGCGCCGAGTTTCGAGCAATCTACAACGGCGAGCCGCGATTTTTCCGCGCTCCGGGCAGAGTCAATCTTATCGGCGAACACACTGATTACAACGGCGGTTTCGTTTTGCCGATGGCGATTGAACACGAAACAACGGTTGCCGCCGCTGCCCGCGCGGACAGAAAAATTCGCGTCCGCTCAGTAAATTTAAACGAAGACGGCGAAATTGATTTGAACGCGCCGGAGCAGAAAATGCGCGGCTCGTGGCTCGATTTCATCGAAGGCGTCGCGCGAATTTTGGAACGACAAAACATAAAATTGCGCGGTGCGGATTTGCTGATTGCGTCAGAGGTTCCGAACGGCGCAGGTCTTTCTTCTTCGGCTGCGCTGGAAATTTCCGTCGGTTTGGCTTTAACCGAAATTTCCGGTCAAACGGTTGACAGAGTTGCGCTTGCACTCTCCGGACAAAAAGCCGAACACGAATTTGTCGGCGCAAAAGTCGGCATAATGGATCAATTTATTTCCGCTTTGGGCAGGAAAGGACACGCGCTTTTGATTGATTGCCGCAATTTGGAAGCCGAGCAAGTTCCGTTCTCAACAAAAGACGTGGCGATTGCGATTTGTAATTCAAACGTCAAACACAAACTCGCGTCTTCGGAATACAACACGCGCCGCGCCGAATGTGAACGAGGTGTTGAATTATTAAAACAATTTTTGCCCGAAATTACGCAGTTGCGCGATGTCAGTATTGATAATTTTGAAAAATACGAATCGAATCTGCCCGATGTTATCAGAAAACGATGTCGCCATGTCGTAACGGAAAACGCACGGACTTTGAGAGCCGCCGAAGCGTTGAAACAAAATAACTTAGAAGATTTTGGGGGTTTGATGCAACACTCTCACGCGAGCCTGCGCGATGATTACGAAGTTAGCTGCCGAGAGCTTGATTTGCTGGTGGAAATTGCCGCCGATTGCAAAGGCGTTTTAGGTGCGCGAATGACCGGCGGCGGTTTCGGCGGCTCAACCGTCAATCTTGTCAGGCGCGAAAATTTGGGTAAATTTATCGAACGAGTCCCGGCTCAATACTACAATCAAACACAAATTAAAGCTGACGTTTATGTTTCCAATCCGGCTGACGGAGCGAAAGAAGTTAAGAGTTCGGAGATGTGAGTTAAAGCATTGTTATCGGGGTATTTGCGCAGTGTTTTTAATCAAAATCAGTGGAGAAATTTCAATACAAAAATCTGTCAAACTGTATTCGGCTAAGTAATGACACAATTAAAGTTATCGTTACGACCGATGTCGGACCACGTATAATTTTTTACGGTTTTTTCAAAGGCGAGAATATTTTGGGCGAGCATTCGGAGGCGGAAGTTAAAACCGCGCTCGGCGAATTTAAGCCTTACGGCGGGCATCGTCTGTGGATTGCGCCGGAAAATATGCCGAACTCTTACGCGCCGGACAACACGCCGATTAAGTACGAATTTGACGAGCAAAACAATTCGATTCGGTTGATTCAACCGCTCGAAACGGTTACAAAAACGCAAAAGGAAATTACGGTCGAATTAGACAAAACTGGGAGCGGCGTTACAGTGCAGCACAAAATAACCAATTGCGGCAACGAGCAAATAAAAATTGCGGCGTGGGCTTTGACGATTATGCGCGCCGGCGGCGTGTGCGAAATTCCGAACGAGCCTTTTGCGGCATACGCCGACGAAACTTTGCTGCCCGTCAGAAATTTAACGCTTTGGTCTTACACGGATTTGTCGGACTCACGTTGGCAATTCGATGAAGATTTTATCCGTTTGAAAGTTGACGAAACCAAATCCGCGCCGCAGAAAATCGGTGTTTTGAACAAACAGGGCTGGGCAAGGTACCGATTTAAGAATCTGGAATTTACCAAGCGTTTCAATTTTGTCGAAGATGCGGTTTACCCGGATTTGAACTCGAACACGGAACTCTACACGGCAGGCGATTTTGTCGAAATAGAATCGCTTTCGCCGCTTCAAACGCTTGTGCCGAACCAGTCAGTCGAGCATATCGAGCGCTGGAAACTGGAAATAAAGGATAAAGGATGAAGGCGGAAGGATGAAGAGGAAAGTACGCTGTATAATTCTCGTTAATTCTCCGTTTCATCCTTCATCCTTTACCCTCCTCATTCCTTTTTTAATCTCCGTCAACCAGTGAATTCGAGTCAAGAAGTCCGGGCGGGACAAGCAGCTCACCGCTCGTCGGGTCGATTATTCCGTTGGTTTCTTCTTCGATGCTCGTCGCTTGTGTGTAAATATCGCCGGCAATCGGACGCCGCCGCATTTGGCGTTTGAATTCGCGGATGCGCTCAGATTTTTCTTCGTTCGCGCCGGGTCCGCCGTAGTTTGTAAAACCGAAACCGCCCCATTCGCTGATGACAAGCGGCGTTTGTCCGCGATAAAAATACGGGTCGCCGGCAATCAAAGGTTGTGCCGTAACACCGCGTGTTTCTCCGCCGACCAGACGGTCGAGCGACGAAGCCCAAGCCGCCGCATCCGGTGTGTAAACGTGCGCCGTCAACAAATTTGAACTGAGCCTGCCGCGCCGCGAGACGTGATTCCAGCCGTCGTTATCGACGATTAGCAATTGCGGGTAAGAAAGCCTCAGGTAATCGAACGTCTCGGAAATGTATTTTCGCGTTTCGGCGTTTGTCATAATATCTTCGGCGCCCCAATCTTCGTTATAAAGACTCAAAATCACGATTGACGGATGCGAAGCGATAAACACGAGCATTCGTTGCAGTTCCGCCCAATGATTATCGCGGCTTTTCTGGTTTGAGCTGTGCGGCGAAGGAATTTCGACCCACAGCATTAAGCCGATTTCGTCGGCTAAATCATAAATACGCGGGTCGATTCCGGCAATGTGTACGCGCGCCAGATTGCAGCCTAAACGCTTTATGGCGTAAAGATGCCGTCGTATTTCGTCAAACGTCGAGATGCCCGGCTGGTAAAGAATCCCGTCGATGTAAATCGGCTCGTTGTTCAGATATACGTGCCGCGCCCGCGCACTCATTTTTCGCACACCAAAATGAGTTTCGATGCCCGTAACACTACCATCGGGCGCAACCAGTTCCGCCCATAAATGGTAAAGATTCGGTGCGGCAGGCGACCAGGATTCGGCATCCGGCATCTCTAGCGGAACACGCTGAATTTGCTCGCCGACTTCGAGGGGCAAATCGAATTCCGCCGTAACGACCGGTTGCGCTTCGCCGTTAGAATGAGGAGTTGCTGTCAACCGCAGGCGATATAAACCCGCTTTGTGAATGCGCGTCGTAAAGTCAAACTCGACTAATCGGTCGCGCAAATTGCTTATCACGCCGAGACGGGAACGCAGGCGGTTGCGTCCGACTGTTTCAAGCCAAACGCTGCGCACGGCGCCGGATACCGTCTGATACCAAATGCCGCCTTGTTTATAAACGCGCGATGCTTGTTTGCCGCGCGGAATATCGGCGTCAATCGTGTCGGCGACGCGCACGGTCAAGCGGTTGATTGATTTTAACAACTTCGGCGGCAGTTCATAAGAAAACGAATTGTATTCGCCGAAGATATTATGACAAACGCCGAAACGCGAAAATACATTTCCGAGACGTTCGATTACCTGAGGCTTTCTTACCCGCAATTGCTAATCGTCGATAAC
>MWYY01000051.1 GCA_002050355.1 Acidobacteria bacterium 28-9
ATACAACAGCCAGCGCAGCGTTGCATACGGCGACGGCGTTTATCGCTCGGACGACGGCGGGCGCAGTTGGAAAAATATGGGTTTGAAAACCTCCGAACATATCGGGCGAATCGCCATCGACCCGCGCGATTCAAACGTCGTTTTCGTCGCTGCGCAGGGTCCGCTGTGGTCGGCGGGCGGCGAACGCGGGCTTTACAAAACGACCGACGGCGGTAAATCTTGGAAACCGGTTATCACCGTTAGCGAAAACACGGGCGTAGCCGATGTCGTGATTGACCCGTCGAATCCTGACACAATGTATGCTGCTTCCTGGCAGCGTCGCCGACATTTTTACACACAGGTCAGCGGCGGTCCCGAAAGCGCTATTTATAAATCGACCGACGGCGGAAACACCTGGACGAAAATGCGTTCAGGACTGCCGCCGGGCGATTTGGGACGTATCGGTTTGTCGATTTCTCCGGCGAATACTAACGTCGTTTATGCGACGGTTGAAGCCAGCGGAATTTTGAGCGGCATTTTTCGCTCCGGTGACCACGGCGCGACGTGGGAACGGATGAGTTCAAATATTGCTTCGGGATTGTATTACGGGCAAATCATCGCCGACCCGAAAAACGTCGACCGCGTTTATATTCCGAACGTCATTTTTCAAGTGTCCGACGACGGCGGGCGAACGCAGAAACCGCTCGGCGAAAAATTAAAGCACGTCGATAATCACGCGATTTGGATTGACCCGAAAAACACGGATTATTATCTCGTCGGTTCGGACGGCGGCGTTTATGAAAGTTTCGACCGCGGCGCGAATTGGCATTTTAAAGCCAATTTGCCGGTCGCGCAGTTTTACGATGTAGCGGTTGACAACAACGCGCCGTTTTACAATATCTACGGCGGAACACAGGACAACAATTCTCTGGGCGGACCTTCGCGGACGCGCAACAATGCCGGAATCGTCAACGCCGATTGGTTTGTTACCAACGGCGGCGACGGTTTTCGTTCGGCGGTTGACCCGGAAGACGCAAACACGATTTACGCGGAAAGTCAGAACGGCGGACTTGTGCGTTTTGACAAACGCACCGGCGAGAATACGGACATTGCGCCGATTGAAGGCAAAGGTATTGAATCGCAGCGTTATAACTGGGATTCACCGTTTATCATCAGCCCGCACAATTCAAAACGGCTTTATTTTGCCGGACACAAACTTTACCGAACCGATAATCGCGGCGACGACTGGAAAGTTCTCAGCGGCGATTTGACCCGCCGGCTCAACTGGAATTTGCTGCCCGTGATGGGCAAAATCCAGTCGCCCGATGCTGTCGGCAAAAATCAATCGACCGCGCTTTACGGCAACGCTTCGGCTATTTCCGAATCGCCGAAAAAAGAAGGCTTGATTTACATCGGCACGGATGACGGACTAATTCAGGTAACGGAAAACGGCGGGCAGAGCTATCGCAAAAGCGACAAATTTCCGGGCATACCCGATATGAGCTATGTCAGCCGCGTCTGGGCTTCTCAACACGATGCCAATACCGTCTATGCGCTTTTCAACAATCATCAAAACGGCGATTTCAAACCGTATATTTTGAAAAGCGTGGACACGGGAAAAACGTGGACTTCGATTGCAAATAATCTGCCCGCGCGCGGCTCGCTTTATGCGATTGCCGAAGACCACGTTAATCCGAATCTGCTTTTCGTGGGTACGGAATTCGGCTTTTTCTTCTCTGTCGACGGCGGCGCGAAATGGATTCAGATGAAAGGCGGTTTGCCGACTATTGCCGTCCGCGACATCGCTGTTCAAAAACAAGCGAACGATTTAGTTTTGGCGACGTTCGGGCGCGGTTTTTACGTCATGGACGATTATTCGCCGCTTCGCCAGACCAGACGAGACACACTCGAACAAAACTCTATACTCTTTCCCGTCAAAGACGCCTGGATGTATATTCGCTCGAACACCGTTTTTTCCGGCTTTCAAGGTTCGTCGTTTTACACGGCGCCTAATCCGCCATACGGCGCGACGTTTGTTTATTATTTGAAAGACGCGCCGAAAACGCTGAAACAAAAAAGACAGGAAGCCGAACGCGAAGCGGAAAAGAAAAACCAGCCGATTCGCTACCCGTCGATTGAAGAACTGCGAGCCGAGACGGAAGAAGACGCGCCGGCGCTGCTCTTTACCGTCACGGATTCGGACGGACGAGTCGTGCGTCGCCTTAACGCGCCCGCGATGCAAGGCATTCAGCGCGTCGTCTGGGATATGCGCTATACACCGCCTGCGATTTCCGCTGCGCCGCCAAACATTCCGGCGGGCATAACGCTTCCCGAAGGTTTTTCATTCGGTCCGCAAGGTCCGCTTGTTATGCCCGGCAAATACAGCATTTCGATGAGTATGCGCGTGGGCGGCGTGGTAACACCAATGCCCGGTTCGCAAAGTTTCAATGTTGTGGTCGAAGGCAGAGAAAAAATGACGGATGCCGAACGCGCCGAACTGATTGTGTTTCAACGGCAAGTTTCCGTCCTGCAGCGTTCGGTCGGCGGCGCGAACGAAGTAGCAACACAAACTAAAACGCGCATCGGATTTTTGAAACGCGCCGCAGCACAAGCTCCGGTTGCCAATCAGAAATTCATCGAGCAGGCACAAGCGTTTGACGACCAAATCAACGACATAATCAACGAACTTCGCGGCGGGCGCGAAAATTCCGAAACTCCGCCGCCTTCAATAAGCTCGCGGGTCAACTTTGCCGCCGACGCGATTCGACTTTCTTCCATCAAACCGACGCAGACGCAGATTGACCAATACAATCTCTCCGACGCGGAATTTAGACCGCTTCTGGCGAGATTGAAAAATCTGGTTGAAAACGATTTGCCGAGATTTGAAAAAGCCTTGGAAGAAGCAGGCGCGCCGCTGACGCCCGGACGCTTGCCGCAATAGTATCAAAGAAGAGTCCGCCTGCAAAAATTACTTTCGCAAGCGGACTTTTTTGTAAGTAAAATTAACTTTATTTACAAATAATTTAGTCGAAAATCCTACTTCCCGCTCGTAATTAATTTGGCAATTGTTTGCAACTGCATATTTGTCGTGCCTTCGTAAATCGCGCCGATTTTTGAATCGCGCCAGAATTTCTCGACCGGATAATCTTTGACGTAACCGTAACCGCCGAAAAGCTCGATTGCTTTTGACGAAACTCGTTCCGCCACGCGCGACGAAAAAACTTTTGCCATTGCCGCTTCTTTTAGAAAAGATTTACCGGCGTCTTTCAAACGTGCGGCATTATAAACCAATAAACGTGCGGCTTCTACGTCAATCGCCATTTCCGCAAGCTGGAACTGAACGGCTTGGAAATCGGAGATTTTTTTGCCGAATTGCTCGCGCTCGTTTGTGTAATTTAACGCCGCTTCGAGCGCGCCCTGCGCGATGCCAATCATCTGCGCGCCGATGCCGATGCGTCCTTCGTTCAAGGTTTCAATCGAAACTTTGTAGCCGCGCCCGACTTCGCCTAAAACGTTTTCTTTCGGAACTTTGCAGCCGTCTAAAATCAATTCGGTCGTCGAAGAAGCGCGAATGCCGAGCTTGTCTTCTTTTTTGCCGACGGCGAAATTTTCAAAATCTTTTTCGACAATGAATGCAGTGATTCCTTTGTAACCGGCAGCGGCGTCAACGGTTGCAAAAACGATAAAAATTTCCGCTTCGTTGCCGTTCGTAATCCAAAGTTTTTGTCCGGATATTTCCCAGAAATCGCCTTTGTCAACTGCTTTTGTTTTCAAAGCAAAAGCGTCCGAACCGCTTCCGGCTTCTGACAAAGCATAAGCGCCGACTTTCCGTTCAGCCATTTGCGGCAGATATTTCAACTTTTGCGCGTCGGTTGCCCAGCGAATTATCGCATTTGTAACCAATGTGTTTTGCACGTCAACGAAAACCGATGTCGAAGCGTCAACGCGGGCAAGTTCTTCAATCGCCAGAATTGCATTAAAAAAGCTCGAACCCGCGCCGCCGTATTCTTCCGGCGTTTCGATTGCCATCAAACCTAATTCAAAGCATTGTTTGATTAAATCCGCATCCAGATGCGCGTTGTGTTCCATCTGCTCGACGCGCGGGCGCACTTCGCCTTCGGCAAATTCTCTGACCGACGAGCGGAAAAGTTCTTCTTCTTCCGAGAGCGTAGTTAAAGCATTGTGCGAGAAATCGTGTTCTAAAGCTGCTGCATTCATAATAAATTCCTTTGATTTTTTGTCTTTAAAAAATAAATGAACTAACATCTTAAACAAGGCGCGCGGCAAAAGGCAAAGAAGAAGTGAATTCAGAAACCGAAATTGAAAATTCCAAATCCCCGATTCCAAACTCCAAAGAAAAAAATCTCGCTCGGCTAAAAATCGTCGCCGTTATTTTTACGATTTTAGGCGCTGCGCTGTTTGCTTATTTTATATATTCAGTCGGCTGGCGCGATATTCTGCGCGGCGTCAGCCGAATCGGTTTCGGCGGATTTCTTTTTATCCAATTTCTTTATTTACTGCGTATTGCCGCACGCGCGACCGCCTGGAAACTTTCCGTCTCCGAGCCTTATAAATTAAATGTGCGCGACACTCTGCCTGCCGTAATTATCGGCGAAGCCTTGAGCAGTTTGATTCCTCTGGGGGTTCTCGTCAGCGGCACCGCAAAAGCTGTTGCGGTGAAAAAGCGCGTTCCGTTCGTTGTCGGTTTGTCTTCGGTTGCAACTGAAAATCTTTTTTATTCTTTAGCGACGGGACTTTTTATCTGCCTGGGGGCGTTTGCTTTTTTGCGGAGTTTTGAATTGGCTGATGGTTGGATTTGGACGATTGACACGCTCATTGCAATTATAATTCTTCTGATAGTTGTCGGCATTGCGATGATCGTGCGCCAATGGCACTGGGCAAGCAACTTGTGCCATTGGTTTTATAACCGACACATCGGAAGGAGATTTCTTGAAAGCGGACGTGCTCAGGTGCGGCAGTTTGAAAATCTCATTTATGGATTTTACCGCCAATATCCGCGCCGATTCGCACCGATAATTTTACTTCAAGCGGCGTATCATTTTATCGGAGTGTGCGAAGTCTGGTTTATTTTGAGCCGCATCAGCGCCTCTGCCGCAAACTTCTACACTGCATTTTTGCTCGAATCAATCAGCCGCATTATCACCATTGTTTTCAAATTGATTCCGTTTCTCGTCGGCGTTGACGAAGCCGGAGCGCAATTCGTCTCCGAAACGATGGCTTTAGGCGCGGGCGTCGGCATAACTGTGGCGATTATCAGAAAGGGAAGAATTCTTTTTTGGACATCAATCGGGCTGATTTTTATTCTCAAACGCGAGCTTTCGTTATCAGAAATTACAAAACCGTTAGAGTAAAAGTAAAAAGGCGAAAGTAAAAACATTGGGACAAAACCACTTAAAAATTGATTGTTCAAAAAATAATGTACGGTTTCGGCAACTTACCTTTATTTTCGCCTTTTACTTTTTTACTTTCACCTTTTTACTGGTAATCTTTCACTTGTCAATAGCGTTTGCCGTTTTCTATACTAAACTATCGGCGCGCCATTTGAAGGAGAAAAATTTTGCAGCCAAAAGTTCATCAAGGAATGCTTTCCGCCGTCGGCTTTCGATTTGCGATTGTCGCTTCGCGCTGGAACGATTTTCTGACCGCGAAGCTGACCGAAGGCGCGCTTGACGCGCTCGCCCGTCTCGGCGCGGAGGAAAAATCCGTTGAAATTTATAAAGTCCCGGGTTCGTTCGAACTATCTCTGACGGCGCAAAAAGTCGCGCAAAGCGGAAAATTCGATGCAGTTATCTGCATCGGAACAATCATTCGCGGCGATACTCCGCATTTCGATTATGTCGCGGGCGAAGCAACCAAAGGCATCGCGCAGGCGGCAATGAACACGGGTGTTCCGGTTTTATACGGTATCGTAACCGCCGACACGCTCGAACAGGCAATCAATCGCGCGGGCGTCAAATCCGGCAATAAAGGCTTTGACGCTGCGATGTCGGCAGTCGAACTCGTTAATTTGTATAAAACAATGGACGGCGGCGAAACAATCGGGAAGGAAAAAGTTTTCCCGCACGTCGTTTGAAAAGTTAGAAGCAAGGATTTATGGGAACACGGCGTAAAGCACGTGAATGCGCTTTGCAGATGTTATTTGCGGCGGATGTCGCTAAAAACTCTGACGACCGTTTGGCGCGCACTTATTGGGATAATCTCGGCGAGTCGAGTCTTCCAGACGACGACGCAACGCGCGCTTTTGCCGATAATTTGACGCTAGGCACGCTGCGCGAAATCCAAACGATTGACGAGCGAATCCGCACGCGCGCCGAACACTGGCGCATCGAGCGAATGGCAATCGTCGACCGAAACGTTCTTCGCCTTGCCGTTTTTGAATTTCTTTTTACTGAAACGCCGCACACGGTCATTATCAACGAAGCCTTAGAAATCACGCGCCGTTTTTCCACCTTTGAAGCCACGCAGTTTATCAACGGCATTCTCGACGCTATCAAACACGATTTAGAAAAAAGCCTCACGCCAAAACCGGACGTAAAACAGGAAGAAAATCCTAAAGAAAATTCTAACGAACAAACCCGCGCCTCTTCGCTCTAACTTTTTCAGCTCCGACAAACAATCCGCAACACGATTTTCATAATCTCAAGTCTCAAAAATCTCTCGTCCGTCGCTTCTTTTTTTATATGCCGTTTGCTTATATTTTAGATATTTTTGCGTTAAAATCATTTTTACGCCGAAAGTTTCTCTAAAAGAGGTAAAACAAAGTGAGTGAAAAAGTTATGAATCCGTCCGAATACATTGCTGAAAATTTTGGCGATAACGCCGGTTATGTCGAAGGCTTATTGAGTCGCTTTCAATCAGATCCGAACTTGGTTGACGAATCCTGGCGCGTGTTTTTCGGTGATTTACTGAACGGAAACGCGCCGCAAACCGAACAAGGCAACGGACAAACCGCGCCGACAAAAATGCAAACAAAAGATGTTTCAGCCGACAAAACAAACGGCGCGACAAAACCTGAAACCGCAGCAACGGCACAAAATGTAGCAACACAAACTTCCGCGACCGCGAAAAAACCGGAAACCGTCACTGCTGTTTCTGCCAGTGTCGGCGCGGAAACGCAGGTAAAACCGATTGTCGGCGCGTCGAAAAAGATTGTCGAAAATATGGAGGAGAGTTTGACTGTTCCGACAGCGACAAGCGTCCGCAATGTTCCCGTTAAAGTTCTCGAAGAAAACCGGCGCGTTGTTAACGAACATTTGCAAGAGCAGGGGCGCGGCAAAGTTTCATTCACACATCTGATTGCCTGGGCGATTATCAAAGCTCTAAAAAATTATCCGCAGCTTAATAACGGTTACGGATTTGTTGCCGGCAAACCGTCGCGTCTGGAAAACGAAAGTGTCAATTTAGGAATCGCCATCGACATAGAGAAGAAAGACGGTTCACGCAATCTTCTTGTGCCGAATATAAAAGGCGCAAATAAAATGAATTTCGCCGAGTTTCTAGCCGCTTATAACGAAATTGTAAAACGTTCGCGCGAAGGAAAATTGGAAATCAACGATTTTCAAGGCACGACGATTTCGCTTACCAATCCGGGAACACTCGGAACGGTTTCGTCAAATCCGCGCTTGATGTCCGGTCAAAGCGCGATTATTGCCACCGGCGCAATCGAATATCCGGCAGAATATCAGGCGATGACTGACGGCGCGCTCTCGCAAATCGGTATCAGCAAAACGGTTACCTTGACTTCGACCTACGACCACCGTGTTATACAAGGCGCAGAAAGCGGTTTGTTTTTAGCGAAAATTCACGAATTCCTGGTTGGCAAACACGAATTTTACGACGAGATTTTCGCCGATTTAGAAATCAGTTACTCGCCGCTTCGCTGGGCGCAGGATTATAATCCGTCGCTATTTGGCAGCGATCATCTGCGTGAGCAAACCGTAAAGCAAGCGAAAGTTTTGGAATTGATAAACGCATACCGCACACGCGGGCATCTTCTCGCCGACATTGACCCGCTCAATATGACATCGCATCACGCCACCGAATTGGATTTAGAAAATTACGGCTTGACGATTTGGGATTTAGACCGCGAATTTATCACCGGCGGTCTGCATGGCAAAGAAGTTTCAACTCTGCGCGAAATTCTATGGGTTATGCGCCGCGCTTACTGCGGAAAAGTCGGCATCGAATATCGCCATATTCAGAGCAAAGAAGAAAAAACCTGGCTGCGCGAGCAAATTCGTCAGCAATTTGTCGACCCCGAACCGCTCAGCATTGAGACGCAAAAACAACTGCTGCAAAAACTCATCGAAGCCGAGCAGTTTGAGCAATTTCTACACAAAAAGTATTTGGGACAAAAACGCTTTTCACTCGAAGGCACGGAAACTGTCATACCGCTTCTCGACCAGCTTATCGAAGAAGGTGCGGCGCGTGGAGTCGAAGAAGTTTTTATGGGAATGGCGCATCGCGGGCGGTTAAATGTTTTGTCAAATATTGTCGGCGACGCTGCGAAAGGCGATATGGCGGAGCGCATTTTCACAGTCTTTGAAGGCACTTCACATCCGAGCTTTCCGGCGGACGAAGGCGACGTAAAATATCATCAAGGCGCAATCGGCAGCCGTAAAACGAAAAACGGTAACGATGTAAAGATTAATCTTTCGTGCAATCCGTCGCATCTCGAATTCGTTGACGCGGTCGTCGAAGGCATGGCGCGCGCGCGTCAAGACGAGCTTTTAGAAGGTAAAAGCGATTCGCGCGAAGCCGTCAATGACCGCGTTCTGCCTGTTCTGCTGCACGGCGACGCCGCTTTTGCCGGACAGGGAATCGTGATGGAAACTTTACAGCTTGCAAGTCTGCGCGGTTACCTAACCGGCGGCACGATTCACATTGTCATCAACAACCAAATCGGTTTTACGACGGCGCCCGAAGCCTCGCGTTCTTCGATTTATTCGACCGACGCGGCGCAAATAACGCAGATTCCGATTTTTCACATCAATGGTGATTCGCCCGAAACGGCTTTAAGAGTCGTTAAAATTGCGCTTGATTACCGGCAGGAATTTAACAAAGACGTCGCTTTAGATTTAGTCGGTTTCCGCCGTCTCGGACACAACGAAGGCGACGAGCCGAGCTACACGCAGCCGCTGATGTATGCGCGCGTCAAAGCTCATCCGGGCGTTCGCGCTCTTTACGCGCAGAAACTCGTCGCTGACAAAATAATTTCTGAAGACGAGCTAAAACAAATGACCGATGCGGTTGTGGGGAAATACGAAGAAATCTTAAACCGCGCCAAACAGATTGCGACCGACAAACCAAAAAGAGACGCGCTTCCCGGGCAAATCGAAGATGAAGATGGCTCGGCGGTTTTGACAACGGCAATCGGACGCCAAACTCTGCAAAAAGTTTCGGAAAAAATCTCGCTCGTACCCGACAATTTTCATATCAACCCGAAAATGGTCGGACAGCTTGCCCGACGAGCAAAAATGGGAACAGGCGAAGCGCCAATGGATTGGGGATTTGCCGAAGCGATTGCATTCGGTTCGTTGGTTTTGGAAGGAATTGATGTTCGCTTGAGCGGTCAAGACAGCGGGCGCGGAACTTTTTCGCATCGCCACGCGCTGATGTATGACATCCAAAACGGCGCAGCCTGGTGTCCGCTCGCCGAACTGAAATCAACGGAAAAACCGGCGCAATTTGAAGTATTCGACAGTTCTTTGAGCGAACAGGGCGTTCTCGGTTTTGAATACGGCTATTCGGTCGTCGCTCCCGACGCGCTCATTATGTGGGAAGCGCAGTTCGGTGATTTTTCCAACGGCGCGCAGGTAATCATTGACCAATACATTGCCGCGTCCGAAGACAAATGGCAGCAGAAGTGTCGTCTTGTAATGCTTCTGCCACACGGCTACGAAGGTCAAGGACCGGAACATTCTTCCGCGCGTCTTGAAAGATATTTACAGCTTTGCGCGGAAAATAATTTGCAGGTTTGCTATCCTTCGACGCCCGCGCAGTATTTTCACCTTTTGCGCCGACAAGTTCGGCAGGAAATTGTTCGCCCGCTGATTGTGATGACGCCGAAAAGCTTATTGCGGCTTCCGGCGGCAACATCAACGATTGAAGAACTGACAAACGGCGGATTTCAGCCCGTCATCAACGACATAAAAGTAACCGACAAAGAAAAAGTTAAACGCATCGTTTTGTGTTCCGGCAAAGTCTTCTACGATTTGGACATCGCGCGCACGGACGCGCACGACAACCGCGTCGCAATCATCCGCGTCGAGCAGTTTTATCCGTTTCCCGCTTCAGCGTTAAAAGAAATTTTTGCCGAATACAAAAATGCCACGCAAATTTTCTGGACGCAGGAAGAACCGCAAAATATGGGCGGCTGGTCGTTTGTCGAACCGCGCCTGCGAGAGATTTTGCCCGCAAATGTCAGCTTAAAATACGTCGGCAGAAGCGCGTCGGCATCGCCCGCAACCGGCTCTTACGCGATTCACAATCTCGAACAGGAAAAACTCGTTAACGATTCTTTAATTAAAGAGACGGACGAAATTTCAGCCGCTTCAACGGCGGAAGTAGCCGAAAAACTCGCACCGGCAGGCGCGTGAAAATGTTACTTTGTGAAACACATTTTCCTGAATACTTTAGACAAAAATCATTGATTTTTATCTGCACTTAAATCTAATATGGAAGTGTCTAAATTTTTATGATTGGGATAAATTATGCGTCGTTTTGTTTTTTATTTGGCGGTTGCTTTGTTGGCATTCGGGATTGGTTCGCTCATTGTGGTTAGGTTTTACTTTAAATCTGTTGAGCAATCTTCTATTGCCGAGAAAGTTGAAATTACTGAAAATGTTTCCAAAATTGAACCTAAAAATGAGGAAATAAAATACGGCTGTAAAGAAAGAGAACTTGAATCATTTTGGGAAGAATTAAACAAAGCAAAATTTATCAGCTTAAAAGAACGAGAAATAAAAATCAGACACACAGATTCAGCTTTTACAAGTGTTCCTGACTTAACTGGTTTCGATATAGAATGGATTGATTTTCTGAAAAAATTTAATTGTGCATATTTTGCTGGTATTGATGACGATATTGGTTTGGTTGATTTGAATAACGACGGTGAAAAGGAAATTTTAGTTGCTGGAGAATTATCGGGTTATCATGCAGAAAAAGAGTTATTTGTTTTTCAAAAGAATAATGGTTTATGGGAAACAATCTTATTTGATATTGGAAATCAGGAAACGGAAATAAAAAATTCAAAGACTAATAGTTATTTAGATATAGAAACGAAAACAAGTATTAGCGGCGGCTACCAAACTATAGATGTCTTTAAGTTTAATGGTAGTAATTACGAAGAGAAAGATTGTTTTTCAAACAATCGTGTCATAGATATTGGTGATGAAACGGTGGGGCTTGATAAAGCAGTTATAACCCGCGAGAAATGCTTTCAGAAATTTAGCAATATTTTGAAGTAAAATTTGCTTCGGAACTATAAATCTATAGTTTCAAATTTTTTTGTTTTTACTCATTTAGTAACATTTTATAAATCCTTTTTCACACAGGAGGATTTATTTCTTTTCCGCTTTCTTCTCAATTTCCTTTACAATGCGCGTCGCGTGATTTCTGGCAATCAGCGGTAGGCGTTCGTCGTTTGAAAGTTCCTGCAGAAATGGCAGCATTTGCGCGGCATCGGAAATTTCATTGCGCTTTATCATTGAGTCGAGCGCGTCCATCAAACCGGGCGATTCAAGCGGTTGATTCGCACGCGCAAGATTCACGTCGAAAATCCAAACAAACTGTTGACCGATTCGGCGATATTCGTCCGCCAGCAGTTTCGCGTTCTTGTTTTCCGTCCAGTTAAATTCGACGCTTCGCTCGCGCCCGTCTTTTTTTACCGCGAACGTCATCGTGCCTAAGTGCGCGTAACTTTTCTCCGCCGATTGATATGTTTCCTTTGAATCGAGAAAATTCAAGCTGCTGAAAATCACTTTAACGCGCTCCAAAGCGGCGGGCGACAGCTGAATCGGGTCGGTTATTAAATCGCCGAAATTCTTTTTCAAAAAAGATATTTTGCCGCGCCCGTTTTCGTCGTGTTCGATAAAAATTTTTGAAACAAGAAAATCCGGCTGTGAAAATGTATAGAAATAAACAGGCGCGGCTTGCTTTTCCTGATTCAGACGCGCGTTGGTTTTCGCCGCTTCGTTAGCTTTTTTAGCTGTTTCAGCCGGCGCGGTTTCACCTGCCGGACGTTCGTTCTTTTTAGCCGGTTCTTCGGCAGACATTTCAGCCGGCGCAACCGACTTTTTAAGAACCGTTTTCGCGGTCGCTTTTGCTACCGACTTTTTCGTTTTGCGCGTCTTGCTTTGCGCCAAGGCAGAATTTGTAAAACCTGCAAAGACGGCGAAAACGAAAACAAGAAAAGTTATTTTTTTCATTATAAAATTACTCAAACCTGACCGAGACGACTTTTGAAACTCCGGCTTCCTGCATCGTTACGCCATAAAGCGCGCGTGCCGCTTCCATCGTGCGCTTATTGTGTGTGATGACGATAAATTGCGTTTTCTCCGACATTGCAGCGATTTTATTGACAAAACGACCGACGTTCGCGTCGTCAAGCGGCGCGTCAACTTCGTCCAGCAGGCAAAACGGTGCTGGACGAAAGCGGAAAACCGCCATCACGAGCGCGATTGCGGTCATCGCTTTTTCGCCGCCGGAGAGAAGCAAAATATTTTGCAAACGCTTTCCGGGCGGCTGTGCGACAATTTCAATTCCGGCTTCGAGAACGTCTTCCTGTTCAGTTTCAAGCAACGTCATTTCGCCTTTGCCGCCGCCGAAAAGCTCCTGGAAAAATTCGGCAAAATTGCGGTTTATCGCAAAAAACGCTTCTTTAAATTTATCGCGTGAGCGTTCCTTGATTTCGCGCAAGGCTTCTTCCGCCGTGCTGATGCCGTCAATAATATCTTTTCTTTGCGCGGTTAAAAACAAAAGTCGTTCTTCGGTTTCAGATAATTCTTCGAGCGCGAGCATATTTATTGCGCCGAAATTTTCCTGACGCTGGCGCAAATCTTCGACCGAACGGCGCGCCTCGCCTAAATCAAAATCCGTTTCAACCGGTTCGGTTTCGACCAGTTCGACAAGAGATAAATTCAATTCTTGCGCACATTTTTCGTTAATATTGCGCAGTTTAGTAATTGCTTCGGTTTGGCTGATTTCAAACGCGGCACGCTGATTTCTCGCCGCGGCGGCTTGCTTATTGAGGTCGGCAAGTTCCAAAGACATTAAATCCGCCTGCTCACGTGCAAGTTTAAGATGCGCCGTGGCTTCACCGAGTTCGTTTTGCTCGCTGATTTTTTCGGTTTCGGCAAACTCAATTTTCTGCTCGATTTCGCGAATTGATACGGATAATTCCTGCGCCGCGCCGCCGGTTTCCAGAATTTCCAAATCGAGTCGCGACAAACGCGACTCTAATTCGGTTTGCTCGTTTTCAATCCGCCGCAGAGCCGCTTGTGCCGAGCGCCGTCGTTCCTGGGAAGTCGCTGCCAGAGTTCTTTTTTCGTTCAAAACAGAGTTTCTGTTTTCGGTCGAGGCGCGTGCTTCGCTCAATTTGTTTGAAATTTCCTGGATTTTTTTCGCCGTCGCCGCGCGTTCTTGTTCGGCTTTGTGCGCGTTCGTTTGCGCGTCTGCTTGCTTTGTCTCTAGTTCCGCAATTTCGTTTACGATTTGTTTCGACTCGCCCGCAACGACTTTTTTATGGCGTTCGGCGCGTTCGATTTCCTGCTTGATGGATTTTTCGCGGATTTCCATCCCGAGCGCCTCGCGCTCGATTTTGACTATCAACGATTGCAAATCGACGATTTTGTTTTCCTGCTCACTCAAATGCACACGCGCTTTTTCGGTTTCTTTTTCGGATTTTACAACTTCTTTGGACGAATTTTGTAAAGCCGCGTCGAGTTCGCGCAATTCACGTTTGAAGGCAAGCAGCGATAAGTTTTTTTCGTTCGATTTAGTTGCTTGTCCGCTGACGACAAAGAGTTTTTCGCCAATCATCAAATCGCCGTCGAAATTGACAAAAATTCGGTCATCTTTATCTTTAGCCTCGTCAAAATTTTCAACCAACCGCGCCGCCATCTCGCGCGGAAAAACCGTTTCCAGAAGCGCGGCAAAATCATCTGATATTCCGAGAAAATTTTTAATGTCCGGTTTTTGGTGTTTGCTTTGCGATTTCAAAGTTTGAACTTTGTGCTTTGAACTTTGAACTAAAACCGCAATTCTTCCCGGATTGTTTTCGCTTAAATACGCAAGCGTTTTGCGCGCGTCCGTTTCGGTTTTGACCAAAACAGTTTCCAGAAAAATGCCGAAAACGCTTTCGACGGCGCGTTCCGCTTGCTCTTCGACCTTTAAGTTATCAGCGAGAATTCCCAAAAATTCGACACCGATTTTCGTTTGTTCCTCGAAAAGTTTCTGCACCGATGGCGCATAAACGGCGTGTTTTTCTTCGAGTTCGCGCAAGGTTTCGAGCCTATGCCGTGTGCGCGAAAAATTTTCACGCAAATCGTTCGTAGTTTTTTCGTTCGCTTGCAGAACCGTTCGCGCTTTGCCGGAAATCTTAAGAAGTTCCTGCTTTTCAGTTTCCAGCTGCGAGAGTTTTTCGCGTTCGCCCGATAAATCGCGTGCTAATTTTGCGGCTTCTTTTTCGTGTTCGGCGTAAGTATCGGCGGCGCGCTCTGCTTCTCGCTGCAAGCCCTCGGCGCGTTCTCTTAATCGTTCAATCGTGTTTTCCAACTGGCGTTCGTTCGCCGTCAGACGCTCGACCGAGGTCGTATGCTGCAAAACTTCGGTGCGCGCTGCTTCGAGATTTGCTTCAATTTCGCGCTGACGGCGAACTTCGGTTTGATATTTCTTTTCGGCTTCGGCAAGCGCGATTTCGTTTTTTCCGGCTTCAGCCAGTACTTTTTGCTCGTCGTTTTTGAGACGTTCGATTTCAGATTTGAAAAGTTTAAGGCGCTGCCCGGTTACTTCGATTTCGCTTTTGAGAGCGGCGGAACGCTTTTCTAAATTCTCGATTTGTTCGGTTTTGTATTGTCGGTCGCGCTGGTTTCGGTCGCGCTGCAAAGCGTTTTCAGCGTGTGCGGCGCGAAGCGCGGAAAGATTCTCTTCCGATTTGCGCGCTTCGTTTGTCGCTTCTCGAAACGATTTGTCTTTTTCGGCAACTTGCGAAAAAATTGCACGTTCCGTCTTTGTCGCCTCTTCCAAATTCCGGTCTAGTTCGCCGACGAGTTCTGTTAAATGCCTGCCTTCGGCGGCGAATAGATGGCGGAGAAGCGCGCGAAACTCTTCACGCATAATTTTGTAGCGTCGCGTTTTTGCCGCTTGACGGTGCAATCCGTTTGCTTGTTTTTCGATTTCCGCAACTATGTCGGAGATGCGGCTCAGATTTGTTTTCGCTGATTCGAGCCGCGTTTCGGCGGCGCGCTGGCGTGTTCTGAATTTGGAAATTCCGGCAGCTTCTTCGATTAAATTTCGTCTGTCCGAAGGTTTTGAAGACAAAATTTGTCCGATTTTCCCTTGTTCGATTAGAGCGTAATGCGCTCCCGACAATCCGGTTCCGGCAAACAAATCCTGAATATCGCGCAGGCGGCAGGATTTTCCGTTTAATTGATATTCGCTTTCACCGGAAAGATACAACCGGCGCGTTACCGAGACGGCTTCGCCGGGTGCGAAATCGAGCGCGAAGCTGCGCGGCTTCCAATGTCGTTTTGTTTTTATTTTCTTCTGAACCGTTTGAATCGAACCGACTTGCGCGGCTTGCGCCAATTCAGCGGTAAGTGGTGAGTTGTAAGTGGTAAGTTCGTCGGTTGTCGTTTCCGAGGCGGCGTCTTCCGTTTCGGGTTCGTCTAAAATTATGGATTTTTCGTCGAGTTCGCCTAATACTTCGTCGATGTCGCTTAAATCCTCTTCGTCACTCGCAAATTCAAATTCTTCATCACGAACCAGATGCAGCACAACTTCCGCCATTCCCGAAGATTTCCGACGGCTTGTGCCTTGAAAAACAACGTCTTTCATTTCTTCGCCGCGCAGAGATTTTGCGCGCTGCTCGCCCAAAACCCAGGCAATCGCGTCGCTGACATTGCTTTTCCCGCAACCGTTCGGTCCGACGACCGCCGTTATTCCGTTGCCGGTAAAAACAATTTCCGTGTAGTCGGCAAAAGACTTAAAGCCCGTAATTTCGAGACGCTGAAGTTTGAACATTTTATAGTGCGTTTGATTTGGAGAGCAAGCACTATATTTTGTTAATTTTGCTCTTTGAAGTCAAACGTAAATCAATTACGACTTTTATTTATCAAATTTCAGAATGAAAAAGACGAGACTGCTTGTGAAAAACAATCTCGCCAAAAGTTAAAGTTTAAGTTTTATTTTAGAAATCCAATCTGATTCCGAGCCGAATCGTGCGTGGACGAGACGTGCGCTGCGGAACAAGAAAGTTTTCTTCAAAACTAAGGCGCTGTTCGGTGTTAGTCGGATTGAAATTGATAAATTCCGAGCCGAAAGTAAATACGGTTGAGTTAAACACATTACCAATCTCGACATTCGGTCGCAGTCGCAAGCGTTCCGTAAAACGAAACGTCCGGCTGATGTTCAAATCAAACAGAAAAAGTCCCGGACCAGTTCCGGCGTTGCGCGGCAGATTTCCCGAACTGCCGATTGGAGCAAACGTGAATTGGCTGAAAATATCTTGTGGAAAAGTCGTGCCGCGCGCGCGGAAGCGAAGGTCGTCCAGATTGCCGCTGAAATTCGGACGGTCGGTCGAAACTTCATCGAGATTGCGGTCATTTGCCGTACCTGTTCCGCTTGAAATATTAAACGGCGCGCTTGAGCCGAGCCGCAGAAGCGGTGAGAAGTCCAAACCGCCTAACCAATTGGGTGTTTCAAATGTGCCGGAGAACGCAAAACGGTGTCGGCGGTCTTGGACGGAGCGTGTAAAATCTCCTCTGAAATTAAAAATATCCTGCGGATTACTGGTATTGACAATTCCATCATCTTCTAATTTAGAAAGAGTATAAACGGCGCGAAACGACGCGCTGAATCCGCTGCCAAGTTTGCTCAAGCGGCGGCGCAATTCAACGGTCAAACCGTTATAAACGGCACTTCCGGTTGATGCAACCTGGTCAATCTGAGTCGGAAATCCGGGACCGAGTCTACGTCCGAGCGCTTCCAATACCGCTCTGGCACGGGCGATTGGCGTTCCTGCAGCGGTGGAAGGATTGCGCGAAGCAAGATTTACAGTCGTTACAGTGCCTGCCGTCGATGTTCCAACCAGGTCAGTCGGGTCGCCGTTGACGAAGCGAAGCGTCGGACTGCTGAAACCATTTACAAGAAAATCATTGTAGTCGCGGAATCCGGTCGGCAGATTATAAGGATTGGCATTAAATTCACGGAAAAGCCGCACGGTTTTATTATAAGTATAATTTGTTTCAAATACGAACCGGTTAGCGATTTCACGCTCAAATCCGACATTAAACTGATAACTTTCTGGAACTTTCAAAGTCGGGTCAATGCGCCGAAGATTGTTGGCGGGCGTTGAGAATCCGGTTTGTGTTGCCGACAATACACCGGCTTGCCTGAGTTGTGTTTCAATGGCGACGAGTTCATCGCGCGACAAAGGATCCGGAAAAGCAACGCGCCGGAGAACCTGACAACGCCCATTATTGTATTCGGCATCTGCCGGATTGTAACAGCGAAAATTTTGACTGGTTGCAAATCCTGCAACGGCGATAGAGTTCGTGTTATAACTCTGGCGTGTTTCAGTCAAATTTGCGTCGTCGAATGTGCGAAGCAGAATGCGGTTATAAAAAATACCGCCGCCGATGCGAAAAACGCCTTTGCCGTCCTTAAACGGAGCGTAAGCAATAGCCGCGCGCGGTCCGAAGTTGTTTTTATCTCCGATAATAGTTTCTCTTTCGTAGCGCAAACCCAGACTCACGGTCAGATTTGGAAGCGCGCGCCATTCGTCCTGAAAAAATATCCCGTAATAAGTGTTGTCCTGTCCGGTTTGTCTGCCGAAGTTCCGACGATACTGCGTAACATTGTTATTGAGAAAAAGATTGACCGTTTGGAAATTGAAAGTGCCGGTTGCATCCTGTAAATCGAGAAAATCCGATTTGATATTTTGCACATCAGCGCCGAATTTTAAGGAGTGATTACCCGTTACGGCGTTAAGCGTCTCTTGAAATTGGTAGCGTGTTTCTTTTCGAGTGCCGGGAAAACTGAAATTACTCGCAGTTGTCGAGTTTCCGGCAATCAAAGTTCCGCTTCGGCTGTCTTCGCCGCTTAAAGTGTCGGCTAAAGTAATAAGAACAACCGGGTCAAGCGGATTAGTCGCAGCGAATGTCGGCTCAAAACGTGAAAACTGAAAACGGAACTGATTGACTAATTTTGAAGTGAAAACGTAATTGTCGGTGAATTTGTAAGCATCGGTATCGCGTTTCGGTCCTAAAAGCGTTTCTTCGAGACGACTGGTAGCGGTGCGAAATTGGCGTGTATTCTGCGAAGTGCCATACTCGAAATTAAAGGTAACATTGTGTTTATCGGTAAAATTATGGTCAATTCTGGTTGAAAAAAGATGTTTGCGCGAAGGTGTCGGAACCGTTTGTGTAAACGGCGCAAATTGAGCGACCGGATTGTTGGGAAATCCCGACGGAGGCAATTCGGTGCGCGGTGTGCCGCCGTTTGAAACAGGCAGAGCAAAATTCGGATTTTGCAGAACCGGAACGAGCGTATCGATAAATGTCGTATCCTGAAGATTGTTAAATTCGTAAGACGTAAAGAAAAAGGTTTTGTTTTTGAAATAACCGAAAGGAATTGGACCGCCAAACGTAAAGCCCGGATTATATTCGGTAAACGGCAAACGCTCCAAGCCGCGCCGGTTGTTATTAAAAGTATTGGCATTCAAAGCGTCGTCCCGGTAATACAAATAAGCGCGTCCGCGAAACTTTTTCGTTCCGCCGCGTGTTCTCAAGTTCACGCGCCCGCCGGAAGCGCGTCCGTATTCGGCTGAAAATTGATTGGTGATAACCTGAACTTCGGCGATTGAATCAATTGAAGGCTGGAAACGGTCTTGAGCAAGTCGGTCATCGTTATTGTCCAAACCGTCAATTGTTAAATTATTTGAGTAAGCCGCGCCGCCGGATAATGAAAAAATACCTGCTTCGGTCGGAGACGGGCGCGGGTCATTGGTCGAATCGCCACCGTTGCGGGCGCGGTCTTCAGCAGCATTACGGACGGAAAGCGGTTCTTCCGCTACGCCGACCCAATGTAAAAACAAAATCAAGCGGCGAGCGTGTATTATTCGGAAGCTCTTCGATTTCTCGCTGCGTAACCGTTCCGCCGACGACCGTGCGCGTCGTATCGACGGGCGATGAATCCTCTTCAATTGTAATGGTTTGCTCCGCCGTTACGCCTGCGGGTGAAAGCGAGAAGTTAAGTTGAACGTTTTGTCCGGCAATCGTTACTAGATTCGTTTTTTCCTGAATCCCGAAACCTTGTGAAGTGGATTTAACCGCATAAGTTCCGGGCTGAAGTTCCACAAAGCGGTAGCGACCATCTTCATTAGTGGTAACTGTTCGTTCCACTTGGGTTTCAATAAGAGTTGCCGTTACCGTCGCGCCGACGATTGGCAGATTGTTCGTATCGACAACCTTTCCGCTAATGGTTACATCATCGAGGTCTTGGGCAAAAGCTGAGGCGGTAAAAACCAGAAACGATAGACAAAAGACGGACAAAAAAGGCAAAAGCTTTCCGAATACACTTTTCATTATACTTCTCCTGAAATTTTTTTGAAGGGATTTTGGAAAAAAAACTATTCTGTCTTAAAAAAGTCTTTATGTAAAGAGAAAAGGGGAAAAGCAATGTGAACAAATGATGAATTATTCATCGTTTTGATTAAAATGATTAACCTTGATGACGGTTGAGCGCGAAATCGGAATCAGCGCTTCCGAATCGAGGAGCATCTCGCCTTTTTGTGAAAACTCGTCGGCGTGCGTGTGCAGATATTGGAGAAAACGTTCAAACTCGCGCTGCATTCCGTTCATCTTCTCGCGCATATTGAGAATAATTTCGACGCCTGCCAAATTAACACCCATATCGCGTGTGAGAGCCAAAATTATTTCCAGCCGTTCAAGGTCGGTGTCGGCGTAAAGCCGCGTGTTGCCTTCCGAACGAGAAGGTTTCAGCAAGCCTTCACGTTCATAAAGCCTCAGCGTTTGCGGGTGAATCTCGAAAAGCTCGGCAACCGCGCTGATTGTGTATGTTTTTACTTTCCTTTTCATTTATCATTTACCATTTATCATTTATCATTTGAAGTCGATTTTTCTCGGTAAATGATAAATGATAAATGTTGAATGTTATTCCAAACCCATCGCCCGTCGCGGATTTTCCGCGTTTGCCTTTTCAAACTGACGCAAAATTTCTTTCGTCTCTTCGCTGATAATATTCGGCAGATTTATTTTTACCTCAATAAATTCGTCGCCGCGCAGTTCGGGATTTCGCAGAGAAGGAAAACCGCGTTCACGCAGACGGAATTTCTGCCCGCTTTGCGTTCCGGCAGGAATTTTCAAATGCGCTTTGCCTTCGACGGTCGGGACTTCGATTTTTGCGCCGAGCGCCGCTTCCGGCAAAGTTATCGGCACTGTTACGAAAATGTTTTCGCCCTTTCGCGTAAAGTATTTATGTTTACCGACGTTTGTAATAATAAACAAATCTCCGGGCGGGGCGCTTAGGCGTCCGCCTTGACCTTTTTTCGGTATTCGTACGCGCGAGCCAGTGTCAACACCAGCCGGAATGCGCACTTTTACCTGTTCGGTTTTCGGCGTTACGCCTTTGCCATTGCACTGCGAACAAGGCGGACGCCGCCGTCCCGTTCCCTCGCAGTCAGGACAAAACTGCATTCGTCCGCCGCCTTTTTGTACTTGCCCGGAACCTTTGCAGGTCGAGCAAACAACGACCGCGCCGCCTGTGTCGCCCGCGCCCTGGCAGCGCGAACATTGTTCCGAGCGATTGACCGTGATGTTTGTGGTCAAACCGTTAAAAGATTCTTCAAAACTCAGACCGAGCGGAATTTCAATATCTTTGCCTTTCTGCGGCTGCGGGCGCGGCAGCTCCGGTTCGCGTTTTGCGCTTGCTCCGCCGCCGAAAAGGTCTGAGAAAATATCACGAAAGCTCGAACCGCCACCGCTTCCGCCCGGCTCGAAATTAAAGCCGGAAAAATCGAACCCGGCGCCACCTGCCGCACCGCTTGCCGTTCCGTAAGACGAATTAATGTCCAAATTGTCAGCGTAGTAACCGAAGCGGTCGAAAACCTTACGTTTTTTCTCGTCCGAGAGAACGTCGTTGGCTTCCTGGATTTGTTTGAACTTTTCCTCGGCGGCTTTATCGTTCGGGTTTACGTCCGGATGATATTTCCTCGCCAATTTGCGATACGCCTTTTTTATTTCGTCCGCTTTAGCGTCTTTTTTTACGCCGAGTATTTCGTAATAATCTTTTTTTGCCATTAGTGAACGGTGGGTTGTGAACGGCAAGTGCTGAATTAGTAAGTTTCTCACTTGGCATTCAGCACTTGCCACTCACTGCTATCAACTATTTCTTGTCTTCGTCAACATCTACATATTCGGCGTCAATGACATTATCATCGCCCGAAGCAGCCGAAGATGTCGCGTCGCCGCTTGCCGCGCCCGCTGAAGACGCTTGTTCGCTGCCTTCCGTCGTTGCGCCGCCCTGAGCGGTCTGGCTGTAAAGCACTTCAGCGAGTTTGTGCGAAGCCGTCTGCAAGCGTTCAAACGCAGTATTCATCGCGTCTGCATCGGTTCCGGCAAGAGCAGTTTTCGATTCCGATATTGCCGTTTCGAGTTCGCTCGCTGCGCCTGCGTCGAGTTTGTCTTTATTTTCGTTGAATGTTTTTTCAACGCTGTAAGTCAAACCGTCCAGACGGTTGCGCGCTTCGATTTCGGCTTTTTTCTTTTCGTCTTCGCCGGCGTGTGATTCGGCGTCTTTCATCATTTTGTCGATTTCTTCTTTCGACAAACCGCTCGATGCCGTAATCGTTATTTTCTGCTCGCGTCCGGTTCCGACATCTTTTGCCGAAACGTTGACGATGCCGTTGGCGTCAATATCGAATGTTACTTCGACTTGCGGAACGCCGCGCGGCGCGGGCGGAATGCCGACTAGATGAAACTTGCCGAGCGTTTTGTTGTCCGTCGCCAAAGGTCTTTCGCCTTGAAGAACGTGAACTTCGACCGACGTTTGATTATCCGAAGCCGTCGAAAAAATTTCCGATTTTCTGGTAGGAATTGTCGTGTTGCGCTGTATCATCTGCGTCAGTACGCCGCCCAGAGTTTCGATGCCCAAAGTCAGAGGCGTTACGTCGAGCAGTAGAATATCGGTTTTTTCCCCGGACAAAACGCTTGCCTGGACAGCCGCGCCAACGGCGACAACTTCGTCCGGGTTGACAGATTTGTTCGTGTCTTTACCGAAAAACTCCTTGACCATTTCCTGAACTTTCGGGATACGCGTCGAACCGCCGACCAGTACAACTTCATCGATATCTTTCGCCGAAATTCCGGCGTCTTTTATCGCTTGCTCGACAGGCGGCATCAGGCGTTTCAAAAGCGGCTCGACGAGTTGTTCAAATTTCGAGCGCGTCAATTTCATCACCAAATGTTTCGGACCGGAGGCGTCAGCCGTGATAAACGGCAAGTTGATTTCCGTTTCCATAGCGGTTGAAAGTTCGACTTTCGCTTTTTCCGCCGCTTCTTTTAAGCGCTGCAAAGCCATTTTGTCAGCCGTCAAATCTATGCCCTGGTCTCGTTTGAATTCTTCGATAATCCATTTAATCAAAACTTCATCAACATCGTCGCCGCCTAAATGCGTGTCGCCGTTAGTGGATTTCACTTCGACGACGCCTTCGCCGACTTCCAAAACGGAAATATCAAAAGTTCCGCCGCCGAAGTCAAAAACCGCAATCGTTTCGTCTTTCTTTTTGTCCAAACCATAAGCAAGAGCAGCAGCCGTCGGTTCGTTGACGATTCGCATCACTTCAAGACCGGCAATTTTGCCTGCATCTTTCGTCGCCTGGCGCTGCGCATCATTAAAATATGCCGGAACGGTGATAACCGCCTGGTCAACTTTTTGTCCCAGATAATCTTCCGCCGATTGTTTCAACTTCTGCAAAACCATCGCCGCAATCTCCGGCGGGCTGTATTGTTTGTCGCCGGCATCAATACGAACATCGCCGTTGCCGGCTTTTTCGACTTTATACGGCACTTGTTTGATTTCGCCGGTTACTTCGTCAAAACGGCGTCCCATAAATCGCTTTATCGAATAAAGCGTATTCTCAGGATTTGTAACCGATTGACGTTTAGCGACTTGCCCGACCAGACGATTGCCGTCCTTTGTAAATGCAACAACCGAAGGAGTCGTGCGTCCGCCCTCAGAATTTGTAATAACCACCGGCTCGCCGCCTTCCATAACTGCGACAACCGAGTTTGTCGTTCCCAAATCAATTCCTATAATTTTGCCCATCCTAAAATCTCCCTTTATTGAAATTACTATGCTATCGTTTGCTTATAAAAGTTTTTACAGCTTGTCTTGAGTTAAAAACGATTATAAGATATGAGTGAGTTTCTGTCAACTTTAATTGAGCGGAGAAATATAAGATATTTTATAATTCAGAAGTTACCTTTTTTGCATCTTTTTCTTTCATCAAACGCGCCACAAAAAAAACGTAATGAATACCGGAAAAGACTGCTAATGCGGTAACAGTTGTATAGACGGTTGGGAGAAAAAAACTTTGCAGAGATGGTATAACGGCAGCGAGCAAAATTAAACCGACGCCGAAAACTTGAACGAGCGTGCTTAATTTACCAAGCTGAGACGGTTGGAAGCCGCGAAAACCCGTAATAATAAAAATAGCGGCGGCAACAGCGATGATTAGAATATCACGCCCGATGACGGCGGCTGTAACCCAAAACGGAACAGGCAAATGACGCGTCGGCGGAAAAATATTCGGCAGCGTTAAGATAACAAAAGTGGTCGTCATCAAGAGTTTATCGGCAATTGGGTCGAGGATTGTGCCTAATTCGGATTCCTGATTAAGGTGACGCGCGACAAAACCATCAATGCCGTCGGATGCGCCTGCAATTATAAAAACGAGCAAAGCCCAACCGCTGTAGCCGTAAAATAAAAGGCTGGCAAAAAGAGGAATCAAAGCCATTCGCAGAAAGGTAAGCAGATTTGGAATGGTGATTACGTTTGAAGTCATTTTCAATAAATTACGAATTAAAAATTACAAATTTGTCAGTCTTATTTCGTAATTCGTAATTTTTGCTAATTGCATCTTAGTTCAATATGTGAAATCTCCGGCGGACATCCGTAACGAATCGGCAGAACAACTGTGCCGATACCGCGTGTAATGTAAATTTGGGTTGTTTTGCGCCGATATAATCCATTTTTTAGTTTACGGCGCGGCAAAATTTTTTTGTCTTCGTCTCGGAGTTTTATTTGTCCGCCGTGCGTGTGACCGCTGAACATTAAATCGACTGAAGCGCGGGCGGCGCGATACAAAATTTTCGGATTATGTGCTAGAAGCATTTTCATTTCGTCGGGAAAAGAACCGCGCAGCGCGGCGCGTAAATCGGTCTTCCCGACCATATAATCGTCAACGCCGCACAGCCAAAAAGATACGCCGCGAGCGTGGAAACGAAAACCTTCGTTGTTTAAAACCCTTATATTTTCGCCGCGCAACAAATCCGCCACCAGTTCCGCGTTTGTCCAGTGGTCGTGATTTCCCAGACAGGCGTAGCTGCCGAACTCGGATTCTAATTTTCCCAAAACTTTCGCCATCGGCGCGATGTATTCGGTTTCGTGCGAAACGAAATCGCCTGTCAAAACAAACATATCAGGCTTTAATCGATTGGATATTTCAATGGCGCGCGCAATATGTTCAATATCCGTAAACGGGCTGTGATGAATGTCCGACAAATGAACCAGCCGAAAACCGTCCAGATTTTTCGGCAGCCGCCCAAGACGAATCGTAACTTGTTCAACCGTCAAGGTTTCCGCTTCATTTAGAGCATAACGCGCAACTTGCGAAAAATTACCGGCTAAATCGCGCAGAGGCGTATTGGAGGCGACTGCAGAAGAAAATTTCTTGCTCAGTCTTGCTTTTTCTGTTCCGGCAAACTTCATAAATAACTCCGTCACGACGATTTTAGAAGATTATACGTTTCTCAAAGACGAAAAGTCTATGTTCGTTTTGAAACCAAAGCACAACATCAAATTTACTTTATAATTTTGCCGAAAATCTTTTCGTTTTCAAAAATTGGTAAAAACTACCGGTTGCTCGAAACCGATAATTCAATTTGGGAAAACTTTCGTTGGCTGAGATGAAATTTGTTAAGATAAAAACGGTTTTTTATTATTGTAATTTCTAACATTTTCCGATGGATTCGATAAACGTCGCATCTCTGGTCAATCTTTTGGGCTTTACGGTTGGAGTCGCGCTGTACGCACTTCTGCTGGCGATGGTTGTGCGTCACCGCAAAACGAAAAAACGCTTTTCGTTTGATTTACTGCTTTTGACGACCGCCGTTTTGGGTCTTTTGTGGAACGTCGGCGAGCTTTCGGTTTTTATTTGGAAAGATTTCGGTGCTGCGCGAGTTTCGCCGGTTTTACTGGCGATTTCATATTCCGCGCTCGGTTTTCTACCGTCGGTTGTCGTTCATTCAGCGTGGAAAAATTCTGAAAACGAAGATACAAGCGTGCGCTGGCTGACATTTTCGGCGTACGCCCTGAGCATTTTTGCGAGTTTACTTCATTTTCAATCGGCGATTTTCTCAAACGCCGCGCCATCGGCTCTCGCTCTGCAAATTTTAACTTTCGGCGCGCTGGCTTTGCTTGTCGGTCTGCTGATTTTCGCCTTTCGTCAGACCCTCAATAAAAAAGCGATTTGGATTACGGCACTGCTCGTTTTCGCGGTTTCGGCTTTGCATTTAAGCTCGCAGGCGGAAGAAACTTCGTGGTTTGTCGAACTCGTCGCGCACCAATCTTCATTACCGCTCGCATTGGCGATTCTGTTGCAGGATTATCGCTTTGCCTTTGCAGATTTGTTTCTAAAACGCGCTCTGTCGCTGCTTCTGCTGGCTTCGCTCGCGTTCGGGCTTTATGTTTATGTTGCCGTTCCTCTGCTCGCCTGGCACGAATCGCACGACCGGAATGACGTGGCGGCGGCAGTATTGGTTCTTAGTTTGTGGATGACGACGGCTTTGATTTATCCGCAACTCCACAAATTTGCGGTTTGGCTGGTCGATAAAATCATTTTGCGGCGCGCAAATTATGAAGAACTTGAAAGGGAAATCGCGCGGGCGATTGAAAAGCAAAACGATGCGAAAGCGGTTTTAGACGAAGTTTGCGGAAAACTAGCGACGAGTTTGACGGCGGCAGAAGCTAAATGGAACGAGCTAGGGCAAAATGAAACAAAAACTAATTTGCCGGCGGTAAATTTCACGACGCGCAACGCGGAGATTTTCGTGCCAACGACTGAAAAACCGTTTTATGAAATTTGTCTGAATAATTTTACGGGCGGCAGAAATCTTCTGTCCGACGAGATTCGAATGCTCGAAGCCGTCGGGCTGCTTGCGGCGCGGCGCATCGACAATCTGCGCGCGGCGCACGAGCGATACAACCAGGAAATTCAGGCGCGGGAATTTTCAAAGCTCGCCACTGAAGCGCAGCTTCGCGCTCTGCGGGCGCAGATAAACCCGCATTTTCTTTTTAACGCGCTGACGACAATCGGTTTTTTGATAAACGCCGCGCCGGAAAAAGCGTTTGCAACCTTGATGAAGCTGACGCAGCTTCTTCGCGGAATCTTGCGCGCGAGCGGCGAGTTCTCAACTTTGGGCGAAGAGCTCGAACTTATCGAATCGTATCTTGAAATCGAACGCGCCCGTTTTGAAGAACGCCTGACGGTCGAAATCGACGTGCCGCCCGAGCTTTACCGTTTGAAAATCCCGTCGCTGATTTTGCAGCCTTTGGTCGAAAACGCTGTAAAACACGGTATCTCAAATTCAAAACGCGGCGGCGAAGTGCGAATCTCGGCTCGAATCGACCGGGAGTATAACTTAATTCTCGAAGTCGCCGACACGGGCGCCGGTTTTAACGAAGCAAATCTGATTCGCGGTATCGGTCTGAGCAACGTCGAAAGCCGTCTGCAATCATATTTCGGCGCGTCGGCACGTTTATCTCTAATCAAACAACCGGCGGGCGGCGCGATTGCCCGTATAATTTTTCCGGTCGAAGAAAAAATATCCGTTTCGGCGGGTAAGAATTTATGAAACTGAGAATTGTCATTGCCGACGACGAGCGACCGGCGCGAATGTTTTTGAAGAATCTGCTCACGCAGTTTGAAGATGTCGAACTTGTCGGCGAAGCTGAAAACGGCGCGGAAGCAATTGAGTTAATCGAAAAACACAAGCCGGATTTGGCGTTGCTCGATTTGCAGATGCCGGAAGTTTCCGGTTTAGAAGCGGTCAAACTCGTTAAAAAAAGATGTTTGCCGCTCATCGCCTTCGTTACCGCTCACGATGAATTTGCTGTGCAGGCATTTGAACTCAACGCAATCGATTATCTTCTCAAACCGATTGAACGAGCGCGTCTGCGCGAAACTTTGAACCGCGCTTCGGAGCGTCTCGACCAGGCGGATTTTCAAGCAAGCGAAGCCGAACGGCTGCAAAAGGTTGCGGAAACTTACGATGAGTTAAAGAAACCCGAATTTCTGGAAAGAATTCCCGTCCGCGCGCGCGATGAAATTCTGCTCGTCCCGACGCGTGAAATCGCGTCCGTCGTTGCCGACGGCGAGCTTCTTCACATCACAAATCTAAACAACAAAAGATTCGTTATCAATCATCGCCTAAAAGATTTGGAAGCGCGGCTCGCGCCGGAAAAATTCGTCCGCCTGTCGCGCGGTGCGCTCGTTAATACAGACGCAATAACAAAAATCAGCCCGCTACCCGGCGGAACTTATCTCATAACTTTAAAAAACAATCAAGAGATTGCTTCGAGCCGCCTGCAGTCACGGATTCTGCGTGAGCGATTATTTAAACTTTAATCAAGGCTTCATCATGCAATTTTGTTGCGGTCAATGTTGAAATTCATTGCCGTTTATCCGTTTAAAAAACCGTTTGTCATCAATAAACAACCGCTCGTTGAAAAGTCATCCGTCCTTTTTTATTTGCCCCGCCAAAAGCGTTAATCTTTAATCTGTAAATCTTTATTTAAGGTAATCTTTTAGGGCTATATGCAAAAAATCACTCGTTCATTTTTAACAACTGTATTTTTATTTCTGCTAACATCACTGTCGGTTTTGGCTCAAGCGAGCGGCACGATTAGCGGGCGAGTTACCTATACGGAAAATCAAACTCCGCTGCACGACGCGCGGGTGCAAATCGTTCAACTAAAACTTTCGGCGGCAACGGACGACAACGGAAATTATAAATTTGAAAACATTCCTGCCGGACGCTACACGATTCAGGCGCAAAATGACGGCTTTTCCACTTCCGCCGCAACGGTTGTTTTATCGGCGGGCGCAAATTCGACGGTTGATTTTTCCCTGCAAATCGGCGGCATCAAAGAACAGGTTACGGTTACGGCGAGCGGCGCAGAAGTGTCAACATTTGATTCGTTTCAATCGGTCAGCACGCTCGGCGCAAACGAAATCGTGCAGAGAAACTCGACATCTATCGGTGAAGTTTTGGAACGCGAGCCGGGCGTTGCCAAACGCTCATTCGGTCCCGGCACGGCGCGCCCCGTTATTCGCGGTTTCGACGGCGACAGAGTTTTGGTTTTGCAAAACGGCGTGCGCGTCGGCTCGATCGGTTCGGGTTCGGGCGACCACGGCGAGCCGATTGACCCGCTCAGCGTCGAACGCTTGGAAGTCGTCAAAGGTCCCGCAACCTTGCTTTACGGCAGCAGCGCAATCGGCGGCGTAGTCAACGCGATCGGTCAGGAAGACGATGACAAACATCCGGGAATTCGCGGCTCGTTCACTGCGCTCGCGGGAACGAACAACAAACAAGCCGGAGTCAGCGGCAACGTCGAATACGGTTATAAAAACTGGCTTTTCTTCGGCAACGGGAGCGGACAACGCGCAAGTGATTATTTTACGCCGCTCGGCAGAGTTCCGAATTCCGCGTCGCGTTCAATCAACGGTTCGGGAGGTCTCGGCTATTTTGCCGACAAAGGCTTTGTTCGCGCCAGTTACAATTATTACACTTCGCGTTACGGCGTTCCTTTCGCGGGTCTTATCGAATCGGGCGGCGAGAGCAACGACGAAGAAATCGATTTGAAACTGCGGCGGCATAACTTCCGCGTCAACGCCGGTTTCCGCGACGTAAATTCGTTTGTGACGAGCGGCAATTTTAAGGTGGATTACACGGATTATCGCCATAACGAACTTGCCGACAACGTCATCGGAACGCAGTTTGACAACGACACTTTTTCGTATCGCGGACTTTTCGAGCAGAAAAAATACGGCAAACTTACGGGACGTTTCGGTTTTGAAGACTTCAACCGCAACTTTTTGAACACGGGCGAAGAACTTCTGGTTGACGGCAGAGTCAAACAAAATATGTTTTCCGTCTTTGGGTTGGAAGAATTGGATTTCGGACGTGTTAGCTTTCAATTCGGCGCTAGAGTCGAAAAAAACAATTACTGCGCCGACAACCCCGATTTTCTCGACCGCGATTTTACAGGACTTTCGGGCGCGGCGGGCATTCGCGTAAGACTTTGGGAAGGCGGCGCATTTGTTTCCAATTACTCAAATTCGTATCGCGCGCCGGCGCTCGAAGAACTTTACAATAACGGTCCGCACGTCGGCACGATTTCCTTTGAAGTAGGAAATCAAAACCTCAAACGCGAGCGTTCAAACGGCATTGATTTCGGCGTGCGGCATACGTCAAACCGTTTTCGTTTCGACGCGAGCGCTTATTATTACCGTCTCAAAGATTTCATTTATTTCGCGTTCGCCGACCTCGACGGCGACGGTATTATCGACCGCGAAGACGGTTTGCCGCTCTCGTTTTATTCGCAGGGCAACAGCCGTTATGTCGGCGCGGAAGTCAATCTCGACACGGACATAAATAAATACGTCAACTTTTTCTTTACCGCCGATGTCGTTCGCGCCAAATTGACGAGCGAAGATTTAAATTTGCCGCGCATTCCGCCGAGCCGCGCACGAATTGGTTTGGAATTGAAATACAAAAATTTGAGCGTCAGACCGGAAGCGGTTTTTGCGGGCGAGCAGAATCGGCTTTACCCACTCGAAACACGCACGGCGGGTTACGGATTATTCAACGTCGCGGCTTCATATATCATCGGACGCGACCATTACGCGCACGTCTTCGGCGTGAGCGCTTACAATTTGTTCGACAAGGAATATCGAAATCATCTGTCGTTTATCAAAGAACTCGCGCCGGAAATCGGGCGCGGCGTGCGCTTTAATTACACGATTCGGTTTTTCTAAAAGGGCTGTCAAAAATACAAAATAAAATTTCATTTTTAACCGAAATGAAAAATAATCAAAATAAAGAAGAGCAGTTTTTACGACTGCTTTTTTTTATCCAGAACTTTTCCGGTCGGTTGAATTAACCGGCAAAATTTTCGCCCGACGAGTAAAATTTTAGATAAAAATTTTCTTTCCAAACCCCGAAAATTTCTGTATTCTTTCTTAAATGTCTTCAGAAATTGCAATTACATTAAGTTTATTGTTTCTCGCGCTTGTGCTTTTCGGCAGCGAGAAACTTCCCGTTGATGTTGTTGGGATTATTCTGGTTATCGGTTTGGTTTTGACCGGAATTTTAACCGTCAACGAAGGAGTTTCCGGTTTCGGCGACAACATCATCATAACCATCGCCGGACTCTTCGTTCTTACCGGCGGGCTAATAAAAACCGGTTTGGTCGATTTAATCGGGCGCAGGCTTTATCGCATTTCCGGTAACAACGAGCTTTTATTGACCGCTTTGATAATGAGCGTCGCCGCGATTTCCGCGTCTGTCTTGAAAAATACGACGACGACCGCGATGTTTGTTCCTGTTGTTTTAGGTTTGGCGACCCGCGCCAGGATTGCGCCGTCGAAACTTTTGATGCCGCTTGCCTTCGGCGCAATTTTGGGCGGAAGCTGCACGTTAATCGGCACTTCGACGAATCTGGCGGTCAGCAGCGCGATGCAGCGTTACGGGATGCCGCCGTTTTCGATGTTTGAATTAACGCAGGTCGGAATTTTCACCGTCATTTTCGGAATGTTTTATATGCTTCTCGTTGGCAGAAAACTGCTGCCGAATCGCGGCGGCGAAGAATCGCTGACCGAACAATATCACATCCGCGAATACGTTTCCGAAGTTCTGGTTTTGCCCGAATCGAACCTGGTCGGCAAAACGCTCGGTGAAGCGAATATCAATCTCGAACTCGATTTAAATGTTTTGGGAATTATCCGCGACAGCGAACAACGCATCGCACCGCGCCCTGACGAGCGCATCGAAGCGGGCGATTTGCTTATCGTCGAAGGCAAGCTCACCGATATTTTAAATATAAAATCCGAAGCCGGGCTAAAGATAAAATCGGATTTTGAATTCAACGATGCCACGCTCGAAGGCGGCGACATAGAGCTTTTTGAAGTAATGGTAATGCGCGATTCGCGGCTGGTCGGGCAAACTTTGAAAACTTTGAATTTTCGCAGAACATACGACTTAACCGTATTGGCAATCAACCGGCACGGCGAAACTTTTCTCGATAAAATCAGCAGTCTGAAATTAAAATTCGGCGATGTTTTTCTCGTTCAGGGCAAAAGAAAAACGATTGAGCCGTATGTCGTCGAAGGTGAACTGCTTCTGCTCGAAGATGTTTCGTCGGGAAGTATGCGGACGGAAAAACGCCGCTGGGCGATTGCCGCTTTCGGACTTTTTCTCGCGCTTTCGCTCTCCAAAGTCGTCATCGGCGTTGATGTTCCGCTGGCGATTGCCGTGCTTCTGGGAGTTCTGCTACTACTAGCGACAAAGACCGTGCGTTATTCGGAATTGTATTCACTGATAGATTTTCGTTTGCTGGTTTTGATTGCCTGTATGATGAGTTTCGGCGTGGCGATGGAAAAAACCGGAACTGATGTTTATCTTGCCGCTTTGATTCAAAATTATTTCGGGCAATACGGCGGAACTGCCGTGCTTGCGGGATTTTTTCTGCTGACGGTCGTGCTGACCCAACCAATGTCCAACCAAGCCGCAGCACTCGTCGTTCTGCCAATCGCCGTAAAAACCGCGCTCGCGCTCGGACTGAATCCGCGAACATTCGCCGTTGCCATAACTTACGCCGCTTCATTTTCCTTCATCACGCCGCTCGAACCTGCCTGTGTCCTCGTCTATACGCCGGGACGCTACCGTTTTATAGATTTCGTCAAAGTCGGCACTATTTTAACCGTCGTCGTGTTTATCGTCGCAATGGTTTTAGTTCCGATGTTCTGGAAACTCTAAAAATAATGCTAGACGATAAATGGTAAGTTCATTTAATCCAATTTTGTAATTGTAAATTAACGAACTTACCACTTACCGTTTACCACTATTCTTCCCGTTATTCTTCCACGCTCGCGGAAAGCTCGATTTTTACGGGAGATTTTTTGTTTGCCGCAACTTTTAGCGGAATTTGCCAGCGCAGGGTTTTTATCTTGCAAACGCCGGTGTTGTCTTCGCGGCAGTAGTAGAGCGTCAACTTCGCTTTCAAATTTGCTGAACCCGCGCCCATTGTTTGAAACGGGATGCTGAAGGGAAGTTTGGTGAATCTCTGTTTGGTGTTGGCAATTTTTACGTTTTTCCCCGTTGCAATCGTAATTTCGTAACTCTGCGGAGCAGTCGGATTCAAGTGAAAATCTTTGGGCAAATTAATTTGAAAATTTAACGAATTGGCGGAATTTGCGGAAACCATTTGAGCGGCGAGTTTGATTTCCGTCGAATCCGGTGAAATATTTTCGACTGCGTCGTTCATTACGGTCGACGGCGGCGTTAAGCCTTCGATTTTCAGCGTCGAAACCTCCTTTGTTTTCAAATTAACAACGCGAATCGCCTGATTATTCGTATCGGCAATAAAAAGTTTTCCGCCCGCAATACTCAAACCGGCAGGCTCGTAAAAACTCGGACTCGCGCCGTCCGTTTGTCCGGATTTGCCCGTCCCCAAAAATGTCGTAACCATGCGCTTTTCAGTATCGAGTTGTTTGATTTTGTGATTGTAAGTGTCGGCAATCAGAATTTTTCCGTCGTAAAGCGCAACGCCCAAAGGATGCTGCAACCGCACGTCGTCGCCCGCGCCGTCAAGGTCTCCGAACTCGAACAAATCGCCGCCGACCAATGTTTCGACCGTTTCTTTTTGAAAATCAATTTCGCGGATAATGTTAGACTCGGCATCGGCGACGAAAAGATTTTTGCCGTCCGAGACGATTCCCGAAGGCTGTGCGAAAGCCGATTCCTGAATTTTCCCGTCAAGCCGCGCTTCCGCCCGCGTTCCGGCATAAGGCTCAATCAGATTTTTCTCCAAATCCATCCGCCAAATCTGGTGCGAGCCAGCCATTGCAATGAACAAATTTTTTCCGACGACTTGCAAATCCCAAGGAGAGTTTATCGCAGTTGTCGCGGCATTTCCGCCCGAACCGTTAAAATCGTCGAGCTTGCCCGTTCCGGCAATCGTTTCAACCTTTTTTGTTTGCAGATTGACGCGCCGAATCAAATGATTTTCCGTGTCGGCAACATAAAGATTTTCGCCGTCTAATGCCAAACCTTGCGGGCGATTGAAACTCGCGCTTCCAAAATTGCCTTCGCTTGCCGCCGCGTTACCGTTGCCGATTGTCGTCTGAAGTTTGCCGTTTATGTCGGTAACGACGATGCGGTTGTGATTTGAATCCGAAATGAAAAGTCGATTAGATTTTTCGTCCGCTAAAACCTTGCCGGGAAAAGCGAGCGGTAAATTGCCGACTTTAGCGCGCTCCAATGCGAGTTTTATCGGTTGTTCATTGAGCAATCCTTTTTTGCGAAATTCTTCGACAGTTTGCCCAATCGCTTTATCGAGCGTTGCAAGTTGTCCTTCGCCGGAAACCTCTCCGACGACATAGCCGCTTGGGTCAATCAGCACCTGAGTAGGCCACGCGCGAACAGCATAAGCATCCCAGATTTTAAAATCCGCGTCGTTGACAATCGGATGCTCTAAACCATAGCGCAAAATAATTTTGCGGACGTTTTCCGTATTTTTTTCGTTCTCGAATTTGGCGGAATGAACGCCGATGACGACTAGATTTTTATCGTATTTGGCTTCGAGTTTTTTCAAGTCGGGAATGATATGAATGCAGTTAATACAACCATAAGTCCAGAAATCAAGTAGCACGACTTTGCCGCGTAAACCGGCAATCGAGAGCGGTTTGTCAGTGTTGAGCCAGCCTCTGTCGCCGACCAGTTCCGGTGCGCGAACCTTGGCTTGATACAACATTTTTGCGGCGAAAAGCGGCGACGCTGCCGCGCTGAAAATAAAAAACAGAAGAATTACTGCCGCGACGTTAAAATCCCGGGAAGAATAACAAATTAAGTTGCGGCTTTTTGAATGCAAAAATTGGAACGGTGAGCTTTTCGTTTTTCGTTTTTCATTTTCCATTTTTAAAATTTACCAATTAACTTTCCCTTCCTGCGAAGTGTCGATTTGTTTTAGCTCGACTCCTTCGTCGAAAAAGAAAATTTTCATTTGGTCGAACAAAAACTCGTGCGAATCCGGGTTCGAGATGTCAATGCCGAAATGATTGATAAGCTGTTTCTGCTTTTGCAGCCATTCCTGCCAGCAGTTCTTGCAAATCTCCTGACCGACTTTCTGTCCGAGTTCGGTCGGAATCGGCGCGTAACCGAGCGGTTCGTTCTTTTGCCCGCAGCGCGCGCACTTAAATTTATTATCCGAAAATAGAGCCATTTTATTTCACCTCAAATATATTCGTTAAATTTGGAGAATTAGATTTTGTTAATGGTTAGTTGTTTTCAATGTCGATGATTCAATTAACAAATTAATCATTAACCATTAACATCTTTTTGTGCTTTCCGAATTGCCTCCAAAACTTCGTCGTCTTTCGGACGAAAAAGGCTTACGGGTTGAACTTGATGATGGCGAACAACTCCGGTTTTATCAATCACGACGACGGCGCGAGCCGAGCGACCGGGAAGCCAGGATTTTGCATCGTAAAGTTTTGCAACTGCGCCGTTGTCGTCCGAAAGCAGCGTCAAAGGCAAATCGTGTTTTTCCGCAAAATCTTTGTGCGAAGCAGCCGAATCGGTCGAAATGCCGACGATTTCCGCGCCCGTCGCCGCATAATCCGCCCAATTGTCGCGCACCGAACACATCTGTTTTGTGCAAACCGGTGTATTATCGCCCGGATAAAAAAGCAAAACAACCGTTTTTCCTTTTCGGTCGGACAAATTCCAATTGTTTCCGCTGCCGTCCTTCAACGTAAAATCCGGTGCATTTTCCCCAATATTCATTATTGAACCTCGACTTATTTGATTAAATTATAACTCAAAGTCGAATTTTTTACGGCGATAATTTCCGCCGCGATGCTGACGGCGATTTCTTCAGGCGTTCGGCTGTTGATTGGCAGACCAACGGGAGCGCGAATTTTTTTTAATCTTTCCGGTGAAAAACCTTCACTTTCAAGATTTCTCAGCAAAGTTTTCATTTTCGCGCGACTACCTAGAACACCGAAATATTTGAATTCTTTATCGAGCAGTTTTCTAATAACTATTTCGTCGGTTTTAAATCCGAGTGTCATTACGACGACGAAATGATTTGCGCCCGACGGAATAAAATCGTCAATGTTTTCGTAGCTTTCGACAATTCGTTTTTCGTGAACGAATTTATTTTTGGCAAGCGTGTTGAGATTTGGTCGGTCGTCGAAAAGCGCGATATGAAAATCCATCTTCGAGACGAGTTCCGACAAGGCAAGAGCGCAATGCCCGCCGCCGACGATGAAAAGTTTATTTTTGAAACCGAGCTTTTCTTCAAACAGAAAATCATTTTCGCCTTTTCGCTCAAACCGAAAATCGAAATTGTCTTTCTGCCTTTCCTTAACCTGAAATTTGAGATTTGAGATTTGCAGAACCTTTGGTCGATAATTTTCGAGCGCGCGGATAATTTCCCTGACAGTTTTCAAATTCGAAGGGTTTAATGTGAAAAAAACAACCGTTTGCCTGCCCGAACAAATCATTCCGCTTTTGTTTTGCGAGTTTTTTTGATGAACCTGTTCGATAATTTCCGAATCAATTTTGAATTGTTCGTTTTGAATTTTTAATCTCGCTTGCCCGACAAGTCGAACTTCCATCACGCCGCCCCCGATGCTTCCGATTAAGCCGTCTTCGGCGACAATCATTTTAAAGCCTTGTCTGCCCGGACTGCTGCCCGAACTTTCCGCGGCAACGAGAAGCATTACCGATTCGTTTCGCTTTAATCTTTCGGCGGCGAATTGCCAGATTTCGAGTTCTTTGTTCATTGCCTCGAATTCGTGTTCGTTTGTAAATTCATCAAAAAAGTTCGGGCGTTTTTTTATTGCAGAATTGATAAATACTGTTTCCAGGCGCCGACATTTTCGGCGTATTTACTAGCCAAAACTGTGACGAGTTGTTTGATATGAGTCAAATCGTGAACCGCCCACGTCGCCAGCAATTGTTCGAGCGTTACTTCGCCGAGTTCGGGATGAATTCCTTTTAGCATCAGCTTTTCTTCGTCTAAATTCATTTCACGAAGCGTGATGAGATTTTTCGCCCGCAGCGCGGCGAAACTTTCAATCAGCTCGCTTAAAGTTTTGCCTTTTGATTTTTCAAATTGAGCGAAACGGTCAAACGGCTCAAACGTCAGATTTTCACCTTGAGAAAGAATAATTTCGGCTCGCGGAATCCAATCAATTTCCTCGCCGTGAATCAAATGTCCGACAATATCAAACGGACTCCAATTTTCGGAATCAGGCGCATTTTCTATCCAATCATTCGACAAATTTCCGAGCAAAGATTTGACGGTAACAGGCGTTTGCGAAAGTATTTCAACGGCTTGTTCTATTTGAAATTTCATAAATTTTTATCGCTTAAATTGTTAATGAAACGAAAATAAACTATTTTCCAGCCTTCATCTTTTTAAAATCTACCGCGTATAAATTCATCAAAACCTTTTCCGGCGTAAATGGTGCGTCGAAGGCAGGCGAATTTTCGTTGTTAAACGCTTTAACCGCATTACGAATCGCAAAATAAGCGCCGATGCCATACATCAAAGGCGGCTCGCCGACGGCTTTGGAATTAAAAATTGCAAGGTTTTCGCGCATCGTTTCGAGCGGTATAAATTCTATTGTTTTCGGCACGGAATAAATGTCTGGAATTTTGTAAGTCGAAAGCGCGTTTGAGCGCAGTTTTCCTTGCGCGTCATAGACGACTTCTTCCATCGTCATCCAGCCGATGCCCTGCACGATGCCGCCTTCGATTTGTCCGTAATCAATCGAAGTGTTCATCGAGTTGCCGAAATCGTGGCACGCCTTCACAAAATCAATTGTGTAGATTCCGCGAAGACAATCAACCGTCGCGCCGACGATTGCTGTGCCGTAGACGTGATATGCAAACGGATGACCGCTCGCTGTTCCCCAATCGAAATGAAGCCCGGCAGTTGCATAATGCGCGTGTTCGCTCATATTTACGCGCTGCATATGACCTTCGTTGACGAGCGTTACCCAATCCAAATCGGTGCTTTCGCCGTTGCGGAAAACAAAACCGTTTTCGATTGTAACGTCGTCTGCGCTTTGCGCTTCGACCAAATCCTTTGCCACATCTTTTAATCTTTTCAAAATCGTTTCGCAGGCAATCTGCGTGGCGTGTCCATTCAAATCGGCGGCGGCAGACGCGGCAGTCGGCGAAGTGTTTGCAATCCGCAGAGTGTTCGTCGTGTGAACTTTTATTCTGTCAATCGGCAAAGAAAAAACACACGCCGCGACTTGCGCGATTTTCGTGTTCACGCCTTGTCCCATTTCTACCGCGCCGGTTGAAACCGCGACGCTTCCGTCTGTATAAACGTGGACAAGCGCACGCGCTTGATTCATCGGCGTTTTCGTAAAAGAAATACCGAAACAAATCGGCATCAACGCGACACCTTTTTTGACGAATTTATTTTGTTGATTAAATTCGTCGGCTTCTTTTTGAAATTGTGCAAAATCGAATTTCTCGTTGGCTTGCGTCCAAGTCGTAACGGCTTCGCTTTCGGCAATCTGCCCGTAAGGAAATTTGTCGCCGTCGTTTATCAAATTTTTATTCTGAATTTCACTTGCCGAAACGTTCAATTTCTCAGCCGCGTGCGCAATTGCCGATTCAATTACAAACATTCCCTGCGGTCCGCCGAAGCCGCGAAACGCCGTGTTCGGCGGCAGATTCGTGCGGCAACTGTAAGCCGTCGCCGTAACATTCGGAACGAAATAAGCGTTCGTGCAGTGAAACAAAGTCCGTTCTAAAACCGGCGGCGACAAATCGGCGGACGCGCCCGCATTTTGATAAAACACAACTTCGTAAGCGACGATTTTTAAATCTTTATCGAGTCCGATTTTATAATCCGCCGAATATGGATTGCGCTTTCCCGTCATACGCATATCTTCCATTCGATGCAGCGCATATTTGACCGGACGTTTTGTTAATTGAGTTCCGACAGCGCACAATGCAGCCCAAGCATTTGCCTGGTCTTCCTTGCCGCCGAAAGCGCCGCCGAGTCTGGTGACGTCAACTTCAATTTGGTGCATAGGCAGCGCAGTAACACGCGAAACGCAGCGTTGCACGGCGGTCGGACCTTGCGTTGAAGAATAAACTTTTATTCCGCCCTGCTCGGTCGGAATCGAATACGCGCCCTGCGTTTCGATATAAAGATGTTCCTGCCCGTTCACATCGGCGCGACCTTCAAAAACATATTCGCAATCTTTGAAAGCCTCTTCAGCATCGCCCAATTTAAAATGTTTCGGCGGCACGATTAAATCGCCTTTCGCAAACGCAATTCGCGGGTCGGTTACGATTTCAAGCGGTTCGATTTCTGCCATAATTTTTTTAGCGGCGTGTCTGGCTTGCTCTTCGGTTTCCGCCAAAACGAGCGCCACCGGCATTCCTTGAAAATGAACTTCCGCATCAGCAAAAAGCGGCTCGTCCGGCAAAATTCCGCCGATTTGGTTTTCACCAATTAAATCTTTCGCCGTGATGATTTTTACCACACCTTCACTTTTTTCGGCTTCCGTCGTGTCGATACTTTTTAACTTGCCGTGCGCGACCGTCGAATCATAAACGCACGCGAACAGAGTTCCTTGAACCAAAGGAATGTCGTCCAAATAAATTGATTCGCCGCGCACGTGCGATTTTGAATCTACGTTTTTCATTCAATCTTTATAAACTTTACTGATAGTCAAATAATTCCACAAAATGTGCCGTAAAAAGTTGTCGCGCGAGCAATCTTTTATATTCCGCCGATCCGCGCACGTCAGAAATCGGGCTGATTTCTGATTGCAGAATTTCATTTGCTTCTAAAATCGTCGTATCGTTTATTTCTTTGCCACGCAGAAATTCGGAAGTCTTTCGCAGATATAAGGGAATCGGCGCAACGCCGCCCGCCGAAACGTGCGCGTTTGCTATTAAAGCATTTTCAACATTTAAAGAAATCGCCGTGTTGACCGAAGAAATATCCAGACAAGTTCGCTTGGAAACTTTCTCGAAATTAAAATGCGAAAAGTTTTTGCGAAAGCGGATTTTTGTAACGAATTCGTCGTCGGTTTTCGCCAGCTTTTTGTAACCGATATAAAACTCGCGCAAAGGAATTTCGCGCTCGTTGTTAAAAACAATTGTCGCATCGAGAGCCAGAAACCACGCCGTCATATCGCCAATCGGCGAAGCGTTGACAAAATTTCCGGCAAGCGTCGCCATATTGCGAATCGGCGTTGACGAGACAAGTTTCAGGTGCGCGTAAAGATTTGGAAAAATGCGTCGGAAAATTGGCGAAACCAGCAAATCCGTTACGACCGTTGACGCGCCGACTTCGATTGAATCGTTTGTTTCTTCGATAAATCTCAAATCCGAATCGTCGAAAAGATTCGCCGTTGTCGCGTCAACCATTTCTTCAGGATTTTGAACATATAAATCAGTTCCGCCACCGACGAACGATTTTCGATTTTCGATTTTCGTTCTCGACTTCTCGCTCGTGTATTGGTCTTCTGCACCATGTTTAGCATCGTGCGTTTGCGGACGATTTTCCGCTTCGTAAAATTCGTTTGTCGGTAAATCTTTCAAAGTTTCCAAACGATTTTTGATATCAGAAAAATAACCGGGAACAATTCCTTTTTCAGCTGCAAAACCAAGGCGTGATTGTTCGTTTTTCTGGTTTAAAATCTGCGTCAACTTTTCTGCCGCTCGTTCGATTGATTTGTAACCGGTGCAGCGACAGATATTTCCGTCAATTGAAGAAATTGCCGACTCGCAAGATTTTTCCGTCTCGTCAACGCAGAATCCGGTCAGCGACATCACAAAACCGACTGTGCAAAAGCCGCACTGCGTCCCCGATTCATCAACTATTGCCTGCTGAACTTCGGTTAATTCGCCGTCGGGTCGGTTGATGCCTTCGACGGTTACGATATGCTTGCCGCGCGCGTTTGATAAAGGCATCAGACACGAAGTCATAGAGAGATATTTGACCGAATTGCCGTTTAATTCCCCAACTAAAATCGTGCAAGCACCGCAATCGCCTTCGCGACAGCCGATTTTCGTACCCTTGAGATTTTTGTGATAGCGAACAAAATCCAAAACGGTCATTCCCGCAGGCAAATCTGTTTGGACAGGTTGGTTGTTGAGGACAAATTTAATCATTCAAAAATTAAACAGAAAAATTAAAACTTACGAATCAAAACAACGCCGATTGTTATCAGCGTTACGCCCAAAAGACGCGGTAAACTAATTTCTTTGATTGCGATACCGAGCAGACCGAAATGGTCAATCACCAAAATTATCAGCATTTGACCGGCGATTATCAAACTAAAAGTCAGAGCAACGCCCAAACGCGGCACGAGCAAAACGCTCGAAGCGACATAAAACGCGCCTAAAACTCTGCCTGTCCACGCCGACGAGCGATGCATTCTTTGCATCCGCTAAATTTCCTAACGGAATTTCCATCGCCATAATATAAAGAAAGAGCGCAATTGTTCCGATGAAAAACGAAACGAACGCGGCAAGAATCGGACTGCCGACGTTATCTGCAAGTTTATTATTGATTGCCGCTTGCGTCGGCATCATCATTCCGGCGACGATTGCGAGAATCAGATAAAAATAATTATTGAAAAATGAAGCCATTTTTTAAATGGTGAATGATTAATGGTGAACGGTGAATGATAAATGGTTAATTAAGAAATGCTTTACATTCATCATTCACCGTTCACCATTAGTATTTGGTTTTGTCCGTTTTGTTTGCCCAATTCTCAAAAACCGTTAAGCCTTCTTTGCGCATCAGGTTGACGATTTTCAGTTGGCGTTCGTCAATCGTTTTTTCGATTTCATTATAAATAAATTGGTCGTCAAAACCGATGTTTGCTGCGTCTTCGCGCGTGGCGGCGAAAAAAACTTGCGCCGGACGCGCCCAGTAAATTGCGCCCAGACACATCGGACACGGCTCGCAGGAAGTATAAATTGTGCAATCGTCCAATTGAAAACTTCTTAATTTTTCGCAGGCATTTCTGATCGCAATTACCTCGGCGTGCGCCGTCGGGTCGTTTGTCGAAGTTACTCGATTGCAGCCTTCACCAATAATCTCGCCATCTTTGACGACGATTGCGCCAAACGGTCCACCGACATTTCGGTCAATTCCGTTTTGTGCCAAAGTTATGGCGCGGCGCATAAATTTTTTATCTTTTCCCGTCATTGATAATATAGTTACTGAAAATCTCGAATATCTTTGAAAGGCTTGTCTGCGTCTGTGAAATCCGGGCGATAATAGAGCGAAGCGGATTCGTATTCCTGCATAAAACCTTGCTCTAAACTTAATTCTTCCAATAATGATACGGCATTTAACCATTCTCTTTCGGAAATTCTGCGCGAGAGCAAAATGTAACGCTCATCAGTCGCGGCTTTGTTCGTCGCGTAATACTGCGACATTAAGGAAATCGCAACTTTCGGACTTAACTCATTTTTAATCCAGCGCAAATTTTCTTCGATGCCAGCCAAATCATTCGGTAAAACCAGCAGGCGAACGACTAAGCCTTTTTTCAACAAACCACTTTCGTCAAAAACCAGTTCGTCGCCCGTCTGCCGAAACATTTCTTTCATCGCCGCCTGTGCGTGCGTTGTGTAATCGCGCACTTTTGAATACTGAAAACCGGCTTCGTTTTCGGCATATTTCAAATCGGGCAAATAAATGTCAACAATTCCGTCGAGAAGCCGCAAAACTTCAACCGAATCATAAGCGTTCGTGTTATAAACAATCGGCAGGCGCAAACCTTTTTCCGCAGCAATCAATATCGCCCGCGCCATTTGCGGCGCAAAGTGCGTCGGCGAGACAAAGCCGATGTTATGACAGCCGCGTTCTTGCAGTTCGAGCATCATTTCCGCAAGCCGTTCGTGAGTTACTTCGTTGCGTTTTTGCTGTTTCCAAGTTTGCGAAATTTGATAATTCTGACAATAAACACAGCGCAAATTGCAGTTGCCGAAAAATATATTTCCCGCGCCTTTCGAGCCGGACAAACACGGTTCTTCGCCGAAATGCGCTGTATAACTTGATACAATCGGAAGCCTGCCGGAATAACACGCAGCAATTTCGTCATTTAGGCGATTATTGCCGCAATCTTTCGGGCAAATTGTACAGCGCTCGAGCAATTTTTCAAGTTGCTCGACTCTATTTTCGAGTTCGCCCACCGCTAAAAGTTTCGTGAATTTTGGCTCTAATTTTTCTCGTTCCAAAAGCATTGCGTTGATATTTACTGATAATGTCGCCGGGCGCAACCGTTCGTGCCAGTTCCCAGGTAAAATCCATTTCGGCATTGACGGTCGCCGTCGCCATACGAGTTTCGCGCAGCATCAAAACGCTGCCGTATAACAAAAACAAAATGCCTACAATTCCAATCGGAATCGGAATCAGGCGATAAACGCCGACGATGCCGACAATACCGATGCTGACGCTCGTCAGTACAAAAAGACACAAACCGTAATAAAACGCGCCCATCGCGCGCTGCAAAATCCGCGAACGGCTCGTAACTTTGTCGAGTAAATTAACAATCGTCTTCAAGCGCCGGTCGTAAAGCGGAATGCTCGTTTTGTCTTCAGTCGTTATCAATTCGGCAAGACGCTGTTCCAAATCGCGCACGCGGTCAACGACGCGCCCGAGCCGTGTCGAAGTAGAAAGCACGAGCGAGCCAGTCGCCGAAATAAGCAGCGCGGGCGTAATCATCGCCGTCAGAAACTCGATTGTAACTTGCAGCGAATCGGGATTTAACGAAATTACATCGCCAGCCATAATAAATTAACAAAAGAATTTCTCCATGAAGCGGCACAAAGGAAACACTAAAAAACCTTCGTGAAATTTTCGTGTGTCTTCGTGGATAATCTTATTTGAAACTTGACGCTTTCCTCGTTTCGCGTCGAAAATCAATGTTATGACTACACCCAATCAAAAGCAAGGAACTGTCAAAATTCTGCGACACGAAAGCGCGGTTTTGAAAGATAACCCGCTCGGCGACAAATACGTTCGAGATGTTTGCGTTTATTTGCCGCCCGATTATGAAAGCAATACGGAAAAACGATTTCCCGTCGTTTATTGTCTGACCGGATTTACCGGACGTGGGCGAATGCTGCTCAACGACAACGCTTTTACGCCGAATTTGGCAGAAAGAATGGATTTGCTGATTAGCGAAAATAAAATCAAGCCGATGATTGTCGTAATGCCCAATTGTTTTACGCATTACGGCGGCTCGCAGTATATCAATTCGACGGCGACGGGCAATTACGAAGATTATTTGACGCAGGAAATCGTCGAGTTTGTTGACGAAAATTTCCGCACGATTTCCGATAAAAATTCGCGCGCCGTAATGGGAAAATCAAGCGGCGGTTACGGTGCTTTGATAATGGCGATGCGTCATTCGGACATTTTCGGCTTGGCTTGCTCGACCAGCGGCGACGCCTATTTCGAGCTTTGTTATCTGCCCGATATTCCGAAAGCGTTTCGTGCAATCAACAACGATGTGAAAAGTTTTATGGAAAAAATTTGGCGTGAGGAAAAGAAGGGAAAAGACGACTTTCCGGCGCTTAATATAATCGGAATGAGCGCATGTTACTCGCCCAATGAAAATTCGGAAAACGGTTTCGATTTGCCGTTCGATTCGGAAACGGGCGAAATTCGCGCGGACGTTTGGGCACGCTGGCTCAAGCACGACCCGGTGCGGTTAGTTGAAGAACGCGCAGAAAATCTAAAAACTTTGAAATTGCTTTACATTGACGCCGGAACGCGCGACGAGTTTGCTTTGGATTTGGGAGCGCGCATTTTGTGTAAAAGGTTGAAAGATTCCGGCGTTCCATTTGTCCATGAAGAATTTGACGACGGACATATGCAAATCAGTTATCGCTACAATCGCTCGCTCGAATTAATTTCAGAACATTTAACATTCAACATTTAACATTTATCAATGTTTTACTGTTCAATGATTAATGTTAAATGTATTGACTCGTTCGACTTCGGCATTCATTTTGCCGGTGAGCATATAAAAAACCATTTTGTAATCGCTGATGAAAGACCAAAACGGATATTTGAAAGTCGCCGGTTTGTTGTGTTCGACAAAGAAATGCGCAAACCAGGCAAAAACATAACCGACAATGAAACAAAGCGGAAAATAAAGCCAATTTTCGGTTCGCACAATCCACACCAGCAAGACAATGCCAAGCATTGTGCCGATAAAATGCAGATAGCGCGTTAAAGGCTCGCTGTGTTCGGCGACGTAAAAATCCCAAAACTCAGGATAGTTTGTAATTTGCTTTTCGTCCTTCGACATTTATTCTTTGTTTTCGAATTTAAAGATTCGTGTTCACCTGCGTTTATTTACAGTTAATTTTTCTTTATTAAATCCTCAACAATCTTTACAATTTTCTGCAAACCTTGAGCGTCTGTTTCACTAAAATCATCGAGCTTGTCGCTGTCAACATCCAACACGGCGAAAACATTGCCCGATTTATCAAATACCGGCAGAACAATTTCCGATTTCGACGCCGAACTGCACACGATGTGTCCGGGAAATTCGCCAACCTTCGGCACGATAACAATCTCGCGCGTCGTGTAGCAATGTCCGCAGACGCCTTTATCGAAATCAATTCTGGTGCAGGCGACCGAACCTTGAAAGGCATTCAAAACAAGTTGATTTTCTTTTTTTATATAAAATCCAACCCAGAAAAAACCAAACGCTTCGCGCAAAGCCGCCGTTATGTTCGCAAGATTCGCAACCAAATCCGTCTCGCCCGAAACAAGCGCAACAATTTGCGGCACAATCTCGTCGTAAATTTTTCGTCTGTCCGAAGTTCTTGAAAAAGCTAAACTTTCCGCCATAATTTTTCAATTTTAACACAAAGAAGAGAGATGTCGGATGTCAGATGTTAGATGTTAGTAGGAAAACCTGCCGACATCTGACATCTTTTCTCTTGGCACTTCGATTGCATCAGCCGACTTTTACAATTCTTCAAAAGGGAAAATTTCAAGGTGGAAGGCAAGAGCAAAAACGGTTGGTGGCTGGCGACGGCTGTCGGTGTCGGAGCAATCACGGCTTGGACATTCGTCCGAAAAGCGCGCCCGAAATTCGATTTCCATAATAAAGTCGTTTTGATAACCGGCGGCTCGCGTGGGCTTGGTCTTGTTTTAGCCAGAATGCTTGCAGACGAAGGTGCAAAACTTGCAATCTGCGCCCGAGACGCCGAGGAATTGGCACGTGCAAAGGAAGATTTGCAAGCGCGCGGCGCGCAGGTTTTAGACGTTGTTTGCGATGTCCGAAATCAATCCGAAGTCAATCGAACCGTCCAAACCGTTTGTAATCATTACGGACAGATTGACGTGCTTGTCAATAACGCCGGTGTGATTCAGGTCGGACCGCTCGAGGTTCAAACGCAAAAAGATTTTGAAGACGCGATGGCAATTCATTTCTGGGGCGCGTTTTATACGATGCAAGCCGTTTTGCCGCAAATGAAAAGACGCGGTGAAGGGAGAATTATAAACGTTTCTTCAATCGGCGGAAAAATTAGCGTTCCGCATCTTGCGCCATATTCCGCCAGTAAATTTGCGCTCGTTGGTTTATCAGGCGCAATGCGCGCTGAACTCGTCAAAGATAATATCTACGTTACGACGGTTTGCCCAGGCTTGATGCGAACGGGAAGTCCGGTCAATGCGATTTTCAAAGGTCAAAACGAAAAAGAATATGCCTGGTTCAGCATTTCCGATTCGCTGCCTTTTACATCGGTCAGCGCTGAAAATGCAGCGAGCCAGATTATCGCGGCGTGCAGAGACGGAGATGCAGAGCTGATCATCTCTCCGCAGGCGAAACTTGCAGCGAAATTCAACGTTCTATTTCCTGAATTAACGGCGGAAATGCTGGCGGTGGCAAATCGACTTTTGCCGGCGGCAGGTGGGATCGGCGAAAATAATGCACTTGGTAAAGACAGCACATCTTTGCTTTCGCCTTCGTTTTTAACAGCTCTTTCTGATAAAGAATCATATCGCAACAACGAACTCAGAGCTAACGAAAATTTAATTTAGACATTTCCAAGGGAAGGAGATAAAAATATGCAACAAAAAAATAAAAACAATTCGATGACGGATATTTTGACAAATATGAATACAAACGTCTCGCCGGTTGAGAGATTTGTCTCAGCGACGGCTGGCGGTGCGCTTTTAGCTTATGGCTTGAAACGCGGCGGCGGGCTCGGGACGGTTTTTTCGCTTTTAGGCGGCAGTCTCGCTTTTCGCGGCACGACCGGGCATTGCCACGTTTATGAGGCGATGGGAGTTGACACAAATCAAGGCGGCGAAACTGCGCCGAGAAACTTTAAGTCTGGAAAATCAAAAACATATGAAAACGGTTTGCTTTCCGGCAAAGTTCACGTCAGCAAATCTTTGACAATCGACAAATCGCCCGCCGAACTTTACAGTTTCTGGCGCAATTTTGAGAATTTGCCGCAATTTATGGAGCATCTCGAATCGGTTAAAACCACGGGCGAGAAAACTTCGCATTGGAAAGCGAAAGCACCGCTCGGACAATCGGTCGAATGGGACGCTGAAACGACCAGCGACCAGGAAAATGTTCGTATCGGCTGGCGTTCCTTGGAAGGTGCGGACATTCCAAATTCGGGTGTTGTCGAATTTCTGCCGACGGCAAATCGCGGAACGGAAGTAAAAGTTACAATGACTTACGAAGCACCGGGCGGCGCGCTGGGCGCAATGTTTGCCAAACTTTTCGGCGAAGAACCGAGCCAGCAAGTTTACGGCGATTTATATCGCTTTAAGAGCCTAATGGAATCCGGCGAAGTCATCACCGTCGAAGGACAAACTTCGGGACGCGAACCACAAGCGAAAAAGGCAACAGCTTAGGCAGATATCAGATGCTAGATGTCGGTTAGGTTCTTACTGACATCTAGCATCTGATATCTTTTTTATAAACAAGGGAGAACAATAAAATGAAAGCAGTTTGTTGGATGGGAAAACATAGTGTGCAGGTAATGGACGTGCCTGACCCGAAAATTTTGAACGACCGTGACGCAATCATCAAAATCACGAGAACAGCGATTTGCGGCTCGGATTTGCATCTTTACAACGGCTACATTCCTTCGATGATGCAGGGCGATATTCTCGGACACGAATTTATGGGCGAAGTCGTCGAAACCGGTAAAGCAGTTTCCAACTTAAAGCAAGGCGATAAAGTGGTTGTGCCATTTACGATTGCTTGTGGAAATTGTTTTTTCTGCAAAAACGAGATGTTTTCGGTTTGCGACAACTCAAATCCGAAACCTGAAGGACAGGAAACGGCTTATGGTTTTGCCGGTTCGGGGCTTTTCGGTTTTTCGCATTTGATGGGCGGATTTGCAGGCGGTCAAGCCGAATACGCGCGTGTTCCGTTTGCCGATGTTGGACCGATAAAAGTTCCTGATTCGATTGAAGACGAAAAGGTTTTATTTCTGTCAGATATTTTTCCGACCGGATTTATGGCAGCGGACAATTGCAACATCAAGGAAGGCGACACTGTTGCTATTTGGGGTGCGGGTCCTGTCGGACAATTTGCTACGAAATCGGCGTTTATGCTCGGTGCGGAAAAAGTTGTAGTCATTGACCATTATCAAGACCGTCTTGATTTCGCGCAGGCGAACAATCCAAACGTAGAAACGATAAATTTTGACGACGTGGAAGTTCACGACAAATTAAAAGATTTGACGGGCGGACGCGGACCCGATTCGTGTATTGATGCCGTTGGACTCGAATCACACGGCACTTCGGTTGATTCGCTTCTCGACTATGCGAAAGCCGCTGTATTTTTAGCTACAGACCGACCGCATGCGCTTCGACAGGCAATTTTTTGCGTTCGTAAAGGCGGCACGGTTTCAATTCCGGGCGCATACGGCGGATTTATGGACAAATTCCCAATCGGCGCAGCGTTTAACAAAGGCTTAACCTTCAAAATGGGACAAACACATATGCAGGCATATATGCCGCGACTTCTCGCTGCGGTCGAAGAAGGAAAAATCGACCCGTCATTTGTCATCTCGCACCGTTTGAATTTGTCCGAGGCGCCGATGGCTTATGACAATTTCAACACTGAGAAAAATCAATGGCGCAAAGTTGTCCTTAACCCGAACGGATAAATAGTTTGAAAAAACAATCGAAAATCGAATCTCCGAACGAACTTTTAGAACTTGCGATAGGCTATCAAAAATCGCAAGTTCTATTTTCGTTTGTCGAACTTGAAATCCCGAAATTATTTCACGAAAAAAATCTGACTGCAAAAGAATTGGCTGAACGCCTTTCGATTGATTCGGTTGCAATGGAAAGATTTTTGAATGCCTGCATCGTTGCCGGTTTGCTTGAAAGAGAAAATGGAATTTACCGGAACACAGCGCTCACCGAATATTTTCTTGTCAAAGGAAATGAATTTTATTTAGGCGGACAAATAAGGCGTTACCAAGATCGCTCGTATCCGCTGTGGGAAAATCTGACCGAAAAACTGAAAACCTGGAAATATGGCAAAACAAACCCTAAAACGCCCGAAGAAGAAGACCAAGGCGCAGATTCGATGGCTGAACAACACAATCTCGCGCTTCTTCACGGTTACGCGCTTGCAAAAGCGTTTGATTTTTTAAAGTATAAACGCGTTTTAGATTTAGGTGGCGGCACGGGCGCAATGTCAATCGGTTTGTGCGAAAATTACGAAAACTTAAGTGCGATTGTTTTCGATTTGCCGGAAAATGCCGAAAAGGCAGGCGAATTTATTTCTAAAAGTAATCTACAAACAAGAATTCAAGCTGTTGGTGGCGATATAACAAAAGATGATTTGCCGGATGATTTTGATGTGGCTCTTCTGGCAAATCTAGTTTCCGTTTTTGACGCAGAAACAAACAAAAAGCTGCTTACAAAAATTTATAAAAAATTGCCGGAAAACGGCGTTTGTATTATCAGCGGCTGGATTTTGGATGAAGACCGTTTAAGTCCCGAAGTTTCCGTTTTGTTCTGTTTGGAAGATATTAACTGGAGTTCGCCCGACGTTGAAAGAAATATCGGCGTTTACAAATCCTGGCTCAAGAATGCGGGATTCAGAAAAATAGAATACAAAACCTATCTTGAACCGACGCGCTTGATTTACGCCTTCAAATAAGCTGCGAAAAATAATTTAACGCTTTCCGCAACATCATTTTTATTAAAAACAAATCTCGTGTTAAGATTTTTTCTCGCAGCTATAAGGAAAGCGCAGATTCGATGGCTGAACAACACAATCTCGCGCTTCTTCACGGTTACGCGCTTGCAAAAGCGTTTGATTTTTTAAAGTATAAACGCGTTTTAGATTTAGGTGGCGGCACGGGCGCAATGTCAATCGGTTTGTGCGAAAATTACGAAAACTTAAGTGCGATTGTTTTCGATTTGCCGGAAAATGCCGAAAAGGCAGGCGAATTTATTTCTAAAAGTAATCTACAAACAAGAATTCAAGCTGTTGGTGGCGATATAACAAAAGATGATTTGCCGGATGATTTTGATGTGGCTCTTCTGGCAAATCTAGTTTCCGTTTTTGACGCAGAAACAAACAAAAAGCTGCTTACAAAAATTTATAAAAAATTGCCGGAAAACGGCGTTTGTATTATCAGCGGCTGGATTTTGGATGAAGACCGTTTAAGTCCCGAAGTTTCCGTTTTGTTCTGTTTGGAAGATATTAACTGGAGTTCGCCCGACGTTGAAAGAAATATCGGCGTTTACAAATCCTGGCTCAAGAATGCGGGATTCAGAAAAATAGAATACAAAACCTATCTTGAACCGACGCGCTTGATTTACGCCTTCAAATAAGCTGCGAAAAATAATTTAACGCTTTCCGCAACATCATTTTTATTAAAAACAAATCTCGTGTTAAGATTTTTTCTCGCAGCTATAAGGAAAACTAAAACAAGCTATAAATAAAAATCAGGTCGAAATCGAAATGGACAAATTTTTAATCAGCGGCGGCGCGCCGCTCAAAGGAAAAATCGAAGTCAGCGGCGCGAAAAATTCCGCTTTGCCTTGTTTGGCGGCGACGCTTCTGAGTGCGGAAACCGTTATTTTGCATAACGTTCCGTATGTCAAAGATTTAATTACGCAGCGCAGATTACTCGAAGATCTGGGCGCGACGGTTTTAACGCCGGAACTCCGAACGCAGAAAATAACGGCGAAAAACATCGAAACTTTTGAAGCGCCCTATGAATTGGTTAAAACAATGCGCGCTAGCGTTTTAGCTTTAGGTCCTTTACTTGCACGTTTTGGGCAAGCGAAAGTTTCGCTTCCGGGAGGCTGCGCTATCGGAACTCGTCCGATTGATTTACATCTGAAAGCCTTTGAACAACTTGGCGCGGTTGTATCTTTGGAATCAGGTGATGTCGTTGCGCGAGCGCCGAAAGGCAAATTAATCGGCGCAGTTGTTTCGTTTGAAAAAGTTACGGTTACGGGAACGGAAAACGTGATGATGGCGGCGGCTCTCGCAAAAGGAAAAACGACAATTCACAACGCCGCGTGCGAGCCGGAAATTGAAGATTTAGCCGAGCTTTTAAATAAAATGGGCGCGCGCATAAAAGGCGCGGGAACGCCCGTTATCGAAATTGAAGGCGTCGAAAACTTGGGCGCGGCTGAACACACGATTATTCCCGACCGCATCGAAACCGGAACTTTCATCGTAGCGGCGGCGATAACAAACGGCGAACTCGAAATAAAAAACTGCGTGCCGAAACATTTGACGGCGGCGATTAAAAAAATGCGCGAATCGGGCGTCGAAATTGAAGAGTTAAATCCAAGCACTTTGCGCGTTAAATGTTCCGGCAAAGGTTTGACTGCAAAAGACGTTACGACCGAGCCGCACCCGAATTTTCCGACCGATATGCAGGCGCAGTATATGGCTTTGATGACGCAAGCCGAAGGCGTCTCGAACATTACCGAAACGATTTTTGAAAACCGTTTTATGCACGCTTCGGAACTTATTCGCCTCGGCGCGGACATTCATTTCGCCGGCAACACGGCAACCGTTCGCGGCAAAACCGATTTGATGGGCGCGCCCGTCCAGGCGTCGGATTTACGCGCGTCGGCGTCGCTCGTTCTCGCTGCGCTCGCCGCGACGGGTGAGACGACAATTGACCGCGTTTATCACATTGACAGAGGCTACGAAAACATCGTCCGTAAATTAAGCTCGGTCGGCGCAAATATCGAGCGAGTTACGGATAATCTAAACTTAACGGCGGCAGAGGAAAAATAAAAATTAGAAGATATTATCACGGTTTTTTAATCAACAGTTTCGTGTGTTCTCTTCAAACTTAAAATAACTCATCCAAGGCTTCTTCTAAAGTTCGCACGCCTACGACGCGCATTCCCAATAATTTTTCCAAACCTTTTTTGTTTGACGCGGGCAAAATCAATTTCTTAAAACCTAAAGTCTGCGCTTCGCGGGCGCGCGTTTCGCCTTGCAGGACGCCGCGCACTTCGCCGGTTAAGCCGACTTCGCCGAAGACGGCAACTTCGGGCAGTATTTGCAGATTGCGGAAACTTGAAGAAATTGCGGCAATGACGCCTAAATCCGCCGCCGGTTCGTCAATTTCTAAACCGCCCGCCACATTAACAAAAACGTCGTCGCCCGCCAATTGAAAGCCGAGACGTTTTTCGAGAACGGCAATTAAAAGCGATGTGCGGTTGTAATCGAAGCCTTGTGCCATTCGTCTGCCCGTGCCGAATTTTGTGCCGGAAACGAGAGCCTGGATTTCGACAAGCATCGGACGCGTGCCTTCCATACAAACCGTTACGACCGAGCCGCTTGCGCCCTCGGGTCGTTCCTGCAAGAAAACTTCCGACGGGTTGCCGACCGGTTTTAAGCCTTCGCCCGTCATCTCGAAGATGCCGATTTCGTTTGCCGCACCGAAACGATTTTTCGTGGCGCGAATGATGCGATGATTGTGATGCCTGTCGCCTTCAAAATATAAAACCGTGTCAACGATGTGTTCCAATGCTTTCGGTCCCGCAATCGAACCTTCTTTTGTAACGTGACCGATGAGAAAAACCGGAACATTCGCAGCTTTGGCAAACATCATAAATTGCCCGGCGACTTCACGTACTTGGCTGACGCTGCCGGGCGCGGATTCGATATTCGGTGAAAATACAGTTTGGATCGAATCGACGATAATAATGTCCGGCTTCATTCGTTCGATTTCCGTTAAAATTACATCGAGATTTGTTTCGGGCAATAGAAAAAGATTTTCCGCATTTAAGCCCAATCTTTCGCCGCGCATTTTTATTTGCCGCTCGCTTTCTTCGCCCGAAACATACAAAACCTTTAAATCGTTTTCGCTTAATTTGTCCGCAACTTGCGCGACAAGCGTTGATTTGCCAATTCCGGGCGAGCCGCCGATTAAAACGAGTGAGCCGGGAACAATTCCGCCGCCGAGAACTCTGTCGAACTCGTCAATTCCGCTCGATGTTCGAGCGTCGTCCTGCGATTCAATTTCACCGTATGCGATCGGTTTTGTTTCACGAAAAACATTTGTACCGCGCCGCGCGCCAGCGGCAGAAGAACTTTTGCCGACGAGTTGCGCCGACGGGCGAAATTTTTCTTCGACGTAAGTATTCCACTCGCCACAGTCTGTGCATTTTCCCTGCCATTTGCGCGATTGATTGCCACAGTTTTGGCAGACATAAATTGTAGCCGGTGTTTTTGCCATATAAAATTTACGTTAATTTGTTGTAACGAAATCGAACAACCAAGAGGAAATAAAAATTCGCTTCCTGGAAAATGCGTATTCGTAAGATACGAATTTACTATACCAGGCAACGAAAAATCTATAAAAACGACATTTATTATTGGCACAAAATTTGTATGTAAGGTTTTTTACTCATTTAGTCAAGCCGTTAATAATTCAGTTAATGGAACTGAATGAGAAATCTACAATCAGGGAGAATAAAAATGGCTAACAATCAAGACCAAGACAATAATAAAGATCGAGAAGATAGAGGACAAGGAAGCGGCGGACAAGGTGGACAATCCGGTTCAGAAGGTCAAGGCGGTTCCGGTGGTCAAGGTGGACAGTCAGGCTCGCAAGGCGGCGGACAATCCGGTTCCGGCGGCAGCAGCGGCTCAGGTAGCGGCGGCTCAGGCGGCAGCGGTTCTGGAAGCAGTGGCTCCGGTGGCGGTAGCGGTTCAGGCGGACAAGGCGGTTCCGGTGGACAGTCTGGTTCTCAAGGAGGACAAGGCGGCGGTTCACAGGGCGGCGGTCAGTCCGGCTCTGGCGGCAGCGGCGGTTCCGGCGGACAATCCGGTTCGCAGGGTGGTTCCGGTGGTGGTCAATCTGGCTCCGGCGGAGGTAGCGGCTCAGGCAGCGGGGGTTCCGGCGGGAGCGGTTCTGGAAGTGGCGGTTCCGGGAGTGGAGGCTCTGGAAGTAGCGGCTCAGGTGGCGGAAGCGGCTCAGGTGGCGGAAGCGGCTCAGGTGGGTCAGGCGGCTCCGGCGGTAGTAGGTAAATATTTTTTTACTAAAAACATTAGTGAAATAAAAAGACGATTCTTTTGAGTCGTCTTTTTATTTTACGTATTGGTTTAAGATTGCAAATTATATTTGATAAAAGATATGCAGTTGAAGAAAAACTAGGATAAATCTTTATCGAACTTATGAAGGACGCAAATCACCGCAGCCGGCGCCGACGAACGTAAATTGTCGCGGCTGATTTTATTTTTCTCAAACTTTTTCTTTTGAAAGATACAAAATTGTCAGTTTATATTTGGCTTGATAAATAAAAAATAGGCTGATTTAATCGTTTGATTATCCACTATTCAGTTTTTTAAATTCGTGCTAAGATTTCGATTGCGATGAAACTAGACATTCTCATAATCAGAATAAGCTTTATTGTTTTATTGGCAGCGATCGGCTTTTTGCTTAATCCGCTGGCGAATGTTCACAGTTTGGGCGAAATGGACGCTTGGACGAGCCGGACTTTTTCAGCCGTGCTCGGCGCGCTTATCGCTGTTTTCGTTGTCGGTTTCGAGATGCGTATTAGACGTGCGACTTTGAAGACACTTATTGGAGCGGCAATCGGTTCAATTTTGGGAATTATGGGCGCATTCTTAATCGGCGTGCTGATTTCGATTCAAAAGGTCGAAGCCGTTCCCGCCGAAATGCAGACTTTCCTGACAATTTCGCTGGCGTTCTTTATGGGTTATATTGGTCTGGTTGTCGGCGCGGCAAAAGGCGAATTCATAGATTTGTCGGCTCTCGGTGGAATCTTCAGTGATAAAAATGCGGTGAAGCGCGATTATAAAATTCTCGATACCAGCGTGATTATTGACGGACGCATCGCTGACGTTTCCGAAACCGGATTCCTGGGCGGAACTTTGATTATCCCGCAGTTTATTTTGACCGAATTGCAGCAGGTCGCCGATTCGCCCGATTCATCAAAGCGTCAGCGCGGACGGCGAGGACTCGATATGCTGCAGCGGCTTCGCAATAACTCGAATCTCGATGTTCAAATTGTCGAGACGGATTTTCCTGCCGTTAAAGAAGTCGACCTAAAACTTATCGAACTCGGCAAACAACTCGAAGCCGTCATTATCACCAATGACTTCAATCTAAACAAAGTCTCGCAGCTTCGCGGCGTCAATGTCTTAAACGTCAACGAACTTGCCAACGCCTTAAAGCCGGTCGTTTTGCCCGGTGAAGCAATGCGCGTTTTTATTTTGAAAGAAGGCAAGGAATATAATCAAGGCGTCGCTTACCTGGATGACGGCACGATGGTCGTTGTTGATAACGCACGCAAACTTATCGGCAAAACGGCGGATGTTGCCGTTACAAGCGTTTTGCAGACGACGGCTGGAAAAATGATTTTTGGGCGATTGTGGGAAGAAAGAGACGAAGGTTATGAAACTACAAACGGCAACCATTTAGGCAACAATATCCACGATTCGCGCACGCCTGGTTTTCGCAAAGCGCCGCGCGAACTCCGCCAAACATCAATCGTTGAAGAACTTGAATAATTGGTGAATGGTGAATGTCATTCACCATTAAACTATGAATTCTGCATTCATAGATATGGATTTATGATAATGCTTTAAGTTACTTATTTTGCTGTATTTAACTAAAATTAAGTGCTGTCAAAAACCCCTGCTGTATCTAATAATGTAGCTAGTTGCCGCAAATTTACCGCTTTTTAGACTGCTTTTGCTTTCCTGCCAATTTCCATTTTTTTAATCGCGTCGGCTTTGAATGTTTCGGACGGATGCGCGTAGCGCATCACCATCTTCAAATCACTGTGTCCAAGTATCGAAGCAAGGACAAGCAAATCAATTCCGTTCTCGACGGCGCGGCTGGCGAATGTGTGCCGGGCATCATATAACCTGAAATTCATTTTTAAGTTACGGATGGTTGCGCGATGCTTTTTGTCTAATGTGTCGGTTGGCTTATTGCCGTCAATATCATTTTGCGGAAAAAGATTTTCGCCCGCGAACTTTTCAGCGCGATAACGCAAAACCGCTTGCGCCCGTTCCGATAAATGAACTTGCCGAATTGATGAAGCCGTTTTGCCCTTTACCACTTGCAGAAAGCCTTTTGTCTGTGAAACGTCTTGGCGGCGGATGCGATACACTTCGCCGCATCTCATACCAGTTTCGAGTATTAGAATCGCCACGTCAGAGAGCGGCTGCGGAGCGGCGAGAAGATAAAGTTTTTCTTCGGCGTGTGTTATAACGTGAAAATTTCTTTCGTTGGCTTTTAACTGTTTTACTTTTCGCGCCGGATTATCCCGAAGAATTTTAGCGTCAACAAGACGGTTGAAAACGGCTTTCAAAAGAGTTAATTCGTGATTAACTGTTTCGCGTTTAATGGAATCCTTTGTTTTGCGCGATGTTTGCGCCGAACGCCAAACAATAAAATCCTCGACCGTTTTCTTATTGATGCGGTCAACCTTCACCGCTCCGAAATACTTCTTTAAGGATTGACAGGAAAAATAATAACGCTGATAAGTTGTCGGCTGCCCGGCGTGTTCGGCTTTCGACCAAACAAGAAAATCGTCAGCCGCTTGTTTGAAAGTCGGAGCTTTGATTTTTGGCTCAATGCCGATTCTCCCAAGTGCTAATTCGTGCCGGAAAGCCGCTTCAATCGTCAAAGCATCGCGCTTGTTGGCAACTTTGGTTGATTGCTGGACAAGCTCGCCGTCAAAGGCCCGCCATCTGCGAGCTTTGCGCTAAACCGCTTTTCATCGTCAACGTTAGTAGCCGGGAAATGCGCGAGGACGCGCGGCAAACCGAACGCAGAACCGCTTCATTTTACCATTAAACCGAACGTAAATTTGACTGGAGAAGCCTAATGGACATTTTACGCAGACTAAAGAAGCTCGAACAAAATAACCCGAACAAACCGCCGTGCTTTTGCGGCAAAACCTTTGTTGATTTGATGTATAAAGAACCGCACTTTTCGGCTTTGACCTATTGCGCGAACTGTAAAGACCATTTCGACTATTGGGCGCGTCTTGCCCACGATGCCGAAACATCGGAGAACTTAACAAACATATGACTTACAAAACTCACGAATTGGAACAGGCTGCATTACAGGCAATCAAAACGCGCAAACTGCTTTTCATTGAAGATGTCGTTGCGTGTTTGCTCTGCTCAAAACCGACGTTCTATCAGCATAAACTTAACGAACTTGACTCGATAAAAGACGCGATTTCGTTCAATCGGATTGAAACCAAGCTGAAGATACGTGAAAAGTTGTTTGAATCTGACAATCCGATTGCTTTGATAGCCTCTTACAAGCTGGTTGCCAATAATGACGAACTCGACCGCTTGACCACGAACAGGCAAACGCCGCGCTTGCCGGAAGGCAATAAGCCGATGGTTGTTACCTTCTCATTAAACCCGAACAAAGAGAACGACATCGTGCGCAACAAACTGCTTACCACAAGCGGCTCGCTTGACGATTCGGCTGTTGACGGCGAACTGTTAGACGATGACTAAGAAATACTACAATCAGCACGAATCAGACAATATAAAAACGGCAATATCCGGCACGGGCTGTGGCATACCCCCCCCGAACCCATTGCCGTTTTTATAGAGACGGTTAAACGCATTTAACAGTCCGCTCGATTGAAATAAGAAAAAAGGCGGGAGCTGCGCAAAATCAGACAACTTAAAAGAAAGACTTTGACAGATTTTGAAAGAAATAAAAAAGCTATGCCGAAACAAGCCAACAAAGAAAAAGCACTAGCCGCGCTGCTTACTTCGCCTTCGATTCGTGAAGCGTCCAAAGCAAGCGGTTTGAGCGAAGAAACTATTACCGCGTTAAAAACGTAGCTTTTTACCCTTTGCCAACTTGTACCTGGTTTCCGCCCGCATCAACTCTGCCGCTATGAGATACTAAAAAATTATCTTCCGCCGGCGTCAAAAAAGTAATGTTTCCTGATACTCAGAATTTACCATTCGTTTACGCCTGAAATAAAAGTTTTATGAAGGCTATTTTCAAGGGAATTTTTGGACACCTTGAAAGATGTCCAAAAATTCTCTCGGATTTTCCTTCAAAATACTTAAAGAAATTGGCTATATAAAATTCTTCCCATTTTTTTCTCAGAAAGAGTTAAACGCGCTTGGCTAATCGCCGAAGTAACCGCGCTAACAATTTTTTTTAATAAAGACAGTCATTCCGGCAAGCGGATGTTGCAAATTTATGTGAAGTAATATACAGTGCGCACCACCGAAATACTGCTAATTTTCTGGAACAGGAGAAAAATAAAATGTTTCTAAAAATCAAAACAATCAAATTCTTCATCGCCGCTTTTGTCGTCGTTTTACCGCTCGGCTCGAATGCTTTCGCGCAAAGAAGTTGGCTCGACCAAAAATCTTTGTCTAATTGGAACACCAGCGGCGATTCAATTATGAAAATCAAGAAAATTTCGTCCGCCGAATTAAAGCGCTGCGCCGATGAAGTGCGACAGCCATCGCTTGAGGCAGATTCTGTTTTAATGAAAAATGGCTGGACACTGCTTGGCAACCCGACGCAGGTTAATGGAGACACTGCAGTTGTAAGCGTCGCCGGAGCCTTTGACGCAAATTGCCGTCCGCTTAAATCTCAAACTTTCGTGTTTGTCGGCAGCAAGTTGGCGGGAACGCTTTCGCCGTCGCTGATGGATTCGCGCGCGGATGGCGCGCTGACATAATGTAAAACTGACTTCTGCAACGACTTTAACTGCCGAATATGCTCGTTACCGAACGAGCGACCCGCTTTGTTGTCCTTGGAAAACCCAAGAAGTCAGTTTTGTCATTAAGCAGAACGGCGGAAACTATCTGCTCGCGCCTCGGTAATGAAAATTGACACAGGAATCGGTAGAGCGTATAAAGCAAATGACCTTTTTCGGTATTTTCCTAACGAAAATAGCAATCTAAATCGCATTCAAAAGAAGGGCATTTTGAAATTAAAAATAGAAAAATGAGAGGAGCAAATATGACCAAAATTTACGATTGGACGGCAGTCCTACTGATCGCATGTTTAACTATATTGACGCCGTTAACAGTCTCAGCACAAAGCGGAAATATTACTTGCGAGAGTACTGGCGGGCAATATCAGTATTGTCGAGCAAACACGCAAAATCTAGTTAGACTCAAAAATCAAATCTCCAATGCTACTTGCGAGCAGGATTACAGTTGGGGTTATGACTATCAGGGAATTTGGGTGGATCGCGGATGCCGCGCGGAGTTTTCGTACGGCAGAAGCGGCGGTGGCAGCGGCAAGGGAGGTCTCATTGCTACCGGTATACTCGGCGCCATTCTCCTCGGCGCAGCGGCTAGTTCTCACAAATCAGGGAACAGCGGCGGCGGTGGTGGAAAAGTGGACCCGGAGAAAAGTGATACTTACGATCAGGGCTACCGCTACGGTGGGCAGGATTGGGATCAGGGTATACCACCGAATTACGAGTCGCACAACAATCACTACACGGCTCAATACGAAAGCGATTTTGCGAGCGGGTATTCCGACGGCTATCACCACCGATCTCATAAGTAGAATTGAGTTAATGTCGTGAGTGATAATCCATTCTACTTACTGAATAAAACGAATTTGAGGAATAAAAATTATGATAAATCGAACCTATTTCGCACGGTTACGCAATGTTTTGTTGATGCATACAATTCTAGTTTTTTGCGCTTCCGCCGTTATCGCACAACAAAAACAACAACCGCAGCCATCAACTATGGTGGTTGCTCCGCGTAGCAATGTTGATACGCTGGCAGAGATTAAAAAAAGCGGCAAATTGCGCGTCGGGGTGGCAAAAGTTGTTCCTTGGGCGTTTCATGACAAAAATGACAAAACCAACAAACTAATTGGCTTCGAAATTGATGTGGCGAGGAAGATGGCGCGCGACCTAGGAGTCGAGGTTGAATTTTATCCGGTGCATTTTGATTATCTAATTTCCGACCTGCTGGCGGAAAGATATGACATTATTATCTCCGGTCTCTCAATCACAGCCGAACGCGCGCTAAAGGTCAATTTCAGCGCGCCGTATAATGTGACACACTTGACGCTTGCCGCTAATGAGAAAATGTCGAAAGGTTTCAATACGGTGGAGTCATTTAACAAAAAGGGGATTATCATTGGCGTAGTTGAGGGAACCACGTCTGAAGAAATCGGCTCGCTTACTTTTCCGAACGCTCAGATCAAACACTACGATGAAGACCAAGAGCTTTTTCAAGATTTAACTGAAAATAAAATTAACGCCGCCATTTCGGACGCTCCCAGACCAGAAGCGGTCGCCAGAAGTTTTCCGGGAGTCGTAACAACTCCTTTAAAACCTCTAGCTAGTTACCCGGCGGCTTTTGCCGTGCGTCGCGGCGATCCGGACTTTATAAACTTTTTAAATGCCTGGATACAGGAGCGGACGGTCAATGGGTATTTAGAGAGCAGGCGCAAACATTGGTTTGATTCTTTTAAATGGTTGGAAAGCCTTTGAAAAATTGGAGAAATTTTATGAAACGAAAAATTATTACATTGTCGAAAAAGTTAGTATTCATTGGTCTGTTTGCGATGCTCTGCGCGAGCAGCGGTTTGGCGGCTCCCAAAGTCAAACGCGCCCTCATCGGAAGCGTCGAGACGGTTGATAAAACCGCGAAAACGATTGCCGTAAAGACGGCGGACGGAACGGTGGAAACCATTAAATGGACAAGCAAAACAACGGTTCGCGGCTTGAAAGACGGCGCGAAAGCCGTTGATTTTGCCGGACACGAAGGTTCGCACGTCGTCGTCCACTACTCAGTAAAAGGTGCGGAAAAAACCGCCCACGCATTTGAACACCTGGGTCGCGAGACGCCAAAAGTTATGGAAGGAACGATTAAAGTCGTTGGTAGCGGGACTCGAACCGTGGTTGTCAAAACTGGCGACGGAGTTGAAGAAACCTTAGAATTATCGGAACACGCGGTGGTTGATTCGGAAAAAGGTATTGTTAATGCCTCCAAGTTCACCACGAAAGAAACCGAAAAAGGCTCAAAAGTAACCGTCCACTATACCGAGGAAGGCGGACGTAAAGTCGCACATCTTATCAAGCGTTTGTAAGTTGCGGCAGGTTAACTACCGAACAAAAAGAGATGAAACTTAAAGGTTAATATCAACGAAGTTAGCCTTTAACCTACAACGGCGCGAAACTCAGCGCGATTAGTCGCGCCAATAAAACTCCGAAATAGAAGACTTATGAAAAAACAATTGTTAATTTTATTCACATTCGTTTTACTGGCTGTGCCGATGTCGACTTTCGGACAAAAAGCTGTGCGCGTCAAATTCGCCAAAGGCGCGACCAAAGCCGTTGCCAATGGAAGTTTGACGGGTTACGAAAGCAAAGCAGTTGTATTTGTGATTCGCGTCAAAGCCGGACAGACACTGACTGTCGAACAATTACCACCCAGAAATAGCACCAAATACATTACATTAGGCATTACGAATCCTTCGGGCGAAGATGTAACGGACGCAGAGGCAAACTGCAACAACAACAAAACGATTGAAAACACAGCAGCGGGTGATTATCGTATTGAAGTTACCGAGTGTTCGAAAGCGGATGCTTGGAGCGGAAGTTTCAAAATAAGATTTACGGTGAAGTAAAATCTTTGAAGGTGATTCCATAAATTCAGCGAACCGCTTTTTGCGGCTAAACATGATCACTTATTTTGATGTTAAACTCGTCTGCAAAAAAATCAGAAAGTATTTGATAAATTGGATTAAATTTGTTTCTGAAGCGAATCGATGATGTTCTTTCAAGTTTATTATTAAGCAAAAAGGAGTGTCATTTTCTATGATTAAAAAATTATCGGCAGAGTTTGTCGGAACGCTCTGGCTGGTTTTGGGTGGTTGCGGAAGCGCGGTTTTGGCAGCAGCGTTTCCGAACGTCGGCATTGGACTGCTCGGCGTTTCTTTGGCTTTCGGCTTAACCGTTCTGACAATAGCTTACTCTATCGGACATATTTCAGGCTGTCATCTGAATCCGGCGGTGACGCTTGGATTATGGGCTGGTAAGAGATTTCCCGCGTCCGAGATTTTGCCGTATATTGTCGCGCAAGTTATCGGAGCAATTGTTGGAGCAGGAATTTTATATGTCATCGCCAGCGGAAAAGCCGGATTCAGCACGGCGGGCGGATTTGCCTCGAACGGATTCGGCGATAATTCGCCGGGCAAATATGCGCTGATTGCCTGTCTGGTGACGGAAGTCGTGATGACGTTCTTCTTTTTGATAATCATTCTCGGCTCGACGCACAATCGCGCCCCGAAAGGTTTCGCCCCGATTGCCATCGGACTCGGTTTAACGCTGATTCATCTGATAAGCATTCCCGTAACAAACACTTCGGTAAATCCGGCGAGAAGCACCGGACCGGCGTTATTTGTCGGCGGCTGGGCAATTGCCCAGCTTTGGCTATTTTGGGTCGCGCCGATTTTGGGAGCGATTTTAGCGGGCTTTTTCTACTCCTGGTTGATTGGAGATGAAAAAAATGAGCCGGATATAGTCGGCGAAGAATCAGTTCGGGAAAATTAAGGTAATTTTTCAACGGGCGTGTTTGTTTTTTGAAACACGCCCGCAATTTTTAATCGCAAAGGAGGAAAGGAAAAATGAAAAATCGAACACTTGTTTCGGCGATGTGCCTGTTTTTGGCATTTTTAGCGGTTTTCGTCGAAGCCGCTACCGCACAAAACAGTAAATTAGCAACGGTTAATAGTAATTTTATCAGTTCAACACGCAGCGGAACGATGAGCGTCGCGCAAGTCAACCAACTAATACGGAAAAAATTTGGAAACTCCGTCAGTCCGACCGCGCAGGCTCTCGATTTGTATAAAGTTAATTACCGCTCGCAGGACGAGAGAAACCGCCCCGTCGTTTTAAGCGGTTTGGTCGTTCTGCCGCGCGGCGGCGCGCCGAACGGTTTGGTAATTTTTAATCACGGAACGATTTTCAATTCCGCGCTCGCGCCGTCGCGCTTTACGGGAGAATCGAACGATTCGGATGCGCAGATGGCGACTTTAGCATTTGCTTCCGGCGGCTACGCCGTGGCGATGCCGGATTATCTCGGACTCGGCGACAACACGGGAGCGCATCCGTATCCGCTCGGCGCGATCAACAGCCGTTCCGCCGTAGACATCATCGAGCCGGCGCGAGCTTTGGCGAAGCGTCAAAACACAGAGGTCGGTTCGCGCCTGTTTGTCTCCGGTTATTCCGAAGGCGGCGCGGTGGCGATGTGGACGGTGCGTGATTTAGAACAAAAATCCGGCGCCATCTACGACGTTTCCGCCGCGGCGCCGGCTTCCGGTCCGTATGACCTTTTGGATACAACCAGAAAATGGCTGCTCGCCGCTCCGACCACGCAGGAAGAATTTGTCATACGGCTTTCTTTAACTTCGTATATGGCTTACTACTTTCACAAAAGCGCGGGCATAAAATTAACCGAGTATTTTAAGCCGGCGATGGCTTTCACAATTTCGCAATCGTTTAAAGGTAATATCTCCGACAAAAGCGTCATCGAACGACTCGCGCTGACGGGAATTCTGCTGCGCGAGAAAAATTCGCTCGAAGACGCCATCACGACCAGATTTAAAACGGCTCTCGAAACTTTGGACACTTCCGAACCTGTAATTCGTGAGATGCAAAAGAGCGACGTTTACGATTGGTCGCCGCGCACAAAGATGCTTTTGATAAGTTTGCAGGGCGATACAGTGGTTGACCCAGCGAATACGGAGAAAACGATGCGGACGATGCGGCGGCGCGGCGTATCTAACGACACGCTGCGGCAATATGTGATTAAAGATACAAGTTTGAATCACTCAACGGCGGTTGCCCCGGCACTCGCGCAGGCACGGCGTTTCTTCGACGGCGGATTTACTAACCTACGCAACGCTCAGTAAAACAAGTTATAAGCAAAGTGTTGAAGCTATTTTCGTGTTGAGTGCCACAATAAAAACTTGAATTTTCAAAGATATTAGTAACTCACCTTACGCAGGTGATTGAAAAAAGAGTAAGAATACACGGGCAAAGCGAGTTGGAACGACAAGCGAGTTGAGCCGCTCACGCCTAGCGACAGAAGTATGACAGTTGAAGTTTTTGCCTCGACGGAAGACCTTGAAAATCGTCGCAAGTATGTTGAAAGCGTAACCAAAGCTATGTCCCCGCTTGCTGAATACCAGTATGTTCACAAAAACGCTTTGCTCCGCTTGAATCACAAACTAACGCCGCAGCAAGCTGCTGAATACGAAAAAGTTTTGAAAAGTTTGTAGAGTGTTTGAAAAGAGCGTGGTAAAATAACGCCGCGCACAACAAATCATTGGACGTGAGGCAAAAACAGCGACTTTCTCATACTCTTAACCAAGAAAACGCCGCTACTGTTTTTTAAGGTGATTTCGTTATGATATTCTCCTAGAAGTCATTTTAGTCATTCCGATTAAAATAAATAAAAGGCTTATCGGTAGTTACAGCTACCCAGAAGCCTTTTGTTATTTAGTCATTGCAGTTCGGGCAAAAATGCTCGCGGCTGCCTAAGTGCCAGCCTTCACGTTTGAGCGTGTCCGCGCTGTCAGTTTCCCGGTTGCCGCATACATCATAGAAGCCGGTCATTGTTGTTTCGTTTGTGTTTTCGTTAGTCATTTTGTTTTCCTTCCTTTGTTTATTGATTGACTGTTTCAATCTATAATTATTCTACACCTAGACGTAGTTAGTAGTCAAGCTAGGAACTGCATCTTGACGAAGTTTTTTTTTGAGTCTATAATTTGCTTGTATGAAACTTTTAGGAACAAAAGAAGCGGCTGAAAAATTAGGTGTAAGTTTGCGCCGTGTTCAACAACTAATTGAACAAAAAACACTTCCGGCGCAGAGAATCGGACGCGATTATTTAATTCAGGAAAAGGATTTGAATAAGGTTACGATTCACGGCAAAGCCGGGCGACCGGCGAAAGTAAAAAGTGAAAAGAATTAAAGATATTGAGAATCCGCTTGAACGCTTCGAAGCGCAATTCGAGCGGACGCGGAAAATTGAAGCCGTCCGGGAAAGGCGGAGATTATACAAAATAGTTATAAAACTAAATGTCGGTATAATCTCGATTCTTTGCGCTGTGTTTGCCGTCTATATGCAATTTTGAGCAAAGAAAATTTACCGGCATCTAAAGAACACAAACGATTATATTTATGATTTATGGACTTTTAGAAGCAGAAACAGCTAAAGACTTGGAACTGAAAATAAATCAAAAATTGGCTGCCGGTTGGGAACTTTATGGAGATTTAATAACCGCCATTAAACCTATTACATCAGAAGTTCGCGGCGGTATTGGTTTTTCTGTCGAAGCTAAGGTAATAATGTTTCAAGCCGTTATAAAAAACGAATCTGCTAAGGAATAATTTCCAAAAGAAAAACGGCTTGAGATTCTAACTCTCAAACCGTCTCTACCCAGTTCTTTGACAACTGAATATCCAATTAAGCAAAAGCAGTCTATCAAAGTAATTTGATTGGTTGCAAACGCCTGTATCTAATAATGTATCTGTTACTTGCTTTTATAGAGTAATACAGAGCAACAAAACATCTTTAGATATTCAATAGATAACACTCTGTAACATTCGGTAAGTATAAGTAAAATAAGCTGTTTATGAATTCTGCAATAATAGTCGCAGCCGGAAGCGGAACGAGATTTGGCACCGATAAGGCAAAACAGTTTCTTGAAATCTTCGGAAAACCTGTTGTCATTTATGCCTTAGAACGTTTTGAGTTTTGCCCGCAGATTGACGAAATCATTCTCGTTCTTCCGACGGCTGAAATCAAAAATTTTCAAAAAATTACCGAAAAATATAACCTAAAAAAACTCTTCAAAATAATTGCGGGCGGAGCGACGCGTGCCGACTCGGTTTGGAACGGTTTGAATGCGATTGACGCTGAAACAGCTGAAATAGTTGCCGTCCACGACGGCGCAAGACCGCTTGTGGCGAGCGAAGAAATCACAAAAACAATTGAAAAAGCCCGGGAAACAGGCGCGGCTTGTTTGGTTGCAAACGTAACCGACACGATTAAGGAAATTAAGGACGGAAAAATCGTCCAAACTATTGACCGCACAAAATTAAGACGGGCTTTAACGCCGCAGTGTTTTCGTTACAAAATTTTAAAAAGGGCTTTTGAAGAAAACAAATTTGACGACGCAGTAACAGACGAAAGTTTTCTGGCTGAAAAACTCGGCATCGAAGTTTCGATTGTCGAAGGCAGCGGGCGAAACATAAAAATTACGCACGAGGAAGATTTGTCTTTAGCCGAAAGTTTATTGAGCAGATGCTAGATGTCAGATGCTAGGTATCAGTTTCTGATTCTAACTAACATCTGATATCTAATATCTGACATCTATGATACGCATCGGATATGGCAACGACGTTCATCGTCTTGAGGTGGGCAGACCGCTTATTTTGGGCGGCGTTCGGATTGAATCAGACCTGGGCGCAGTCGGGCATTCGGATGCTGACGCGCTGGCACACGCCGTTACTGACGCAATTCTCGGCGCGCTTGCGCTCGGCGACATCGGCGCGCACTTTTCTGACAAAGACGCGCGCTGGAAAAACGCCGACAGCTTTGTTTTTTTGGCGCGGGCAGTTGAAATGATGAAGGAAAAAGGTTTTGCGCTCGTCAATATTGATTCGACAATCAATTTGGAAAAGCCGAACCTACGCTTTTACATCGATGAAATGCGGAAAAATTTGGCGGAAGTTTTAGAAATAGAAATAGATTCGGTCAGTGTCAAAGCGAAAACCGGCGAAGGCGTCGATTCGGTCGGCGAGCAAAAAGCGGTCAAAGTCGAAGCGATTGTTCTGCTGCAAACAAAATAAAAAGACCGTTCGTACTGAAAAATACGAACGGTCTTTTTAGCAAATTAAATTCAAACAATATTTATTGAATTTGCGACGGAGCCGTTGCGCCATATTTCGCGCCCGAAAGTAAAACCTGTTGCCACGTAGACTCTATATCTCGATTATATTTGCGGCTAGTTTGAAAAAAAATGGAGTCATCCGAAATCGTCCGATCTGCTTCTTCAAGAAAATCCGCATAATCGCGCCACGCTTTCATATGCTTCTGCCAGGCGCTTTGAAATTCCTGCGGCAAGCCATCATCATTCAAATTTCCTGATTTATCGGCATATTCCGAAGTAGCTTCAACGTATTCGGCGAATGACGGACGATAAAAATTTCCGTTGACGGGACGCAACTTTACATCTCGCTCGCGTCCGTAGTTATCGTCTTTTCGCAAAATAAATTCGATTTTACCGGCAACAGAATTGTTCGCGCGATCTCCAAAACAACTTGTCGGCTTTGTATTGGAAGAAACCGGCGCAACGACAAAAACCGTTTGAGGTTCGCTTTTGTCAATGAACAAACCGGCAAAAGCAGTCGAAAAAATAAACGCGAAGGAAAAGGCGGCGATCGATAAAATTGTTTTAATTCTCATAGCAAATTTATTATCGCGCATTACGACAAAAAAGAAAATGTTTTGAGAGAAATTTTGTAAAAAAATTGTGCCGCCGGTGAAAAATCTGTAAAGTTACTTGCAATGAGTCCGCAAGATTTAATCCGCAAAAAACGCGACGGCAAAAGGTTTACGCCCGCAGAAATAGACGCTTTTGTACAAGGCGTTTGCGACGGAACCTGGGCTGATTATCAAACGTCTGCGCTGTTGATGGCAATGTTCGTCAACGGTTTGAATCTTGCGGAACAAAACGCTTTAACAAGCGCTATGCTTGCGTCGGGCGAGCATTTCGATTTTTCCGAACTCGATGCGCCGGTAGCCGATAAACATTCGACCGGCGGCGTTGGCGATAAAACGTCGCTTCTGATTGCGCCGATGGTTGCTGCGTGCGGCGTGTATGTTCCGATGATTTCCGGTCGCGGTCTCGGATATACGGGCGGAACGCTCGACAAACTCGAATCAATCAGCGGTTACAACGTCCGTTTGTCGAAAAGCGAATTCAAAAAAACGTTAAAAAAATGCGGGTTCGCGCTTGCCGGACAAACCGAAAATATCGTTCCGGCTGACAAAAAACTTTATGCTTTGCGCGACGCGACGGCGACCGTCGAATCAATTCCTCTAATTGTCGCTTCGATTATGTCGAAAAAATTAGCCGAAGGCTTGGATGCGCTGGTTTTGGACGTGAAAACCGGTAGCGGCGCATTTATGCAAAGCGAGCGCGACGTGCGACGGCTTGCCAGAGCATTGGTCAAAACTGGAAATGCTTTCGACGTGAAAACCGAAGCCGTCATCTCTGATATGAATCAGCCGCTCGGACAATATGTCGGCAACGCGCTGGAAGTTTTCGAGTGTCTAAAACTATTGAGAAACGACGCCGAGGCGCAGACCAAACCGACACTTGATTTATCAATCGAACTGGCGGCGCGAATATTGATTTTGTGCGGTGTTGCTGACACGATTGAGAGTTCAAACTTGAAAATTCAAAATGTCTTGGCGAGCGGCGAAGCGTTGGAAAAGTTTCGGCAAAACATAGAATTACAAGGCGGAGACGCAAAAATCTGCGACGACCCGGAAGTTTTACTGGATAAACATCTTCTCAAAATTAAAATTAAATCGCCCGCGAGCGGTTACATCTCGAAGATTGACGCAGGCGAAATCGGCAGAGCCATTTCGGCAATCGGCGGCGGACGTGTAAAAGTCGAAGACCAAATTGATTGTGCAGTTGGTTACGCTTGCGAAAAAAAGTTGGGAGATGCGGTTGCAGAACACGAAACTTTAGGTACGCTTTTTTGCCGCTCGGAAGCGCAAGCCGCAAAAGTTCTTGCAAAACTGCAAATGGCATATAAAATAGGAGATGAAAAATCGCCTAAACCAAAATTAATCAAGGAAATTATTAAATAAAAAGGAAGTACATACTCATGAAGAAGATAAATTTTACCTTGCTCGGCTTATTGTTAGTGCTTCAGGTCGGTTTTGTTCGTTCACAGGACGATTCGGAAGTCGTAAAAATCAACACCAGCGTTATTCAGGTTGATGCGACCGTAACGGATAAAAATGGAAGAGTTATAACAGATTTAAAACCTGAAGATTTCGAGATTTTTGAGAACGGCACAAAGCGGCAAATAACCGGTTTTTCATTCATAGATTCGAGCGGCAAAACCGGCAATGTTTCAGGCGGATTGTTGCTGACCGGCACAAATTCCAATTTGGCTGCCCCGCCGCTGCCCGCCGCCGGGCAAATCCGCAGAATTCTCGCCGTTGTCATTGACGATTTATTGCTTTCGAAAACCGGCGTGGAATATGCAAAAAGGGAAATTACCAAGTTTGTCGGGCAGCAGGTCGAGCCGGGCGATTTGGTAGCTATTATTAAAACCAGCGGAAGCGTCGGCGTTCTGCAAAAATTCACAAGCGATAAGGCGCAGCTTCTGAAATCAATCGAAAGCATCAGCTTTCACCCGCTGACCTCGATTGGAACGAGTCGTTTTGCGCCGATAGGAATCAGTTTTTCCAACCAAATTATCAGCAATATTACCACCGGCGGCGCGGTCAGCGGCTCGTCGTCGGTCGTTTCAAACCGAAGTGACATTGAAGCATCCAGTAATACTTTCAGAAATCAATTAAACGCTTTGGGCGGTTTACAGGTATTGAGAAATACGATTGACGCGATGGGTTATTTGAAAGGGAAAAAGACGTTGCTGTTCGTTTCTGAAGGCGCGAATCTTGGATTTTCACTGGAAAATAAAGACGCGGTGAACTCCGTAAATGACAACGAAATAACACTGGCAACCGAAAATTCCCTGAAAATCGTTGACCGAAATTTTGAGATAAACAGTTTTTTGCAAGTTATCACCGAATCGGCTAACCGCAACTCGGTTTCGATTTTTCCGATTGACCCGAGCGGAGCGGCGGCGACTAATTTATCGGCGGATGATTCAACACGCGGCGGGATGTTCGACAGCATGTCAAGGGCGCAGATAGATGCGGTAAGTGTTGGAAGAAGCGACAACATCCGAACCGCGCAGGAAACCCTCAAATATTTGGCGCGCGAAACGGGCGGCAAAGCCTTTATTAATAAAAACGACTACGGCAAGGAAATAAAAGACGTTTTCGACGCGCTAAAAGGTTATTATCTACTGGCTTACGAGCCGGACGAAGGGACTTTCAATGTTAAGGACAGCCGTTTTAACAAACTTGAGATCAAGGTTAAACGTCCGAATCTGAACGTCAGTTATCGAAGCGGATTTTTCAACGTCTCGACCGGCAGCAAGCAAAAACCGACTGCCGCCGGAGACGAAATTTTGCAGAAGCTATTTGTCCCTTACAATTTTTCCGACATCGGTGTCGAAGTTACTTCGATTTATGCGGGAACTGAAAAAAATAACGCGACGATTCGTTCCTTTATCAACATACTGCCGAACAATTTAACCGTTTCGGATAATACGACAGAAAAAAAGAGTGCTAAATTCGACCTTGTAGTAGCGATTTTTAACGAAGACGGAGTTACGGTCGGCAGTTCGGCGAGAAATTACGAAGTTTCATTCGATGCAAAATCATACGATAATTTCCTGAAAAGCGGCGTGGTTTCCAATTTGACGTTCAACATCCAGAAAGCCGGAACTTACCGCATCAAGGTTTTAGTCAAAGACAGTAAATCGAATAAAATCGGAACGAATTCGCAAACAGTCTTCGTCCCGGACACGGAAAAGCAGCTGATTGGCCTTTCGGGATTTCTGCTGCAAAATTATACGGCGGCACAGTGGCAGGATTTGCAAAAAAATCCGGCGAGCGCAAATCCGCAAAAAATGCAGATTGACACGGCTTTCAGGCATTTCAAAAAGGGAACCGTTCTAGCTTTTACCTACGCGCTTAATCTTTCGCCTACATTAGCCAAAAACGGAAATTCAAAACTGACCTTGACGACGAAATTACTAAAAGACAATCAGGTGGTTTTTACCTTCGCGCCGGAAGAGATACCGATTGCCGGGCAAACGGCACAAAGAGTTAATCGTCGAAGTGCTTTTAATCTCGGGACGGAAATGCCGCGAGGCAAATATACTTTACAAACCGTTGCCGATACTGATAAATCTCACAACACCGAAATGCAAAGCATCGATTTTGAAGTCGTCGAATAACCTTATGAACGCTAAAATTTTGTCTGTTTTACTCTTTTCAATTTTAATTTTCACTGTTTCTTCTTGCGGAACTTTGACCGAAGCGAACGATGAAAAAAGTAAAATCAAGGTCGGTATCGTTTTCGACATTGGCGGGAAAAACGACCGTTCGTTTAACGCGGCGGCGTGGGAAGGCGTCAGGCGCGCGCAGAAGGATTTTGATATTGTGCTTCGAGATGTCGAGCCCGGAAACCCGACTTCGATTGAACCGGCGATGCGCGCCTTCGCCGAGCGAAATTTCGATTTGATAATCGGCGTCGGTTTTGCGCAAGGTCCGATTATGCAGAAAGTCGCCACCGATTTTCCGAATATAAAATTTGCTATTGTAGATGGCGTAATTCTTGATAAGGAAGGAAAGCCTCTGCCAAACGTTGCGTCTCTGGTTTTCCGCGAACACGAAGGCTCGTATCTTGTCGGAATGATTGCGGCGCAAAAATCGAAAACCGGCATTCTCGGGTTTGTCGGCGGAATGGATATTCCGCTTATTCACAGATTCGAGACGGGTTATGAGGAAGGCGCAAGGTCTATTAATCCGAATATTAAAGTCATCGACAACTATGTCGGCGTAACCGATTCGGCGTGGAATAACCCGGGCAAAGGTAAGGAACTCGCTCTTAATCAAATTGATAAAGGCGCGGACGTAATTTTTACGGCGGCGGGAAATTCCGGCTTGGGCGCGTTCGACGCTGTTGAGCAATACGGCAAAAATGAAAGCGGTGAGGCAAACAAATTCGTCATCGGCGTTGACTCGAATCAAAACGGACAAAAGCCCGGATTCGTTTTAACTTCGATGGTCAAGCGCGTTGACAACGCCGTTTACGATGTCGTCAAAGAAATTCTCGACGGCAAATTTGCGGGCGGCTTTCACACTTTCGGACTCGACAAAGACGGCGTCGCTTACGCGATGGACGATAATAATAAAACTTTAATTTCACCGGAAATTTTGCAAAAAGTCGAAGAAGCAAAAGGCAAAATCGTTGCAGGCGAGATAAAAGTAACAGACGCGATGGCAAAGTGAGGAGTTAATTATGTTTTTTAAACGTATTCTTCCAATCGGTATTATTTTTTTGGCAAGTGCAATTGGTTTTCATAAATACCAAAATCCCTGTATCGAAACAGTTGATTACACATATCAAAACGGCTGGCAAGGAGAAAACCCGTTTAGTATTAAGGTCGAAAGAATTCCTGAAAGTTATATTTTCCTAGCAGCCATTGGCGGAGCAAATTACGTTTTCTCTGCACGACTAGGTAATTCGGAATATTGGCAGCAAATAATGAGTGTTCATCACGATGACCCGATTGATATTTCAAGAGACAGCATAAAAATCGTCAGCAAAAAAGTTGCCTTTACGTTTATGAATGGCGATTATGCCGTAACATCTGACGGCGGAAAAACTTGGACTCTTTGGGACGTGGACAAAATACCGAATTGGAATTTTTCGGATTACGGAAACATTAAAGAAGTAACGGTTTCAGAAAACGGCGTTGGCTCGCTTAAGCTAAATCCTTTGGGGAAACACAAGGAAATTCCAGAATTTTACGCAAGCGATTTCGGTAAAAATTGGAAACAAATAAAGTAATGTTGGAACTGCGAAATATAACTAAAACATTCGGCAATGTCATCGCTAATGACGACGTTTCAATCAAAATCGAGCCGGGAACGATTCACGCGATTGTCGGCGAGAACGGTGCGGGAAAATCTACGGTTATGCGCATCGCTTACGGCTTTTACAACGCCGATTCGGGCGAAATTTTGATTGATGGAAGTGCGGTAAACATTAAATCGCCGCAGGACGCAATCCGGCTCGGCATCGGAATGGTTCATCAACATTTTATGTTGGTTGATACGATGACCGTTGCCGAAAATATCATTTTGGGCGCGGAAACCGGCGGCGCGGCGAATCTTGATTTGGACAAGGCGAACGTGGAAATTGCGCGTCTGTCCGATGAGTTAAAACTTGGCGTTAATCCGAAAGCATATATCGAAGATTTATCGGTCGGCGCACAGCAGCGCGTAGAACTTTTGAAAGCACTTTATCGTAATGCACAACTTTTGATTCTCGACGAGCCGACGGCGGTTTTGACACCGCAGGAAGTTGAGGAATTTTTCGGCATTTTGCGTCGTATGCGAGAGCAGGGAAAAACCGTCGTCATCATCACGCATAAGCTCGAAGAAGTTCTTGCAATTTCTGACAATGTTACGGTTATGCGCGACGGCAAAGTTGTCGGTAATGTGAAAACAAGCGAGACGAGTGCGAAAGACTTAGCCAGAATGATTGTCGGGCGCGACGTTTTGCTCAGAGTGGAAAAGACCGACGCCAATCCGAGCGGAAACGTCTTGAGCGTGCAGAATTTGAGCGTTGTCGGCAAACACGGCAAGGCGTTGGACGATGTTTCTTTCGATGTCAAAGCGGGCGAAATCGTCGGCATCGCGGGCGTCGAAGGCAACGGGCAAACTGAACTAATAGAAGCGATTGCGGGCTTAGTTTCGGCGGGGAATTTGAGCGGAAAGATTTATTTTGAAGGCACGAATATTACAAATTTTTCCGCCCGTAAACGCAAAGAACTCGGCATCGCGCACATTCCCGAAGACCGCCACAGACGCGGGCTTCTGCTCGATTTCAATCTGGCGGAAAATTCGATGCTCGGCGTGCATTACCGCGCCCCTATTTCAAGCGCGAGCGGTTTGCTAAACGATTCGGCAATCAACAAACGCATCGGCGACATTATCGAAAATTTCGACGTGCGTCCGGCAAATGCGGAACTTCCGGCGCGCGCTTTGTCAGGCGGAAATCAGCAGAAACTTATCATCGGGCGCGAGTTTGAATTAAATCCGAAATTGCTTTTAGTTTCGCAGCCGACGCGCGGCGTTGACATCGGCGCAATCGAATTTATTCACCGCAAATTAATTGGTTTAAGAGACGCCGGAACGGCGGTTTTGCTTGTTTCCGCCGAACTCGAAGAAGTTACTGCTTTGGCTGATAGATTGCTGGTTGTCAAACAAGGAAAAATAGTCGGTGAAGTCGATCCAAAAACGACTTCGCCGGAAGAAATTGGTTTGATGATGACCGGCGGTAATTAAGAATTCATCCACGAAGTTACACGAAGGAAAATCATTTTACAAAGATTAAATCTTAGAAAACAACCGTGTTTTGGCAAGGTGAAAAATTAGCCTGGTCTTTGTGTTTTCTTTGTGTATCTTAGTGGATAATTTGGGTTTAGTCTTCCTATTTGTCCGAAAGCAATTGATAAACTGCCGCTGCTGCCAAACCGCCTGCCAGATACCACGCAACCGTCATCAATTCAGTTTGTCCGGTTCGCGCCGTTGTATCTGTGCCTAAACCAAGCGGCGCAGGCAGCGCCACCGCGCCTATTCCTGCCGCTAAACCAAGCAGCGCACCATTTCGATAAGCATTTTTCTCGTTGCCCAAGCCGATTAAGCAATAATACAGAGAGTTCGAAAAAATATCGCTTGCCAGCGTAATCCAATAAAGATTATCGTCTTGCGGCGGCGCGACACCCATTTTCATTAAAGGCTTTGCAATCGCTCTTTTCCCCAAAAGGTCAATGCGCGGCGCGTCTTTGACAAATTGCCGCGCCGTTTCGTTCAAAAGCGTTAAGGCGCACGCGCCGACTAAACCGCCAAGCATTGCTTTTTCGAAAGACATTTAAATAGTTGCTCCCTGTAAAAATAATTAAAGTAGATTTTTTATTTTTTCGACCGCTTTTTGCAGGTTTTCCAGCGACGTAGCGTAAGAAATCCGCAAAAACCCATCCGCGCCGAATGCTTCGCCGTCCGTTATTAAGATGTGCGCTTTTTCTAATAAAAAGTCGGCGACATCGGACGAGGTTTTAAATCGGTCACCCAACAAATTTCGGACATCGCAAAAAGCGTAAAACGCGCCTTGCGGCTCGGCGACTTTGAAACTTTCGATTGTCTGCAAAGCCGGAATGAGCCAATTTTTTCGCCGCTCGTATTCAGTAAGCATCGAATTGACCGCATTCATCGAATCCGCGCGATTTTCCATTGCACGCGCGCAGGCGTATTGCACGAAAGATGTCGGGTGCGATGTCGAATGACTTTGCAGTTTTGCCATTTCCTTTGACCACTGTTCGCTCGCAATCGTGTAACCAATGCGCCAGCCGGTCATTGCGTAAGTTTTTGAAAATGAACCGGCAACGCAGACGAATTTTCGTAATTCTTCAGGCAAACTCGCCGACGTGAAAATTTTTGCAGGCGGATAAACAAAAAACAAATAACATTCGTCGGTCAAAACATAGACGTTTTTTTCGGCGCAAGTTTCAACGATTTTTCTCATCTCGTCCGGCGGAATAACTCTTCCGGTCGGATTGTTCGGCGAGTTGATGATAAGCAGTTTCGTTTTATCCGTGATTGCACCTCGAACTTGCTCGGCAGTCAAAATAAAATCTGTTTCTTCCGTTTCGATAAAAACATTTTTTGCTCCGCAGAAATTGACGATTTCGGGAAACGTAACCCAATACGGTTTCGGAATTAAAACTTCGTCTCCGGCGTTTAATAAAGTGCAGGCAGCATTAAACAATGCTTGTTTTCCGCCGTCGGTTGCGACAATTTCCTCGGGCGAAAATTTTGTATCGAATTGTTCGGCGTAAAACGCGGCGATTGATTCCTGAAAAGTTCTTAGTCCCGCGGTCGGCGTATATTTCGTCAAGCCTTTTTGCAAACCTTCCCAGGCATATTGTTTGATAAATTCGGGTGTCGGAAAATCCGGCTCGCCGATAGATAAATCAATTACGTCAAAGCCTTGCCCGCGCAGTTCACCGGCGATTTGCGCGGTTTTAAGCGTCGAAGAAGTCTGCATTTTGGCGACGTTGCGGGCGACGGGAAAGTCAGTCATAAAATCGTTAGTAAGAAATTTAGTATGAGAAAAAACCGCCTGTTAATCTTTCACCATCTTTCTTGATGAATTAAAAATGTATGTTTTGCGGAGTTGGGTAATTGCGTTTGGCACATTGACCGTTACTTTTATTTTTCGTCTTTTATCGTCTGATATTTGATTTTGTGGATAATAGCTTAAACCATAAAGCTGGCTGAGTTCTTTAGCAATTTTGGCGAATGATTTCGATAGATTTTCTACTGTGTCGGCAAAATAAAACTTTCCGCCGGTTTCGCTTGCTAGCAAGCGTAAGTATAAAGTTCCTCGCTGATACGCCGCCGGTAACGGCTCGCCTTTAGCCGTTACAATTTGAACTGTTGTGCCTAACGGCAAATCCATCATTTTTGGTTTTAATTTTAATGTATCTTCAACGGTTTCATACTGAATCGGATAAATCAAAACATCGGATTCTTCTGCTAAACGCACGGACTTGCCAACTGTTTGATGAATACTTGACGTATCAATTCCATCGGTAAAAACAATCATTGCCTTTTTTCCGCCGATTTTTCCTAGATAATCAGATGTTATACTTCCCACTGCATCATAAAGACTGGTGCTATCGCCCGTTTGAGAAAAGACGATAGAATTTTGGATGTTTGATAAATCAGCAACAGTTCCGTCGGCGATTTTATTAAGCCTACTATCAAAGGTGAAAATCATAACGCGATCATTCGGGCGCAGTTGGTCTAAAAATGCGGTTGCCGCCGCCTTGATACTTTTTAATTTATTCGTCGTCGAATTGCTGACATCAAGCACCAAAGCAATAGTAAAAGGAGCAGAAACATCTTCAAAACTTTCGATTTTCTGCTCAACACCGTCTTCAAAAAGACGGAAATCTTCTTTCTTCAAATCAGTAATATTTTTGTTATTCCTGTCGGTTACTTTGGTCGGCACGATGACAAGCGAAGTTTCTACCCTAATCACTTCTTCGCTTTCTGTCGGTTGCTGGGAATAAGTTTGAAAAAAGCAAGATAAGACAATGAACAATAATGTTAATGCTGTTTTCATTTTCTGAATCTCCTTTTTGTGAATTAAACAAGCTGCCCGTAGAAAAACAAACGTCAAATTTACGGAAACTTCTTAAAACCTTTCCAAGAATTCTACACGATTCCCGAACGGGTTACGAAACTCAAAACGCCAGTAGTTTGGAATCGGAATGCCTTCGATAATTTTTACGCCTTTCCCTACTAACTTTTCGCGCCAGCTTTTCAAATCTTCAACTAGATAAGCGACGTGCGCTTTTGTTTTTGTTCGGTCAAAATTGTTTTCCGTGCCGACGTGAAGCTGCAAATCGCCGATTTCCAGCCAAAATCCGCCGCGCGCTAGCAAACTCTCCGGTTTCGGAATTTCGGGCAAGCCCAAAAAATCACAGTAAAATTCGCGCGCTTTCGTTTCCGCTCCTTCGGGAATTGTAATTTGTGCGTGATGGACTCTAAGCAACAACATTTTTCAATTACTTTATAATTTTGACTTGTCGCGCATTTTCGCTTCGACTAATTCTGGAACCAACCCTTCGACGCGACCGCCCAGTGTAAAAACCTGTTTCATCAAATTTGAAGAAACATACGAATATTCTTCCGCCGCCATCAAAAATACGGTTTCGATTTGCGGCTCTAAACGGCGGTTCATCAAAGCCATCCGCAATTCGTATTCGTAATCGGACACGGCGCGAATACCGCGCACAATTGCCGTCGCCGATTTGTCGCGCGCAAAATCGGCGGTCAAACCTTGAAAGCTATCAACGATTAAACTACACTCGCCATTTTCGATTTCCGGCAAAATTTCTTCAATCATCCGGCATCTTTCCGCGACGGAAAACATCGGTTTTTTTTCCAGATTGTTTAAAACGGCGATGATTATTTCGTCAAACAGCGGCAGGCTGCGTTTGATAATGTCGAGATGACCGTTGGTTAAAGGGTCGAACGAACCGGGGAAAATCGCGCGTCGCATAAATTTAGAAGTCTCAGGTTTCAAGTCTTAAGTCCAGGTAAAATGCTTCGTTGATTTTAGTCATTATAAAAGCAAAGTCCAATAATAAAAAAGAATCGCCTTAAAGCTAGAGACTTAGGACTTGAGACTTGAGACTTGAGACTTAGCTACGGCTGTTTAATTTCGTCAACTTTCGAGCCTTTGACTTCAGTCGTAAATTTCCGGTAATTGTAGGCTTTGATTATTATATTAAAGTTGATGCCTTTAACGAGCAGCAGTTTGACCGAAAGATTGATGTCGGCGACGCTCGGCAGCCAGATTTCGTTGTCCACGCGCTCCTGTTCGAGCGCGAAGGACGCGCCTTTCTTCAAACTCGCCAGAACTCCGCCGCCGACTTTGTAACTGTCGGCTAAAACCGCTTCGGAGCGCGCCACCTGCTTGTCCTGCACGTCAATCCACATCACGCCAGCCATTTTGCCAAAAAATTTCAGAAAACTTTTCGCATTTTTATAATCGAAATTCGGATTCGGCTCAAAATCGAAGACGATGACTTCGCGCCCGCGAAAATTTTCACGGCGCGGGTTTATCAGATTCGAGGCGCGCAGCAACTCGGCGGTAGAAATGCGCTTATCTTCATCTTCTAACGCTTGTTCGGCGGTCTGAGAGGCGGCTTTGGCTTCTCTTTTAGCGATTTTACGTTCAATTTCCGCGACGCGCTTTGCAACTTTTTTGTCTTCGTCGGCTTGTTCGTTTGCCGTCAGCGATTTGTCTTGCCGCTCGACGAGGCGGGTCATTTGGTAACCTTTGTAAAATGAAATCTGGAAAGTTTGCGAAGAGGTTTCGCGCAATACGCCGTCATCGTCCGGCGAGCGGCTGCCGACTCTCTGCGTGTAGGAATAATTTTCTAAAATTCCATCGACTTTATCTTCGTTCGCCTGTAGCGCTGTGAGCAGCGCGTGGATGTCAGGCAACGGCTCGCCAGACGTTTTCGGAAAATCAAATTCGGCAGAGGCAATTTGTCTATTGTGGGTAATTTGATTGAGTTTTATTTCGTAAGCGTCTTCGCCGATTTTCTGTTTTATCAAAAAAGGCTCGTTGATGCCATCAACCTTACGATAATCGGCATAATCAGAAATCTTCGTCACCGCTCCGAAGGGAATTTCTTCGCGCAGCAATAAATTTGTCGCCGCATCGAAAAACAACTTTATCGTAACGCCTTTTGCAGTTGTGTAAATCAAAACGTTTGCCGATTTGCCATTGACACCCTCTTGTCCGGCAGGCGCGATTTTCGCTTTTTCCTTTTTATATTTGAGCCACAGATTGTTTCTGAAAAAGGCTTCGGTTTGAAAATCACGGCTCGCCGAGCCGGTCAAAGTTCGCAAACCTTTACGCGAATCGCGCGTCCATCCGGATTTTCCGTTAAAGCCCGATTCGGTTTCAAAACCGTTTAAGTCGTAACTCGTGTTATAAAGATTAGGTTGCGTGCCTTGGGTCAGAAAGTTTCCCGTCGCGCCGTCTTTTAATCGCAGGATTGTGCCTGTTTTCTGAAAAGACTTCGTTGCTTGTAAAACTTTTTCGTCGCCGAGAGTCTTTGACGCCTGTTTCAGAATCCTGGTCGGAGATTGAGCCGGAACCAGAATTGAAAAAGACAACAGCACCGCCGCTAAAGTTAGAAAATAAAAAGTTTGTTTCATTAGATTGTTTGTACTGAAGAGGAAATTCGTTTTCTTCTTCAGTACAAAAAAGTGCCGCAAATTTCGTTTTGAGCGAAAAATAAAAATCGGCTACGGCAAGATTTCCCTAATCGCACGTTCAAAAATCGCAACCTTTTGTTTTGCCTTTTTCACGTCCGGGTAATCATCTTTGTATTGTGCTTTCAAATTCCAGAGATTTGTTTCAAGTTCAATCTTGCGAATGATTAGCTTTCCTAAAGCCAGTGTTAGCTTGCTCGCCTCATTTGTACTAACGGTAAAAAGTTTATCAGTTTCCTTTCGAAGCAGAGCGAGCTGAAAACGCAGTTGTTTTACTTTCGGAAAATCCTCGGTGTAATCGCCCAGAAAATCTTCAAGCTGAGATTCAAGTTCGGTTCTCTCCAGAAGAATCTCGGCATACGCCTGCGAAGATTTCGCCGCATGATTTGTCGCCGAAGCGTTTTGCGCCGAAACTTTTTTGCCGGTAGTTTGCGCGGTATTCGAAAGCGAAAAACTCAAAATAATAAATGTAAACAAAATCGGTTTTATATATTTCATATATTTAAGCGGCAACAGCCGTTTCGCACGAATTATTTATTGACACATCGCAGGAGTTAAACTCCAAATCCGAGTCGGCTTCGATTTCAGTCAAACCGTTGCCGAAAGTGTCATGCGTGGTTAAAGTCTCAAAATAAACTCCGATGTTGTCGAGAATTTCACGAGCTGAATGTGAATGATAAAGCGTTTGGCGAAACTGTGCGCCACCGACCAAGCCTTTGGTAAATTGTCCGGCAAGCTGTTTCATTTTGCCAAGCGCGGGCATTTCCGGCATATCTTCGCTAAGCAGCTCGAAAAATTCCAGCAGAACGGCTTGTTTTTCTTCGAGCGATGGCTGATACGGCGCGCGTCCTTGCGTTACGTCCTGAATTTGACGAAAAATCCAGGGATTTTGCATCGCGCCGCGCCCGATTAAAATTCCGTCGCAGCCGGTTTCCTCAAAACGCCGCAGTGCGTTTTCAATCGAAGTAACATCGCCGTTACCGGAAACCGGAATTTTTACCGCTTCCTTAATCTGCCGCACCAAATCCCAATTCGCCAAACCTTTGTAACCTTGTTCTTTCGTGCGCCCGTGAAGTTGGATGTGTTCGACGCCGCATTGTTCCGCCATTTTTGCGGCTTCGACGCAGTTGATTGTCGAATCGGTAAAACCCGTTCGCAATTTTAAGGTCAATGGGATCGAAATTGATTTTTTGATTTCTTTAAGAATCGTTTCAAGTCGCGGCAAATCCTTCAAAAGTCCCGAACCGCCGCCGTTTTTGACAACCTTCGGCGCAGGACAACCGCAATTGACATCCAAAATATCCGCACCAACTTCTTCCGCCATTTCCGCCGCCATCCCCATCCTTTCGGGCTGACCGCCGAAAATCTGCACGGCAAACGGGCGTTCTTCTTCGGCAAAGCGCATCTGCCGATGCGACTTCGGATTGCTGCGCGTCAAACCTTCGACCGATATAAACTCGGAAACCGACAAACCGACGCCGCCGCGCCGTTTTATCAAACGGCGAAAAGTGTAATCGGTAACGCCTGCCATCGGCGAGAGGATTAGAGGCGGATTGATTTCGATGTTACGGATTTTGAAAGACTTCACCTGTTATTTCGTTTGCTTGGTTAGTTCGACGCCGGTTGCTTCAAATGAAATTTCTGTAACCGTGCCGTCAGCATTGCGGCGGTCAAATTTCGCGCCGTCTTCTTTCTCCAAATGCTCGACCTGCTCTCTGCTCAAAGTTTTAACCGTAAAAACGCCCTCGGCTTTCGCACGCATTCCGGCAGCATCGAGCGGAATGGAAAAGGCGTGGTTTCTGCCAAAGGTAACACGCACGGATTTAGCTTCCTTATTTGGCGCAAGCTCCATCCAGCAACCCTCCATTTTGCACGAGCGGACGATAACGCCTTTGACCGCGACCTTTTTGCCCGCAAAATCTTCGGGTTTTTTCAAAATCTCCGCCAGCGAAACGAATTTCGCGTCTCTGCTTATACTTGCGCCGCGCATCATTCGTCCCTTTGCGTCAAAAGTTGAATCGTCGTATTCAAACGGTTTTCTTTCTCTGATTTTTTGCTTTTCCTTGTTCTCTGTCGTGTGCGGATTTTTGTCGGTTTTAACCGTTTGCGAAAAGCCAACGCCGGTTAAAGTTAGAGTTAAAATCGTCAAACTTAGAATTTTTTTCATTGCGATATATCTCCTTAATTTTTCTTGAACTGCGAATAATAAAGCGTTGCTTTAAGAGCTAAGTTATTTGTTTTAATAAATGGCAAAACTATATTCAACGATTTTTGATACGGGCGATGCTTTTCCACCTTCTTCCTTCGGGAAAAATTTTATTCTAAGCGCCGCAAAAATAGCCTGTCGCAACAAACCTTCGGATAATGATTTTAATACTTCAATTTTAGGTATAAATCCGGTTTGTGAAAATTCGAGTCTCAATTGGATTTTTCCCTGCACACTTTTCATTCGCGCAGAATCAATATAGGACGGTCTCGGCTTATTGATTATTACCAGCTTGTTTAAATTTTTGTCTTCATCGTTACTCTGTTTATTGAAAGTGTCTTGGTTATTCTGCGGTTGATTTTGTTTCCTTTCCGCAAAGTCGATTTTAACCGAAGTAATCTTCAAATTTGAAAAGGAAGTTCCGTTAGCGTCAAGTTTTTCCTTAACGTCGGGCTTAAAAACCAATGAGTTTAAGAACCGTTTTATTGTGGGCGTTTCTCCTTCCTTTGAAGCTGCGGTCAAAACATATATAAATTTTTTTGAATTAAAATACTGCCTGACAGAATAAAATTTATCGGTTTTCAAAACAACCTTCTTGATTGTCGTTGTGCCGCTTTTCATTTCAGAATAGTTGCCGGCTGCTTTATCGCTTTCGATAAACATTTTAAGCCCGCCGCTCTCAGCCTCGTAGCACTCAAAGCTCAACAGCGTATTTTCGTGATACGAATTAAGTATACTCATATTTTTTAGCCTATAATTGCTTTGATTATAAGAATTCCAAAATCCGTCTTTATCGTAAAAGTAATTTGATTCAGCAGGAACTTCAATTGAAAATTCGCCGTTGTCGCTTTGCACACGAATCCATTCGGCGAATTGTTTTTCTTGAGCAAAAGCATTTGTCGCCTGCAAAAATAAAATTGCGGCGAACGCGAGCGAAACGGTAAAAATTGTTTCGATTTTTTTCATAGTAAATCTGTACGTAAATCAGTTATGCTTGAAAAGTTAATAATTATAGCAGTGAAAGAAAAACATATCCATATTTCAAGCATTGCTTTGACGTTGTGCGGCGGCGTTTTCGTTGCGTGGCTTTATTTGGTTGAGCCGAAGAATCTGCGCGAAATATCGAGCAAAGCGCAAACGACAATCGAAAATGCGGCGACGAAAACTCAGGTCGCAATCGGAACTTACGAGATTGACCAGGCGAAATTCAGCGAAGGTTTGCAGGTGTTTCGGCAAGATAATTTCATCGCCGCGCGCACCCGATTTGAACAAGCCGACCCGGAGCGACGCGACGCAAGAACACAGTTTTACGTCGCCTACAGTTTTTACCGACAAGGTTTCGGCACGATTTACAACGACAATGCGCTTTTCAAAAAAGGTTTGGAGCAGACGGATTTCGTCATTTCACTCGACAAAAATTTCAGATCGGACGACCAAAACTTAAAGATAAAAACGCCAGACGAACTCAAAAACGAATTTGAAGAAGGCTTAAAATTTACGGCGAGCGATTTTAATCCGTTGAAAGTTTTATTCGAAAGAAAATAGTTATGTCCACAGTCCAGAGTCCTGAGTCCAAAGTCAAAGAAGAAACGGTTCTGCTTGAACCCAGCGATAGGGAAGTCGAGGATTTGTCCGTAGTTGACGGTGAAATTATGGAAGTTGTGGACGGCGATAAATCCGTTTCAAAGACCGAAAACCAGAGACCGAAAACCGAAATAATAAACAAAGAACAAAAGACAAAAGACGATGAACGAATTCGACAATCCGCCGTTCGTCATTACATTCTTTTGCCTATTATTTTCCTGTCGGTTGCACTGCTCGGCGGTTTACGTATCGAGGCTGGAAATTCGGCGTTTCTTTTTTTGAAACCGGCGCTTGTTTGTTTGATTTTTGCAAGCGTTTTGCTCGTTCTATTCTTTCGTGCCGATTTAATAAGACTTGACGGCTGGTTTTCGGAAAATTTTTCGACGCTGAAAAACCTTGCCAACGCCGGTGTTCTGCTCGCGCTTTTTGCGGCTTCGACGCAAATTTTTAATTCGCTTTTGCCGGAACGAGGCTTACCGTTTTGGACGATTGCATTTTGCTTTTTCTGGACGCTTTGGAACAACCTTTTTGCCGAATTCCACCCGAAAAAGTTGGTCAAAAGTTTGGGTGGAATGTTCGCGCTTGCGTTTGCCGTTAAATATTTAGTTTTGGCAAATTTGACTGCGCCGCCATCTGACAGTTTGTGGCAGAGAATTACAGAAAGCCCGACTCAGGAAGCGTTTACGTGGCTGCTCGATTTGCCGCGTTTTGCCGCTGCAACCGGCTATATTCAGTTTTTTACGCTGGTTTTTTATTTGATTGGGCTGTTTTTACTGAAACCGGAAACGCGAGATGGTGAATCGTCAATCATAAATCGTATCTAAAACTCATTTTCCTGAATTGCTTCTGAAACAATTTCATAGAGATTTGCCGCGTCCGCGCGTGAAACCTGTTTTTTGTCGGGAACTTGCAGAACTTTTATTCGCGTCAGACGATTGTGCCGCTTGATTTCAATCTCATCACTTGGCTTTACTTCGCGCGCGGATTTTGCCGGTAAATTGTTTATTTTTATCAAACCCGCGTCACAAAATTCCTGCGCCAAGCTTCGGCGCAAAATCAAACGGCTGGTTTTGAGGAAAAGGTCGAGACGCATTGTTTAGAATTACGAATTATCAATTACAAATTTGAAATTCGCTTTTTGTTTTATTTATCCGATTTTTTAGCTTCGGTTTTTCTGTCGTCGGCAAATAGAATCGGCGAAACCAGCGAGCGGTAACTTTCGTTGATTTTTATGTAGGAATCAGCGCGCAGTTCTGACATATATTTTTTTCGTTCCTGCGGAAGTCTTTCGTAAGTGAGCGTTTTTCGCACATCGTTTTCGTCGTAAAACGATTCGTTGCTGGCTTTTGTACGGTTGTCGAGACGCAGAATTTCCATGCCTTCGGTTAATTCAATCGGGTCAGTTACGCCGCCGACTTGAAGGCTTGCCAGAGGTTTGGCAAATTTTTCGTCCAGGTCTTTGACGTTGATGTTTTCGTTTTTTCCTTTCGTCGTTTTTGCGTCCGCACGGTCGGAATTTTCCGCAACTAGCTTTCCGAAATCCACGCCGCTTTTGGCTTGGGCAACAATTTTTTTAGCATTTTCGCGCACGGCGTTCATATCGCGTCCGGCAAAGCCCAAAAAAAGTTCGCTGATACTGACGGTTTCAGGTCGGGTAAATTTCGATTTGTTTGCTTCGTAATAAGCTTTTACTTCTTTTGAACTTAAGGCAGAATAAACCTTGGAATCAACTTCGCGCTGGAAGACGGCTTCTCTGGTAAATTGTTTGCGCCAATTTTCACGGATATCGTCCGGGTTGACCCCGGTTTTTCTCATCTCCTGATACAGAATGTCGAGCGATTTGATATTTTCCTGTCTCATTATCCCTAAAAATCTTTGGTTAATCTGCGCGTCAACTTCGGATTCGACACCGATGTCTTTGCCTTTTTGCAGCAAAAGCTCTTCATTGACAAGATTGGCGATAATTTCGCCCTGTTTGCTTTCGATTTCGGCTTTCGCCTGTTCGCGCGGTTTTTTGCCTTCCTGGACGAGAGAATCAATTGCGTCGTTCATCTCGCGCTTTATGCGCGAAAGCGTTATCACGCCGTCATTTACCTGCGCGACAACTTCGTCGATAACCTTTACATCAGTTTCCTGCGCAGATGCGGTTAAACTCGAAAACGCAAAAATCGCAATCAAAAAAAATACGTAATTGATGTGTTTCATTGACTTGTTCCTTGTAAAATAAAAAATCGATTCGGAAATCTTAATCTTTAACTGAGGTTTTTTGCAACTTTCGATGTTTGATGCCTAAAGTTGTTTTCGCGTTTCTTGCCAGTTTAATTTTTACTGATTTCGGGAATCGGGCGAAAAGTAGAAAGGCAAAAGGAAAAGGTAAAAGTTTGGTTTAGAATTATTTCCGCTCGATTTCCTCAATTTTTGTATTCAGCCAGCTGCGAAAGTTAGTTTCGTTGTCGAAAACCATCCGGCTTTCGACGACAAAACACGGTAGAACAAACTTCAAATCTTTCAACTTAACGGCATCTTTCGCGGTTGTCAAAAGAATTTTCGCGCCGTTTTGCCTGGCTTTTTTTTCGAGTTTCGCAGTGTCGGTTTGTTTATAAAAATAATGGTCAGGGAAAGTTTCAGTCGCAATCAAATCAAAATTTTCGTGCCGTAGCTGCTCGAAAAAATTGCTCGGATTTCCCAAACCGCAAAAAGCAAGAAATCCAGGTTTTAAGTTGTTTGTATTTTGGATTTCCCCCTTTCCGTAATTTGTTTCCTTTTGTGCCTTTGCGAAAAATTCTTCCAGTCTTATTATTTTTGAGATTTTATTTTCCGAAACAAAAATCGGGCAATTTGAATTAAATATCCTGATTTCCGCCTTTAAGTGTTCAACCGTCTCAACTAAATTTGCGCGTGTTATGACAATCGCGTCGGCTCGTTTCAAATTCAATAAAGGCTCGCGCAAGATGCCGAACGGTAGCAATTTGCGGTTGCCGAAAGGGTTTGTCGCGTCAATCATTACAATATCTAAATCGCGCTCGGCGCGCAGATGTTGAAACGCATCGTCAAGAACAAACGCCGTAATTCGGAATTTTCCCCGCGCCCAATTTCCCGCCAGAACACGGTTCGCGTCCGCGACGACAACAGCTTTTCCGAGAAGTTTCTGTGCCAACTCAAACGGCTCGTCGCCCGCTTGTTTCGCGTCTGCTAAAATTTTTTCGCCGTCGGAAACTAAAACTTTCTGTTTCGGATTTTCCCGCTTGTATCCGCGCGAAATAATACAAACTTTCTTACCCTTTTGTGCCAGAATTTCCGCAACAAACGCGACCAGCGGAGTTTTGCCCGTTCCGCCGACAGTCAAATTTCCGACGCTCACGGTCAGCGCGCCGAGCGAAAAAGATTTGAGCACGCCGCTTTCGTAAAGCGAAACGCGCTTTTGCAAAACGGCTCGGTAAAGGCGAGAAAGCATAAATTTTAATGGTGAATGGTGAACGGTGAATGAAAAACATTTATCATTTACCATTTATCAATTATCACGATTTGCTATATACAATTCACTCACCGCTGATTAGGTAACATTTCAAAGATTGAGAAAATTTTGCAATAGTTTTTTGCCTTCTGAAGTCAAAATTGATTCGGGGTGAAACTGTACGCCTTCGATTTTGCAGGTTTTATGGCGCAAACCCATTACTAAACCGTCGGGCGAAACGGCGGAAATTTCCAGACAATCGGGCAGCGTTTCGCGCTCGACAATTAATGAATGATAACGCGCGGCTTGAAAACTGTTTTCTAAATTGGAAAATATCGTTTTCCTATCGTGCCGGATTTCGACCGGTTTGCCGTGAACCGGTTCGGGGGCGCGGATGACTCGTCCGCCGAAAAATTGTCCGATTGCCTGATGACCGAGACAAACGCCGAGAATTGGTACTTCGCCGCCGAATTTTTTTAAAACCGGCAAGGAAATTCCTGCCTCCGAAGGCGTTCCTGGTCCGGGCGAAATTAAAATCTTTTGCGGTTTGAGTTCTGTTTCGATTTCTTCGATCGTAATTTCGTCGTTTCGTCGCACCTCGATTTCTGCGCCGAGTTCGCCCAAATACTGAACCAGGTTGTATGTAAAAGAATCGTAATTGTCTATTACTAAAAGCATTTAATCAACGGAAAACGGTAAAATCTCGGTTTTTATTTGTAAAAACACAACGCGGATATAGCGTAAGCCGAAATAAGAAGAAAATTCAACGCCTTTTTTGTCTATTATTCTCGTTTCACACTAAGTATGGTAAATAAAAATTGAAAACTTGCAAAATTTCTAACTGATATACGTTCACCGATTGCGAAAAATTTTATTTACTATTTTCCGCGAAAGACATAACATTAACCGAATTTATCGAAATTGGAGACTCTCGAAATGCTTTATAAAAAAGTTTTTACCTTTTTTCTCTGCCTGGTATTTTTAGGACAAAGTTTCGCGCAAAGCAAACCGGCGGACGAAACTAAATCCGAAGCGCAAATCGCTCCGGCATTGCGGGAAAAATCCGTCGCGCTGCTCAATGTTCTGGCACGCGAAGCCGAGCAGTTTTATTTGCCGGAAAACCGCGTCAGTGCGCGCGTTTTGGTAGCGAATCTGCTCTGGGAACACGACGAAAAACAGTCGCGCGTGATTTTTCAAAACGCCGTTTCCGAATTAAGCACTCTGCTCGGACAGGTTTCGCTTGAAACTTCGGAAGAAGATATCCAAGAAGGAAATTTGACCTTCGAAGCCGTCAAAGAATTGCGAAGCAAACTGCTTTTAACGCTAGCCGCTCACGACCCTAACTTTGCGCTCGAAGCCTTACAAAAGTTGTCACGCCGAAAAGATGACGGCGAAAGCGTGTTCGCCGACGACAATACGCTCGAACTTAATCTTGCCGAACAGATTGCCGCAAAAGACCCAAAACAAGCCTTTGGAATTGCCATCAAAAACCTGCAAAAAGGTCTCGGCACCAATCTTTTTTCCGCGCTCGAAAGCATTTACGAAAAAGACGCCGAACTCGGCGCGAGACTCGCCAGAGAAGTTCTGGGCAAAATAAAAAGCAAGGATACAAAAGTCGTTTCGTCCGGCGATTATATTTCAAATTCGATGTCGTCGAACACGACTTCGATGGCAAACGTGGCGGTAATAATCAATTCAAACAACGCGGCAATTCCTGAAACAAATTTCACGGCTAACGTCTGGGAAATTCAACAATTTCTACAAACAATCAGAAAACTTAACCGCCTTGCCGTCAAAGATAAAAAAACGCTCGCTTTGACCGATGGCGAGATAAAGGATTTGATAGAAGTTTTAGCGCAGAAATACGTCAAACAAACGTATCTTTCGCCTTATGAAGTGGCGCAGGTGATGGGCGACATCGGTAAATATTTTCCCGCTTCGGCACAATTGATTCGGCAAAAAATGGCGAAAGGTTCGACCGAACTCGACAACCAAATTCGCAACCAGGAAGTTCAAAGCGAAACCGAAGACAAAACCGCCGAAGAAATTTTTCAGATTGCCGAGAAAAAACCAGTCGGCGAGCGCGACGGATTTTATCGTCAAGCAGCCGAAAAAGCCTTTGGAGAAGGTAATTTGGTAAAAGCAAAAGATTACTATGGACGTGTTAAAAAAAGAGAAGAATACGATTATTTGGGAACAAAAATCGAAGAATCTCTTCCGCTCGCATCGGCACAAAAAGGCGATATGCGCGAAGTTCGCCAGATGCTCGCCAAAGTCAAAACGCCCGAAGCACGCATTGAAATTTTGTCTGCGCTTGCCGCAAACATTATGCAAAACGGCGATAAAAAAACGGCAGCCGCTCTGATTGATGAAGCGCGCTCGCTATATTCGGGCAAAATGAAACAGAGACGAAACTTAATTTCTGTTTTGCGATTGGCGCAAGGCTACGCCGTCGTCGAACCCGACCAGAGTTTCGCGCTGCTCGAAGGCAACGTATCTTATTTTAATGATATTATTGCGGCAGGAATTCTGCTGGACGATTTTAATGAATACGGCTCGGTCAAAAACGATGAAGTTACCCTCGATGTCGTCCGCACCGAATCTTACCGCAACACACCTGGCGGCGTCGCTCTAATAAAAAAATTAGCAAACGTTGATTTTGACCGCTTGTCGACTTTAGCCGAAAAATTTGCGCGAACCGAAATAAGATTTTTCACGCGTTTCCGTATCGTTGAAGCCGTGCTTGATTCCGACGCCAAAGACACGGAAAAAGAAATCCAGCAAAGCGAAGAAAGAGGCAAATACTAAATTTGAATCTGTATTTGAGATTTCAAGTAGTAATAAATGCGCCGCAATTATATTTACTGAATGTTCTGCTTTTCATGGTTATGCAAATCAATATTTCGCAAACAGTTAGAAACAATTCGCTACGCAGACATTAAGGGCGCAGCTTTTTGGAAAGAATAAGACAAAACAAAAATGCATTTGTGTTTATCTGTGTTTTCGGTCGTTGAGTCATTTATCCTAAACTCGTTCCCAAAAGCCAATGCCCGCCGTCAACGACGAGCGTTACGCCGCTGATGTAGCTTGCCGCGTCAGAGCAGAGAAAAATCGCCGTGTTTTCGATGTCTTTGATGCGTCCGAATCTTTGCAGTGGAATTTTCTTCGCCAATTTTTCTTTCAAGGGTTTGGGTAAGAGGCGCTTCATTCCTTCGGTATCTTCAATCGGACCGGGCGCGATGCCGTTGACGCGAATGCCGAACCGACCCCATTCGACCGCGAGATTTCTGGTTATTGCGTCAACCGCCGCTTTTGCTGCCGAAACGTGAATCTGCATCGGCGTTGCGGTCAGATGAAGCGTCGCGCTGATATTCAAAATCTGACCGCGAGATTTTTTCAATTCTTCAAAGGCGGCGCGACAAATATTAAAGGTTCCTTTGGCGTCAATGTCCAAAACAGTTCCGAAGCCGTTTGCCGAAAGCTCATCCGCCTTACAAAGAAAATTTCCCGCCGCGCCGTTGACGATAATATCTATTTTGCCGAATCGCTCGACGGTTTGGTTTAACGCATTTTCAACCGCCGCAAAATCGCGCACGTCCGCAGCGACCGCAAAACATTCACCGCCCGTCTGCTCGATTAAATTTTTCATCGGTTCGAGATTTTCCTGTTTTCTGGAAGTTATCGCTACTTTGGCGCCCGATTCCGCCAGAGCGCGAGCTATTCCACCCGTAATTCCCGTCCCGCCGCCGGTTACAAACGCGACTTTACCCTGTAAAATGTTTTCTACAAAAACTTTGTCCATATTGATTCGGGATTTTAGCATAAACGAAATGAAACTACAGTTAACAAAGGCAAAAGTAAAAATGCAAAAGGCGAAAGTAGCCGATGAATTTACTTTTCATTTTCCGCTTTTCACTTTTCACTCTAAAAAATTCGCGTTCATCTGTGTTTATCTGTGGTTGATTTTTCTTGCCTCGTGCCAATCAAAGCCGACGGATTTACGTTCGCTTGCGCCTGCCGACACAATTATTTACCTGGAAACAAACGATTTGCGGAAAACGCTTGAAACATTAACCGAAAGCCGAGCATTTCGAGAGCATGCAAGAGACAAAACGGATTTTTCCGCGCTCGAAAATGTTCAATTTGCCGTTGCCGTAACCGGTTTTGAAACTTCGGAACAGCAAGTTGCCAGCGAACAATCCATCTTGAATTTCAAGCCGCGCTTTGTTGCAATTGCCGACACGCACGCCTGGAAACCAGCCGCTGTCCAGATTGCGGAAAATCAAATCGGGAAGTTTGCCCGCGGAACTTACGGCGACGACGTGAAATTGGAAAAATCCGAAAAGGCTGGTGCAAAATTCTTTGTTTGGACAAGTACGACAGACGGGCGCAAACTTTTTGCCGCCGTTTCCCACAGCATTATCTACGTCGGAAACGACGAAAGCCTTTTGGATAAATGTCTGGCGGTTAAACGCGGCGAAGCGGAAAGTTTGTTGAAAAATGAAAATCTGACGCGCGCACGCGAAGCGATGAAGTCAAGTTACACCAAAAACGCAGCGAGCGCGGAAAATCCGCTTGCCTTCGGGTACATTACGCCCGAAGGCATCGCGCAAATTGCTAATCTCGCAGGCGTCTCATTGGCAATCGGCGCAACCGAAAACGACGACGCAAGAAGTTTTATCGCCAGTGCTTTGCCGCAGGTTTTGCAGAAAACGACAAAGGAAATCGCTTGGACGGCGAGCAAAACAGAGCAGGGAATCGAAGATAAAATTTTTGTTGCAACGACAAGCGAAACTTCGTCCGTTTTCAAAGAAACACTGCAATCCTTTGCACAATCACAAACAAATTCGGCAGAATTTTTGCCGTCAGACGTTTTTTCGATAACCCGTTACAACCTGCAAAATCCTCAATTAGCGTGGCGCGGTTTGCGGTTTGCTGCTGCAAAACAAACCGACGCGAGAAGCGCGAAAATTTTAACGCAATTTTCAAACAGTTTGTTCGAATCTTACGGCGCGTCGGATGCGGACACCTTTTTGAGCGCGATTGATTCCGATATTTTGACGGCGCAGTTTGACGCCGACGGCGAAAAATCAATCGCCATTGTCGCGGTTAAAAATTTGGAAAATGTGAAAAAATCAATTACTGAAATAAACTTCAAATCACAGCCGGAAAAACTAGCAGACGCTGAAATCTGGAAATCTGAGGACGGCGAAATTGCGGCGGCGTTTGCCGAAAATAAATTGATTTTAGGCGACGGTGAAATTGTCTTGAAATGCTTGGAAGCAAAACAAAGCGGGCAAAATTTCACAAAAAATCAATACTTCTCGAAATTTAATGACAGCAAATCCGTTTCGATCACTTATACCAAAGATACAGATTCGGCGGAAAAAATTCTCAAAGCTTTAGGCGCGCCAAAAGAGGAAAATAAAAAAATTACAACAATTTACTTAACCGAAACTCGTTTTACGGAAAACGGCATCGAGCGCAAAAGCGTTTCAACATTTGGCTTTATCGGAACAATTTTGGAAAAAATCGGAGAGTAGAACGCAAATTTAATGGTGAATGATTAATGGTGAATGTAAGAATTGTTTTCCATTCACCATTCATCATTCACCATTAATCTTTTTCGCATTTCTTTTTAAATTTTTAACGTTTTGTTCAATCCAGCTTTCAGCTTCTTCAAAATACGCAAACTGTTTTTCGTTGCGGCGAAAAGCGGGCGTGTGATTGTAGCGTCTGCCGCCGTGGTGAATCGTCGGGTGAAAAATGTGCAGCATTTCGTGGAAGACGACAAACTCAACGACGTATTTCGGCACTTGTCGCGCGTCGAGAGAACGACTGACGACAATTGTCTCGTGTGTCGAATCGTGATGACCTAAAATGCGAAAAGTCTTACGTGCGGACCAGGTTAACACGGGCAAAGGAATTTTCCCGTCAAAATAAATCTGATTCAAACTGCGAAAAATTTCGTCCAAATCGTAGATGTCGCCTTTGGAAGTCGTGATAATTTTGCGTCCTTTTGCGCGTTTGTTTTCGTCAACTTTTTGGCGGAATTCTTCGGTTTTTATAAAGTGGCGGTATGTCTCCTTTGCCTGTGTCGGGACTTTTTTGCGAAAAAGTTTGGCAACTAAGATAAATGCCAGAGCCTTTTGCGCTTCGAGCGGCAGATTTCGAGAAATTTCGGCAAGACGTATAAAGGCTTTTTGTTCACGAATGCGAATTGTGTGATTGATACCTATATACGGATAAAATCGAAGTTCGATTTCGGGCGTTTGAGATTTGCCGTTAAAGATTTGAAACGCTTCTTCATAGAATTTTTTTATTTCCTGCATTAGTTGAGGCATAAAAGCAAAAGTAAAATAAAAATCAATCTTGTCGATAAGTTAAAACACCTGAACAACTTCCGAACTTTTGCCTTATTTCTTGACAGGCAACAAACGAAAATGATATTCAATTGAAAGCCGTAGAATATCGCTTATCTGCGGTTCGTTTCAAACTCGTAAATCGAAAAATTTCCGCCCGTGATTTCAAATCAGACACATGAAAAGAGTTCACAATTTCCCGACGCCCGCGGGCAAATTATATTGTCTGCCGTCATCAACGAGCATCTTGTTTCGGGCGAGCCGGTCGGTTCGAAGTCAGTTGCCGAAAAATTTGTCGGCGCGACGGGTTGGAGTCCGGCGACGATTCGCAACATAATGGGCGAACTCGAAGATTTCGGGTTTCTGGAGCAGCCGCACACTTCCGCCGGACGAGTTCCGACCGACAAAGGCTATCGTTATTACGTTAATAATCTGCTCGGCGTTTTGAGTCTTTCAAACGATGATTTGCGCATCGTCAACGAAGAATTCGGCTTCAGCGAAATCGAAAGTACAGAGACGCCCGACCGTCTAATGGAGAGAACTTCTCATCTGCTTTCGGCTCTTTCGGATAACGTCGGCATCGTTGTGTCGCCGTCGCTTTCAAGAGACAGATTGCAGCATATAGAGTTTGTCAATTTGTCTGAAAAACGGGTACTTGTCGTGCTTGTTTCCGCGCCTAATATCGTACATAACAAAATTATACGGCTCAAGGAAACTTTTACAAACGACGAACTCGAACGCACGGCGCGCTATTTGAACCGGGAGTTTGCAGGAAAGAGCCTGGCGGAAATTCGCGTGAAAATTCTCGGACTGATGCACGAAGAAACTTCGCTTTTCGACAAACTTCTGCAAACGGCGATGATACTCTGTTCGCAGAGCATCGAGTCGGAAGATGACGAGCGCGGCGAAGTTTATGTCGGCGGCACGTCGAATATTTTGACGAAGAGAGATTTTGCAGACCTTGAACGTCTGCGCGAATTGCTCCGCACGATTGAGGAAAAATCGAGACTCGTGCAGATTCTAACCGAATGTATCGTACAGGACACTTCGGCAAAAGGCGCCGTGCAGGTAATTATCGGCAGTGAAAACTCGGCTGCATCTTTGAAAAACTGCACGCTGATTACAGCGCCGTATCGCCTCGGCGACGGCGAAGCAATCGGAACTTTGAGCGTTTTAGGTCCGACCCGAATCGAATATGCCAGAATGATTTCAATTGTTTCTTACGTCGCTCGCTCGCTGGAAAAAACAATGAGCAAGGAATACCAGAAAATTTAATCTCCGAACCAAATTTTCAAGCCTGAAACTGTGCGCGTTGAAGTGTTTGAAAATTTTGAAAGAATGTTTCAACCGTCTTATCAAAACTCTAAAGAGAGCGGATTAAACTTCTTCGCTTGAGAAAAACATCCGGTTGACGCAAAATTAAAGAACGTCAGTTCAAAGAGATTGGGCTGGCGTTTCTCAATTTTGGATTTTAGATTTTGGATTTACGATTTTTTATCGTCGATTTGAAATTTGGAATCTAAAATCTGGAATCTTGCAATTATGAGTAAAAGAGATTATTACGAAGTTTTGAGCGTCAGCCGAGCTGCGACCGAAGTTGAAATAAAAGCGGCGTATCGCAAACTTGCGATAAAACATCACCCGGACAAAAATCCGGGTGACCACACGGCGGAAGAAAAATTTAAAGAAGCGGCGGAAGCGTATTCCGTTTTGTCGGATGCGCAGAAACGAGCCAGCTATGATCGTTTCGGACACGCCGGAGTCGGCGCAGGTGCAGGCGGCGGCGCGGGATACGACCCGGGATTTTCCAATATCGAAGATATTTTCGACCTTTTCGGCATTGGCGATATGTTCAGCGGACGCGGCAGCGCGGGCGGCTCACGGCGAACAGCCGCACAGCGCGGTGCGGATTTACGCTACGATTTGGAAATTACGCTTGAAGAAGCGGCTGCCGGAAAAGAAGAAAAACTGCGCATTCCGCGTTTGGAAAAGTGCGAGGAATGCGACGGCAAAGGTGCGGAAAAAGGAACAAAAGCGGAAACTTGCACAACCTGCAACGGAAGCGGACAGACGCGGCTTCAACAAGGTTTTTTCAGCGTAACGCGACCTTGCCAAAAATGCGCGGGTAAAGGTCAGATTATAAAAAATCCGTGCAAAAAATGTCGCGGCGCGGGTCGCGTCGAGCGGGAAAAATCGCTGGAAGTAAAAATTCCGGCGGGTGTCGAAACCGGCTCGCGGCTTAGAATAAACGGTGAAGGCGAAGCGGGCTCAAACGGCGGCACGGCAGGTGATTTGTATGTCGTCGTCCACGTCAAAGAACACGAATTGTTCGAGCGGCAAGGTGCGAATCTCTATGTTTCCGTTCCGATTTCCTTTGCCCAAGCCGCGCTCGGTTCGGAAATAAAAGTTAGGACGCTCGACGGCGAAGAAGATTTGAAAATTCCGGCGGGAACACAAACCGGAACCGTCTTTCGCCTTAGAAATCAAGGAATGCCTGCGCTGGGCGGACGAGGAAAAGGTGATTTGTTTGTCGCCTCGACAATTATCACGCCGAAAAATCTAACCAAAGAACAGCGCAAATTGCTCGAACAACTTGCCGAAGTTGAAGATATGGATTTTCAAGACGAATCGTTTCTCGACAAGATGAGAAATATGTTCGGTTAATCCGGTGCGCATCGGCTTTTTAATCGCGCACGGCAACTAATTCGTAGAGTGCATTTTTGAAAAAAAGCTTTTTAAACTGCCGCTCGGCATTACCAGATTTTGACCCGGGAACGGCGGCTTTTGTCTGCCGAGACGTAGAATTTTGCTCGATTACATTGAGCGGCAAACCGGCTATAACCTTTTTTATTTGATTTTCGGTGAAATGAACCGTGTGGTCTGCAAACGGCGAGAGTTCAAAGCGAATGCCCAGCGCATTCCAAGCTCCGTGAGCTTTTGAAGCAAAATCGTAAATCGGATGATGAATGTTGACTGTAAAATAGAGCAAACCGCCCGGCTTTAACACGCGCGCTAGTTCCTCGACGATTTTGACCGGCTTTTCGGCGTGGTCAATTACATTATCGCTCAAAACAACATCGAAAGAAGCGTCAGCAAAAGGCAGTTCTTCACCGATGGCGGCGACCGTCTGCGCGTTTTTCTGCCACACCGGAAACAGCCGTTTGTAATCTACCGCCAGCGGGTCAATGCCGACTCCATATTTGTTGCCGAAACCGAAAATCAATCCGTGCGCTCCGCTCCCGACCTCCAAAATGCGCGCTTCATCCGATATCGAGTGAATTTCTTCCAGCTTTCGACGCACTGCTTGCGCTCTGACAATTATGTCGAGAACCACGTGCCTCTCTTTGTCGCGCAGAGATTCCGCCTTTTTCTCTTGGTAATCGAGTTGGCGCTCAAGCGCGCGTTTACCGCGCTGCCAACGTTTTTCGGCTACCCATTGTTTCATAAAGGAAGATTTATTTTGAGCCATAAATTATAGAACAATTTCTTCAAGCAGTATTTTATTGCCCGTAAGTAGGTTTTTGATTGAACATCATTATTGAAGTTTTGCTTTGACCGTTTCGCTGACGAGTCTGCCATCCGCCGCCTTGCCTGCGAGTCGCGTCTGCGCCGCTTTCATCACCGCGCCCATTTCTTTCATCGAACTCGCGCCGGTTTCTACAATTGCATCGGAAACCGCTTTTTCGATTTCTTCCACGGACGCAGCTTGCGGCAAATAATCTTCTATGACGACGAGTTCTGCTTTTTCCTTTTCGGCAAGCTCCATGCGTCCGGCGTTTTCATATTGTTCGATTGAATCGCGGCGCTGCTTGACCAGAGATTGCAGGGCTTTTGTAATTTCCTCGTCGATCAAATCTCCCCCTTTTTCGATTTGCCGGTTCATCAAATTCGCTTTGACCATTCGCAAAACCGACAAACGATTCGCGTCTTTTGCCTTCATCGCGGCGGTCAAATCATTGACAATTTTATCTCTTAAAGCCATAACATTTATGATTTACCATTTATCATTTATTATTTAACACTTGTAATTTAACACCTACCATTTATTCAATTTCAATGGTAAATGTTAGATGTTTAATAATAAAGGCTAAATGATAAATGGTAAATGATAAATGACAAATGTTAATTGGCGTTTCGGAATTTTAGCGGGAATAATCGTTGCCGTATTCGGTTTGTATCCGCAGTTTGCGTTGTGGAACGAGCGCGGCGCAGCAGAAAAAGGTTGGAACGGAACTTTCGCATCCAACGATTTGGATGAAACGGCTTATGCTGCTTACTTGCAAGCCTTGATTGACGGCAGACCGAGAAAAAACGACCCGTATTCCGGGCGCGACGAGACCGCCGAAAATCCGCAGCCCGAATCAATTTTTTCGATACAGTTTCTACCGCCGGTTGCGATTTCGATTCCGGCACGCATCTTCGGTTTAAATGCGCCAGGCATTTTTATTCTGCTTTCATTTGCAGCGAGCTTTTTCACCGCTCTGGCTTTATTTTGGCTGCTCGCGCAAATTACGGAAGATAACCGTTTTGCGTTCGCCGGCACATTATTAATTTTATTCGGCGGCGCGCTTGCTGCGGGAAATGGCGCAATCAGCCAATTTTTAGGACGCGGCGCAGCTTATCCGTTTCTACCTTTTTTGCGCAGATACATTCCGGCAGCGGCGTTTCCGTTTTTCTTTGCAATGTTCGGTTTCGTCTGGCTTTCGCTGAAAAGTCAAATTAAATCGACCAAATACATTTCAGTCGTTTCAGCCGGATTGTGCTTCGCCGTTTTGGTTTTTTCCTATTTTTATTTGTGGACGACTGCCGCTGCTTTCCTTTTTGCGCTGACTTTATTGTGGTTTGTTCTGCGACCTGAAAATTGGAAACAGGATTTGCCGTTTATAATTTTAATCGATTTCATCGCACTTCTCGCGCTCATGCCTTACGCTTATCTGCTTTCGCAGCGTGCGCCGGGAACCGATTCGATTCAGCTTCTGGTTTTGACGCACATGCCGGATTTACTGCGCTTTCCGGCGATTGTCTGCCACACCGCGCTTTTTTTGATTGCCCTCGCCGTTTGGTTTAACTTTGTCAGATTGAAACATCTGACAGCGGTTTTTTTGCTTGCCTTCGCGCTTGTTCCGTTTCTGGTTTTCAACCAGCAAATCGTTACGGGACGCTCTCTGCAACCGTTTCATTACGAATATTATGTAGTTAATTATGTTACGGCTTTGGTCGTCGCGTTGACGCTTTTTATTTTCCTGAAAAAGGTGCGCGCGCCAAAAACTTACACGGCGATTTTGCTTGTTTTGGGTTTAGCTGCGGTTGCTTGGGGTTATGTCGAAGTTAAATACACGACTCGGGTTTTGATGTTTTGGAACATCGAGCGTGAAGAAGCGATGCCCGTAACGAAACGCCTTGCCGAGATTGCTGCCGCAAATCGAGTTGGAGCAAAAGATTTAGTAACCTTGAATCTCGATTACGTGCAAGCCGACAATCAACCGGTCGTTGCGCCGCACGCCGTTCTCTGGGCGCGGCATCAGCACGTTTTCGCCGGCGTCGGCCGGGAAGAAAACAAGGAGCGTTTTTACCAGATGCTTTATTACGCCGACCGCGATGCCGATTGGCTCAGAGGCGATTTTAAACGCGGCGACATCGAAGCGTATATGGCACTTTTCGGCTGGGATAGATTTAACGCCACGCTTTCAGTCAATTCGCGACCGCTGACTGCCGCCGAAATTGAAGAAGAAGTCGCGCGCTACGATAATTACTACAAAAATTTCGGTTTCGAGCAGGCAGCGCGCCCGACGATTTCTTTCGTCGTTGCACCAAACAGTTTGCAAACAAATTTTTCCAATCTGCGTCGCTGGTATGAAATCAGCGCGGGCGAAACTTACGGCAAATTTACGCTTTATAAAGTGAAATTAAAGTCGGCAAACTAAAAAAATCGTTATAGAAAATAAAAAAAGACCGCCAAGATAAACGGCGGTCAAATTATTATTGCTAATTATAAAAAAAAATTAAGCGGCGAGAAGGTCGTTCGACGTTTCGGCAAACACTCTTCTGCCATTTAGAGCATCGTCAATTATTTCGCGCACGGCGGAAGCATCCGGGTTGACATCCATTCGCTGACACGCTTTCAGATGTCGGATAATTCCTTCGATTGCGATTTCCATCGGTGCGCCGCTGAGTTTTGCAAAACGACGCGCTTGTATATGGTCAATTTGCAGGATTCTTTCCTGCAAAGTTATTTGTCTAGCTGCTGCTGCCACTTTATATTCTCCTTGTTTCATTTTAACACCTCGTAGCCTTTGTGAAATTTGTCGCAAAAGTCGAAAAATCTTTACAAAGCTCCATAAACATATAGATTTCCCATATATTTTAGTTGAAAATAATTATTAAAAAGTTGTTAAAATTATTAAATTATGGTGTCTTTCAACTATAATGAAAAAACAGTTTAACAGAGAATTTACATTTTGTCACCATTTTTTTTCGGGCTTGCAACTTTTTTCTCAAAACACGGACAAAACAAAAAACCGGCAAACAACTAAGTCTGCCGGTCAGATGAATTTTTGAACAAAGTCGTTACTTTGCGCCGCTGACGGCATCTTTCATAGCTTTGCCGAGACGGAATTTAACGGTTGTTTTCGCCGGAATTTTGATGGTCGCGCCCGTCGCCGGATTGCGACCCTCACGCGCTTTGCGTGTTGCTTTTACCAATTTGCCGAAACCCGGAATAGTAAATTCTCCGTTCTTTTTCACTTCGCTGGTAGCGAGTGATGCCAGAGCGTCGAAAAATCCTTTTGCTTCTGCCTTCTTCATTCCGGTTTTATCAGCCAGTTGGTTGACAATTTCCGTTTGTGTCATACGCTTTGATGTTGTTGCTGCTGCCATAATATAAATTAGCCTCCAAGTTTTTTATTGTAAATACTACTTAATTGAACATTTGCGATTGCAGAAATGCAATCTTCAAAAAGTAAAACCTTGCCAATCTGAAAACGCTAAATGGTCGGGGCGGCAAGATTCGAACTTGCGACCTCTCGGTCCCAAACCGAGCGCTCTACCAAGCTGAGCCACGCCCCGCTCTCTGCCTGCGTTTCATTTGAAAAATACTTTCAAGTGCCGAATTTTACAGGCGAAAAGTCCATTGGTCAAGTGAAACAGCCGTAAAATCACGCAAATATTGAATTATTTTTTCTGATGCCCGCGCGCGATGGCTTATTTTTCCTTTCGTTTCGGTTGATAACTCGCCGAATGTTTGACTGAAACCGCCGGGAATGAAAATCGGGTCGTAACCAAAACCATTCGTGCCTTTCGCATTTAAAGCGATTCTTCCGGCGCAGATTCCTTCGGTCAGAAATTTTATCTCGCCCTTTTTGTCGGAAATCGCCATCGCGCAGACAAATCGGGCGCGACGGCGTTTGTCTTGCCGTATATTCAATTCGCCGAGTAACTTTTCGATTTTTTCTTCGTCCGTCGCGTTTTTGCCTGCATATCTGGCAGAGAAAACTCCCGGCGCAGCGCCCAGCGCTTCGACTTCCAAACCTGAATCATCGGCTAAAGCCCAAACTCCCGTTTGCAGAGCGTAAGACTGCGCTTTCAAGACGGCGTTTTCCGCAAAAGTTACGCCCGTTTCTTCGGCTTCGATAACCTCTGGAAATTCGTTCAAACTACGCAGACACAGAGGCAAGTCCGCAAAAAGCCGTTTTAATTCCTTTACTTTACCGACATTTTTCGTCGCCACCAAAATTTGCAATGTTCTCATAATGTGTCGGCGAAATACCTATTTAACTGACGAAATAGTAATCCAATTTGGTGAAACGGATAAATGTTAAATGGTAAATGCTGAATGTTTCACGCTGTAATAATTACGGCTTTGGCGCCGGTCAGTTCAGAAAAATCTTTGGTAAATATTGTGTCAACGCGCCGGATGCGCCCGATTGTTTCGACAATATCCTGAGTTGAAACGAATCCGTCTTCGACGTGCGCGATTGCCCATATCGGAATACGCGAAGCCGTTCGTAATATTTCTTCAAGCAGGCGCAGATACTGCGATTTGGTTTCAACCAAAGCTCCGAATTTGCCCGTCTGCGCCGTTTCGATATCGTTCCAAAATGTATTGTCGCCGTGAATCCATTCTTCGCGCCAAGCCGTCCAGCCCAAAAAATTTCGTTCAGTGGAATTGTGCGCCTGCGGCAAGCGCAGAAACATTAAGTCGTTTGTAAAATTTTCACTGATAAAATCTTTTGCAGTTTTATTTTGGCAAGTGTTGTTTTGCCCGTTGTTGACTGGTTCGGGCATCGCGCTCAACAGCCGTTTGTAAACGGTTGAAAGCGGCTGACGCAGTTCGCGCGTGTCTTCAGTAAAGGATAAAACGTAATCGCCGACGCCCATTCCGACACTTAACGCAATCGCCTGCAAGACGTGAGAAGGAAGTTTTTCGACATTTCTGCGCACATTGTCGAACCACCACGCATCGGTTTCGCCAAACCAATTTTTTAGCGATTCGTTTTGAAGGCGGTAACGCGGAACGTAAGCGTCCTCCAAAACCGCGGCAACATCGTCTTCGGAAAGTTTTTCGCCGTTGTTTTGAATCGAAGCGACGGCTTTGACAAATCCGGCTTGCGTAAAATCATTTGTCGCAACGCGCACGTTCCAGCGTTTGAGATATGCGCCGAGGTTCGGTTTGTCCGAAAAAGGCAAAATCACCGATGCAAACTTCAAACGGCGCAGAACGTTGAGTTCATAAGCGAGCCAACTCTTGGGCGCGGCAACTGATTTATTGAGCATAAAGAAAATTACGAAATACGAATTGAAGAGAACTGACTATTAGACAGTAAATTGTTATGTTATATTTTCTTCTAATTCGTAACCATTCGAGTAGGATTCCAATTCCTCCAAACCTTCGAGCAGCAGAAACATCTTCACAACCTTCGGGTCAAATTCGATTCCTGCCTGTTCAGTCAGATATTTTTTAGCGTTCGGCGCGGAAAGCGGCGCGTTGTTGTGAGGTCGCCGGTCGGTTAAAGCGGCAAAAGTGTCTGCGACACGCAGGATTCTGGCGGCAAGCGGAATCTGTTCGCGCTCGATTGCGTCAGGGTAACCTGCTCCGTTCCACCATTCGTGATGCCAGCGAACAAGCAGCTGGACAACGCGGCTTAATCCGATTTTAGCGGCTTGCTGCTCGCCGATAACCGAATGACGCTGCATATCAATCCGTTCTTCATCGCGCAGCGGACGGTTTGCGCATATGTAATCTCGATTCATTGCCATCTCGCCTATGTCATGAACCAGCGCGGCTTGCCGAAGCGAAAAACGGTCGTGCGCGGCGAGATTAAATTTCAGCGCCAGCGCGTCTGCCAAAAACGCAATGCGCGTGGCGTGCGGATGCGCATAGCCTTCAAATTCATCAATCGAAGCGGCAATCTTCAAAAGTTTTTCTTCCACATCTTGTTTTACCGGCGACACATTTTCCATAAAATATAATCCGATATGATAACAAATTATTGTTGTAAAAGTTAAAATATATTCTTGCCCGCAATTTACCATTTACCACTTTAAATTTACCATTTAAGAATGCTTCACGATTTTCGGCTGGCGGGAAGACGCATTCGCCTGTGGCAAAGATTGGGCGAAAGTTACGAACACGTTTTGATGAAAGCTTTGGGTTTTGCAATGTTCGTCGGAGATTTTCCGCATATGGAAATCGAAACCCGAGTCGGTTTGAGA
>MWYY01000092.1 GCA_002050355.1 Acidobacteria bacterium 28-9
GCGAAGAACGATTTGTTTTTCAAAGACCAAGAAAATGTTCGAAGCGGTGGTTAAACTTTATATTCATCAGATGAATTCCACCAGCATCTCTTTTGTTACATGACCAAATAAAGAAGGAAAAACTCCTCCATTTGGATGCAAAGAAATGCAAAGAAATGCAAACTTCTGACGAATTAACCAGTAAACAGGAAAAGTTGATAGCGCTCCTGCTAACTGAAAAAACAATTGACGACGCCTGCGCCAAAGCCGGTGTAAATGTTACGACCTACTGGCGGTGGATGCAGGATGAAAACTTCTTGAGTGAGTACCGGAAATTGCGGCGCGGCATCCTCGAGAACACGGTTGCCAAACTGCAAAGTATTACTCACCAGGCGATTGAAACTTTAGAAAGAAACTTAACCTGCGAGAATCCAAGCGTTGAGATCCGCTGCGCCCAAATTATACTTGAACAGTCTCTGAAGGGTTTAGAAATGCTGGACATTGAAAATCGGCTTGAAATGCTTGAGCATATTCTGAAACATCAGGAAGAAAACAATGAGTAGATTAAGCAGCCGGCTCGATAAACTAGTGTTAAAGACTCACAAGTTTTTTCCTGCAAAAGACTTATCATTAATCAGGGATTATCTTAAAGCTCTTTTAGATGAAAACAATGCGAAGGCTGAAGATTTTCAAAGAGAAATTGATCAAATCAATAAAGTGGCAGAAGAGAGTAGGAACGATAAAAGCATTGACCTTCGTCAAAAATTTGAAGAGATAATGAAAGGTAATGATGTAATTATTTACGCGTATCTCTACCAAGAAGCAATTAAATAATGCAAGAAATACCCAAAAGGAGTCTGGGTAGCCAAAATACCTGCGAAAAAAAAACTGCAATCTTTACAACAAGCAAAAGAGTATTTTGCGAGGAAAAAGAAGTTTAATTCTTAAGTTTTGCTTTTTGGTAGATAGACAATCAAACATTCTTGCTTCTATGAGTCAGGTTACCTCCACCGATACTATTTTACTTTGCTATAATGTCAACTATGCTACATAGAGGAATCCTCTTCCACACAGATTTTTTAATTGATACAGTCATCGAATTCAAAGGAGAAACATTGCTGGACAAAATCGTTAATGACGTTTGAGTTATTTTTGTTCAGTAAAATTATCCTTGTCGCTCAAACGCCGAAACTCGGATAAGCATTCATCGGATTTCATCTAAAAGTTTGCATCTTCGTCCACTTTGCGCCGAACATTCTTTCGGCGGTATCAAGCGCTTTCGACAACTGCGCGAATCTTAGAAAATCACCTAAAAGCGGTTTGTCTTTCATCTGAAAAGCTCTCGACAAATCGGCAAAAGTAATCAGACAAGCAAGAACCGGCGCGTCTCGTTCGGCACAATCAAAGCAGACAATTCGTTCGGTATCGGCAAGAAACAACTCCGCGCCGATGTTCGGGTTGGTTTGGTTGCCACAAAGCGGACAATCATTCGGCGTTGGGTTTTCGTTGAGTTTGATAATTGACACTCTCCGACTAAACCGAAACGGTTATAGTCAGAGATTCTTTAGGCAAGCACGAACTATCGTTCCACTTTGAGCCTAATACGCTTTTGCCCAGGCGCAGTATATTTATAGCGGCATTTTCATCCGCATTTTCATTATGGCTACATTTCAAACACACAAAATCGGCTTGAGTTTTACGGTTTGCCTTTTCGCAATGACCGCAACTACTGCAAGTTTGGCTTGTGAAGTTTGGCGTTACCTTTATCAACTCTCGACCAGCTTCTACCGCTTTGTTCTCAAGTATGTGAAAAAAGGAACTCCAACTTACGTCCGCTATGACACGCGCAAGACAATGATTTTTGAGCATATTGGAAACTTTCAGTTTCTCAATGCAAATCACGTCGTAATTATTAACGAGATAACGCGCCGCTTTGTGCTGAAAATCAGCGCGGCAATTTTTAATCTTTTGATGAATCTTACGAAGTTTCAAAACCGCTTTTCTTCGATTATTGCCGCCTTTCTTTTTGCGGGAAACCGACCTTTGAGCGATTCGCAAAGACTTTTGCAGACTTTCGGCAAAGCGCGGATTCTCAATAATCGCGCCGTCGCTCAAAGTAGCGAAAGCCGAAACGCCAACGTCCAAACCAACCGATTCACCTGTTTTCGGCAAAGGCTCAATACTCGTTTCAACCGTGAAGATAACAAACCATCTTCCGCATTCGCGCTTAATTTGACAGGTTTTAACCTTACCGATAATAGCGCGGGAAAGTTTGATTTTTACGCTACCGATTTTAGACAGGGTAAGTTTATTTCCGGTGAGGAGAAAGCCGCTTTGCGGAAAGGTAAAACTATCGTAGCGATTGAGCGAACGAAAACGCGGAAAGCCTGCTTTCACACCTTTTTTGACACGGCTGAAGAAACCTTGAAAAGCAAGGTCAACTCGTTTCAGAACATTCTGCAAAACCTGAGAATGAATGTCTTTGTATTCGGGGTTGGTAACTTTTATATCAGGCAGTTGGTTTTGCTGTGCCTGATAATTTATCGAAATGCGATTGATTTTGTAGGCTTCAATTCTTTACCTGCAAACTCGCATTGTAAAGTTGTTGGCACAAATACAATGCGTCATTGAGTTTTTGGGATTGAGTTTTGTTCGGTTTGAAACAAAAACGGAAAGATTTTATAATTGCTTTAGCCATAATCAAAATCAACTTGATATATCGGTTAGAAGCATAGAGAAGTTGACCGCTTTTCTGTGCTTCGTCTTCAATTATACTACAAATTCCTTCCATAACTCAATCCTGATTTCTACTTATAGTTTAGACAATCGCTTGAAAACGCGATTGCTGATGAACGCCTTACATCTCCGACCAAATTTGCCAACGCATTAAATCATGGTCGGAGACTTAGGCTGATTTTCGGTTAAATTTGGCATTAGAGTTTTTTCGCCTCCTCTTTTCTTAATTTCATAAAATTTTGGTAACTGATTGACGATCGCCGCGAATCACAAACGCTTTTAATGTTCAGATAGCGTTCTTTTACTGAAAGACTTTAATAGTTATCGCTATTACAGTCTTTCGTGTTTTATTTGCTACAGTTCGGGCAGAATTCCTCTCTGCGCCCAAGATGCTAGCCTTCACATGTTAAATTTTGGGTTTTTCTGGTTTCTAGCGCTCCGCAAATATCGCAAAAGCCTATTTTTGTTTCGTTGGTTTGATTTTCGTAAGTCATGTTATTTTCTCTGTTTAATTTATTTGGGGAATAATTAAGTCATTCAATCTATAAATAATTATACCGCGAAAGAATAGTTTGTGTAAACTAAAGTATACTTTCAAAGTACAGTTTCAAAAATAATTCTACCTTTGCGGAACAATTTATTTTGGGTTATAAAATGAATGTGGGAAATTTAATAACAACCAAAGAAGCGGCTGAAAATTTAGGTATATCAATGCGCCGTGTTACGGCTTTAATTAAAAAAGGGCGTTTGCCATCTCAACAAATCGGACGGGAACATTTAATTCAAAAATCAGACCTTGAGTTAGTGCGAGAACGAAAGACAGGAAGACCACCGAAGGCGAAAGTTGAGGATGGTGATGCCAATAAGTGAAGATAAAATATCAAAAGCGAAAGAGTTAGAAAGACCAAAAAAAGGTTTTGGCAAATTTTCTCTCATCCTGCATTTATTTACACTAGAGGCTTCAAAGGTTTTGTTTTTGACACTTCTTCTTAACAAAACCAAAGCGTTACTCAACCTTGCCGATTTTATTAATGTTATAGGTAGAAAAGCATAAAATTTAATAGCATTCTGTATTAAAAAGTTAGCTTTGATTACAGTTCGTCTTTTGATGCAACTTGCGGTGGTCTGTTTTTGCTCATCAAACGTGATAGAAAGAAGAAGGCAACAGAAAAATGACAATTGAGCGGAAACTTTCAAAAACGGAAAAGGTTTGAATAAATCCGAGATTGCTCGGAAACTAAAAATCAGCCGCGCTTCGATTGTCAATTTTCTGAAATAGACTTATCTCCTGCTTTATATATAGAGTTTGCTATAATTAGGTGAACAACGGACTATCCGCTTTCAATTTTTGTAATTATAATTTGCAAAAAATTAGAAAAATCAAATATAACTTGCGAGCAGGCAATAGCGCCGTTGAGCAGTTTCTAAAATTATTATGAAAAATGGAAAACAGAATCGGCGCGAGTTTTTGAAAGTGAGTGCAGCGGGTGCTGCCGTGATGAGCCTGGTGAAAAAGACAGACGCTGGTAAAATCATTTTCGTCGAAACTCAAATTGAACTGAGGGAAATTAGTGCTTTTGAACTTCAGACTGGAATGAAGGCGGGCAAATTTTCCTCTCGGATGCTCGTTGAAAATTACCTGAAAAGAATCAAGGAAATTGATCCGAAAATAAATTCTGTAGTTGAAGTCAATCCTGACGCGCTCCTAATCGCCGACCAAATGGACAAAGAGCGCAAGCGCGGCAAAGTACGTTCGCCGCTGCACGGCATTCCGATTTTGATTAAAGATAATATTGATACGGCGGACCGGATGAAAACGACCGCCGGAAGCTTTGCGCTGGTCGATGCGCCGCCGCCCGAACGCGACGCGTTTATTGTCACTCGACTGCGGAAAGCGGGCGCGGTGATTATCGGCAAAACGAATTTATCCGAATGGGCGAATTTTCGCTCGACCAAATCAATCAGCGGCTGGTCGGGACGCGGCGGGCAGACGAATAATCCGTACGTTTTAGATAAAAATCCGTGCGGCTCCTCTGCCGGGACGGGCGCGGCGATCTCCGCTAATCTGGCGGCAATCGGCATCGGCACGGAAACCAACGGCTCGATCATCTGCCCGGCGACGCGCAGCGGTGTCGTCGGCATCAAACCGACGCTCGGATTAATTTCGCGCAGTGGCATTATTCCCATCGCGCATACGCAGGATACTGCTGGACCGATGGCGCGAACCGTGAACGACGCGGCGATTCTGCTTGGTGTTTTAGTCAAGCGCGACAAGCGCGACGCGACGACTGCCAACAGCAAAAAAGGCGATAAAGATTATGCGAAATTTCTTGACGCAAACGGTTTGCGCGGCGCGCGAATCGGCGTGGCACGGCAGTTTGTCGGCACCAATGCCAAACAAAAAGAGTTGTTTGAATCGAACCTCGAAAATTTGAGAAGCGGCGGGGCGACTTTGATTGATGTCAATTTTACAGAAGATTACGGCAAACTTGCCGACGACCGGCTGCTCGTTCTGCTTTACGAATTTAAAACTGATGTGAATAAATATCTTGCCGAAAGAGGCGGCGCCTATCGGACGCTCGCCGATTTGATTAAATTCAACGAAGAAAACAAAACGCGCGAGATGCCGCTTTTCGGGCAGGAGTTATTCGAGCAGTCGCAGAGCAAGGGCAATTTGACGGATAAAATTTACATTGACACGCTCAATCGGATAAAGCAGGCGACGCGGGAAAAAGGAATTGACGCGGTGGTCGCCAAAGACAAATTGGATACCGTCGTCGCGCCCGCCACCGGCGCAACCTGGTCAATCGCGGCGGTAGCTGGTTATCCTTACATTACAGTTCCCGCCGGTTTTATTGACGCATTGCCCGTCGGCATCGGCTTTTTCGGTCGCGCCTTCACCGAACCGCAACTAATTAAAATTGCCTACGCCTTTGAACAAAAAACCAGAGCGCGCCGCGCGCCGCAATTTATGCCGAAATCGCCGACATAAATTTACTTAAAATAATTAACTACTCACCTTCTTTCGCGAATGAATCCGTTTTTCTCATCTTAATCGAATGTATTAAAAGCCAGCCAAAGTTTCACTGATAACAGATGCGGTGTAAGTATTTAAAATGAAGGTTAGGTCGCCTCCTTATGAAACCGCTCGCACTGTTTCTGATGCAGTTTTAGACGACCTCGAGCGTTTAGCCATTCGCGTCTGCGATATTCCGATTGCTTTCATAAATTCGGTTGATGCGGAGCGTCAAGAGAGCGAATCAAGCGCGAGCGGGTCATTCCAATGGTGCAGCATACTAACCGAATGAAAAAGATGTTACTCCGCCTTTATTGACTATTGCTAGATGTAACGGCATAAATCGTTGAGCGAAAGATTTCCTCCGCAAAGAATTAAAACTACATTGTTATCCTGATCGAATTGATTTTTTAATCGAGAAGCTGCCGCCAATGTGCAGGAAGCCGCCGGTTCTGTCAACACTTTCAATCGTTCGAGAATAAATTGCACGGCTCGTACTGCCTCCTCGTCCGAAACAACCGTTACGCTTTCTAATTGTTCCTGCGCTACAGCCAAAGTCTGATGGGAAACCGACGGCGCGCCCAGAGTCTTGGCAATCGAAGTAATCGCAGGAAGCTCGACCGGATGTCCGGCGGCGAGAGCCTGCGACATACTATCGGCGCCGACTGTTTCCACACCCCAAATTCTTACTTCGGGTTTGATTGCTTTGACGGCGGTCGCTACTCCGGCTGCCAAACCGCCTCCGCCGATGCTGACAAAGATGTCGGTGGTTTCAGGTAAATCGTCCAGAATCTCCAAACCGACGGTTCCTTGTCCCGCCATCACTAAGGGGTCGTCAAACGGGTGAACGAAAATTCGTCCTTCCGACTCGAAGCGTTTGATTTCAGCGAAAGCCGCCGCGATTGTCGGCTGCAAATCAATTCTCGCGCCGTATCCAAGTGTAGCTTCGACATAATTTCGCGGAGTTGATTCAAGCATCAATATAAGTGCATCAACGTCTAAAACACTCGAAGCATAGG
>MWYY01000084.1 GCA_002050355.1 Acidobacteria bacterium 28-9
GGACAAGGCAATTGCACTCGCTTGGGTTTTGCACATCGGCGGTGATATTCACCAACCGCTCCACGCTACGGCGCGCGTAACGGACGTTGAACCAAAAGGCGACCAGGGCGGAAATCTTTTTGAACTCTCGCCAAAAGATACGCCGCGCGAAAATAGAGTTAATCTCCACTGGTTTTGGGATTCGATTGTTGGGCGAAACATTCCGCGCGTGAGCGATGCGTGCGATTCGGATTATCTTCCTGTAATTGCGCAGCAAATGACAAGAAAATATCCGTTTGCGAAAATGCGTAATCGTTTGGAAATCGGAAAATTCGACAAATGGCAGCAGGAAAGTTTTCGTATCTCTTCGACGGAAGTTTATCCGCCGACCTTAAAGCGTTTTGAAATGCCATCTGAAGCATATAAGAAACGGGCTTTTCAAATTGCGCAGGAACGAATCACGCTGGCAGGTTATCGTTTGGGAGAGATGCTCAACCAAATTTTCGGTAGTCAAGCATTATCGAATGAATCGGGAAAATTAATGAAAAAACAAAATTAACATTTGAGATTTATGAAAGATGCTTTGATTAAAAAATTTGAATAGAATTTTTATTTTACTTTTATAGGTTTTCAACCTCTGAATCTTTCTGCCTTTTCTTGCCGAAAAACCATGCGATAAAGATAGAAATTATATACAAACCTATCATCGGCGTGGCGAACAGCATCATATTCGGAATATCTCCAGTCGGCGAAACAACCGCTGCGACTATCAAAATCACCACTAATGAAATCTTCCAGCTTTTAATCAGTAATGTGGCGGAAACCAATCCAATTCTGGCTAAAACATAAGTAATCGCAGGCATTTGAAAAATTATTCCCATCGCCAGCATTATTAATGTTATAAAATCAAAATAATCGGTTGCTCTTAGCATTAAACGAAAATCTTCGCCTAGACCGAGCAGATATTTTACCGCTGGCGGAAACAAAATGTAATAAGCAAATGCTGCTCCGATTACAAAAGAAACACTTGAAAGCCCAATAAACGGAGTAACATACGAGCGTTCATGGCGATAAAGCGCAGGCGATATAAACCCCCAAATCTGCCATAGCAGAAAAGGAATCGAAAGCGCAATTGCCGTATAAAGCGAAACGGTAACATAGAGCGTAAACGGCTCGACCGCAGTCGTAACAATCATTCTTTCGTCGGCGTTAGCATTATTTGTCGGGTCTTTCTGCTCGAAATCGACGGGAAGTCTTATGCCTTTTGGAACTATGGCATTGTTCGTAAATAAAGGCTCATCGGTAAACAGTCCCAAGTTCCCTTCCGCGTCTTTTGCCGCTTTCGCCAAAATAGAAGTGCCGGGCGAAACCACGCTGACACCGAGTTTTGTTGCCCGGTCAAACACATAACGACCGTTGTCGCCTTCGTGCAAATCGCTTAACGGAAGAACCTTTTCGCTTCCGGTCAATCCTTCCACCGGAATTTCGCGTCTTTCAGCTTCCGAGAGCGCCTGACGGATTGGAACTGATAAAAAATTATAAATTTTATCGGAAACAAACCAGCACATAACAAAAGCAATAACTATAATTATTACAGAGTTTACAAGACGGCGTCGAAACTCGTCCAAATGTTCCAGAAACGACATTTGTCCGCCCAATTGTACTTCTTCTTGATTTGTTTCTTTAGAACTCATACCGGAAATAAATTCGTTTCGACCTTTTTCTTTTATAACCAATCGCGTTTGTCAACGGTTGTTTTGATAACTTCGGGTTGTTTTAACTTTTCTATTTCCTTATCAGCAAAAGTCTTCTCAAAATCGGCTTTATTTATTTCTTTAATTTCCGGTAAATCCGGTTTTTTAATTTCGCTCTCGTTCTGCAAGGCATTTCGGCTGATTGTATTTTCATTTTTTATTGAGTTCTCGGTTTGTAAGTCCGTCAGCATTTCAGTAGTTTGTTTATCACTTTCCAAATCTATTTCCTGTTGCCAAGTTCTCTTAAAATCGTCGGTTGAACGACGAAAATCCGCCATTGTTTTGCCGATTGTGCGCGCCATATCCGGCAGTTTGCGCGGTCCGAACACTATCAAAGCGACCAATCCGATGAGCATCAATTCCGATGTTCCGATTGATTCAAAAATAAATAAATAAAACATTTTTAATTTATTCCTTCAGACTTTTACAAAATTTATAACTTCTTTCTAAAAAGTATTTTCTATTCAACTTCTATCAAATTGTTTTTGTAAGATTCAACTCTTCCAATTATTACTGCGTCCTCAACTTCCTTTAATACTCGTTCTGCTTTTTCTTCCTCTAAACTTATAAGTAAACCGCCCGCCGTTTGCGGGTCGAACAATGCGCTTTGCATTTCTCCGGTTATAAATTTCTTAAATTTAACTGTTTCGCCGACGTATTCGCGATTGTTTTTATCTCCGCGCGTTAACATCTTTTTTTCGATTAAATTCAGCACATCCGGCAAAAGCGGAATTTTATCAGAATATAATTTAAATGTTACATTACTTGCCTTTGCCATTTCAAAAGCGTGTCCGAGCAAACCGAAACCGGTTATGTCCGTGCAACCGTTTGCTTTGACTTTCTGCATTACTTTAGATGCTTCTCTAGCAGAAGTTGTCATTGTTTTTAGTGCTGCGTTTTTCGACGCTTCGCTTGCTTTGTCAAATTTTATTGCCGTGCTTATTACTCCGGTTCCGATTGCCTTTGTCAAAATTAACATGTCGCCCGGTTTGGCGCCAGAATTTTTTATAACTCTTTTCGGATCAACAGTTCCGGTTATTGCATAACCGAATTTTATCTCCGAATCATCAACTGAATGTCCGCCTAAAACAACAACATTTTCTTCGTTTAATGCTTTTTGTCCGCCCGACAATATTTCGCCTAAAATATCCCAATCGCCTTTTTGCGGGTAACAAACTATAGAAAGCGCAGAAATTGGTATTCCGCCCATTGCATAAATGTCGTTCAAAGAATTGACAGCCGCAATTTTTCCGTAGATTTCCGGCTCGTCGGCAATAGGTGTAAAGAAATCAACAGTTTGAACCAAAGCAATCTCGGCATTTAGACGAAACACACCGGCATCGTCCGATGTTTCATACCCCACTAAAACATCCGGTGAGAAATTTTGATTCGGTAATTTACTCAAAACTTGAGCAAGGTCGCGCGGCGCTAATTTAGCCACTCAACCGGCGCAAGAAACCATTTCGGTCAGTCTTTTATGTTTCATAATTTATAAATGCTCCAACTATTTAGATAACAGTATTTGGTAAATTCTATCCAAATCGGATTCGCTGTAATATTCTATCTCAATTTTACCGCCTGTTCCCTTGCCATCAGAAATTATTTGAACCTGCGTCCCTAATTGTCGTCGCAGTTTTATTTCTGCTGCTTTAACATTTGCATCTTTTTGCTTAGTAACTGCTTTCTTTTCATTAGTTTGCGTGTCTTCCCTGCCAATTCTTTTCACTGCCTTTTCGGTTTCTCTGACCGAAAGCGACATCTCGATTATTTTACCCATTTTTATTTTTCTAACTTTGATATTTTTGTTGTATTTTTTTATTATACACAACAATTAGAAACGTGGTACGTACCACAAAATAAATTAGATTGTGGGACGTGCTACCACAATCTAATAATTTTTATTTGGAAGTTTGCGAGGTCAAATAAACTAAGAGTGTTGAAATAGCGGAAGGAGTTAAACCAGATATATTTCGTATTTGACCAAATGTATGTGGTTTGGAACGTTCAAGACGTTCAATCATTTCATTTGAAAGTCCATTAACGTTTTGGAAATCTATTTTTTTCGGTATTTTAAGATTATCGTTATGTTTTATACGTTCATTAGCATTTTTCTGTGTTTCCAAATAACCTCTATACAACAAATCTGCTAAAGCCGTATCTAAATCAGAATCCTTTATTTTTGTTTTAATTTCTTCAGGTAAAATTCTAAAAATAATTTCGGAATTTACACCTTGTCGCTGAGAGAGCTGAGCTAAGGTGATTGTGTCGCCTAAATCAACGCCTAACAATTGTGAAATAGAGACATAACGATGGTCAGAACGCTTAAACCTAGTCGACTCTAAAACATTTCTCAATTGAGCTATTCTATCTTGTTTTTCGTTGAATTTGTTCCAATCTGAATCCGTTAAAAGCCCTATTTCACTAGCTATCGGAGAAAGTCTCTGGTCAGCATTATCGTGCCGAAGCGTTAGTCGAGCCTCCGCCCGGGAAGTAAAGATACGATATGGCTCATCTACACCATGTTGTATAAGATCGTCTATCAAAACTCCGATATAGGCGGAATTCCGTCGCAATTGTATCGAATCTCTCTTTTGTGCGTAAAAGGCAGCATTAATTCCTGCCATCAAACCCTGACAAGCAGCTTCTTCATACCCTGTAGTTCCGTTTATTTGTCCCGCCAAAAACAATCCGTTGAGCCGCGTAGTTTCCATTGATGGTTTAAGTTCTCTAGGGTCAACAAAATCATATTCTATTGCATAACCGGGACGAATAATTTTTACCTCCTTAAAACCATTTATCATTTTGAGAAGATTTTGTTGTAATTCAGCCGGTAAGGATGTTGAAAAACCATTTAGATAAACTTCATTTGTGTTATGACCTTCGGGTTCGAGAAAAAGTTGGTGGCGATTTTTATCTGCAAATTTAACCACTTTATCTTCAATGGAAGGGCAATATCGCGGTCCGATTCCTTTAATTTTACCTGAATAAAGTGGGGATTGGTAAAGGTTCTGTCTTATTTTGTCGTGTAATTCTTCATTCGTATAACCGATATGACAAGTAATTTGCGGTTGCTCAATTTTTTCGGTTGCGAAAGAAAAGGCTACCGGTTTCTCATCGGCGGGCTGTGCTTCAAAAGCATCCCAATCTATAGTTCTACTGTCCAGACGAGGCGGAGTACCTGTTTTAAGCCGCCCGACCGGGAAACCGAGTTTTTTTAAACTTTCCGCCAATTCAATAGTCGCTGGTTCACCGGAGCGACCAGCCGAAAAGGATTTTTGTCCGGTATGGATTTTTCCGTTTAAAAATGTTCCAGTAGCAATAATTACGGCTTTTGCTCTGAGTCTCCGAGTGTCTTGCAGCTCCAATCCGACAATTGTATTTTTATCAATAATCAAATCAACTACAACGCCTTGTCTAAGATGTAAATTAGGTGTAGCTTCGAGAACCCGCCGCATTTCGACGCGATAAAGCGAGCGGTCAGCTTGAGCGCGAGGAGATTGGACGGCGGGACCGCGCGAACGATTCAAAAGTCGAAATTGTATACCGGTGCGGTCAATAACTCGTCCCATAATTCCACCCAGAGCGTCAATCTCCCGAACGATATGACCTTTAGCAATACCGCCAATAGCCGGATTACAAGACATCTGACCGATTAAATCTAAGTTTATTGTAACTAACGCTGTTTCCGCGCCAAGTCTTGCCGAAGCCGAAGCTGCCTCGCAACCAGCATGACCAGCCCCAATCACAATTACGTCAAAAACTTCATCGAAAATCATAAACTTTATTGAAGGTTAAAAACCATTTTGTAAATCAATGTACCAAAGAAACATTCTATTTTATAAAATTAGCAAGTTTTTTACTAGCAAACAAAGATACACATTAACGTAAATTTTACCATTTCAACATTTAGAATGTAATTTATTGAACTGCAAATTTTGATGTTAAAAGGGAAGAGTTAATCAAAACTAAAAAATAGATTTTCGCACCTTAAGTTTCACTTTTTATATTCCTAGAAAGAATATGATTAATTTTTATTACTTGAGCTGACCAAATTGCTTGTAATACGACCGACTGGGTAG
>MWYY01000099.1 GCA_002050355.1 Acidobacteria bacterium 28-9
AACAAAGCTAAACACGGATTAGAGGAAAGCGGTCAGCAGTCTGCGGTTAGTAGCCGGCAGGAGGCAGGCGGCAATCAGGACGACAACGCTCATCACTCATCACTCATCACTCAATCGCCGGAGTTTGTTGTGCCAGTCCTGCGTTTGCCGCCGAAACAATCAAAATAATCAAAATAATCAGCCTTCTCATAAATCGTGTGATGAAACCTTTACGTCAAAAGATGCGTTTTGACCGTTAAACATCACTCAGTTTCGTCGATTCTGTAAATCTCCTTCGCGCCCGCGTCAGCCAAATCGCGTCTGACCAGCAAATGAAGTTTCACACCCGGTCGCAACGGGTATGTTCCGGCGTGTTTGTAATGCGCCGCGTATCTCGGAGCGAGTTCGGCGACCTGGGCTTCGGACGCGACAATCATTTCCGACGTGTTGGCGTCAACAAATCTGCCGTGAAAAAACGCTTTCGAGTAGTTGCGCAGATACCACGGCATTGACCAATATTCGGGTGAGACGATTTCGACGCTCGCTTCCTTGCCTTTGCCGCTTTTCTCGGCGTAACGCTCGACCTCGTTTATTAAATCAAGAAAACCGCGCTCGGTGTGCGCGTAAATGTATGGCAAATCGTTATTGTCATAACGCACGAAATTCAAATCATAAGTTTGATAACCGAGAACAACCGCCGCAAACACCGCTAAAAGCACACCCGAAACTTTCTGCCAAACATCGCGCGAAGTTATTAATTCATTAATGCCGTAACCGGCAATAACGCACATCGGCAAGAGAAACGAAAGCGCCAGCCACGGCGTTTTATACGGAATAATCGAATAGGCGGCAAACATCCCGAACGCCCAGAACGCGGCGAATATCGCAAACCGATGCCGCGCCTTTATCAAAGCAACGGAAGCGCCGACCGCCGACAAAATCATAATCGGCGCTTCCATTTTCATACCCCATTTAGCGTAAGCCCACAGACCGTTCTGCGTGTGGTCTTTACTGCCGGTTTTCGTCCAGAAAGCGTAAGCCTCAAACGCTCTGGAAATACCTTCCTGAAAGGTAAAAAACGACGAGAAAAACAAAACGCCGACGTATGCGAAAACACACAGACACGCAAAAATCAAAATCATCGCGCCGGTCGAACCGCCCAAGCTTTCGCGGAAAGTCGCCCAAGTCAAATCAACCGGTTCGAGTTCGTCCTTTTCTTTTTCAACGCTCGGAATTCGCCGCCAAACCCAGACGCAGAAAACCGCAATCAACATTGTGCCGATGGTGATAAACGCCGTTTCTTTGGTAGCGAAAAGCAAAACCGCCGAAGCCGCCGTTAAAAGCAGATAAATCGGTCTGCCCTCGTTCCATGCGAGCAGCATCCGCATTATCATAAAAACCAAAACCGCTTCGAGCGCCAGCAAACCGACGCGCAGAATCCAGATTAAAGTTTGGTTGTCGTTGCCGACGGCGTTTGCCAGATTTATCGCGGTCGGCAGAAAACAAACGAGAAGAAGCAAAGTCATCGTCGCCGCTGCAAAAACTCCCGCCTTTCGTTTTTCGATGAAATATAAAACGCCGAGAACGATTCCGAAGCTAAAAAAGACAAACAAAATTTCGTGTATAAAATAACGCGAGATGTAAACCATTCCGGGCGAAAGCGCGAGAAACAGCGCGGCGGCGAGAGCGCCGATTTTACCGATGTATTTTTTCAGGAAAAACGCCAGAATAACCGTCAGCACGCCGAAAATCGCCACGCTCGCCCTGATAGGAATCGTGTCCAGCCCGAACGCTTTCGTAAAGGCAAGCGCGACATAATAAAGCGTCGGACCATGATAATTGCTCGGGTCGTATTTATAAACCCCGTCGCGGAAAAGCGTCGTCAGGAAAAACCCGTTGACGCCTTCGTCGTGATGCAGAGGTTTTAATTCAAGCCAGAAGAAACGCAGGAAAGAGGCGACGGCGGTGATTAAAAAACAACTGGCAAGCCAAAGCGAGCGATGAGTGATGAGTGATGAGTGATGAGCGTTTTCTTCCTGATTGCCGCCTGCCGCCTGCCGGCTGCTAACCGCCGACTGCTGACCGTTTTCTTCTAATCCGTGTTTATCTGTGTTCATCTGTGGATAAATAATTCTTCGCGCCTGACGGTTATTTAATTTTATAAACTTTATATTCTCCGGCTTCGGCGACGACGGGAAATTTTTGGAAAAATTCTTCGTTGACAGTCAAGGAATTCGTTTCTTCAGGACTTATTAAAACATATTCAATCCGGTATTTGTTCAAGAAAATCCGCCCCATCGCGTCGCCCGCGTAGATGCGTTTCAATTCGTTTTCGCGCTCGCCGTAATCAATCCCGTATGAAGAAAGATGCCCGATATACCGCATCAAAGAACGCCTGCCCGACAAAACAACGGCGCTGTTGTACGTCGGCGCGTTCAAAAATAAAGCGTTCGGTGCGGTATTAAGTTTGATTTGCTCGGCAATTTTAACAGCGTCTTTACCGAAAACCCCGTAATTGATTTGACCGGACGCGACGCGCCAGACATCCAATGCGCCCGCAAAAATTAAAACCGCAAAACACGCGGCGGCAATCAATTTAAACGCCAAATCTTTTTCCCAAAGCCGCGCCAGAACAAGCGCGACAAACGGCAGCGAGCCGACAAACCAGTAAATCAAAACTTTGATATTGTCCCATTCCCACGGCGCGAGTTTGACGGCGTTTGCGACGACGAAAAGAAACGCGAAAGGCAGGTAAAAAGCGAGAAGAGGAGAAAAGGAGACAAGGAGAAAAAGAGATTTTTGGGCGGTTTTTTCTTTCTCCTCTACTCCTTTTCTCCTTTTCTCCTCTCCTTCCTCGTGTCTCTGTGGTAAAAAAAATAAAAAAATTCCTGCAATCAAAAGCGGAATGAACAAGCCTAAATTCCTTGACCAGAAAGCGAAAAAATTTGCATCTCTCTTGTCCCAACCGAAATGCCAGTCAACAAATTCGGTCAAGCGTGTTGCGCTTCCGCTCATTGCCCAAATGAGTTCGGGAACGGCAACGATTGCCGTTCCAAGCGCGAAAGCAATCCATTCACGCCATCGGTTCAAACTAAAAAATAACAAAAACGCGCTGACGACAAATAAAACAACCAGACTATGAACGTGAACGAGCGGCAAAGTTCCGGCGAGCAAGCCGACCAGAAAAATGGAAAATGGAAAATGGAAAATGGAAAATGATTTTTTATACTGCCTATCCTGCCCATCCCTGTTAATTTCTTCTCTGTGCCTCTGTGTCTCTGTGGTGAAAATTTCCCAGAGTTTCTGCAAAACAATCAGCGTCAGCGGCATTCCCAACAGCAGACTTCTTTGCGTAACAAACAAGGTTACGAGCGAGTTTCCCCAGCGAAATTTTTCGCCGATGGTGTAATCGCGCGTTAGATTCGTCAAAAAATCAAAGAAACCTTTTCCGCTTTCCCAGAAATCTTTCAAAAACCATAAAAACCCGAGACCGCCGCTGAAAAATAAAAGCGCGGGAGCGAGTTTTCCGGCAAAACGATTGCCGGTTAATTTGAAAACAAAGCGTTCTAAAACGACGAGCAGCGAAGATGCGAGAAGAACATTTTGAACAAGCATCGCATCACGAACAGCCGCGCCAAATTTGACGAAACTCGCCGTTATTAAATCGGCAATGAACGGATAAGAGAATTTTGCGAATGCGTAGGAAGGATTTTCGGGCGGAAAATTATTGCCTTCGGTGAACGAAAAAATCGCGCCCAGATGAAACGGCAAATCGCCGAGATTTTGCGACGCGCCCGTAAATATTCCTTCGGGTTTTTCAATCATCGCGCGGTCAAAGAAAAACCAGAACAGAGCGAAAAAGAAAACGTAATATGCAAACCGAAGTAATTTACCGAAATCCGCGCCTTTGAGATTTTTCTTCGCCGCTTGCCAATCAATTAAAACACGCACCCGCAAATCTTTTTTGCCGAGTAAAGTCAAAGGCAGAAGCGAAACAAAAAGCGCAAGCAAAACAGTCGTTTCGGTAAAGCCGAAAAAACACGCCGCCAGAAAAACAATCAGACCGAAAACCGTCAAACCGACAACATTTCCCACCGCAACGCGCCACAAAAGCGGTTCGTCTCCAGCGAAAAGATACGTCAGGCTCAAGCCGACGATTGTCAGGAGCGCAATAAAAATTAAAGAAACAAACATACGTTGATTTATTTTTTTTTTTTCGGTGCGACGGAAATTCTTCCGTCAAAATTAAGCCACAACTTTCGCATTTCTCAAAACTCTAATTCAAGGTTACAATGCTTGTTTTGCTTTTACTTTGAACTTTGAACCTTAAACCTTTGAACCGAATTTTATGTTACAAGCAGGAATTGTCGGACTTCCGAACGTCGGAAAATCCACGCTTTTTAACGCGCTGACCGCCGCCGAAGACGCGCTCGCGGCGAATTATCCGTTTGCCACCATCGAGCCGAACATCGGGGTCGTCGCCGTGCCGGACGAGCGTCTGCCGGTTTTGGAAAAGATGAACAAGGCGCAAAAGTTGATTCCTGCGACGGTCGAATTTGTCGACATCGCCGGTCTCGTGCGCGGCGCAAGCAAAGGCGAAGGTTTAGGAAATCAATTTCTTGCAAATATCCGCGAAACCGATGCCGTTATTCAAGTTGTCAGGTGTTTTGAAGACGAAAATGTCATTCACGTCGAAGGCTCGGTCAATCCGGTTCGAGACATCGAAACGATTCAAATCGAACTGGCATTAGCTGATTTGTCAAGCGTTGAAAAGCGGCGCGAGAAAGCGCAGCGAAGCGCAAAGTCAGGCGACAAAATTGCAAAAGCCGAACTCGAAGTTCTCGAAAAAATTCTACCTGTTTTAGAAGAAGGCAGACCGGCGCGGGCGGTTGATTTGACCAAAGAAGAAGCGGCAATCGCCAGACAATTTTTTTTGCTGACGACGAAACCGACGATTTACGCGGCAAATGTTGACGAAGAAACTTTATTAAATTCAAACGAAAACGCGCACGTCAAAACCGTAAAGGAACACGCGGCAAAAGAAAACGCCGAAGTCGTGATTATTTGCGCGAAAATCGAAGCCGAACTCGTCGCGCTCGAACCTGACGAACGCAAAGAATTTTTGGCGGATTTAGGCGTAACGTCAAGCGGCGTTGATAAACTTATAAAATCGGCTTACAAAATGCTCGGTCTGATGTCGTTTTTAACGGCGGGCGAAAAGGAAGTTCGCGCGTGGACGATTCCGATTGGCACGAAAGCGCCGCAAGCCGCCGGTGAAATTCATTCGGACATCGAGCGCGGTTTTATTCGCGCCGAAATTGTTTCCTACAATGATTTAATTGCCGCTGGTTCCGAGAAAGAGGCGCGTGAAAAAGGTTTGACGCGGCTCGAAGGCAAGGATTATGTGATGCAGGAAGGCGATATTGTTAATTTCCGTTTTAACGTCTAAAATTCTTGGATTTTTCGTGCTTTTAATGCTATTA
>MWYY01000105.1 GCA_002050355.1 Acidobacteria bacterium 28-9
CGGTATTTGTTGGCAAACCAAGTGGAAACGATGAATTGTGCTTTTGAATTGTTCATTAAACTTTCCAATTCATATTCGTTTTCTTCGCTCCAACTGTCGAAATAATCAACGTGCCTGCCGATATACGGCGGGTCGCAATAGATTAAATCGCCTGCTTGCGCATCAGAAAGCGTTTCTTTGAAATCTTGACAGACAAATTCCCAATCGTTGTTTTCGATGAAGAACGAAACTTGTTTTATTTGATTGACGATTTTCGTCACGTAAGCCTGTGCGAAGCGTTGCGGTTTGTGTCCGTATGGGACGTTGAAGCCGAAACTTTTATTAAAGCGAATCATCCCGTTAAAGCAGGAACGATTGAGAAAGAGAAAATCGAGCGGTGCGTGTTCGCGGTTAAATCTTTCACGCACGGTGAGAAAATGTTCGACACTTTTTTCGGCTAAAATTTTTCCTTCCGTTTGCAAAAATTCTTTGGCGACCTGCGCGGTGATTTTCTTTGTTTTGATGTCGTTATAAAAATTGATAATGTGCGGATTGTTGTCGGCGAACAGGGCTTTTTTCGGTTGGACGTTGAAGCCGACTACGCCCGAACCCATAAATGGCTCAACCCATCTTGCGTAATTATCGGCGGGCAGGTTTGCGAGAATAAAAGGGACAAGCTGAGTCTTTTTGCCTTGTATCTTTATCGGCGGAACGTAGATTTTTTGTTGCTTATTCATCTTCACCTGCTTTGAAATTGGCGGTCGTCGTCTTTGAAGTTATGTTTTCCGCTATCCACGCATCATCTATTCCTTTGAATTTCAGATAATCTCTGATGTTGGTAATGTATCGCGGACTGCCCGATTTAGTTATGGCATCGGGAACTATGATTTTACCGTAGTTTATCCAGTACTCATCAAACCATTGCTCGCCTAATTTGCTGAAAATTCCGTTGCCTTTCAAAATGTCTTTGATATAAATAATACTGCCGATGTTTGCCGTATTGCCGCTGCCGCGTTTGTCGCTGGCGATGCGCCATTTCTCACAGGCGAAGAACTCGAAATCACCGATAACCGACGGAATTTCCGTTAAATTTTCACGCTTGTAGATTACGGCTTCTTCAAGATATGTCAAAGCCTTTCTCGAATATAAGATGCCCAAGCAGTAATGACCGAGATATTGATTATACGGGAATTGAATGTTTTTCGGGCTGTTGCGGTTGATAAAATATTCGCCGTGCGAGCCGAGAGTAAAGCCATTGCAAAAAGCGGAATTGCTTTCCAAGCGAAAGGTTGTTTTCAAATCAACCGCGAATTTGATTTCAGGATTTTCTTTTGAAACGAAAGAAACATCGGGATACCAATTTTGCTTTTCAGCCAAAATGATTTCGTAGTTGTATTGATTGGCAAACTCTAAAAACTTTGAGAACAAATGAATCTCAAGAATTTTGGAGATGATTTTCGTGTCGGCGGAAATTGTGTAAATGTTTTCAAAAACGTCTATGAAGCCTTTTATTGTCCATTGATTATCAGGCGTGGAAACATATTCTTTTAAGGTCTGCGCGAAAGTTTGCAATTTTTCGAGAAAAGCTGTTTTAATTTGTGTTCTTTCCGATTCAGTCATAATGAGACAAACTACAATGCAGGTTACTAACTAGTTTCGGTATAATCGCCGCTTTCCTCGCCGGCATATTCGCCGATTTGCTGCAACAACTTGGCGATTAATCCCGTCCAGCCGGTTTGGTGGCTTGCGCCTAGACCGCAGCCTTGGTCGCCGTGAAAGTATTCGTAAAAGAGAAGATGCTCGCGCCAGTTTTCATCTGACTGGAATTTTTCCGTGTTGCCGTAAACTGCGCGATTGCCGCTTGCGTCTTTGAGGAAAATGTTTGACAGACGGCGCGAGAGTTCTTGGGAAACTTCCCACAACGTCAACATCTTTTCCGAGCCGGTCGGGAATTCGATTTTGAACGCTTCGCCGTAGTAGAAGTCGAATTTCTGCAAGGCTTCGATTAAAATGTAATTGAGCGGAAACCAAATCGGACCGCGCCAGTTCGAGTTGCCGCCGAACATTCCCGAACGCGATTCGCCCGGCTCGTATTCGACTTCATATCTCGTTTCGCCCATTTGAAAACAATACGGGTGCGTTTTGTGACGGCGCGAAAGAGCGCGGATTCCGTAATCGGAAAGAAATTCGGTTTCCGATAACATAATATGTAAAATTCGGCGCAATTTATCTTTGGTAACAATCGCCAAAAGCCTTCGGTCGTGTCTGCCCGCTTCCTGCATACAAGCGATGTCGTCAGTTAAATCACGGCGATTTTCCAAAAACCAGATGGTACGTTTTTTGAGTTCCGGCAGATTGTCGAGCCATTTATCTTCCAAAACTTCGACGGCGAAAAGCGGAATCAGCCCGACCATCGAACGCACCTTTATAGGAATATTGCGATGGTCTTGCAAATGAAGAACGTCGTAATAAAAACCGTCGCGCTCGTTCCAGAGTTCCGTATTTTCGCCGCCGAGATTGTTCATCGCATCAGAAATATAAACGAAATGCTCGAAAAATTTGCTCGCTACGTCGCCGTAAACCGCATCTTCTTTGGCGAGTTCAACCGCAATTGCCAGCATATTCAGGCAAAACATTGCCATCCAAGAAGTTCCGTCGGATTGTTCGAGATGTGCGCCTTCCGGCAGTTTAGTATTGCGGTCAAAAACGCCGATGTTGTCGAGTCCGAGAAATCCGCCTTCAAAAACATTGTTGCCTTCCGTGTCCTTGCGATTAACCCACCAAGTAAAATTTAAGAGTAATTTATGAAAAACTTTCTCGAGAAAATCACGGTCAGTCACGCCCGTGCGTTTAGCTTCAATCTTATAAATCCGAAGCGCCGCCCACGCGTGAACCGGCGGATTGACATCTGAAAACGCCCATTCGTAGGCGGGAATTTGTCCGTTCGGATGCATATACCATTCGCGCAAGAGTAAAATTAATTGCCCTTTGGCAAATTCCGAATCAACCAACGCGAGCGAAATACAATGAAAAGCCAAATCCCACGCCGCATACCACGGATATTCCCACTTGTCCGGCATCGAGATAATATCGTCGTTGTAGAGATGTTTCCAATCGGCATTTCTGCCCGTTAATCTCTGTGCGGGCGGCGCGGCGAATTTGCCGTCGCCTTCGAGCCAAGTTTTGACGACGTAATGATAAAACTGCTTTGACCAGAGCATTCCGGCGAGCGATTGGCGCATCACGTTTTTTGCATCGTCGGTTAGATTATCTGGAATAATCTCAGCATAAAATTCATCGGCTTCTTTTTTTCTTTCGATGAAAATTTGCTCGCATTCTTTGATAAATTCGCCGCCGCTTTGAAACTGCTGACTGCTGACTGCTGACTGCTGACTACTCAACCGCAAATAGATCATCTCAGATGATTGCGGCGCGATGTTAAAAATGTAATGTGCTGCCGCTTTCGTTCCCGTCTGTGCGGGATTCACTGCCGTTTCTCGATTGTTTACGACGAAATCGTTAATGCCGTCTTTAGCAAAAGGCGATTCGTTTCGTCCGCCGTAAAGTTTCTCAAAGTTAGTTTCGTTTTCGGTGAAAAGCAATTGGCTCGCGCCCTCGCACATCAAAAAATAATCGCCGCGCATTTTTTCCGTTAGATGAATTGACGACAAATTTTCCGCCGCGATTTCTGTTCGTTCCATTCGGGCTTTTTCCGCCTTTTCATACCACGACCAGCGATTGCGAAACCAAACCGTCGGCAAAATATGCAGCGGCGCAGATTCTTTGCCGCGATTGTGCGCCGTAATTTTTATGCAGATGTCTTCCGCGTCAGCTTTCGCATATTCAACGAAAACATCGAAATACTTCTCGTCGTCAAAAACGCCTGTGTCCATTAGCTCATATTCAGATTGTGATTTGTTGCGTTTGGCGTTTTCCTCATACAGTTTTTCGTAAGGAAATTTGCTTTGCGGATATTTGTAGAGAAATTTTTGGTAAGAATGTGTCGGCGTGTTGTCGAGATAAAAGTAATATTCTTTTACATCTTCGCCGTGACTGCCAACGTTTCCGCCGAGTCCAAATAATCTTTCCTTCAAAAAAGCGTCAGCTTCATTCCACAAGGAAAGCGCAAAACAAATTCTCTGCCTTCGGTCGCTAATTCCCGCAATTCCGTCTTCGTTCCAGCGAAACGCTTTTGACGCAGCGTGTTCAAACGGGAAATAATTCCAAGCCTCGCCGTCGTTTGAATAATCTTCGCGGACAGTTCCCCAAGCGCGCTCCGAGACGTAACAGCCCCACAGTTTCCAATCTTTTTCGCGCTTGCGGGCTTCTTCTAAGCGTTGTTGTTCTGCTTTCAAATTGTTTTCTCCAACAAAATTAGATAACTCACCTTACGCAATTTTTGTTTTGTCGCCAAAGGCGACTGACATTATAGCGTAGGGTGGGGCGAACAAAATGAGCGCAACCCTACGAACTCGATAATCATTCAACCCGACGCTGAAAGCGTCGAACAAACGCCGCGCTCGTTGTTGCTCACCTTCGGCGAGTAATTGAATCAACCACTGACGTAGGGTTTCACTCGCCTTCGGCTCTTTGTACCCTACGCTATATTGTCCGTCGCCTTCGGCGACAAAACGGAAATTCATTTCTGCGTAAGTGAGTTAGATAATTCAAAAAACTGTTTATAATTTTTTACCGCCGAGGTGCAGAGTTTACGCTCTCGGAACGCTGAGAAAAATTAAAATCTCTGCGATACTCAGCGTCAATTCTCTGCGCCTCGGCGGTAAAATTTCAAAAATTAAATTTTCTGTCCGATTATTTATCGTTCTTTACGACAAGACTAACAAATCCTTTTTCAAAAATCAGCCGCATCACCCAAGGTTTCGACATATCTTGATTAAATTCGACCGTTTTCAGTTTTCCGCCGAGAAAAGTTTCCCTTTCGGCAAATTCTCCGGACAAAATTTTCTCGTCAAACCCGACATAATCAAACGAATGAATTGCTGTTCCCGCTCGGTTGGTCGCCGTTACGCGCAAGGCTCGGTCATTATCTTTAACCGCGCAGATATAATTGAGAACTTCCTTGCAATCGTTTAACAAGCGGCGCGGCGGCAGAACAAATTCCTTGCCAATGAAACTTCCGACCGCTTTGTCCAATTCTTCCCAAGCAGCATTTTCTTCAATTATTTTTTTAGCAGAAGAAAACGTCAGAATTTTCCCTGCTAAAGCGTAAAGATAAAAGTAGCGGAGCTGCGCGAGTTGCTTCCTTTCGTTATCAATTTTAATTTTTTGCAAATACTGCGAAACGAGAAGCGCAGACTTTTCCCAATTTTCCTATTGTAGGGCGGCAGTTAATATGTTCCATTCCGAGTCGGAAACTTCCGTAATAATCGGCTTTTGAATCGGTTGCGGTTTAACTGTATTGATGGGCGTTTGACGCTTTTGGGAGAAGCAAATCGGAACGAAAAGGCACAACAAAAT
>MWYY01000014.1 GCA_002050355.1 Acidobacteria bacterium 28-9
CGTTGTCGTCGTGCCGATGGCGATAATGCGCGAGTTGCTTTTCCTTGCGTAGTTTAAGATGTCCGCTGTTTCCGCTGTGATTTCGTATTGTTCGGGCGCGACGGAATGTTCGGATAAATCAGAAACGCGCACCGGCTCAAATGTTCCGTAACCGACGTGCAAGGTGATTTCCGCAACGCGCGCGCCGCAGTTTTTTACGCTTTCCAAAATCTCCGGCGTAAAATGCAGCCCGGCAGTAGGTGCGGCAATAGCGCCTTTTTTGCTGGCGAAAACGGTTTGGTAGCGCTCGCGGTCTTTGTCGAAATCGTCGCCGCTTTTGCGTTTGATATATGGCGGCAGAGGCGTTTGTCCAACTTCTTCCAAAACGTCTTCAAAGTTGGCGCTCGATTCAAAGCGGACGACGGCGCGACCTTCCACAGTTTTCTCCAAAACTTCCGCCGTTAAATTTTCGCCGAAGGAAACGCGCGTTCCAATTTTCAGGCGTTTGGCAGGACGCGACAGAGTTTCCCAAACGTCGTTTTCCATTTCTCTAATTAAAAACAATTCGACGCGCCCGCCGGTTTCCTTTTCGCCCAAAAGCCGCGCCGGAAAAACCTTCGTATTGTTCAAAACTACAACATCGCCGTTTTTCAGAAAATGCGGAAAGCTGACGAATTCACCATCCTGCCAGCAGTTTTCAGCGCGTTTGACGACGAGCATACGCGATTTTTCGCGCCGTTCTAAAGGTGCTTGCGCGATGAGTTCGGCGGGCAGTTTATAATCGAAATCGGTAATCTGCATCTTCAATATAGAAGAAAACAAAAGCGCACATTTTGCAAGCGAATTTGGAGTACCGGAAACTTTCTGAAAACAGGGAACGCAAATCTCTGGTTTCACGATTACCGGCAGATTTAATTCGCCTCGGCGATTTACGAACTTATTGATTAACCTCTTTCCAACCATATGCCGTAAAATGTCGTCAAAGCATTTGTAGTTTTACCGCCGGCAATTAACGGTGACTGAAAAGATTTTTCAGCAAGTAAAACTTTTTTAATTTTTAAATTGATTTATAAAAATATTTGCCGCGCCGAAAGTTTCGGATGCGGTTAGTCATTTTATTCAAATGAAAAACAATTCTTTTAATACGTTTCGCTCGCCGTCTTCGGGTCTGTTTTTTTTGTTTACTTTGCTGCTCGTTTGCCTGTCGAATCAAGGAACTGTTTTAGCGCAGGATGTCGTTGCCCCTGCTCCTGCAGCAGCCACAACCGGCAAGCGTCCGATTATCCTGATTCCGGGCATTACCGGCTCGCAAATAGTCAACCCGGAAACTGGAAAATCCGCTTGGTTCACTTTTAGTTACAGTCGCGAAGATCCTGACGATTTGCGACTACCGATGTCTCCGAATCTCCGGCAAAATACCGATTCGCTCGTTGCCAAAGACATTATCCGCGAAGTAAAGCTGCCGGGCGTCTTAAAGGTTTTCCCGGAAATCGGCGTCTATGGCGAAGGAGTCAATGCGATTAAAGCGGCGGGCTATGCCGAAGGCGACTGGGACAATCCGCAGGCGACGGACGTTTTCTACGTTTTCGGTTACGATTGGCGGCGAGACAATGTCGAATCCGCGCAGTCTCTGATAAATAAAATCGAAGCCCTCAAAGCGAAGCTCAATCGTCCCGATTTGAAATTCAATATCGTCGCGCATTCGATGGGCGGCTTGATCGCCCGTTATGCGGCGATGTACGGCAGAGCAGATTTGCCGGCAGGCACAAGAACTCCCGCGCCGACCTGGTACGGCGCGCGCCACTTTAACAAAATTCTGCTGTTCGGTTCGCCTAATGCCGGCTCGTTTACTGCTTTTGACGTGCTGATAAACGGTTTTAGCGTCGTAGGGCGTAAATTGCCGTTTGTGATGGATTTAAGTCCGGGCGACGTTTTTTCGATTCCGGCGCTTTACCAACTGATGCCGAACCGGACGACGGCGCGATTTCTTGACGAAAACCTGAAGCCCGTACAAATTGATTTGTACAATCCGGCAAACTGGCGCAAATATGAATGGGGAGCTATCGGCGACCCGAAATTTTTAGGCAAACTGAAAGATGCGGCGTCAATTCCGGGAATAAAACCCCTTGAACAAAAAGTCAAAAATACCGACGATAAGATACTTTCAGAAACGACATACGGGCAAACCCAACAGTTTTTAGCGGCGGTTCTAAATCGGGCGCGCCGCTTTCACCAGGCGCTCGACGTAAATGTTAAAACTTCGCCGATTGAGACTTTGACTTACGGAAGCGAGTGTCACCCGACTCTTGATGCGGTTGTCTTATTCCGTGACAGCAAGAAAAACAATTGGCGAACGCTTACCGCACCCTTAGACTTTCGCACCTCATTGGGTCGGCGAATTTCGAAGGAAGAAATCAAAAAGGTTATTTATATGGATGGCGATGGAAGCGTTACGCGACGCTCGCTCTTAGCAGAATTTTCCTCCGCCGCTCCGCGCAAAGCCGGGAATCCGATTATGAACAGTATTTCCCCCGTTAAATCAAAGTTTTTCTTTTGCGCCGAACATCAAAAACTGCTGAACAACGCGACCATTCAAACGAATTATTTATCGCAACTGGCGCTTGAGGCGGCGACCCCAACACCGGCAACTCAAAAGAAGTTAAAATAAGCATTCGGACAACGACGAGCGAATCTGAAAGTTACGATATGTGTTTTTATGAACAATAGAAAACTCCGCCGAAGAGATTTTCCAGTTCATGCATTGGTTGTATTACAGAAATTCTTTTCGATAAGAAAATATAAAATTGCTAATTCTCAACCAGTAACAGAATTAACCGTTAGTTGCACCGCTCGATTGCACCGAACCATAAAGTTCGCGCAATCGTCAAACCCTTACTGATAAACAACCGCTTGATTTTAATTGCACTGTAATTGCACCGTTTTTCCATATTTCTTCCTTACCTGACATGGGCAGTATCAACAAAAAATGTGAATTGAATTTCGTTGACATCCGCTATTTGCAAATAGCGGATGTCAAAATCGATACCGGAGATGGCACGCCAATGTTGTCTGCCGCGTCGAGCAACTACTAACGATCCAGTAACGATCCAGCGACGGTCAAAAATTTTTACTGCTTTAAAAGGCTGTTTCTCTTTATACTCAATCACCAGTTCGAGAAAAGATTATCCGGGCGAAAGTCAGCTTTTATTATTCACAGTTTCATTCAATTTCTGACAAACCTAAACAGGTTGGGTATTATTTGACTATGCCGCGCGTGCTTTCTCAATACGGAGAGTTCAGATTTATGATTTATCTTAACGACCACGATCCGATGCACGTCCCGCGTTTTTCATCAAAACGGCGAAGCGGTAATAAACTTCGCGGGTGCCGTCGTATTAAGAGAAAACCGTGGATTGAACCGCAATCATCTGCGGCGGGCAATGAGAATCGTTCGGGAAAATCAAGTGGTTTTACAAAACTGCTGGAGAGAAATAAATGGATAAAAAGAGCACAGAAGAATTTGAACGCCAATTCGCAGAAGCAACCAGGCGCGGAGCCGAAAGACTGCAAAACGAACCGCGTGCCGTCGCCGTTCGCTATGACCGCAGAAAAAAACGCATTGTCGTGGATTTATCGAACGCGACGACGTTTATTTTTCCGCCGCGTCTCCTTCAGGAAGTCGGCGCAGGCAGCGAGGATGAAATAGCCGATGTAAAAATCTTGGGGCAGGGGTTTGCTCTCGAATGGGGATGCCTTGATCAGCAATTCAGCGTTAAGGGGCTGCTTGCCGGCGTTTTCGGAACGAGCCGGTGGATGAGTGGTCTAAAAGAACATTTGTCGGAAGCTGGAAAAAAAGGCGGCGCGTCTCGCTCGGAAGCAAAACGAACCGCCAGCGCTCAGAACGGCAGAAAAGGCGGCAGACCGCGAAAAACACAAGCCGCTTGAAATTTAATAATGAATCGTAGGTTATAAAATGCCGAACGCATTTGAAAATCATTGATTCAAAAATAATCAAATTACTCGCTCTCAGGCGGCTTGATTAATGGGGAGCAGTACACAAAAGATAGGGAAAGTTGTCGGCAAAATCGAAGCCGTGATTACAAATACTCTCTTTGTTTTTCTCCTCGTCTCACTCACACTCTACCCCGCATTCCATTGAATTGTTAGATTTCAGTGCTACCATTCAAGCTGCGGTAGCGGGTATTTCTCTTCTGCTCCGGTTCAATAGTAGAAAGCTGATACCGAGAACCAGCCCGAAGACGATATGACCTATCAAACTGCCCATCGCAACGGGGCGCATCATTTCCATCATTAGCGGCGCGAACGCACTCATTCCGAGAAACATCGGCATCAGAATCAAACCGCCTAATATCCACCACGCAATACCATACAACGCGCCCCATAAAAGCCCTGCGCCATACCCGCCAATACGGTTGCCCAACAGCCAGCCGAAGATGCCGCCGATGACCGCACTATTAAACAGATGATACAACCAGCCGACGACGAGGCTTTCGGAACGCACCACTTGAGCCACCATCGCCATCATTGGCTTTCCGTCCGGAGCAGCCATCATCTGCATCATCATACCAAAGACCACACCGCCGATAAGTCCGGCGACGATTCCGACAACGATTCTCGAACGCATTGTCACTAACCTCCTCTTAATCTTTAAATAGTCTCCGATTTTGCATCATAAAGCGGCAGCAAAAATTGCAAGTGAATCGGAATACTAAAAAACTTATTACGGCTCTAAAACTGCAGATACCATTGACAGCAGCAGCCAAAATAAAAAGCCGACTATCTGCAAAAGAATAACGATAATGCCGCCCCAGAAACCGACCTGCGCGAGCTTCATCCCGTTTAGCGGAGATTGACCTTGCTTAATCGCATTTATTTCCATTCTGCCGACAATTATCGCGGGAATACTCGTCAACGGTATGCAGCAAATCATTCCGGCAAAAGCCAGGACAGCGGCGATAATGGCTCGCCGGCTCGCCGCGCCCGGCAATGCCGCCGGTTGAGCGAAATTTTGCCCCGCCTGTCGCTGATTCCATTGTTGATTGAATTGCCGACCGCCGCCGTTTTGTTCGCCTGAAAGCGGCGAAGCGCAGTTGAAACAAAAAACCGCTTCGGGTGGATTCGGCTGCCGACAGTTTTGACAAGGTTTGCTCATAATGTTTTGAAATTCGGCTTTTTAATTTTCCGAAACGCCGCAAATTCTGCTGCCGCCATTGACCGAAAAAAAACAAAAAATTCAGTGCTTTATCATCATTCCAACTATCGCAATTAATAGACCGATGGCGGCAATCGGCACGGTTAGCAGCAAGCTGCGGATGCCGTAGAGC
>MWYY01000116.1 GCA_002050355.1 Acidobacteria bacterium 28-9
TTACTTTTTAGTTCGTTGTTCGTGGTTTGGTTGTTCGTTGCTTTTTGTTTTACGGAATCAATGATTCAACTTTATTATCGAATTAACAACAACGAACAACTAACCATGAACACCAAACAAAAAATGAAACATTCAATTATCATTATGGCAAAAAACCTGTGGTCGTGGATAATGCGAAAATTGAAAAAAATAAACAGACTGCCCTTTTAAATGAAGTTTCCGAATTAACCAGAGCTGTCCAGAGACTTGAGAGACAAGGCAGAGATATGGATTCTTACCGTATAGCGTCCGGCGCGGAAAGTCTGCGGACGTGTAATGTTTTGATGGAAGACCGGCGGCGCGAAATAAATGATTTGGAGGCTAAAATAAAGGATCTTCCCGACTCTTACAGCATTCGGCTGGCACCAATCATTCCCGACTTGAACGAGTGCGTGTCCTGTTCGAAAAAGGCAATGAGCAGTTGTGTTAAAACTAGAGCGACGATAAATGGGCTGATAAAAGAATTGTATCCGCAATAATGCCGACGGTGATGATAAGTAAAAATAAATTATGAAACTTAACTTTTCATTCGTTTAATATTCTTTAATTATCTTTTCTTGTTTGAGTTTCGGCACAGCAAGCCATCTCCGCCAACGTTACCGCGCCGAAACTCAAACAAGATTTGTGCCGGATGTGAGCCAAGTGTCAAACTTAACAAAACGCAATGAAATTACTATAATCTAATATCGTGGTGAATGCTTAGTAAATTAAAGTTGAAGAAACTCAGCTAAAGCGGTGAAAACTGTTATTTATGGTTGCAAAACTGACCGTTATTTTTTTTATTATTTTGTGCCTGCTTTTAGGGCTTTATCTGACGCTCCTGCCGTGGATGAGTTTCGGGGTTATCGGCGATTGGGGCGATAATTATTTGCTGGCGGTTGTTTCAGAAAAGACGAATTTGCCCATTCTGCGTAAGACGGTTGCCTCGGGGTGGATTCGCGGCGCGGTAACGGGTTTGGGAATTTTAAATCTTTTTCTCGCGTTTTGGGAAATGGCGCATTTCAGCCAGAGTGTCGCAATGCTTGAAGGGAAAGAAGCTGCGAAGGTAAAAAGTGAAAAGTGAAAAGTGAAAAATTTGTTTCGTTCAATAAACCGCAAATCTATTTAATTACTGCCGGCACAACAACTGCCAAAGACTTCACCGAAAAAAAGCTGCAAATCCTTAAACTCATCAAAACAGCGGTTGAAGCAAAAATCTCTTTAATCCAAATTCGTGAAAAGCGGCTGGCGGCGCGATTAGTTTTTGAAATCGTTTCAGAAGCCGTAAATTTAACGCGCTGCACCGACACAAAAATTTTGGTCAACGACCGCGCCGACATCGCGCTGGCGGCAAACGCGGACGGCGTTCATTTAACTCGAACCTCGCTTTCCGCCGCAATAATCCGTCGCTCATTTCCGCGAGATTTTATCGTCGGTGTTTCGGCGCACACCATCGAAAAAGCCGAAATTGCCAAACGGCACGGCGCAAACTTCGTAACCTTCAGCCCGATTTTTTCGTCGCCCGGCAAAGGCGATTCGCAAGGCGTTGAAAAATTAAAGGAACTTTGCAAGCGATTAAAGCCGTTTCCCGTCGTCGCGCTCGGTGGTATTGACGAAACGAATTTTGCGGAAGTTTTGGCAGCGGGCGCGAGCGGTTTTGCGGCGATAAGATTTTTGAATAAAGAAAAAAATCTAAAGAAAATAGCCGCCGATTTACACAGAAAAACGCGGATACAGATATGAAAGACAAATCCAAAATCCAAAATCCAAAATCCAAAATCTGCCTGACGATTGCCGGACTTGATCCGTCCGGCGGCGCGGGAATCGTCGCCGACATCAAAACTTTTACAGCCTTCGGTTGTTTTGCGACTGCCGCAATTACCTCTATAACTTTTCAAAACACGACGGGAGTTTTCGGCGCAATTCATCAAACGGCGGAATCAGTTCGCGGACAAATCGAGCCGATAATCGGAGATTTTACGGTTGCGGCTTTGAAAACAGGTATGCTTCCGACCAGCGAAATTATCGAAGAGACGTGGCGAATCGTTAAGGGAAATAATTTGAAAAACTTCGTCGTTGACCCGGTTGTACGCTCGACTTCCGGTTTCGATTTGATTGACGACGAAGCGTTGCAATCACTGATTAAAAATCTTTTTCCGCTCGCCGATGTGATTACGCCGAATTTGCCCGAAGCCGAAAGAATCGCTCGATTAAAAATCGAAACTAAAAAAGATTTAGAAAAAGCCGCGCGGATAATGCAGGATTTCGGCGCAAAAAATGTGTTAATAAAAGGCGGACATCTTTTTGAAGGCGAAAGGCGAAAGGCGGAAGGCGAAAATGAAATCGAAAACCGAAAGGCAATTGATTATTTATTTACCGGCGATGATATGCGTGTTTTTGAAGCTGAATTTATCGAAACCACCGCCACGCATGGAACAGGCTGCGCATTAGCGGCAGCAATTACGGCGAATCTGGCGTTGGGAAAAACTTTGATTGAAGCGATTGAAACAGCGAAGAATTTTGTAACGGAAGCGATTCGCACGGCGCCGAATCTCGGGCGCGGACATTCACCGATAAATATAATGTAATGCACCTTTAGCTTCATATTTTCACCTCGCGCCCCGCGCCGGTAGACAAAATCTTCCGGTCGAAAAACTTTTTCACTTTGGACAATACACGTAAAACTTGGCACAATAAGCACGGTAAATTTTTCTAAGTCCAGCTTAAATTACCTTTTGCAGAAAAAAATCAAAACAGTATAATGCAGTTAATAGATTTAGAAAAAGAAAAATCCGAAACGGGCGGTTTGCGACTGGTTTCGGACAACCGCGAGCCGCAACGCTTTCCCATCATCGAAAAGCAGTTTGTCAATTTTATGTTTTTGCGTATCAATCCCGATTGGCGGAAACTAGACGCGGAAACAAAGCGTATTTTCAAAGCTGAATTTCAAATTGTCTTTGATAAATTCAACGAAAATCTTCTTCTATTTAGTTACTCACTCGTCGGATTCGATTCAAAGGCAGATTTGATGTTTTGGCGTATTGGTTATTCTTTGGATTTGATTCAGGAGATGACGGCAAAACTTTACGGCACGAATTTGGGAAGTTTTATCGAAACTACCGACAATTATCTGTCGGTTACAAAAAAAATGATGTTTCTGCCCGCCGGCGAAAACGGCAGCGCCGAAGACCGTTATCACGTTAAAGCGGGCGAGAAAAAATATCATTTCGTCCATCCGTTTGCCCGTCACAGCGATTGGTATGATAAAACCGGCGAAGAACGCGACGCGCTCGTCGAAGAAAATTATATGGTCGGAAAGAAATTTGAAAATATTAAAATCTATCTGACACACGCCTTCGGTTTCAGCGACCAAGAATTTATTGTTTCGTTTGAAACCGACGAGCCGAAGGATTTTCTCGCGCTTGCGGAAGAGTTGCGGCAAACCTCCGCAAGCCGTTTTATTTTGCGCGGAATGCCCGTCTATACTTGCCGGCAGAGAAGTTTAATGGAATGCCTCGATGCGCTTGGTTAGTTCAAAGTTCAAGGTTCAAAGTTTAAAGTTGAATTTGCAAACCCTGAGCCTTGAACTTTGAACCTTGAACTTTTTATGGTTGTCGCTCGAAAGTTTATCATCAGCGGACTTGTGCAGGGTGTCGGCTACCGATTTTTCACGCAACGCGCTGCCGCTCGTCATCAAGTTCGCGGATATGTGAAGAATTTAGCTGACGGACGAGTCGAAGCATTAGCCCAAGGCGGCGAAAAATCGGTGGAAAATTTCAAACACGATTTGACTGCCGGACCGAGGTTTTCAAATGTCAAACACATTGAAGAAATAGTTGTCGAACCGAGCGGTTGGTATTCATCATTTAGAGTAGAAAGATAGAGAATTTGCGACTTGTAATTGCCGACTTGCGATTTTTAATTGTTCATACCGGAACTATGACAATAGAAAGAGTAATTAGGCAACAGACCAACAATCGCAAATCTAAAATTGCAAACAACAAATGGATCATTTAAAGAAACTTATACGCGAAGTGCCTGATTTTCCGAAGGAAGGCATCAATTTTTATGACATAACGACGCTTTTGAAAGACGCAGAAGGTTTGAAACAAACCGTTGACGCGCTCGCCGACCAGTTCAAAGGCGAACAAATTGATACGGTTATCGGTGTCGAATCGCGCGGATTTATTTTTGCTGCGCCGCTTGCATATCATCTCGGCGCAGGATTTGTCCCCGTCCGCAAACCGAAAAAACTGCCCGCCGAAAAAGTTTCTGTATCATATGATTTAGAATATGGACAAGATACTTTGGAAATGCACAGAGATGCGGTCGGAATGGGTCATAAAGTTTTAATCGTAGACGATTTACTGGCGACGGGCGGAACTGCTAAAGCCGTCGTTGATTTGGTCGAAGGTTTGAATGGCAAAATCGTCGGACTTTTGTTTCTTGTCGAACTCGTTTTTTTGAAAGGACGTGAAAAGTTCAACGGTTACAATGTGCGTTCACTTATTAGATACGATTCGTAAAAAGGCAGACACCCGCATTGTCGGCACGAGCATGGTTTTTATTAGACAATCGCAAATGGAAAATGTCTTTTGCTCTCGTAGCTCAGTTGGATAGAGCGTTCGCCTCCTAAGCGAAAGGTCGCGCGTTCGAGTCGCGCCGAGAGCATACTTGTTATTAATAATTTAGAAAATATTTATTCGTTGCCTTTCTGAGCTACTCATATATTTACTCACACTTATCATTAAAATTTCTTAATAAAACTTCCAACCGTTGGGTAGTTATAAAAATCATCTTTTCCTTAATTCACCCTTTCATTCGCCTTATCATAATAGTTTTCAAAAATTACCCTTAACTTTCAAATCAGTACTCACAGGTAAAAGTATAGTGCTTGAATTTCTATCAGCCTTAGTTATAATCCAAATTTTCACTCCTTTTGAATTTTTATAAACAGATTGAATCCAAATCCATTTTTCACTTTTTGCTCGTTTTCAACTACTGATTCGCATTACAGGATAATTTATTTGGAAGAAGTAATTGTTGCTCTATGTTTTCAAGAAACGATCAAGGGGACGCAAAATGAAATAATAAAAATTAAGACATAACGAAAAAATCTTAACTCTTTATCTAAAACCTAATCTTCTTGTTGCTTTTTCTCTGTATTCGTAATTTGAGAGTTGAAATATACTCTCGTAAGTAACCACATGAGTTAGCAC
>MWYY01000111.1 GCA_002050355.1 Acidobacteria bacterium 28-9
GCGCAGTTAAATTGTCGAGGCTTGTGAAAATTTCTTTTTTCACATCGAAGTTTTCAACCGCCGCTTCAACAATTAATGAACAATCCTTCAAGCTTTCAAAATAGGTCGTTGCTCTGATGCGTTTGAGAATCTCGAATTTATTTTCCTCCGTCATTGTCTCTTTCTTGACAAAACGGTCGAGACTTTTGCTGATGTTCTGCACGCCACGCTCAACAAATTCCTGCTTTATATCGCACATCACAACTTCAAAACCAACACCCGCGGCAGTCTGCGCAATTCCATTGCCCATCGTTCCGGCTCCAACCACACCTATAATTTCATTCATATTTAAATAAAAACCTTCTTGTTATTTTTTATAAAACGCTTTGTTAAAACATAAACCAAATTGTCCGTTTAAAACAAATAAGCGACAAGATTCATTTATCTTATCGCTTATTTGTTTTGATTGCTAAAAATTTTACTGCCATTGATTTGGCACTGGAGGGTAATTACCCGATGAGTCTGCGCTGCGATAAAATTGTTTGCCCTTTTCACCGAGCAGAAACCATAATCCATAAATGCCTAAAGCCGTTCCGAGCGGAAAACCTAATAAAGCAATGCAGCTGCCGATTATTCCCAACGTTCTGGCTCCTGATTTTTCTTTTAGCAATTTCCAACCGGCGAAAAAAGCAATCGCTGCCACCGCAAAAATAATTAAAGCAGCGACAATAGCAAAAATCACAAAAAACCCGCCTAACATCTGATCCTCGCTACGGGAAGGATTCACCATAAATGCCGCGCCGATACCGCCATAAATCAAGGTTACAAATATGCCGCCCAGAGCTTGCAGACATCCGTTAATTAAAAAGAAAATCGCTAAAAGTTTATTATGTTCTTTGGCTGTCATTATTTTGCTCCACAATAAATCACTGTTGAATTGTCTGGATTTAGATAAAAATTACGCCCAAAGCAAATAAAAAGTTTCTAAAATATTTCTAGACTCTTTCAACCGCCATCGCCACCGAATTTCCGCCGCCGAGACACAAAGCCGCGACGCCTTTTTTTGCGTTCCGACGTTTCATTTCATAAAGAAGCGTGGTTAAAATTCGTCCTCCGGAATTCCCGATCGCGTGTCCGAGCGCAACCGCCCCGCCGTTGACATTGACTTTTTCCAACATCAAACCAAGTTCCTTCATTACGCCGAGCGCTTGCACCGAGAAAGCTTCGTTAAGCTCAAAAAGGTCAACTTCCTCCATTGACCAACCGGCTTTTTCCAAAACATTTTTCACGCCTTGCACCGGAGCCATCATAATATATTTCGGCTCGATGCCCGAAGTTGCATAGGCGACGATTCTGGCAAGCGGTTCAATACCAAGTTCTTTTGCTCGTTCGGCAGATGTTACGACCACAGCCGACGCGCCGTCATTAATACTCGAAGCATTTCCCGCCGTCACCGTGCCACCTTCTTTTTTGAATGCCGCTTTTAGTTTTCCCATTCCTTCGGCGGTCGCATCTTCACGAATTCCTTCGTCGTGGTCAAAAATAATCGGCTCACCTTTTTTCTGCGGAATTTCAATCGGCACAATTTCGTCCTTGAAACGTCCGGCGGTTCTGGCTTCTGCCGCTTTGCGGTGCGAGTTATAAGCGTATTCATCTTGCTCGCTTCTACCGATTTGATATTTTTCCGAAACGACTTCGCCCGTATTTCCCATATGCCAATTTTCAAACGGACACCAAAGCCCGTCGTGAATCATCAAATCAATCGCCTGTTGATTGCCCATTCGGAAACCGTCCCGCGCCGACGGCATCGCGTAAGGAATATTCGACATCGATTCCATTCCGCCCGCGACGACAAAATCCGCATCGCCTAGTTTGACCGCTTGCGCGGCGAGCGCGACAGCGCGAAGTCCCGAACCACAAACCATATTCACGGTCAAAGCCGAAACTTCCGGCGGCAAATCTGCCTTCAAAGCCGCTTGACGCGCCGGTGCTTGTCCGAGTCCGGCTTGCACGACGCAACCCATAATTACTTCGTCAACGTCTTCCTTTTTTATTCCCGCGCGTTTCACTGCTTCTTTTATTGCAATGCTTCCCAAATCCGTCGCCGAAAAAGGCTTCAAACTTCCCTGAAATTTCCCGGTTGCCGTTCGTGCGGCACTTATTATTACTGCGTCTTTATTATCTGACATTTATATTTCCTTCCCTTTAATAATTTGTTATTTGATGATAGCAAAAAAACATTTGTTAAGCATTCGGTAAAATTTGTGCTTTAGGTCAAGCTGTATAAAATAAAAGTTTTACTCTTCACCGATGTCTTCATTCCAAATTTCTGGATTTGCATTAATATAATCGGCAAGCATTTTTATACATTCCTGCGAATTTAAGTTTATTACTTTCACGCCGTTTTCCTTGAGCCATCCAATTCCACCGTCAAAGTTTTCAGCTTCGCCAATAACGACCGTGCCGATTTTGAATTGACGAACGAGTCCTGAACAATACCAGCACGGCGCAAGCGTCGTGACCATAATTTTATCCAGGTAAGTTTTTTGTCGCCCGGCTTTGCGAAAAGCGTCTGTTTCGCCGTGAACAGACGCGTCATTTTCCTGCACGCGGCGGTTTCGTCCTTTTCCTAAAAGATTTCCTTTGTTGTCGAACAACGCCGCGCCAATCGGAATTCCGCCTTCTGCAAGACCCTTTCGCGCTTCTCCGAGAGCAACCGCGAGCATCGAATCATAATCCGGCAATTCATTCATAATTTTTATTATAATTTCATATTTTCTTTCCGGACAAAATTATATGCTAATCTTGATAAAAAAGAAGCGGAGAGAAAAAAGTGTCTCAAAATTTTCAAGCGGGCGATTTTTTAATTTTTCAAATTGAAAGCGCATACGGGCTTTTGCGCCTTTTGGCGATGGAAGAAACCGAAACAGATACGATTTGGCATCTGGCGGCTTATAATGAAATGTTTCTCGATATTGAGATGGCGGATGCCGCTTTGGAAAACTCACAAACTTTAACCGTTAGCAATTCACATCTGGCTTTGACCAATCGGGCGTTTGAAAGCACACAAGTCGCGCGCATGAAAAACGAGCCTTTAACCAGCGAAGAATTAAAATTTTTTGAGAATTGGAAAAATAATTCGAACCGCGAGGTATCTGACCGTTCGGTGAGATTAATGCTCGGTTTAAGATGATTTTCGATTTATTTTTTCCGATATATTTTTGGTTGTGTTTTCCGTTATGCTTGTCGGCACAACATTTGACAATTCTGCTTCCGGCAATAATTCATTGGTTTGGACGGATTGAAATTGCTTCTTTGCACTTTTATTTTTGTTGTCGCTGCTTTCTTTTCTTTTATTGAAATGCTTTTTTAGTTTTAGCCCGATAACGTAATTTGAAATTTGCCAGAGTCCGATTGTCAAAAGAAAAGTCGCCGCCATATAAACCGTCGAACTCACGTCCGGCTTTCCCCAATGAGCCCAATAAAGCAAAATTGCCACTGCAAAACTGACAATCGCGCTCAGCAAATTTAATTTTTGCGAAACTTTGATTTGTTCCTCGGGCGTGTTCCCGCCGAATGCCAAATTGTTTTTCTTAGTCAAATCCGGCAAAAAGTCACCGCAGTTTCGACAATAAGTATTTTCTTTTTGGTCGGCTGTTCCGCATTTTGGACAAAACATAATTTAATTATGATAAACAATGAATATTTAGCTCACCTTATCTTTTTCACAATCAATATAATAAACGTAAATTACCGGTAAATGTTCAATGTTCAATGCGGCGGCGTTTAAGTTCTTTGCTTAACAAATCGAGTTCGCGGCTCATCTGTCCGGTCACGGAAGTGTTTTCCTTTGCGCGGCGAATCAGATACGGCACAGTGTCTTTGACCGGTCCATACGGCACATATTTTGAAACGTTAAAATTGTTGTCCGCCAGAATATAAGAAAGATTATCGCCCATTCCATAAAGCTGCGAAAAGTACACATTGGGATGATTGTGCGGAATATTTTTTTGTTCCATGGATTGCGCAAGTTTTTGAACGCTGCTTTCGTTATGTGTTCCAGCAACAAAAGCGATTTCTTCAATATTTTCCAGACAATACGCGACCGCCAAATCAAAATCGCGGTCAACCGATTGTTTGTCGGAATGAATCGGCGACAGATAACCCATTTCTTCGGCACGAGCACGCTCTTTTTCCATATACGCGCCGCGTACCAATTTGACCGCCAAAATATAACCGTCGCTTTTTGCTTTTCTATGCGATTCCTTCAAATATTCCAGACGATCGCGTCTGTAAAGCTGAATGGTATTAAATATAATCGGTTTTTCAAGATTAAATTCCTGCATCATTTCCGTGACTAACGCATCAATTGCATCATGAATCCAGGACTCTTCCGCATCGACAAAGACAGGCTGTTCGAGTGAGTGTGCGTGACTGCAAATTTCATAAACACGTGCTTTGGCGCGTTCCCACTCGGCAGCTTCTCCTTTTAATAATTCCTTTTCAATACCGATTTTTTCCAGGATTTCAAAGCGTGCCACGCCGGTTACCTTAAAAACAGCAAAAGGAATATCCAAATCTTCTCTAGCTCTCGTAACGGTTCGATAGATCTCATTTTTTGTACTCTCAAAAACCGTTTCGCTGGCTTTTCCTTCAATTGAGTAATCGAGAACAGTTCCGATTTGCGATTTTCCTAATTCCTGAATTGTAGCTTCGCATTCTTCAATTGTTTCACCGCCGCAAAATTGACTAAAAACTGTCTTCTTTACTAAACCTTTAATCGGTAATTTTAGTTTGAAAGCAAGTTCGGTAAGTTTTGTTCCAAGATTTGTTACCACACTCGAGTTCAACATCTTGAAAAGCCAGTATTTTTTCTTTAAATCTTGATTTGATTTGTCCGCAAAAGCAGTTTTTGTATCGTAAAAATCCAACTTAAATTCGTTCATTTGATTTCCTTTCGTTAATGATTTGATAATAATTTACCACATTGCAGCTCGGAATTCGGAAGGAAAATGAATTGAAAATTGTTTCTTTTCCTATTTTGATTTATCATCTCTCTTTTTATTACTTTCAAAAATCTTTTTCCAACGCATTTCAAACTATGAGTAAAGGACTTCCAAAACGCAGTGAAAACTATTCAGAGTGGTATAACGAAATTATAAAACGCGCCAATTTAGCCGAAAATTCCGCCGTGCGCGGTTGTATGG
>MWYY01000091.1 GCA_002050355.1 Acidobacteria bacterium 28-9
GGGCAAACAGCTGCGACAAATCCGGCACGGCGATTATTTCGCTTTCGCCTGGATTGTTTTTAATCCCAAGACGGAAATCTATAAAGAAAAATAGCTTTGCTGGTAAGCAGGAATATTCTTTTATCGGAAATACTTGATTAAAGGGAAGGAAATTTTTAATGAATCGGACAAATAAAATAAACCGAAAAGGAAAAATATGGCTTGGATAAAAACAATTCCGTTCGCTGAAGCGGACAAACAACTGCGCGAAGCGATTCGCAAACAGCGCGCGCTTTTCCCGCCCGAATACGCCGCGCCGACGAGCGAGAATGAAGAATCAATCATTACTACACATACTTTGATTCCAGGTGCGCTCTTTCACGCCTTTTCGACCTTTGGAGTTTTGATGTCGCCCGATTTGCCTCTTTCGCGCAAGGATCACGAAATGATTGCGACGGTCGTTTCGATAAAAAATGATTGCCATTACTGAATGAACGCTCACGCAGAGTTGCTGCGTCGCGCGACATCGGATAATGAATTGGCGGATGCCATTCTCAAAAACTACAAAACCGCGCCCATTTCGCCAAGGGAAATGGTAATGCTTGATTACGCCGCCCAACTGACTGAAGATGCCACGAAAATTACGCCCGAAACGCACGAAACTTTGCGATCAGTGGGATTTGACGATACGGCAATTTTGCAAATCACTTTGGGAAAAACCCAATTTGATAACTCGTTTGTTTTCAACAACGGAATTTTTCAACTACTGATTCGCATTGAAGTGTTAGCCAGAGATTTGAAAGTTAGGAAATGAAAAGGATATTCTTGCGTGAAGTTGAAGAAACTATCTTGCGCTAAAATGAATTTGAGAGATAAGTAAAGATGACACATTCGATGACCATAGAATTGCCGGAAGCCGTTTATCTATCGTTAAGCGAAGAGGTAACGCAAAAGGGAAAAAAGCCGAAGATGTTGTGGTTGAAATGGTGGAATCGCTGACGACGAGCGGGGAACTCAGCGATGAAGAATTTGAACGACTCGCCGACTATTTCGAGAAAAGTATGCCGCCCGACGCGAAGCCGCTCTCCGATTACGCGATGAGCCGTGAAGGAATTTACAAAGACCATTTATAATTCATTTAGTGATAAAATAAATTTATGAAAGTGTTGGAGAGAGATGTTCAAGTTCGCAAAACTTCGCTCAAAAAAGATTCCGACGATTTGAAAAACACGACCGCCGCCGAGCGTTGGGCGATGATGTGGCAGCTTGCGCTCGATGCCTGGGCTTTCAAAGGAGAAACGGTTGCTGAACCCAGACTTCAAAGACATATTATCCGCGTTTATCAAAGAGAAAGTTGAATTTCTCGTGGTCGGCGGTTACGCGATGGCTTTTCACGGCTATGTTCGCGCAACCGGCGATATTGATTTGTGGATTCGCTGTTCAGATGAAAACGCGAAACGAGTCCGGCAAGCCTTACAAACATTCGGCGCACCGCTTTTTGATTTGAATATTGAAGATTTGAAAACGCCTGGGATGGTTTTTCAAATCGGTCTTGTTCCGAGCCGTATTGATGTCATCACGCAGATTGACGGCGTTGAATTTGAAGATGCCTGGCAAGAACACAAAACAATTGAAATCGAAAGTTTGCAAATTCCCGTTATCGGCAAAATTCAATTACTCATTAACAAACAATCAACCGGCAGAGTAAAAGACCTCAACGACGCGCTGTGGCTGGAAGATGGATAATTCCCGGAAACGCGCCGTATCTGAAACCGACTTCGGAGAAGAAGACTGAGAAGATTGGAAATATTAGGATTTAATTAACTTAATTATTTGATTTCTTAAAGGAAAAGCAATGTTACACATAACTATCGGAACAGCACCTACAGAACCTCCATCATTAGAACCTGATTTACGAATGGTTAAGGTGGCTCTTTTGTATGCTGATAAAGTTATATTATGCAGTTCCGGTTATTCAAGTTGGATGCCGTTATTTGTTAATAGAGATAAAACTATTGAACAAGCAATAAAAGAAACTTACGACCTTGAAGAAATGATACCTAAACTTCTAAAAGATTCTGAAGCAATTAGATTATTTCTCAAGTTTACAAGAATGGCACGAAAGATTTTACAAAGTAAAAATCCATCAGAACAAGAGTTAAAATTCATAAAATGGTATCAAGAAATTTCTTCAAAGCCGTTTGAAGTTTTTAACACGGAATTTCCAACGCTAAATTTAAAGGAAGTAAATGATGAGCTTGAGATTGCTGTGAAAACGGGTTTTTTAGAAATACATAAGCACCTAAGCAAAATTAACGTAATACTTTGAGCCGATTTGCGAGAGAATTTCATCAAGTTCTCGGCATAAGTTTTTGTAGGAACTGTAGGCTTCCCGCGAAAGCCATTCATACTTTATCTTTTTCCATAACATCTCTATGCGTGTTCAAACTTGGGCAATAGGTCGGCAAGAAATAGATTTTCAACCCCTGCCTTTCCCATTCTTCAATCTTCTCTTGAAACTCCTCGCTGCGATGTATCGGGGCATTGTCCAACACAATTACTGTTTCCTTTTCGATGCTTTGGGCGATTAGGTCAAAACAACTGATGACCACATTTGAATCAACTCCACCTTCAAACACAAACGAGGAAAACTTTTGACACCGATGCCACATCAACCCCAAGACATTCTGCGATTTACCTTTTGAAACAGCAATTGTGATGCGCTCGCCACGCTTCTGCCACGCATAGACCACCTTCGCCCATAAGTTAAATCCCGATTGGTCAAAATAAACTAAATCCATCTTTTCTTGATCAGCTTTTTTCGTTAATTGCGCCAAGTCCTGTCTGGCAAATTCCTTTTCATCGGCATCCGCCCGTTTCCATAATCCTAACTTAATTCTTTTCCACCGATAATCTTTTTTTTGAGGAAGTTTTTTAACGTGTAGGAACTGATTTCTTTCCCACTTTCCGCTTTGATTTCACTCAATTGCCGATGCGGAAACTTCGGATTCTTCATCGCTGTTTCAATGGCTTTGGTTTGTTCTTCCAAAGTCAATATCGGCGGACGACCGGGTTTTTCTTCATCTTCTAAACCTTTGCCGCCGAACTCGTGCCAGTTATCAATCCAGGCACTGACGGTATCGCGGTCAACCCGGCAAATCCGAGCAATCGCAGCTATCGGAAATTTCTCAAAAGACAGTAATATCGCGTGTGAACGATTCCGAACCCGAAAATTCTCGCTCGTTTGATGATTCTCAATCAGACTGCTATGCTCTTGCTGAGACAAAGTTTCGATGAATTTTGTTGGCACTTTCATTCCATCATTATACCTCATTACTTTGTCTTACCAGCTTAATTAAGGGTTAAGTTTTCAGAGAGCTGGTCGTTGAGAAGTTCTCTGACCTGCATGAGCCATTTCGGCGGAGTGCGACTGATACTTCTGACGGTGCGCGTCGCTTTGGCAAGCATCTCTAGTGTCAGACCTTCGATGGCAAGCGGCGCAACATCGTCAAGCTGATGAAACTCATGGCACAATCTCATTGCCTGCCAAACTATTTGGTCGCTGTCAAAACCTACCGGATCATTAATTATGGCAGCATCCTGACTAAGACGGTCAAACAATTCACTGTCGATTTCAATTAGTGAACAACGAACCTGAGAAGAGCCGAATTTGTCAGAGTGAGCTGTTTCGGGCGGACGAAAAATCACGGAATTAGGTTTAACCGTCAAAATTGTCTTTCCAAAAGATTCAATATATCCACCTTGATGAATAAGTGTAAAACAAGCATTTCGATGCGAATGTTTCGGGAATTTAATGTTTGGAGCGTAAATAGATTCAATGAAAATAATCCCGCCGATTTGTCGCCTTTCGCTAGTCTGACCATGATGACTAATGTCACTGGAAAGTTTCGGTCTCATAAATCATGCATCATTTTAGTTATAAATTTTTAAGTCCCTTTTTTTGTGCCATTATGATATTCAATTTATACAGCAATATTTCAATCGTTACAATTTACACTCTCACAAACGGTTGACCGTCTCATTGAAGGACAATTTATGTTTTTCAAAAAATTCATAAAGGAGCATTTTTTTCAATGATAAATCATATTTTTGAGATGGCTTCTAAATGCAATCTATCACTACTCTAAAGTTGCGACTCAAATATTTTCCAACTTCCATTCCAATCGAAAGTCTCTAACGCCGAAAAGTGTTTTTTGTAATCGTAAAAAGAATTTCCCTCATAAGCATAGCCCGGATAATAAAATGCCTTGTTGTTTTTCAGTGAAAAGTCAATGACGAGCAGCATCGTGTAAATTCCCAAGCTGCGCCGGTGTTCTTCCGTGTTGAACATCGCATAAACGCCGGAAGTTGCCGCTCTGCCAACGTCGAAAAACGAAGCCGCTAGCAGTTTCTCCTGATTATAAAGGCAAACCTCTAGCGCTTCGCACGGCGTATCGGCAGGCGCGTTTGAAAGAAAATCGTAAATCGAGCGGGGAACGCTGTGTTTGAAACGCTGTTTGTGTTTTTCAAATAAAATCTCTTTTTCCAGCGTAATTTCAATCGGACGAATGACGCATTGCAAATCTCGATTTCTCTTTATGATTCGGCGCTGACTTTTTGAAAGGGTAAAATTTTTCAGCCGAATGCGAAGCGGCAGAACGCAGCGCAGTTCATATTCGTGCAGACCGACATTGTAACGAAAAAAGTGTTCGCCGAAATGTCGCCAGCCATCGGCGAGCAGCACATCTAACTGTTGCGGAGAAATCGCTTGCGTGTAAAACTCTTCGTTGACAAGGAAGCGCAGACCTTTGAGCATAAACCGAAAAAAGCCAACCAAACCAAACTTGCCGACGAAAATTTGCGCGGTGTGCGCGTCGCCCCTTCGCTTGGCGCAAGCGTTGAGAACGAGTTTGGGAAGAAGTAAAATTCTCCTCGGAACGCGGTCGGCGCCGTAAGAAACACGATTGATTCATACGATTGTTTTTCGGCAAACTCTAATAAGCCGCGCCGACCGCCGTTTCATCATCATTTAGTTCTAAATAATCATTCGATTCTTCTTCTTGAAACGGCTCAAGTTCGTTCGTAACTCTGGGCGCGTTGGCTTCGGCAATACGTCTTTCCAACGTTTCTCTGGCTTTTGTCATACTACAGTTGCCTTCGAGAATTGCGCCGTCTTCTATCAGG
>MWYY01000005.1 GCA_002050355.1 Acidobacteria bacterium 28-9
TCTCGGTTCCTTCGGCGAGGCGGGGGTCGCCGTGGGTGCTTATGTAGGCGTGTGGCTTCTCGAGTAAGGCGTGCTGGTAGATTGAATACCCCGGGATCTGGACGCGCGAACTGACGCCGGAACTTTCCTTGTCGGCGACAAACAAGAGCTCGCGACGCTCTAAGGCAGGGCTTTCGATGCTGATCGTCAGTACGTGGTTATCGCGCGGGAAGCGTGACACGTCAAAGAACTTAGTAATGCGGGAGACGACCCTGTAGAGCACATACCGCTCGCCGCCGCCAGTGTATTCGTCCACCTTCTCTTTTGACTCGATTGATCCGTCCACTACTTGGAGTTTCTCACCCGGGTCGACTCCCGTGCCGTTCCATCGGAACCAAAGGTAGAAATCGACGGTCCAGCTGGCATTTTTCACGGAGAGATCGATGATGCGATCTACATAAATGCCGGCTCTGACCGGATTTGTGCCTTGAGGCTGGGCTGTTGGTGGAGGCGTTGTCCCGCCCTCGCCTACTTCAGAATTCATTCGGTCACTGTGTCGCTCCGCGGCGTCGGTTTTATTCTTATACAAGGATCCAGCGATGAGGACCGCGCCGGCGCCAAAGAGAATCATTAGCGTGATCGCCCATATCAAGATGTTCCTACGCTCGGCGGGGGTGATGATGTCTCTTTTATCTACTTGTTCGTTCTGTTCGTCACTCATCAAGAAAAGTTCTCCAAGTCATTCCTAGCGCCACGCTTTCAACCAACGCTGGGAGCACAGCATTCGATTCGAATAAACATGACAACCACGAAAGCCTTGCTATCAAACGGTCGCGTTGAATGAGGTGCCAGCCGCTGCGCCACATGCCGCGATTTTTAGACTGGAATTTCAACGGACTTCCCACGCATCCCTGACAAAAGATAATAGAGCCGCAAAAAGAGTATGGGATAGAAGCGCTGTTTCAATTATCGCGCTAATGCTCATTACTCTTAAATCATATCTTAACAGGGCGTGATTTCCAACGTATCCGCGAATAGCTGCACCTTTTATTAAACACGTCCGATGCTGATCCATCGGTCGATATAAATTGTCCAATAACGCTGAAATTCTTGTTTAACCTCAACAATTTTAGTATCAGTTTAGAACTCAAAATAAAAAAGCGCGGAAAATTCCGCGCACAGGTGTCTAAGCTGACACAAAATTTAGTTCGCCCCAATTTCCTTAGCTATCGCGGGCATTTCAGCCCACGGCTGCCAACGCAGTTCAAATTCCAGTTCGGTTACCGAATGTCCTTGTTCTTTTTCGTAGTCGGCTTCGATTTATTTCGCTCTCGAAATCCGAGCGTGTATGTAAAGTTTGCAACTGTCTATCATTTCTAGCTTTAAGTATTATAATTTACTTTCTTGCTAGTCATGACCCTAAAACTTTATGAACAAAGTGTTAATTATTCCTTCCAGTTGAGATTGTATCTAGAAAAATGCGAAAATAAATTATATCTGTCACAAATCGGTAACATGTGCCTGCGCATAGTAGTTCAAACGCGAGGAGGAGGAATGAGCAAAGTGAATCACAATCAGTTTATTTACAGAGCTGACAAAACGACGCGGCTCGCGGACTTTGACCCGAATTTCACGGGGGATTTTAATGACGAACAACAAGCGCGGGCGAGTATGGAAAAGGACGCTGCCGATATAGCGAAATATCAGGATATTCTAATGGCGCACGAAACGAACGGTCTGCTCATCATTTTTCAGGCGATGGACGGCGCGGGCAAAGACGCGACCATCAAGAACGTGATGTCGAATCTCGACCCGCAAGGCTGCGAGATGAAGATGTTCAAAGCCCCGTCCGAAAAAGAAGTTAAGCACGATTACCTGCGGCGGGCGGCGCAATCGGTTCCGGCGCGCGGTCAAATCGGTATTTTCAACCGTTCGTATTACGAGCATGTGATTGTCGAGCGAATTCACCCGGAAAAGCTCGCACGGCAAAATCTTCCCGAAAGCGCGACGGGAAAAGACATCTGGAAAAAACGCTACCGGCACATCAACAACTTTGAGGAATATCTGCTCGACAACGGCATTCACGTTCTCAAATTTTTCCTGAATCTTTCAAAAGAAGAACAGCGCGAAAAATTGCTCGAACGTATAAAGCGACCGGAAAAGAAATGGAAATTTGCGCTTGAAGACCTCGAAGACCGCAAGCATTGGAACAAATATATGAAGGTTTATGAAGAAGCGTTCAATCAGACCAGCACGAAAATAGCGCCTTGGTATATTATCCCTGACAATCACCGTTGGTTTGCCCGCGCTCTCATTGCCTCGATTGTGTTGGAAAAACTCAAATCATTGCACTCAAAGTATCCCGATATGAGCGGAGAACAAAAAAAAGAAATGGCAAAAGCGCAAGCATTACTTCAGAAGGAAAGCGTTCCGAATGATAAATAGAATTTAAAATTTAACAACTTATTCGCCTTTTTCTTTTTACTATTTTGAATCTCTGACTCGTTTAACTAACATTTTAAGATTTTCAACCGTCTGAACACCGCTTAAGGCAAATTTTCGATTCGCCACAAACGCCGGAACGCCGCCCAAGCCAATCATTTCCGCTTCTTTCTCGTCGGCAATTACGCTCGTTTCAAACTCTCTGTTTTCAAGCGCACGTCGCAACGAATCAGTTTCTAAATTTAATTTTGACGCAAGAGAAATCAGAATTTCTATGTCACCGATGTCCTCGCCGCGTTCAAAAAAGGCGCGGAAGATTGCGGCGTTCATTTCTTCAAACTTTCCCGACGTTCGCGCCCAGTGCGCGACTTCGTGCGCCAGGAGGGAGCGTGGCTGGATGGGCGGCAGTTTCATTACAATTCCCAAACTTTCCGCCATCGGATAAACTGACGAATTCCAAACGCGGTGCAGATATTCGCCGTCAGGCGGCAGCGTCGGGACGGGTTCGGGGCGCAGTTCAAACGCCCGCCAGATGATTTCGATGTTTTGTTCCGAATTGACCAATTCGCCTGCGGCAGGTTCTGCCAGCCAGCAGAACGGTCAGACATAATCCGAAAAAATTTCGATGGTTACTTTTTCCATATCTTTTTATCCCGCCGGATTATTGTTTTTAAGTATTTCCTGGAATTTTAACGCGTCTTCCAGCATCCGTATATTATTGAAAAAAACGTAGGAAGTTTTACTTTTCGGCATCATCGCGGCTAATTCTTCCAATTCATCCGTTTCATACTCGTATCGCCAGCCGTTTCGTCCGTGAAGGCGAAAATAACATTTATCGGGCGTGACGGTTTTTTCCTTAAACGGGTCAACGACGTGCCATAGTTTGAAGTTATCGCAAATGTCTTTAACAATATTTTTATCCCAATTTCCGCGCGGCTCCCACGCGAAATTAATTTTTCCGCGTTTGATGCCCGAAAAGAATTTTTCTAAGTTTGCGATGTTTTCACTGTTTTGTTTAAAACTCGCCGGGCATTGAAACAAAATCGTTTTCGCTTTTAAAGCCTTTGCACAGGCGAGTGTGGTTTCCCAAGCCTCTTTGACAATCGCTGTCGGTTTAAAATATCCGACTTCTTCACGTTCAATTTCCAACAGTTTCTTTTTTAAGCGTTTATAAGTCGGGCTTTTGGCTTCGTGCGTGATTAACTGCCATGCTTTGACGGCAAATTCAAACGGTTCGGGAACTTCGGCGCGCCAGCGTTCGAGCGTGGAAATTTGCGGCGGCTGGTAAAAGGTGTGCTGAACTTCAACGCATGCTAAATGCTGCGAGTATTCGACTTTATTGGTGCGAAAACCGGAAGTGCCGATTCTGATTTTGCTTTTCATATTTATGCGGCGGCGAAAAATGGAATGTTTTCAAACAATTATCAACGGATTTGATTATGTTACTTTTTCAAATCGCTTTGTCAATAAATTTTGATTTTAGGTAGTGTCCTAATTTGTGTTGCCGAGTAATAACTGCTTTGAAACTAAAACAGTATCTCGAAAAAAGTGTCTCATTAGTCGAAAATGTTTGTAGGATTTGGGCTTTGTTGCAAAAACCCATTTTTCCACAGGTTTTTGCAACAAGTTTAAGCATATCTAAGACAAACTACAATCTTGCCAAAAATCAGTTTTGACGTTTAATTCAAACATTGATTGATTCAGAACGCAGATGTTATGCGCCAAGATTTTACAAAGCGCCTCGTTAATCTGTGCCGTTCTCGTTTTGCTTCTTAATGCGCCGCCGAATTTTGCCTTTATCATTGAGAAAGTTGTTTCGACATTTGAACGCCGATGATAATGCTCTAAAAATTTCTCTTGATTCAAAGCGTAGTAATGATAAAGCCTATTCCATAAATGATTACCTTCGCGGTTTGATGCTTTGCTATTAGCTTTCCAAGCTATATAATGTCATTGCATATTTCGACACACTCGCTACAGATATTTTTACCGCTTTCCGTCAGAAGCCGCCATACTTCTTTAGCTCTTTTCGCGCAAAAATCACAACGTATAGAATCTTGCACATTGGTTTGGAATATACGATTTCCGCTTCCTGAAAAATCAAGCAGTGCAAGAGAGGCTTGTTCAATACACTTGTCATAGATAAAAAGATCGGGACCAGCCACGAACTTTCCGGGTTCGATTTTGGTTCTGCCGCAAAAGCTACAATCTGGATTTGCACAGTTCATTGGTTTACCTCCACCGATAAGATATTACAAATTGCGAGCCGCCCAACGGCGGAGATGACACGGCGCAAAACCGCAACGGGCAAGGTAAGGGTAAAAAGACCGCCTGATAATAAAATCGCTGTTTTGCGCTCGTGTCCATTGATTTGTTGGGCGCGTTCCGGCAAACAGAAGGCTTTTAATTTCTTGCTTTCATTTATAACGCAATAACCACTTGAGCGAATCACTGATTCGGCAGATAGTAACCGTTTCGTGCGCTAACTACGACCTTTTGTTCTTTGCCCCGTTCGTCACGCGCATTCACTCTTATCTCTAATTTATGCAGGCGATTTGCGTTCTGTTCGTTATCTTCAAGCGTAAAACCCAATGTATAACGC
>MWYY01000114.1 GCA_002050355.1 Acidobacteria bacterium 28-9
GAATTCCGGCAAAGACGAAATATTTATAAATGAAAGAAACGACGAAGCCGCTCCAAAAAAATCTCCGTTAAAATTAGCTGCCGGTTTGATTGTCGGACTTATCGAAAACATATTTTCGTCAAAAAGAAAACCCTAAACAATTTTCGTTTTTAGATATTTTCTATTGGCAAAATAAAAACTGCATATTACACAAAATTTTATGTCTTTAATGCTCGATGAAATCGCCGAACAGCCCGCGGTTTTAGAAAAAACAATCCGTCAAGAAACGGCAAAGCTAAAAAAACTCGGCGATTTTTTGCATAATAAGGATATTGATTTAATTGTTTTAGCGGCACGCGGCAGTTCTGATAATGCCGCGCTTTTCGGGCGTTATTTACTAGAAATCACGACGGGCATTCCGGTGTCGCTCTCCGCACCCTCGGTTTTTACTATGTATAATGCGAAGTTGAATTTAAAACGCGCATTGGTCATCGGAGTTTCGCAATCTGGTGAAGGTGTTGACATAAACCAGGTTTTAAAAAGCGCGAAAAAATCCGGCGCGTTCACCATCGGCATTACCAATCAAGCCGATTCGTTGATGGCGAAAATCGCCGACGAAACTTTACTGATTCATGCAGGACGAGAGAAATCAGTTGCCGCAACCAAAACCTACACGGGGCAAATGCTTCATTTTTACCTGTTGGCTTCGATACTCGGAAACAAAAAAATTGATTTTCAACGGATTCCGCAATTTACCAATGAAGTCTTAAAGCTCAAACCGGAAGTTGAAGAATTGGTACAAAGATATGTTTTTATGGAAAACTGCGTCGTCGTCGGACGCGGATTAAACTACGGAAATTCTTACGAATTGGCGTTAAAATTGATGGAAACCTGTTATGTCGTGGCGGAGAGATTTTCGTCAGCAGATTTTTATCACGGTCCCTTGGCGATTGTTGAACGTCGCTTTCCGGTGATTTTATTTGCTCCGAAAGGTATTACCGAAAAAAGCAGTTTGGATTTGCTAAAACGTCTAAAAGAACTTCACGCTGATTCTTTTTCAATTACCAACGATAAGAAAGTCGCATCCTTAAGTTCACGCAGTTTGTTTTTGCCAGAAAATATTGACGAATTTCTTTCACCGATTCCATTTATTGTTCCCGCCCAACTTTTTGCCGCCTATTTAGCCGAAGCGAAAGGTATTGACGCTGATGCTCCGCGCTCTCTATCAAAGATAACCAAAACAATTTAATGTTATTTGTCTTTTAACACATTTGGTTCCGACAGAAATTATGCCATTGCTCTTAAAAGCGCTTCTCGCATTTCTCCCGCCGTGCGCCAGCGCAACTTTACATCTTTGGCGAGAGCGGTTTCAATAACGGTAGCAACGCGCAGAGGTATTTCCGGCACACGTCTATTAATCGGCACAATCGGTTTTTCAAAAATTGCTTTGACGGTTTCCGAAATGCCGGCGCGCGGGCTGATGTCGAGCGCGTGTGCGCCGGTCAATAGGCTGTAAGCCGTCATTCCTACTCCGTAAATGTCCGACGGCGGGCGCACTTCTTTAAAATCTCTGACTTGTTCGGGCGGCATATAAGCGATTGTTCCCGCTACGTCGCCGACCATGGTAACGCCGCTCATTCCTGTTTGTTTAAAGCTTTTCGCCAAACCAAAATCGGTTAATTTTGAGTTGTAATTCGGAAATTCTCCGTCAACTAAAATGTTCTGTTCTTTGATGTCGCGGTGAACGAATCCGAGCGAATGCGCGAAATCGAGCGCGGCAAGTATCTGTTCGATAATTTTAACTACTTCTTGATAGCTTAATTTGCCGCCGCGCGTTTTGGAAAGTTTTGAAGCGTCCATTCCGCCGACATACTCCGTAACTAAATAGACAATGCCGTTGTGCGTTCCGTGTTCGATATAACTGACGATGTGCGGATGTTTCAAACTGGCGGCGACTTTGATTTCGCGCATAAATCTCTTTAACGATTGTTCGCTGACAGCAACTTCCGGTAAAAGCGTTTTGATTGCTACCGCGCTTCCATCGGAAACCGAACGAGCCAGCATAACGCTTCCCATTCCGCCTTGCCCGAGCATTCTTATCATCTGATAATTCGGAATCGGCTGCGGATTTTTCTTTAATTGTTCCCGGCAGTCGTCGCAAAGAAAAGTAAGTTTTGCGTCAGGACGGGAGACTTCGGCTTTTGAAGGCAAACCACAATTAAGGCACAGAATCGTGATGATAGAAGGAGTTGTAGTAGATAATTTTTGTGAATTTTGTGAATAATCTTGATTTATGTCGGCGGTCGAAACTTCGACTTCCAGAACGGTTTCGCCGCCTTGAATTCGGTCGCCGTTTTTTAAATGTGCGGTATCAGCTTTTAATCCGTTGACAAAAGTTCCATTGGTTGAACCTAAATCTCGAAGGAAACATTGCGGCGGCGCGATTTCCAAAAGGCAATGATGGCGCGAGAAAAAACGGTCGTGCGGCAGGCAAAACTGCGAATCTTCGCTTCGCCCGATCATAAAAGTTTCGTGTTGGTCAAACGTGAAAACGCGCCCTATCTGCGGACCGGCAATCACGCGCAATGTAACTCGCATTAGTTAGTAATATACGATTTGAAGTTAACAAATTTCAAAAAAGTAAGCATCAAAGAAATTCGTATCTCTTATTTAATATTTACTTAAATCCTTGAAAATAAGAGATTTATTTGACAATTTCAAAATCTGAAAAAGCAATTTGGACGGCATCGCCCGAATACAATCCCGTTACTCCGCCGCTATAGCCGTTTGTGTTATTTACTGTTTTAATGAACTCTCCGTTAATATAAAAATTCATTTTCTTATTTTCGTCGCGGACCTCCAGGACATTTTTCTCGGCTCCATCTTTTATTGCTGACGAACGAGTCCAACCTTCAATTGGAATTTCTTCTTGTGGACTGTGTCGAACGATTCGATATTTTTTATTTTCAGAATCAATTATGAAAGCGTAATCCTGCGTCAACGGAACGGGATTGCTATGAATTATCAAACCGAAACCCAAACTCGTGTCGTCTTCATTGACATTTCTGACGGTAACTCTGGTTGTGGCATTTTCAGTTTTGTATGTGGCTGGTGAAGCCAAAACAAAATAAAAGCCTTTATTTTTAGAACGCATCAGAAATTCATCGCCTTTAAATTCCGTTACTCCCAAATTCGTATCGCCTTTCACCCATTTGGACAAATCAATTTTTTGAGTGCTAATTCTATCAATTGGAGTCGGACTTTTAACGTTATTATTAAATTCGTAATTCTTATTGGTGTTACGACTGGCGGTTCGATTAGTTTTTTCAAGATTTGACGCCCAATAAACGAATCCTGCAAAACCGCCGCCGCATAACAATATTAATCCGCCTAAAATGCCTAAAACCCATATCCAAGCTTTCGATTTTTTCGGCGGCGGTACCGAAAATTGATTCGCATTGCTCCATCCGCTCGGTCCGCCGCTTTGACTGCCGAACGGTTGATTCGGATTAGTCGGCGGTGTTTGATTAAGTAAAACTGTGGCAGGAAGCCATTGATTAGCGACGACGGATTGAGTTAAAACCGCGCCGTCATCAAGACAAAAATTTAAGCCCTCATCGCTGTAAGTTTTCTGACATCTCGGACAAATTTTCATTTTTATTTTTCCTTTATTTGTCTTGTAGAAGATGCAACAAGTTTTTTATGTATTTTGTATTTATTCTATTATACGTCATTTCCTCTTATATAAAGATAAGGCAAATTAAATTTATCGAACCAGTCGCTGAATTTTTATTTACGGAAAATCGGTGTCAATAGTTCAATCGCGCTCGCGCTATCTATACGCGATAATAGAAAAATTCAACCGCTGATTGCGCTTGAATTTCTGATATATTAAAAAATTTAATTCAAATTATTTCCACAACGTCCACAAAACTTAATATTTGGGGGAAATATGCCTCCACACCGTCGGCAGATTTTTTCGACTTGGTTTGCTTGATTAAACGACGAATTCGGTTGGAAGTTTGCGGCATGAGTTTTAGATAAATTTCTCGTCTGTGCCACATTTAAACCGCAACGCCCGCAAAATTGCGCGGATGGTGGAAGCTTTGTCGAACATCGCGGACAAGCAAAACTTTTATTACCCTCGCCTTCGCTAATGATTTTAAATGAATGATTGCCGCATTTTCCGCAAAATTTAACGCCTTCGGCAAATCGCGCATTGCAATTTGTACAAACGACAATGCCCGGCATCACACTCGATTGCGCCGCGCCGCCGCTGCTTCCGCCAGTTCCCGAAGTAGATCGCTGACTGCTCCCCGCGCCGTGCAGAGGTTTTAGCTGCGCTTGAATAACTTGTTCGTCAGCGCCTTCGCGGATTTCAATCACTCGCTCGTCATCTTTTTCGCCTAACTTTGAAACTCTTAAAACGTGCTGTCCGGCTGGAATCGTCGTGAGCAGCAATCTGCCGCTACTTCCGACACTTCCCTTGCGTTCGTCGTTGACGTAAACTTCCGCGTTTGCCGGCGCTAAAACCACCAATCTGGAAATACCGATGTCTTTTTTATCTTCTACATCTTCCGCAACCGATTCGAGTTTTGTAATCCATTCGACAACGGTTGACGGACGATTTTGCGGGTCAATCTCCAGCGCACTCATTACTACTTTTTCAACGTCTTTTGGAATATCGGAACGCAAGGTTGAAAGCGGCGGCGGCGTATTCATAATTTTCTGCATCACGAGTTGCATCAAATCGCCCACAAACGGCGTTCTTCCGCCGAGCATTAGATATGCAATCGTTCCGAGTGCGTAGATGTCGGCGCGAACATCGACGCCTAATTCCGGCTGCATCTGTTCAGGCGACATAAATTCGGGCGTTCCGATTATTCCGCGCGAAGAGGGCGTGGCGTTTGAGTTTGCGTCCGTTACGGTT
>MWYY01000052.1 GCA_002050355.1 Acidobacteria bacterium 28-9
CGGTCTAATTTATTAATAAAACAAATTCTCGGAACGCCGTATTTATCGGCTTGACGCCAGACGGTTTCAGATTGCGGTTCAACACCAGCAACTCCGTCGAAAACACAAACCGCGCCGTCGAGAACGCGAAGCGAGCGCTCGACTTCCATCGTAAAGTCAACGTGACCGGGCGTATCAATAATGTTAATGCGGTACTCAATGTTATTGCGCGTCCAGAAACAGGTAGTTGCAGCGGATGTAATCGTAATTCCGCGCTCCTGTTCCTGTTCCATCCAATCCATCGTCGCCGTTCCTTCGTGAACTTCACCGATTTTGTGCGAAACGCCGGTATAATACAGCACGCGCTCGGTCGTCGTGGTTTTACCCGCGTCGATGTGCGCCATAATGCCGATGTTTCTAAATTTGTCTAAACTAATGTTTGCCATTCGAGTTAATGGTGAATGCTGAATGATAAATGGTGAATGTTTTTCATTAGTCATTCACCATTTATCATTCAGCATTACAAATTAAAATCTATAATGCGCGAAAGCCTTGTTTGCGTCTGCCATACGGTGAACTTCGTCTTTTTTCTTGACCGAGCCGCCGCGATTGTTCATCGCGTCGAGCAGTTCGCCGACGAGTTTGTCGGTCATCGTCTTTTCGTTACGCGAACGCGCGTAAGAGACAATCCAGCGAATTGCCAGAGTATTGCGGCGGTCGCGCGAAACTTCGAGCGGCACCTGATAAGTTGCCCCGCCGATGCGACGCGATTTGACTTCAAGCGCAGGCGCGACGTTTTCAATCGCTTTTCTAAAAGCCTTTAGGGGTTCGTCGCCGGCTTTTTCAGCGAGCCTTTCCATCGCACTGTAGAAAATCTGCTCGGCAACTGCTTTTTTTCCTTGCCACATCACGCCGTTTATAAATTTGGTAACCATTACGCTGTTATAAATCGGGTCGGGCAAAACTTCTCTTCTCGTTGCAACTCTTCTTCTCGGCATAATTTTTACATTTAGCATTTATCATTTGCCATTTACCATTTTCGCTTTTGTTCTAATGATAAATGTTCAATGATAACTGTTTATTTCTTCCCTTTTGTCGGTGCCGCGCCTTTCGGACGTTTTGCGCCGTATTTCGAGCGGGCTTGATTTCGGTTAGCGACGCCGCTTGAATCGAGCGTTCCGCGAATAACGTGATAACGCACGCCCGGCAAATCTTTGACGCGACCGCCGCGAATCAACACAATTGAGTGTTCCTGCAAATTATGTCCGATACCGGGAATGTAAGTCGTAACTTCGATTCCGTTTGTCAGACGAACACGCGCGACTTTGCGCAGAGCGGAGTTCGGTTTCTTCGGCGTTTGCGTATAAACGCGCGTGCAGACGCCGCGTTTTTGTGGGCTTGACTGCAACGCCGGACTCGCCGTTTTGTATTTGACCGCCTGGCGACCTTTACGAACTAATTGATTTATTGTCGGCATTTTTCTCTAAATTCCTATAATCCGTCAGCCAAAAATTTCGCTGAATAAAAACGAAAACAACTCCTAACCTGCCTCTTACCGAAACCAAATCCGGCAGTCAGCGCAAGCGGTTACCTTGCAAAATATAAAATTTGTTAAATCTTTAACGAGAAATTTTTATTGACAAAGCGCGTAACTCTTCGACGACTTCTCTCTCTAACTTTTCTGTGGCGTGGCTTTCTTTAAGTTCGGTTAGCAAAACAATTCATATTTTGAATGATTTGCCATAAACGCTGGAGCGTTTTTCTTTCTGAAAAAACCGCGACGTTTATTTTTACGCCACAATAAATGTTTTCGCATTTAATAAAATGCGTTACGCTTTCAAGCAAATCAGTAAATTTTACTTCACTGTCTGCTTCAGACGAAAAGTCCGAAACTTCAGACTATACGAACCCACACAGGCTTTGTCAAGTGAACCTTTGCACAACGTGAATTTTACTTGTAGAATTTTCCTTTTTTAATACATAGGAATTTCAGACAGTATAATCAACTAAAATTTTAAGGCTTTTATGAATAATAATTTTACCGAATTTCTAAATAACTTTAGCGAAGACGATTGGCTAAAAACTTTGGAAAATCTTCTTTCCGACATTCACGCTGTTGACCGCAATGCAACGCAAATCTGGTTTCGCTTTTATCCTCTCGAACTTGCACGCGTGCTGCAAACGGCAGAAAATAAACCGGAACTCGTTCAAAAATTCATTATGCAGGGAGATTATGAATTAAAAGACAAAATTGATTCATCGCATAAATTTCTTTACGGACATCGCTTCTGGAATGAAGTGAAAACAGCAATCGAAACGCGCAACGAGAATTTCTCGAGTGAAAAAACGGATTTAGCAAATGAGATAAAACAAATCTCCCAAACTGTTTCGGAAAAAACAAAAGCGGAGAAATCTTTGCTCATCGGAATTGTCGCTGTCGGTTTAATGACTTTAACGCAAGTCGGTTTCGAAGCATTTAAAAACGCTAAAGGCGAAACGAAAAAACCGCAGGGTTTAATGAACAATTCGCCGGAAAAAATTGTCAAACAACGCGCTAAAGACGATTCGCAAGGCATTTTCGGTTTTCTAAAAACCGTGGATAAAAAATGGACTGTACATTACGAAGACAGTCATAATCGCGTGGGCGATTTCAAATTGATGAATGACGAGGAAATCGCGTCGGGCGCGCAGCGCGACCAATCGAGAGATTGGCGCGTGGCGGATGAACGCTGCGGCGAAGGCGTCATTCCCGTCGAATGTCGTTCGGCGGCGTGCGGAACTTGCTGGATTGGAATTTTAGAAGGCGCAGAGAAGTTGTCCGACGTTTCTCCGCGAGAGAGAAGGCAGATGAAAGTTTTCGGTTACCGGCAAGGCGACGATGCGAAACCAATTTTGCGGCTGGCGTGTCAGGCGCGCGCTTACGGCGCGGTTTCGATTGTCATTCCGCCCTGGAACGGCGTGTTCGGCAAGAAAATTTACGGCAATGTCGAAGACGTAGAACTCGAACCGGCGACGACTTCCGCTAAAAAACTGCGCGAAACAATTGCAACGGCGACGGAAAATGATTAAGAAGTATTTCAGTGAACGAGCAAAACAAAATTTCAAACTTCCCGCCAATCGCGTTCGTAGTGTTGGCGGTTTTGCTTTGGAGTACGGGCGGCGTTTTTATCAAACTCACTACGCTCGATGCTTTTTCGGTCAACGCCGGACGCTCGCTTTTAGCCGCGATTACGGTAGCGATTTTTACCTACAAAAAAGGTTTGTGGCTCGACCGGTTCACGCTGTTGAGCGCGTTTCTGTACGCCGGAACGCTTTCGTGTTTTGTTTATGCTAACAAAAATACAACTGCCGCCAACGCGATTTTTCTTCAATATACAGCGCCGATTTATATTTTGATTCTCGCGCCGTTTGTTCTTCGTGAAAAATTTCGTCTTTCGGATTTGATAACCGTTGCGGTTTGTTTAGCAGGAATGAGTTTGTTTTTTCTAGAACCGCAAAACGCTGCAAACACACTTGCGACAAACGTTTTTTGGGGAAACATCGCTGCGCTTGTTTCAGGTGTATTTTTCGGACTTTACATCCTGCTTCTTCGTCATCCAAAATCGTTGCGACTAAATCCTGCAGTGTCGGTTTTTTACGGCAATATTTTGATTGTTTTGCTAATGATTCCGCTTGTTTTCAGCAATTTGTCATCAACCGCGCAAATAAATCTAAAAGACGTTTTGGCGATTCTTTTTCTAGGCATTTTCCAAATTGGCGTCGCGTATATTTTGTTTACCGACGGAATTTCAAAAGGCGTTCGTTCTTTAGACGCGAGCATCGTCGGTTTTATCGAACCGCTGCTAAATCCGGTCTGGGTTTTTCTGTTCGTCGGCGAGCGTCCGAGCGTTTGGGCGATTTTGGGCGGCGCAATTATCATCGCGGCGGTCATTTTTCACATCGTAAAATCAAATGCGAAGAAAAATACTGCGGAGTAAATCGTCGAATAAAAAATTTCAAAGCGAGAAATTGATGTTTTTAGTTTTACACTATTTTAACGTCTGTAAATTTTTTCTTCTTGTGTTAAAATAGCAATATTCAATCGAAAAACGCGGCTCGAAGGCTCGCTTGTTAAAAATCATTTAATAAATTTATTGGAGAAATTTGTATGGCTGAATTAAACACTCCAGCGAATGTCAAAAACACTGAACTGATTAGCTGGGTAACGGAAATGGTCGAGCTTTGCAAACCGGATGCGGTGCATTGGTGCGACGGCTCGCAGGCGGAATACGACCGTCTGTGCGAAGAAATGGTCGAGACCGGAACATTCATTCGCTTGAATCAGGAAAAGCGTCCCAACTCATTTCTCGCTCGCTCGCATCCGTCAGATGTCGCCCGCGTCGAAGACCGAACTTACATTTGCAGTTTGAGCAAAACCGACGCGGGACCGACAAACAATTGGATGAATCCGAAGGAAATGAAAGCGACACTGTCACCGCGCTTTGACGGTTCGATGCGCGGTCGCACGATGTATGTTATTCCCTTTTGTATGGGTCCAATCGGTTCGCCGATTTCGCAATTTGGCGTGCAGTTAACTGATTCGCCTTATGTCGTTGTCAATATGAAATTGATGACGCGAATGGGCAATCAAGCACTCGACGCGCTCAGCGACGGCGAATTCGTTCACTGTTTGCATTCGGTCGGAATGCCTCTCGAAGAAAATCAAAAAGATGTCGCGTGGGCTTGTTCGCCCGATCCTAAAGATAAATACATTGTTCATTTCCCCGAAGAACGCCTTATTTGGAGTTACGGTTCGGGTTACGGCGGCAACGCACTTCTCGGTAAAAAATGTCTTGCTTTGCGAATCGCTTCAACACTCGGACGCGAGCAAGGTTGGCTTGCCGAACATATGCTTATCGTCGGCGTGAAATCGCCTGACGGTCAAAAAGATTACGTCTGCGCCGCATTTCCGTCGGCTTGCGGAAAAACGAATTTCGCAATGCTGATTCCTCCGAAACCTTTTCAGGAAGAAGGCTGGGAAGTTACGACAGTCGGCGATGACATCGCCTGGATTAAACCGGACGAAACCGGACAGCTTTACGCCATCAACCCAGAAGCCGGATTTTTTGGCGTCGCGCCCGGCACAAATTTCAAAACAAACCCAAACGCGATGGAAACGATTCGTGAAAACACGATTTTCACGAATGTCGCTTTGACCGACGACGGTGATGTTTGGTGGGAAGGAATGGACGGCGACGCGCCCGCGCATGCCATTGATTGGCAAGGCAACGATTGGACGCCGGAGTCGGACAAAAAAGCCGCGCATCCTAACTCGCGCTTTACCGCGCCAAGCACGCAGTGTCCGGTGATTGACGAAAATTTCGACAATCCGAAAGGCGTTCCGATTTCGGCATTTATATTCGGCGGCAGAAGAAATTCAGTTGTGCCTTTGATTCAACAATCCTTTAACTGGGCTTTTGGGGTTTATATGGCGGCAACGATGGGGTCGGAGATGACCGCCGCCGCATTCGGCAACATCGGCGAAGTTCGCCGCGACCCATTCGCAATGCTTCCCTTCTGCGGCTATCACATGGGCGATTATTTCGCGCACTGGCTCGATTTTGGTCGTCAAATCCCCGAACCGCCGCGCATTTTCTCCGTTAACTGGTTTAGAAAAGGTGAAGACGGCAAATTCCTCTGGGCAGGTTTCGGCGAAAATATGCGCGTCCTGAAATGGGTTGTCGAACGCTCGCGCGGAAAATCAATCGGCGTCGAAACGCCTCTGGGCTGGATGCCGCGTTTTGAGGATATGGACTGGCGCGGAATGGAAGATTTCACGCGCGAAGATTTTGAAAGGGTAATGAGCCTGGACCGCGATCTGTGGATAAAAGAAATCGCCTCGCACGACGATTTGTTTTTCAAACTCTACGACCGTCTGCCAAAAGAAATGGCATTCATCCGCGAACTGCTTGTTTCAAACCTCTGGCGTTCACCAGAATTTGGCTTGGCATCGCCGCGCCCAGAAGCGGCTGACAAAACTTTCGAGGAAACGAGAATAAAAGATGCCTTTCGCGCCGTGCCGGACAAAACGGAAAACGAAACGGTGAAAGCCGCGTCGAAAGCGGAATAGTTATAAATATTTTATTTTTCAAAAGTATAGGGCGATTCAAATTGGGTCGCCTTATTACTTTCAGAATTAGAGTATGAATGCACAAGAATTAATAATTTCTGTCTACTTAAATCAATGAATTGTTTTCGAACTTATTTCGATGTTGCAAGATGGAGTGAAAATTTTAATAATCGAAGACCGCAGGCGAGTTTATAAAAGGTTGAAGCGAAGATAAATCAAAAAATTTTGCTTCACTAAACTTAGCTACTTGCATAAAGTTTTAGCAGTCAAATAAAGGCATGAATAAACACAAAATTAAAGCCAAACGAAAACTTTTGCAGAAAATTGATAAAAGATACATCGGTTTTCATGTTTATCGCTCGGTGAATGAAAATCTGCCTTTCATGTTTTGGGAAAGGTTGACGGATGAGCCAATTCATGACGGGAATTTCAATGACCAAGCCGACGAAATCGGTCAGCGATATTATTACAAGCTCACACAGGTTGACGCCAACGGTAGTGAAAGCGCACCGATTACGCCGAAAAGCACTTTTACAGATCATGTCGGAAATACTTTCGCGCAAAATCCGCTGGTTGATTTTGCCGGTTATAATATTTACCGCTCCGCCGACAAAGACGTGCCGCTCGACCAATGGGAACGGCGCAACAAAGAACCGCTGCCGACTACGGAATTTAAGGATGAAGGCGTTGAATCAGGGGAGATTTATTTTTATTATGTGCGCGCCGTTGATTCTAAAGGAACAGAAAGTGCGCCTGCTGAAGTTGTTCGGGTCATTAGAAAATAAACGTAATTTTTCCGCACAACAATTTTTTGCAGATTCATCTCGTTAGTTTCGAATCAACATTTATAAAATGCCATTCGCCAAAGATAATTTTTCAATCGATGAACAAAAAGTTTGACAACCACGTTTGCTTTCGCGTAATCTAAAACTCGGAGGTGATAGATATATGATAAAAAATTCAATCGAAACACCACCGGACTTTAGTAATCGGTAAGCCCGAAAAGGCGAGCCGGAAAAGACCGGAAGGTTATAAAAAATCCAGTTGCGGTTGGCAGCGAGGCGTTGATGACAAGGAAAGTGTTGGTGGCGAAAAGTAGTGATACTCTAATCAGCGTTTTCAGTTTCTCCGGCTAAGTTGTCAAAACCGAACTGATCGAATAACAAGGACGATTCAAATTTGAGTCGTCTTTGTTTTTTTGCGCAAAAACTTTTCGGCAAAACTTTGCCCTCTTAAATTTGATTGGTTATAGTATTGTATACCTCTAAAATTATATCTGAGGAGTTTACCGATGGAACGATATTTGGGAAGGTTTGAACCATATGCTTACGCTATTTTTAGAATTATTGCCGGGTTTTTATTTATGTGGCACGGAACGCAAAAGCTGTTTGGTTTTCCGCCGAGCAATCAGCCTGCGCAACCTTTAAATACAATGATGGCGACAGCCGGAACAATCGAGTTTGTTTGCGGGTTATTAATTTTGCTCGGACTTTTCGCCGGTTTTGCCGCTTTTCTGGCAAGCGGTTTGATGGCGGTCGCTTATTTTATGGCGCACGCTTCGGGCGGTCTTCTGCCGCTCGTCAATCGCGGCGAGCTGGCGGTGCTTTTCTGTTTCGCTTTTCTTTATATCGCCTCGCGCGGTTCGGGTTTGTTAAGTCTTGATTCGCTCATCTTCGGCGGCAGAAATTCCACCCGTGCCGCTAGGTAAAGGATATAAAACGAAATACAAATATTTTGCATCTAAAACTGCAAAACGGAAATTCTACCGTCAGCAGTATTAATGAATTTTTTGAGGTAAAGATATGAACACAACTTACGACGATTTCAGAAACGGCTCTTCGGTAGCTGAAGCTTTGCCTGAAGAGCGCGCTGGTTTCATACGCAAAACTTACGCTCACTTAGCTGGAGCGGTTTTGCTGTTTGTTTTAATGGAAACGTATTTGGTTGCGTCCGGCGCAGGTCTTTGGATTGCGCGCACGATGCTCGGTGGGAGCTTTTCGTGGTTTATCGTGTTGGCAGCATTTATGGGCGTCTCATTTCTGGCTCAGTGGTGGGCTAATTCGCAGACTTCAAAGCCGCTGCAATATATGGGTTTGCTGCTTTTCACGGTTGCTGAAGCGATAATTTTTCTGCCGCTTCTGTTTATGGCAAGCAGCCGAAGTAATAGCTCGCAGATTTTCGGGCAAGCCGGAATTATCACGCTCGGACTTTTTGTCGGACTGACGGCGGTTGTTTTCTTTACGCGCAAGGATTTTTCGTTTCTGGCGCCTATTTTGACAATCGGCGGTTTCGTCGCACTCGGCTTTATTGCCGCTAGTCTGTTGTTCGGGTTCACTTTAGGCAATTTGTTTGCATTTGTGATGGTTGCGTTTGCAGGCGGCGCGATTTTGTATGATACGTCAAACGTTCTGCACCGTTATCGCACCGACCAGCATGTTGCGGCTTCGCTTTCGCTCTTTGCCAGCGTCGCTCTGCTTTTCTGGTATGTCTTAAGAATTGTTATGGGTTCGAGAAACTAAACGAATTTAATTATATTTTCTATTTGCGGGGTGAATATTTAAAAAGATGTTCATTCCGCATTTCTTTTGCCGAATATTAATTTTATCCTTTCGAAAGTTGGAAAAATAAACCACTCACCGGTTTTGGATTCTTTAAGTATTTTCATACACGCAATTTCTCTACTTTGTTCTCAATCGAAATGTGATATTATTCAATCTGTAAAAATCGCGTACGAATAAACGAATTCGAGTGCAAGGCTCTTTTCTAAAGCGTTCTTTGGTTCTTCTCAAGTTTTTACTACGCAAAATTGAATCTTAAACTCTACGCTTTGTGACGAAACTGTGTGTTATCCGCAAAGATGAATCGGATAATTCAACACCCCTAACAAAGTCCAAAATACTTTGGCAGCGTTCGAGCAATGGGGTGATAATCTTTTTTACACATCGAAAAATTTATGAAAATTTTACTTTATAATCCCGACAACGGTATTACGCGCAATTTTATGCCGCATTTGTGGATGTTTCTCCTGCAAGCTCTGACACCGAAAGAACACGAAGTAATTTTGATTGACGGCAACGCCAAAGCGATGACACGCGAAGAACTTGTCCAATTCTGCAAAGATGAAAACATCGGACTGGTTGGCATCGGCTCGATGACCAGAATGGTTGCGCGCGCCTATCACGTGGCGGACGCTTTGCGAGAAGCAGGAATAAAAGTGGTGATGGGCGGACCGCACGTTACCGAATGTCCCGACGAAGCGCTCGGAAGAGACGGAGGTAAAAGGCACGCCGATGCGATTGCTTTAGGCGAAGCCGACGAAACTTGGGCTTTAATGGTCGAAGACGCTGCAAGAGGTCAATTAAAAGACATTTATCAACCCGAAATTGACCCGAAAGGCAACGACAAAAAACCGAATCTTCAGCCGTATCCTCATATTCCCTGGGAAACTCTTGATTTAGACCAATTCAGTCTTGTTCCTTCGTTTTTGAAACCACATTTGGCAAAAATGGGCGAAGGCTGGGGAAGTTTTCACGTCGTTCCGATTGAAACCGGACGCGGCTGTCCATATGGCTGCGAGTTCTGCACAGTTACCGGATTTTTCGGCGATTCGATTCGTTTTCGCACAAACGAAAGCGTCATCGAAGAATTGCTCAGATTAAAAGCACGCGCCAAACGCGAACGCGGTCAAATCGCCGTTTTCTTTATTGACGACAATCTCGCCATCAACAAAAAGCGCGTTAAATCTTTATTGAGAGATATGATTGCGGCTGGCGCGCAAATTCCGTGGGTTGCGCAAATCAGCGCAAATCTACTCGGCGATGAAGAACTCGTTGACCTGATTGCCGAATCAGGCGGTAAATGGGTTTTTATCGGAATGGAATCGATCGACCCGCAGAATATGGCGTCAGTCAACAAAAATTTCTCGAAGCCTGCGGATTACAAGGAAGTTCTGGATCGCCTTGCAAAAAGAAATATTTACGCAATTACATCGTTCATTTTCGGAATGGACAACGATACCGAAGGCGTCGCCGCGCGCACGGTCGATGAAATAGAAAGCTGGTCGCCCGGTCTTCCCGTTTTCGGACAGTTAACGCCGTTTCCGGCGACGCCGCTTTACTCGCGTCTTGAAAAGGAAGGCAGATTGTCACGTCCGAAACACTGGCTGGAATTCGCGCCGTTCGTAATGGCGCACACGCCATTGAAAATGACTATTGATAGAGCGAGCGAAGAAACAAGATATGCCTGGTCGCGCTCTTACAGCCCGGAAAGAAACGCGCAGGCGCTCGAAATGATAAAGGATTCGCCGCTGCAATATCGCCTCAGCCACTTGGTTTCGCGCCTGTTCTTTCGCGGCATTTATTTTCCGCAAATGCGCCGCCGCGATTGGGCAAAAATGATTCTACAAAACCGCAAACCGATTTACGGTCTAGTAAAAGAAGGTTTTTCGAGTTACCGAAACGCAAAGCGAAACAAAAAAACTCAGGTTGTTGCGCCATCTTCGTTTCAAGCGGAATAGTAAAAAACTAGTAATAAAAAACCAAAAGTGATAAATAATTAACAATTATTTATCACTTTTAATTTTCACTAGAAAGGTGATTCGTCGTCTGTATCGAAAGCAATGCGGCGTTTGATTTTCGGTTCGGTTTGTTCACTTCGTAAATCTTCCGTTTTGATAACTTCCAGCATCGGATTGCCGTCTGTGTCTTTCATCAAAATCTCGATTCTCCGCTCGGCTTGGTTTAATCTTTCCTGACACTGGCGAGAAATTTTCACGCCGTCTTCAAACAGTTTAAGGCTTTCTTCCAAAGACAAATCACCGTTTTCCAGATTGCGGACTATTCGTTCGAGTTCCTGCAAACTTGCTTCAAATGTTTTCTGTTTTTCAGCCATAAATTATTTGAAAACTTCATCGAGTTGTTTTAGTACTTCACCCAAATTCTGCACGCCAAACTGTTCGCCTGCCTTTTGAATTCCGCCTTTATTTGCAACGGTGATAATCTGCTGCCCGACTTTTTCCGCAATTTGCCTTGCTAATTCTTCATCTTTGACGCCGACAACCTGCCATTTATCGCCGCTACTGCGTTTCAATGTCAGATTCAGTTGGCGTTCCTGTAATTTGCTATTGATAAATGCTTTATCGTTCTCGGAAGTGATGTCCACATATCTGTCCGCGCCGAGCGCAATAGCCCAAAACGGAACTTTATCAAATTTCTGCGTTTTTTCACGAATAAGATTGGGAATTTCCTGTCGCGCACGAAGTTTGACTGTGGACATAAGGGGCGCGGCGACTCGCTCGATTTTAGCAAGAGTTGCGGGCGGCAAACCTCTGCCGTAAAGCTCTACGGCTTTGCCGGTAATCTGCGGCATAAAATCGTCAACTACCGCATTAGTATCAACCAATTCTTCAACCGTTTTTCGGTCGTCTCGCCGCGCCGCGTCAACCAGCAGAGCGAGTGAATACTGTGGAGTTTTTTTCAAATTTTGCCAGTAAAAATAACCGCCGACTGCGCCGACAAGCAAAATCAAAACAAGCACCATTGCCAAAATGCCGAGAACTTTAGTGAAAACACTGCGCTTTTTCGGTTTTTGATAACCTGAAAATTCGGGCGCGCTCGCCATTTTCGGCACGTCTGTTTCTATAACTTTTTGTGATTCTTTCAAATCAATTGCAAATTTCGACATCTCTTTATAGCGAGCGTTAAGGAAACGAGCAGAAAATTCCGAAGTTCCGATGTTTAAACTGAACGTTGAGCCTTAAAATTTTGCAATTGCTCGCCGCTCATTGCTCGTTGTTCACTTCCGAAACCTTCGCTTTTAGTTTGCCACACGCGAGAAGGATTTTCACACTGTCGTTTACTTTTACCTTTTCAGCATCGCGCAAAATCTCGCCCGCATCCGTTTGAACAATTGAGAAACCGCGTTTCAAAACCGAAAGCGGCGACAGCGCGTCGAGCGATGCCATTTTAATTTTCAGCTTTTCTTCTTTCTCGTCAATCGCGTCCTTGATTGCCGACCTTTGTTTTTGCCGCAACAGCGCAAGGCGTGTTTTCTTTTCATTCAGCTTTGAAGCTAGTTTCAACGGTGAGATTCGATTGGTCAAAGTTACCAGACGTTGCTCTTTATTTTTGATTTCTTCGCTCACGGCATCGCGCATTTGCACCTGAAAATCTTCAATTTCATAACGCCAATCTTTGATGCGCTGCGGAAACTCGGTGAAAACTGAAGACAAGGCGAAAGCCTGCAAGTCCGAGCGCGATTGCAGCATTTTGTAATCAATCAACTGCAATAAATCCTGCGTTTTCTGAAAGATAAACGCTTCGATTTGGTCTTCCGATTCGGCGACGATTTCGGCGGCGGCAGAAGGTGTCGGCGCGCGTCGGTCGGCGACAAAATCGGCAATTGTAAAATCAATTTCGTGTCCGACGGCGGAAATTACCGGAATCAATGAGGCGCGAATAGCGCGCGCAACAGTTTCTTCGTTAAATGCCCACAAATCTTCAGCAGAGCCGCCGCCGCGCCCGACAATTAAAACATCGAATCTCTCAGTTGTTTTCGCTGTTCGGTTAAATTGATTGGCAAGTTTTATCGCGTTCGTTATTTCGTCTCCGGCGGTTTCGCCCTGCACGCGAGTCGGGATTAAAGTAATGTGAACCGACCGTGTGCGGCGCGAAAGAACATTCAAAACATCATGAAATGCCGCGCCGTTCGGCGATGTTACAACGCCGACGCGATGCGGGAAAAACGGCAGATCGCGCTTTAACTCTTCGTCAAATAAACCTTCTTTGAAAAGTTTCGCTTTGATTTGCTCGAAAGCAACCTTCAGCGCGCCTTCGCCGACCGGCTGCAGCGATTCAACCAAAATCTGATATTCGCCTTTCGGTTGATAAACGCTGAGCTTTCCGCGCACGCGAACCTGAAGCCCGTCAAACGGCTGAAAACGAATTCGTGAATTACTGCGAACGTAACAAGCAGCTTTCAACTGCGAAGAACCGTCGTGCAGCGTGAAATACCAATGTCCGGAATTTGCCGCGACAAAATTGACAATCTCTGCTTCAATCCAAACAGACGCGAAATTTTTCTCAAGCGCGCCTTTGACCTGCTCGTTCAGTTCGGAAACCGAAAGCGGTCGGCGCTCTTCTTCATCGAAAAGAGAATTTAGAAGCGAAGGTTTCATTTTACCTATTTACTAAATACAAAATTAAATTCCAGCCTGTGTGCATACGTATCTATTTTGGTTTTATTTTTCTTTTGCTGTTTCTGCGTGTTCCACGATTATTGTGAATTTATTTTCGCGTGCTTCCTGAAAGAGTTTCTTTATTAAATTTATCTGCGAAATGTTCAACGAATTTGTTTGAAAAAACTTTTCCGCATTTTCTTCGCTTGCATCGGAATTGACCGATCCGGTGAGTTTGCTTGATGTCAGACGCAAAACGGCTTTTTCTTCGACAGCTATTTTGCCGACGCGGACGTTTTTCAAATTTGTATAAATTATCATTTTTAGAAGTCCGTCCTTGATGTCGTTTTCGCTCGGCAAAATGGTGCGTTGGCTGTGTTTACCTTCAATTAGAAAAAGCGTTTTGCTTTGCAGAAGTGTTTCGTCGCAGGTGAAATAGTATTTTCCGCCCGCAATATTTGTAATCGTTACGCCACTTTTCGTGTCGCTCGAAAGCGCTTCTTTCGGTTGAATTGATTGAAGTTCGCGGTTTTGTCCGCGCTGCGATTTGCCCCGAGAAAATTCGGCAAAAGCATTTGGATTTTCCAGGAGTTTTATCAGTTCAATCAAAGCGGTTTCGTCGTGCAAATAAGTTTTTGTGCTTTTGGAAATTTCGCGGTAGGCATTTCTAGCATTTTCAAACACGGTTTTTAATTGTCTAGATTCCTTTTCGTTCCACTCGCGAGGCGTTCCTTTGAAAGCAAAAATTTCGTTTAACTTTGCGGAAACGTAATCGGCATCGAGTTTCTGCTCGGTTATCTGGTCGGCTCTTTTCAAATTTTTCGTTGCGTCTTTGTAATAAGCAGGAACGACGAAAACGTTCAAAAGGCTCATCAAGGATATTGTATCCCATTGCAAAAAATCGCGTTCGCCGCCTAAACCTTCGTCTTTTAACACGGGAATTACCGTAACTCTTTTTGGATATGCGAGCGTGTCGTAAACCCGTTCATACGGATAAGACCTGGTTCTTTTCGGCGAAATCCAGCGACTGACGGCGATTTTCTCTTTTTCATTTGAAAGCACAAACGCTCCGGTCGAAATGTTTATATCGAAATTCTCGAATTTATGTTCGCGCAATTTGTCGCCCGCAAATTGCTTGTAATTTATTTTCTCAACTTCGCCGAAAATTTGGTTGACTTGTCCGTATGAAGTTTTTTGGAAGGAAATTTCTCGCAAGGGATTTTGTAAGAAATTTGAATGGTTTGGAAACAATACCGCCAAAGACTCTGTATAATCGACCTTTTGAAAATCTTTGCCTTTTATTTGAGCGCTTGACGTGCTTTGCGGTAAATTATTCGGCTTTGATTCGGATATTTCTTTTGGTGCAACTTCAATGACCGAGCCGAGTTTGACGAAAGTATTTTCGCGGCTAACTCGAACTTTCAGACGCGGCGAAGCGCGGTTCGCTCTAGTTTCCGCTAAATTTGAACGAAAAGTTACGGTGTAAGCCGTTCGAAGCTGGACGACAATATCTTCGTAAGCCTTTTGTATCTGGCTCAATTGAGTGATTGGGTAGTAAATGCCGCCGGAAATTTGCGCTAATTTTTCACCTTCGCCATCTGCTTTGGAAGTCAAAGCCATATATTTTGAGCGCAGTGGGTCGAGCGTAGAATTTGCGTTATTGGTTGCCGACGCCGCAATCAAACCGGAAGGAACATAGAGCGGATAAACGAGCGCGCCGCTTTCCTGTATCGAGCCTAAAAGCGAGTCGAACGGTAGAAACGAGCGGTTGTCATCGCCGTCTGTCAGGGCAACAATCGCCGTCCTTTCGCCTCTTAAAGGTCGCAGAGTTTCTGTCAAAGTGTAGCCGATTGCGTCGTAAAAGGCAGTTCCGCCGCCGGCATCGAAAGTATCGAGGCTGGTCGAAAGGTTTCCTTTATTTATGGTAAAAGTCGAGAGAGTTTTGACATCTTCGTTAAAAATTATAATAGCGATTCGGTCGTTTGGGTTAGCGGTTACGACAAACTGGCGCGCGGCTTTGCGTATAAAATCGACATAGTTGTCAACGCTTCCCGAAACATCCAGAAGCAAAACTAAATTGAACGGCGCGGTCGTCGGCTCGACCGATAAAATCTCACGCCGCTCGCCGTTTTCAGTAACCTCGAAATCTTTGGCGCGCAAATCAGAAACTGCGCGGTTGTTCAAATCCGTAACGCGCGCGAGAACCCGTTTTACTTTCGCGTTCGGCGACGCGGGCGCGTTTTCCTTTTGCTGCAAAGTAGGTTCACGTTTGAGCGGCGGCAAAGTTTTCGCGTAATCGCCGAAGTATTTCGGGCTAGCGCGTCGAATCGCTTCGGTTAAAATTCCGTCGCCGCTGCGAATAACTGCTTTTGCCGCTTCGGTCAAAGGTCTTTCGCGCAAATCGGGCGACACTTCGTTGAGCGGAACGTTGAGAAGAATTATTCCGCGAGCGGTCGTGAAGTTTAGTGATACCGATTTAGATTTTTGGTCTTCGGACTTCGATTTTTGCTTTTTGGTTTTTGGTTTTTTATCACCTTTCGTTTGTTTAATGTCAGTCGTTTCGGATTGAGTTTCATCTAAAGTTTGTTCGCTTTCTTCCCTTCCGGCATTATCTTCTTCTTCGCCGATAATTTTTCCGCTCACGACAAACTTTCCGCCCGCTTTTTCCCGAACTTTTTGCAGTTCGACATCGCTTAAAAAACGCGGACGCGATTCAGTCCAAACAAAATCGTATTTTAGATTTTCGAGCGGGACGTTGGTTGAAATCGTGCCGGTTTGAGATTTTACACTGGCGGAAGCTATATCGCCCGAAAGACGAACTTCGCCTTCATTGGTTTCGACGCGAACACGCATTCGCGCGGGAATTTTTAAAGTTAAATCAACTCTGGATTTTGTATCAGTCGGGTTTGCGGTAATTAAAAGATGATTATTTTCCGAAATGATTTTTAAATCAGTTTCTGTGGCATTTTCCGCTGTCAGAAGCGCCTTTCCGCTTTCTTTCACTTCGCTGTTTTCGTCGCTTTTTTCCGGTTCGTCAGCCGAAATTTCGACGCGTCCGTAAAGATTTACGATTTCAATCGAACCGTTTTCAGAAAGGACAAATTCACGCTGAAAGGTTTGTGCCTGAACTCCTAATGCAAAGAAAATTACTAAAAAAAGACTGTAGATTTTCATAATTTCGTGAATGGTAAATCTTATTGGTAAATCGTAAATTGTTAATAGGATTTTGTCCGATACAAAATTCCATTTTTACATTTTACTATCAATGATTCACGATTTGCTTGTAAGTTTGCCAGATTGTTCGATGCGCCGGCGGATACGTTTTTGCCAATTAGTGCGCGGGCGGGCGGTTTCTTCAAATTGCGCGAGCAAATCCTGCATTGATTCGCCGCCGACAAGACGCGTTTTTATATAAAGCAGAGCGATGATTATTGAGGTCAGCGATGAGACTAGGATTAAAAACGGCAATGTTAAGATTTCCGCCACAGTTTTCTGAATCAAGCCATTTATACCGCCGAGTTGTGGTTTTTCATCTGAATTTTCGTTTATTTTTACAATATTTTCGTTTCCGATTGTTACCTGTATTCCCTTTTTGGCTTCATCTGTCTGTTCGACGTTTTCCGTTTTGCCGGCTTGCTCGATATCCTGACGGACAGTAGTTATTTTTTCTTTCGTATCAGAAAAGGATTTGACGGTCGTTGCGGCGAAAAGACCGATTAAACTACTAACGATCATAGGAACTAAAAGCATTATAGACATTGCCGCGACGGTGGTGCCGAGCGAGCGCATCACGAGCGTTTTCGAGCGTTTCAAAGCGGCTCGCCCGCGCAGATTTTCCATCATCAAAACCGGCGAGACCAGAGCAAACAAAACGTAAAGAATCGGAAAGCCGATGAAACAAGGCAACAAGCCAAGAAAAACAAGAATCGTGCTTAACAAACCCGTTCCGGCAAAAGTTTTCCATTTTTTCCGCGCCGCCTGCAAAGCCGGACGCAATTTGACCGGACGCAGCGGCATAGCCAGAATCTGAGTTACAATCCAGGTCGTCGTTCCAATGATGAAATGCCCGCAAAGAACGCTGACAAAAAATGTCCCTAACGTCAAAATACCGTTCAGCCACGAACTCGTACTACGGCTAATCGCTTCGCCCGCATACAAAGAAGTAACCGCTACTTTCAGAAACGTAAAAATTATAAGCGGCACATATAGCAAAATCGCCAAACCTAAAAATTTCGGTAGATGCTGGCTGTAAATCACCAAAGCGCGCTGCAGCAGAACGCCGATGCCTTCGGATTGTGCGCGCAGTTCGGAGGCAAATGCTTCTGCTGTCTGCGGTCGCTCTTCGGAATTTTTCGCCAAAGACGTATGAATGATTTGTTTGACTTTTTTAGGAATCTTTTTCGCGTCGAGAGCCGGAGGCGCGCTTTCCTTATGATCATTCATCACTTTGGTAAAATCGCCCGCAAACGGCGTTTTCCCTGAGAGCATTTGATAAGCAATAACGGCAAGACTGTAAATATCCGAGCGCTGCGATAGTCGTTCACCGCGACATTGTTCGGGTGACATATAAAGCGGTGTTCCCAAAACCGCGCCGACGCGCGTCAGTTCGCTTGTCTTCGAGTTTTCATCGTCCGATTTATCTGTTATGTTAACGCTGGATTTTTCGGTTTCAAACGGCGCGGACATCAATTTTGTGCCGACGTTTTCATCCGCGGCGGCTGTTCGGTTTTCGGTTACCGGCAAAATCGCTGTTCCGCCTTCGAGATTGATTTCATTCGGTTGAATCAAAGTTCCCGCTTCGGCAAGCAAAGTTTTCGGCTCGTTTGTAATTGCCATTGTCGCCGATTCGGAAAAGACGGTCGAGTTTCGTTTATCGGCAATTGTGTTCGGCTCTGCTTTCTCGGCGACGGTTTCGCGGCTGCTTAAATTTTGCGCTGCGCTGGCAGAATACTCCAAAAGCGGTATTTCGGTATCAATTGCAATGTGTTCTTCGAGTTTGGCGATGCCGAAATCCAGAACTTTTACAGTGTAGCCGCCGCGCTGATTCGGCTCTAACCAGATATTGTCCGGCTTTAAGTCGCGGTGAATTATTCCCTGTCGGTGCGCTTCGTGAATCGCCGACGAAACCTGCTCTAAAATATCTATTGACCACGCGAGCGGCAGTTTTTTCTCTTCTTCCAAAATCTCGCCGAGCGTGCAGCCGTCCAAATATTCCATCACCAGATAAGCGACGCGACCGAGTTTCGTTTCGGACAAACCGAAATCCGTCACGTTAACGACGTTCGGATGTCTTAATCTTCCGGCGGCGCGCGCTTCGCGCCGGAAACGCTCGACAAATTCCTGGCGCTCCATAAATTGCGGCGCGATAACTTTAACCGCGACTGGTCGCTCGGTGCCGACGTGCGTGGCAAGATAAACTGTTCCCATACCGCCGCGACCGAGTTCGCGTTCGATTTTATATTTATTATCCAGCGTCTGTCCGACCAGATGTTCCAATTCCATATTGCTTTTTGTAAAGTTTATTTGCTTTCCAAAGTTTTAGTGCAAAGTTTTACGGCTTAGACGAGCGAATTGTTTTACAAATATGATTTTAACAAAAAAACCTGGCAATTTTCGTCAGGATTTATATTATTACGCGATAAATTTTTCCTATATTTTAGGGCAAAAATTTTACTGTTTTTTTATCTGAATCGCGCTGCTGTAAGTCGTTAGATTCAGTATTGCTGTGCCGCTTCGAATTTGTGCAAAGAAATTTTGTGCTTTGCCGACGTGGATTTTATAACGAATCTTTTAAATTAAATTTTATACCGCAGATTAAAACCTGATTAAATTTAATTCTTCAGTCAATTCACTCGAAATATCGTCTTCGCTCAAGGTCGAAATCAAAAAATTGTGGCTGTTGTTTCTTTCATTGAGAATTTCGGCAAGTTTTTCTCTAAATTTTCCTGTTTGGAGTTCTTCGACAAAATTTGGTTCAATCGTCGCCAGGCGTTTCAAGCAATCGTGCAGATGTTCTCTGCCGATGCCAAACTCGCCCTGTTTATCATTGATTATCAAACAAATCTCGGCTTGTTCCTCAGTGAAAAAAGCGAGAAGCGAAGCGACTTTGCTCACGCCAGTTTCAAAACGCGCGGAAACCGGCGCAACTTTTTTGCCTTTCTGCTCTTCTTCGATGCGCTCGCGTAAAGTTTTTTTCCTTTCATTCAATTCGGGTAAAAGTCTCGTATCAAAAATTATGCAAACTCGCTTGTCGTCTTCGGCTGAAAATTCGCGGACAATCAAACGGTTAGCACGCGCCGTCGCTTTCCAGTCAACGCGGCGCAAATCGTCCATCGGTTGATAATCGCGCAGGGCGAACAAATCCTGCCCAAGCCCGCGTTTATTGGCGACCAGTTTTCCGACCTCGAGCGGCAAATCTTTCAAATCTTCTTCAACTGATGCAATGCGCGGAAAAATCACGATTTCAGTTTCCCGCGCGGCAAGCCTTCGGCGATGACGAAAAAAGCCGAACGGAAAGCGCGTCGAAAGTTCAAAATCCTTGACGATAAAACGCCCGCGAAAGGGGAAAATGTGTTCGGTTCGAGTTTCGACCGAATCTCGCCGGGGAACGTAGACGAAATAATCCAGAGTATGTTTGATAATCGGTGGTCGGGCTATTTTTTTCGCCAGTCTTTCAGGTAGAATTTTTTTAATTTCGTCAATCAGAGCCGAATTTTCACGTTCTTTTCCGCGCACTTCCGCAACGACGGAAAAAGTCGGGAAAAACCGTTTGCGGTTTTGCAGGCTGACAAGAATCGGTGTCGGTTCTTCGGCAAAAATCGTTTCGGGAAAACGCATTTTCACGTCGAGTTTTTTCAAGCCGTAATTTCCGACAAAAAAACCGACGACGAGCGATGAAACCAGAAAAGAAAGAATCAAAAACAGCAAATTGTTGCCCGTATTCCAAGCCGAAAACCCGACAACAGCAATAAGACCCAAAACCATCGCGCCGCCGACGGTAAATTCAAAAGGCAAATTTATCTGCGAGGCTTCGGTACTGGCTGAACGCGCAAGCGGCGGGACAATAAAAATCAATAGCAACAGAACGAAAACAATCGAAATACCGGCGGCAATTCCGGCAGTTCGCACGTCTCCGATATGATTTGCCCACAACGTAACTGCCGCCAAACTCAAGCCGCCGCCAACAACAAAAATGCCGAGCAGTAAATTTCGCAAATCGCGCAGCCTGAAAAGTTGACGAAGCTCTTTAATGTTCATCTAGCATTTAACATTTAGCATTTAACATTTATTTTTGTTCAATGATAAATGTTAAATGCTAAATGAATTAGATTGGGACATTTGTTCTCTGCAAAATATCCTGCAAAATTTGTTCGGCTTCAAAACTGCGGCGTTTTGGGTTTGTGTTGCGCGTGTTTACCATAAGGCGATGAGCAAAAACCGGTAGAACAAGGCGTTTGATGTCGTCGGCGATGCAGTAATCGCGTCCTTCAATCAGCGCAAAGGCTTGTGCGGAGCGAAAAAGCGTAAGCGTTCCACGCGGACTGATACCGAGTTCGAGAGCGTCCGATTCGCGCGTCTGTGCGACAATGTTCAGCAAATAATCAACCAGAGCGTCATCAACTCGAACTTTTGTTGATAATCGCTGCAATTTCAGAATTTCCGTTTCACCCATTACCGGTTGCACAAACGACAAGGGATTTTCCCGCTCGCGGTCGCGCAAAATGTTTCGTTCGTCCGCTTTATTTGGATAACCGATGTGCAGGCGCAGCATAAACCGGTCGAGCTGCGATTCGGGCAGAGGATACGTGCCGTGATGTTCCGCCGGATTTTGCGTGGCGACGACCATAAACGGCAGAGGCAGCGGGTGCGAAACACCTTCAATCGTGATTTGTTCTTCTGACATCGCTTCTAAAAGCGCGGATTGAGTTTTCGGCGTGGCGCGGTTAATCTCGTCGGCTAAAACGATATTGGCAAAAATCGGTCCCGGTTTCCATTCAAAATCGCTTCGCTGCTGGTTGAATATCGAAAGTCCGATAACATCCGATGGCAAAAGGTCTGACGTAAACTGTATACGCTGAAACGACAAATCAAGCGCACGCGCCAGAGCATTGGCGAGCGTCGTCTTGCCGATACCGGGAACGTCTTCGATAAGCAAATGTCCGCGGGCGAGCAATGCGACGAGCGCAAATTTGACAGTTTCGGATTTACCTTTGATAACCGTTTCAATCGCCGCTTGCAGACGGCTGATTGTTTCGTTCGGGTTGAATCTGCGCGCCTCGCTTTGCGTTGTCGTCTCGGTTTCGTTGATTGTCCAATCTCGCATTTTTTTACTCGGAAGCCAAAGGTTAAATCTATTCTACAAAATTTATTCGATAATCTGCACAGTAAAATTGAAAAACCGCTTGGATGTATAAGATGTTAAAATAAGCTGAAAGTTCCAAAAGTATCGTCAGCGTTTGCAAAGTCGTGTTATAAACGAATAAAATTTTGAAACTTCCTTTTTGTATTTTCGTGAAAGAAAAGCGAAGGAGACACTTATAAACTTTATGAAAAACTTACGTCAGAGATTTGAGAACCAGCAAGGATTTAACTTGATCGAGTTGATGATTGTGATTGCGATTATCGCGCTGCTTATCGGCATCGGTATTCCGGCTTACCGCGCGATGGTCAACAGCGGAAATGAAACTTCCGCCATTCAATCCCTACAAAACATAAAATCCCTGCAGGCAAGTTACGCCTCAAAACATCAGGGGAAATTTGCGCCGACTTTTGACGAATTAATCAAATCCGTGCAATTGGACGAAAGATTTGCCGGTGAAAGTCCGGTTATCAACGGTTACACTTTCAAAATGACCGCTCAGGAATCTTCCGGCTCAAAACCTGCTTTCTATTCGATTCTTGCCGACCCGCAATCCGGTGCCGGAACGCGGCATTTCTATTTCGATTCGACACTCGGCACAACGAAATCAACCGAAGAAGAGCGTCCGGCAACTGCCGCCGATCCGTCGATTTAAGGTTTTACACAATGTAAAATAAAAACTATTTTTTAAAAAAATAAAGAAATGGAGAATATAAAGCTGTGAGCGTAAAAACTTGCGGCTTTTTCCTTTTTGTTTTGGGGCTTTGCACACTTATTACCGGAAACAGTCATTCTGGCGAGTGTGTAGTGTAAAAATAGCTTATGATAACGTCTAAGATTGGACAAGGTTTCTTTATGAGTGTTGAGCAGAACGGACAAATGGATAAAAGAGACATCATTACCCCCGTCGAGCGGAGGAACGTTTGGATATGGGCGTTAACGCTAGCAGTCCTCTTTGCCGCCGCTGCGGTCGTCATCGCCGGATCCTTGTATAAGAATAAAACCGCTGCTGCCGAGCGACACAGTGACAGAATGAATCCTGAAGTAGGTGAGGGCGGGACAGAGCCTCCACCAACGACCCTGCCCGCAGGAGCAAATCCCGTCAGAGCCGGCATTTATGTGGATCGCATCATCGATCTCTCCGTCAAAGATGCCAGCTGGACAGTCGACTTCTACCTTTGGTTCCGCTGGAATGGTACGGGAGTTAACCCGGGCGAGAACTTCCAAATCGTGGACGCGACGATCGAGTCAAAGGAGAAGGTGGACGAGTACACCAACGGCGACGAGCGTTATGTGCTCTACAAAGTCGTCGCCAAAATTACTAAATTCTTCGACGTGTCGCGATTCCCGCGTGACGACCACATACTGACGATTAACATCGAAAGCCCTGCCTCAGAGCGCCGCGAACTCTTGTTCATCGCAGACAAGGAAAGCTCCGGCGTCAGTTCGCGCGTCCAAATTCCGGGGTATTCAATTTATCAACAAGGCGTACTCGAAAAGACGCACGCCTACGGCAGCACACACGGCGACCCTCGCTTAACTGTCGGCATAGAGAAGGTTCAATCACAACTCAGGATGGGTGTTTGGATTCACCGCCAAGACTGGGGATTCTACTTGAAAATGTTCGTGGCACTGTTCGCCGCGGTCGGGGTTGCCATGCTCACCTTCTTCATCAAGCCGACGGACGTTGACCCGCGCTTCGGGCTTGGAGTCGGCGCCCTTGGCGCAGTCATAGTAAACACCTATGTCACGTCATCACTTGTGCCGGACACGGGGGTGATGACTCTGGCAGATATAGTTAACAATGTGGGCATCGTGACAATCTTTCTCTCCTTATTGCAGTCTGCAATCTCCCTGTACTTGTATGAAAGGAAAGGCAAAAAGAATCTTTCACGCCTTTTCGACCGGGTTTCGTTCGTCATCTTTCTCGCAGGGTATGCGATAATCAACCTAGCCCTTCCTTTGGCGGCGACGTTGTGAGATATTTAACTCACCACATTTGTCAATTCCGTCAGTTGTATCACGGCAACTTAAATCGGAAATCCCGGCTAATTAGCTATCTTTTGAAAATAATTGAAAAGCACAGAAATAATTAGATTTTCGTTTTACAGTTGTGATGTCAGAAGTTCAAATCTTCTAGTCGGCATGCAAAACGGAAAAAGGCGACTCTAAAATTTTAGAGTCGCCTTTTTTATAAAAATCTAAAAACCTACACAAAACTCATTTCATTTTCATTTTTCGCCCTAAAGAGAAATGCCTGCGGTTTTTTTACTCGTTTGTCGTCATTAGGTTTATCTTCTTTGGGTTTTGGTTTTTCTTTGACGACGACGACCGGCGGTTTTCCGTCTTTCGGCGGCGTCTTTTTGCCTTCATTGGTTTGCGCCGACGCGGACATTGAAACACAAAACACAAAAGCAAGAGTGAGTAATAATTTTTTCAAGATTTTCATCATCATTTCCTCCTCAACCTTCACAAATCTTTTAGCATTAGGGAAAGGTTAAAGGTATGCCGCTCTTGTCACAAGCAATAGTAATGCCATAAACTTTTTCTCAAAAATTTTATCATAAAAACAACGGCTCACTTGCTTTGATTCACCTTCAGCTATTTACGTTTTCCGACAACTTCATACTAAATCGTCAATAAATTCAACTATTTGCGCAGAAGCTCGATATCTTCAGCGCAAAAAGATTATAATCGTTACCAATGACCAACAAAATAAATTTAACATCAACCGAACGCCTTAGACAATTTCTGGTCATTATCGCTACGTTTCTGGTTGTTTTTGTAAATTATTTGGCTGCAACCGGTTACATCAACAACAAAACGCCTGCGGATATTGCAGACCGTTATCCGTCGCTTATCACGCCTGCCGGTTACGCTTTTGCGATTTGGAGCCTGATTTACGCGGGTTTGATAATTTTCAGCATTTACCAGGCGCTGCCGTCGCAGACGTTTAACGCGCGCTTTCGCCGGATACGCACGCTTTACATTGTAAATTGCGCGGCAAATTGCGCCTGGATTTTGCTGTGGCACCGTGAAATGATTTGGGCGTCTCTGGTGATGATTTTCGTTTTGCTCGGCACGCTTGTTTTTATCAATGCTAATTTGCGAAACGCAGAAACGGCGGCGGTAACCGAAACCTGGATTGCGCGTGTTCCTTTTGGTCTTTATTTCGGATGGGTTACAGTTGCGACAATTTTGAATTTCACGCTTGCGCTTGTTTCTTCGGGCGTTAAAACCTCGGATTCGATGACTACATTTTTGGCGTCAATTTTAGTTATTGCGGCAACAATTTTAGGCATCGTCATTCGTCTGAAACTTTCGAGCGCAGCCTACGCTCTGGCAATGGCGTGGGCTTTAACGGCAATCGCTGTTAAACACGGCGGCGAAACGCTTCTTGTAACTTTTACTGCCTTTGGAGTTATCGCGCTGCTGATTGCCGCGATTTTTCCATTATCTCAAACGAAAAAATTATCTTGATGAATAATGGAAAAATCTGTGTTTCGGTCTGCGCCGAAACAGCTAGTGAATTTATCGAAAACATCAAACGCGCGGAAGAGTTTGCCGACATTATCGAACTTCGTTTTGATTGTTTAAGGGAAAATGAATTGTATTCGGCTGTGCAGGAAATTTTGTCTTTAAGTTGTGAAAAAACTTTTCTCATTACGTTTCGACCGAAACAGCAAGGCGGCAGACGTGAACTGAGTTTGCGCGAGCGAATCAAATTCTGGGAGTTTTTATTTTTCAACAATAAACGTAAAAATTTATACGCCGATTTTGAGTTCGATTTGCAATCGGTTCTCAATCTCAAATCAACCAAAGCGGTTTTCTCATTTCATGATTTTGCGGGTGTTCCCGAAAATTTAGAAATGACCTGCGACTTTTATCAAAAGTTAACGAACGCTGACATTTTAAAAATTGCCGTTCAAGCCGATGATGTTACAGATTCGCTTGCCGTTTGGAAACTTCTCGAAAAAGCAAAAAAAGATAACAAACAACTTGTTCCAATTGCAATGGGCGAAGCCGGAAAGTGGACGCGGATTTTGGGTCTGGCACACGGCGCGCCGATAACTTACGCCTCGCTCGAAGCCGGCAAAGAAACTGCCGCCGGACAAATTACGGCACGGGAAATGATTGACGTTTACAGAGTTAAAGAGTTAAACGAAGAAAGCGAAATTTACGGCATCATCGGAAAGCCCGTTTCACATTCGCTGTCGCCTTTTATGCACAACGCGGCGTTTAAGTTTTATGATTTGAACGCAGTTTATATTCCGTTTGCGGTTAAAAATTTGGATGAATTCATCAAACGGATTGTGCGAGCAGAGACGCGCGAAATTGATTGGAATCTGAAAGGTTTTTCCGTTACGATTCCGCACAAGCAAGCTATTTTTAAACACTTAGACGAAATTGACGAAACCGCAAAGAAAATCGGCGCGGTAAATACAGTTAAAATCGAAAGCGGCAAACTCTACGGTTTTAACACTGACGCACAAGGTTTTATAGAACCTCTGAAAACTGCTTTCGGTAATTTACAGAACGCTAAAGTTGCAATCTTAGGAAACGGAGGCGCGGCGCGCGCGGCAATTTACGCGCTGAAAAACGAAGGCGCGATCATCACAGTTTTCGCGCGAAATTTGCAAAAAGCGCAGAGTTTAGTGAATGAATTCCAAGTTGAACTAAAGGAATTTACCAACGACAACTCACAGCTCAACACTTTCCGAGATTTTGATATTTTGGTAAACGCTACGCTGCTGGGCTCAAAAGGAGAATTCGAAAACGAAACGCCCGCGTATGCAGCGCAAGTCGAAAACGTCAAACTCGTTTATGATTTAATTTATAATCCGTTTGAAACAAAATTTATAAAAGAAGCCAGGAAGGCGAATGTTCCGACGATGGGCGGACTTGCAATGCTCATCGCGCAAGGCTCGAAACAATTCGAGATTTGGACGGCAAAAGACGCGCCCATGAGGGAAATGAGCGCAGCAGCACTTCGGAAAATTGAAAATTGAAAATATAAAATGCAAAATTTTAACTGGAAATATATTTTGAATTTCTAATTTTTAATTCTGAATTTTATGAACGAGCGTTACAGCCGACAAATTTTATTTCGTGATATTGGTGCGCAAGGACAAGCAAAACTTCTTAATTCGCGAGTTTTGCTGGTCGGCTGCGGCGCGCTTGGCGCGTCGCACGCAGAAATGCTGGTGCGCGCCGGCGTCGGTAAAATTCGTCTTGTTGACCGCGATTTCGTCGAGTTTACAAATCTTCAAAGACAAACTTTATTCAGCGAAACGGACGCAAAAGAACGTTTGCCTAAAGCTATTGCCGCGCAAAAACGTCTGACTGAAATTAATTCGGATATTCAAATCGAAGCTGTCGTTGCTGACGTAAATCGCTCAAACATTGAAGATTTAATCAAAAATTGCGATTTAATTTTAGACGGTACTGACAATTTTCAGACTCGTTATTTAGTCAACGATGCTTGCATAAAACACTCGAAAACATGGATTTACGGCGCGGCGGTGTCGGGCTACGGCGCAACGATGACTGTTGTTCCAAACAAAACGCCGTGTCTGCGTTGTATTTTTGACGAAATGCCGAATGCCGGAAGCGCGCCGACGTGCGATACGGCGGGCGTGATTATGCCTATTATCTCGACCATTTCCGCCGTCCAAGTCGTGGAAGCGTTAAAAATTTTGACCGGAAACTTCGATAAATTGCATCGCAGTTTAATACAGTTCGACATTTGGGAAAACGATTGGCGTAAAATAAAACTCGGACTTCCGAATTCTGACTGCCAAACCTGCGGGGAAAGAAATTTTATCTTTCTCGACGGCGAAGAGCAAGAATCTTTTACAACTCTCTGCGGGCGCGATGCCGTGCAGATTCTACCGTCGTCGCCGACGCTAATTGATTTGGCGGAACTTGCAGAAAAATTAAAAAATATCACTGACGTAAAGCAAAACGAATACTTAATTCGGTTGAATATCGACGATTATGAATTAACTGTGTTCAGCGATGCGCGGGCAATCATTCGCGGAACGGACAATGCTGCAATTGCCCGTTCGATTTACGCAAAATACATCGGAAGTTAAAATTTTATAAATCAAAAACCGCACCAAAATCATAGTTTAGAGCAGATTAAGAAACGTAAACAAAAATCTAATTCTTAGTTTCAAAAACTTTTGGTTCGACAAGAATTGTCTTAAAACTCGACAAGCTGACAAGTCCCGGACTTGCGCCTTTCGGTTTGTTCACAAATTTTTTTTGCGTATAATGAACGGCGACTTTTGATTGTGTTTTGGCTTGGCTGAAAAAGGCGGCAATCTGCGCGGCTTCGAGCAAAGTTTTTTGCGGAATTTCCTGCCGGTTCGGGTTTCTGACAACAACATGCGAGCCAGGATAATCCGCCGCGTGAAGCCATAAATCAAGCGATTTTGCCACACGAAATGTCAGAAAATCATTGTCTTTCGAGCCTTTTCCGACCAAAATCTCAAAATCGTCGGAAGATTTATACCGCCGCGCGCCGGTGAAGTTTTCCGCATGTCTTTCTTTCAATTTTACGGCGAGTTTTTCAGACTTTTCATTCAGAAATTCCGTTAAAACAACTTCGTCTTTTTCTTCGATAGCTTGGTCAAGACGCGCTTTTTGCAGGTTTAGATTTAAAAGCTCGGACTTGGAAATTGTCAGGCGTTTGGAAATTTCTACAAGCGCGTTTCTGGCTTTGGTGTAGCGTTTGAAAAATTTTTCAGCCGCTTGCGAGAGCGAAAGATTTTCTTCGACTTCGATTTCAACCGTCGGCGTGTTTTCGTCGTAAAAATCCGTCACAAAAACTTTTACGCCTTCGCGTCTTGCATTCGCCAAATTTGCCAGAAGCAAATCGCCCAAACGTTTCCAACTCTGCGCGTCGCCGTGATTTGCGAGGTCTGATTCGAGTTTTTTTATTAGTTTTGAACGCTTCGAAATTTCCTGTTTTAGCTTGCTCTGCGCTGTATGCGTTTTTGCAAGAAAAACACTTTCAACTTCCCTTTCCACAAAATGCGCGTCCAAACTTTCCGACAAGGTTTTGTATTCGCCTCGCGGAAAAATTTCTCTTTCTTTGCTTATTCTTTTCTCTGCGCCTGAATTAGGCGGCGTATATTTACCGGCTATTTCCTGTCCGCTGCCGAAGGTTTCGCGCGCGGCATCAAGGATGAAATCGTTTTCGTCGAGCAGAAAAAGATTTGCCGAGCGACCCGTCAGCTGCGCGACAAGAGTGTAATTTTTTATTTCCCCGAGTTCGCTTTCCGCCAGAAAATAAAAGCGCAAAATGCGCTCGTTGGTAATTTTTTCGACACTTTCCAAAACGGCATTAGCCAATCTTTTCCGCAGAAAAAGTACAAAAGGTGTCGTGTTGATTGATTGTTTTTCCAAATCGCGCAGACGGCGTGTTATCAGGTAAATTCGCGGTTCGGAAGGTTCTATGCTGATGAAAAGATAATTTGAATCGGGCAGGCGAAAATCAATTGCGAAACGAAAACGCGCCAGCGTAAAAATTTTGCCGAACTTTTGACCCGTCAAAACGGACGCAAGTTCGGCGCGGATTTTTTCTAAAGTTTTTTCGTTCACCTTTCAGTTCAAAGTTCAAAGTTGAAAGTTCAAAAGTCTAATACCGTTTTCGACATTGAACAATGAACTTTGAACTTTCAACCGGTTAAGTCTCTTTAACGACCACCGTCCCTGAAATTAAATCGTGAGCGGCGCGTCTTTCTCCATTAAAAAGCAATGTTAAAAATCCGACACCGCCGAAAGCGAGCGTCAGAAGATACACGGCAGAACTGACCGCCGCTTGATGCAGCGTCGGGTAATGTTCACCTTCGATGTCGATAACTTCCAGCGAAAAAAGACGCATTCCAAATGTTCTGCCATAATAACCAATGGTTGATGTCAGATAAATAAACATTACTATTGAACAGGTTGCCAGAAAAGCGAGAACACCGGTGAACGTCAACCAGCTTCCGCCCATCAGCATAAAAGGCGCGAGCAGAAACAAACTCAGAAACCCGCCGATTATTAAATCGAAAAGTCCGGCGTTAAAACGCATCGCCAACGGCGCGCTGTCTTCAAATTCTTCGTAATTTTCTTCCGGCGCCAAGATTTCTTCGTTTGCAATCGGTTTTATTTCGATTTCATTTTTCTCTTCTATTTTAGCTTCAACCTTTTCAGCAACAACTTTCGGTGTTTTCGTTACAATTTTCGGCGTGGTTTCAACGGTTCTGGCAAAACTCGTAGAAATATTTGCCGGTTTCGAGGCAAGCGACGGAAGTTTGTTCGTACCCAAATCTCCGCTTTCGATTCGGAGCGAAGCAGCGAGTTTCGGTTCGGCAATCTCAACGGACGTTTTCGTTTTTACATTAGCGGGCGCGACTTCAGCTTGTTTTGAGGCGATATAAAATGGAAAATTTTTATTTGCCGGACGAGCAGAAACAACTGGCTCGATAGGCGCTTGTTCTTCTTCTTCGACTAGAAATTTTTGACGGGATTTTTCAATGCGCTCAAGCGCACTATTTAAGGTTGGATTTTTTTGACGCGCAGGTTTTTTTTCTTCGGCTATTTCGACCTTCAGCGCATTTGCGCCGCTGGTTACAAATTTGGTTTTGTTCGGCGCGGCAACCGGCAAATCTAATTTTTCAGTTGGCGGATTTTCGCGGTCTTTGCGTTTTCGAATGGCATTTTGCAATTGCAGCCGCCATTCGGGAACGGGCGAATTTTTGCTGTGAAATTCCACTAAAGTCGGGCTTGTCGGTTTTGCGGCAAGTTCCGAAGTGGTCTGTTTCGGAGCGACAGGATTTGGCAGCGCGGCAGATTTTGTCTGATGATACGGTTCGTTATCGACAACCGTCTTTTGTATGGTTAATTTACCCGATAACGAAGAACTTTCTTTCATTTCAATTTTCAAAGAATTTGAAATAGAAACTTTCGGAAGGACTTCTACACGGACGGAATCATTCATCATTGCGCCGCAGCTTGGACAAATCGACAAGTTAAAAGCGTTATTTCTATTGCAAACAGGACAATTCATAGTTTTGAAAGATGCTAAAATCGAAAAAGTTTTCTGTAGGAATTAAAGGAAAAAACCGAACTGTTTAAAACTGACGAGATATTATCAGAGTTTACTTTAACTCGTCAATAGTAAATTGAAGAGAAATAAGAGAGTTTTGATTTGTATTTCAGATTTTGGATTTTCGATTGAAATTTGGTCGAAATAGTGAATAACGACTCGACAATTTCTAAATAGCCTTTATCGTCTCGCTAATTAAAAATCAAAGCCGTTCTCTTCCGGCAAAACCTGTCTCTAAATCGTGCCACCACTGAATTTCATCGCCTTCACCCAATTGCCAGCAGAGCAATACAATGCGCCCGTTCATCAAACATGGAAAATCTATCAAACCGCGCGTGTAATCTTTTAGTTGGATTCCCGACTGGTGTATTTCAGTGGTTATTCTGCCGACTTCGTAGAGCGATTTGACATAAGCCGAGCCGTTTTCCATACCGCCGCCGCCAAACTGCGCCGCGCCTGCCGCCGCTTTTACCGTTTCCCGAAAAGACGCTAAAATTTTATAATGCGCTTTGATTTGTTCGAGCTTCGGGCGAATCATAGGTAACAATTCGTTGGCTTCTCTGATGGTAAAAAGTTTCATCTCTCGTCCCTAACGCGAACCAAATCCGAAAAATTTTCTTCCGCTTCGTCATCCGAATAATTTGGCTCAAAGCGAATTTTATTGGGGATTTGAGAAAAATTTCCGTCCTCGTTTTGATTTAGAATACTCTGCGGCGGCAATTCTCCGGGCGGGACAAATGACGGAACATCATAGCTTTCGCCCTGCGAAATATCTTTGCGGACAAGTTCGGCGATATCGCCCAAATCTATAAAAAAATCGGCAACGTCAATCAAGCGCGGCGCCGTGTTCGAGCGAAAACCGGCAACTTCGACGCGGCAGCCTTTGTAGGCGACGGCATTCAAAGCATAGACGAAATCTTCGTCGCCGGAAACTAAAACCGCCGTGTCGTATCTGCCCGCCAGACTCAACATATCAACCGCGATTTCCACATCGAGATTCGCTTTGCGCGTTCCGTCGTAAAAAGTTTTCAGCTCTTTTTGCACGACGCGAAAACCGTTGCGCCGCATCCAGAGCAGAAAACCCTGCTGGCGTTCCGCGCCCGCGTCAACTCCGGTGTAGAAAAAAGCGCGAAGAAGTCTGCCGTCGCCCAAAAGCAGACGCAGAAGTTTGTTGTAATCAACGTCGATGTTGTGAAAACGCGCGGCGTGAAAAAGATTATTTCCGTCAATAAAAACCGCTACGCGACCGCGATGTCCAAACTGCCAAGATGGGTTTGTCGCCATATCAAACTGCATTTCGTTAAACCTTCTATATAAAAAAATTTGAGATAGATAGCACCGCAGTTGTCCTTGGCGAAAAGACGGAATTAGAAATTTGTTTTCTCAGACGCTCGATATTTTGAAAGTTCTACTGCAAATCAATGTATAATTTCCAATCAATAAAGGGTTTAAAGTTGTCGAATTTTAATAATCTGAGAAAAATTTGATAAAAAATCGGTTAAAATTATTTCCGTTTTCCTAAAAACAACTGCCGTTAATAATAATTAAAAGTAATTTATAAAGTGCCTTTTCGCTTGCAAATCGGTCAAGCGAAACCTCTATAAAGATAACCGTTTTCCGTCGTATAATCAAAAACGACGAAGAAATAATCGTATGAAAAAAACAAAAGCCGGAAGGAAAGTAGTAAGTAGTCAGTGGTTAGATGTTAGAAAATCAAACAATGAAAATCAAAGTCCGAAGCTCGAACTCCAAAGCACGAACTCCGAACACAGAAAAATAAAGTCACCACCGAATGCTCAAAAATCACCGCTTATTTTCGGTATTTTGCCGGTTTTAGAAGCGTTGCGAGCAACGAATCGCCGCATTGAAAAAATTTTGATTGCTGACGGCGCGCACGAGAAACGTCTGCGCGAGATTTTTGATTTAGCGAATCAAAGTGGCGTTCCGTTTCAAAAAGTTCCGCGTGCGAATTTATCAAAATTTGTCGAAGAAAATGTTAATCATCAAGGCATTATTGCCTTTGTCTCGGCGGCGGAATATGCGGACGCAGGCAAACTGCTCGATGAAATTACGAGCAAAGAAAATTCCTTGAGCGTGATTCTTGACGGCGTCGAAGACCCGCGAAATCTAGGCGCGATTTTGCGAACGGTCGAATGCGCAAAAGCAGATGGCGTTTTTTTACCCGAACGCCGCGCCGTCGGTTTAACCGAAACGGTTTCCAAATCTTCGGCAGGCGCAACTGAATATGTTAAAGTGGCGAAAGTTACGAACTTGAACCGCTTGATTGAAGAGCTGAAAAAAAATAACGTCTGGGTTATCGGCACGAGTGCCGAAGCCGAAATTGTTTATACGGATTGGGATTGGACGCGCGCTTCGGCGCTTGTTCTGGGCAGTGAGGGAAAAGGTTTGCACCGCCTAACAGCGGAAAAGTGCGACGCACTGGTGAAAATTCCGCTGCTCGGCAAAATCGAATCTTTGAATGTTTCGGTCGCCTGCGGCGTAATACTTTTTGAAGCCGTCAGACAAAGGAGAAAAGAATGATGTGTGGTCAATGATGAATGTAAAACACTTCTTTCATTAACCATTAAGCATTCACCGTTAAAATATATGTTTTGCCAAAAATGCGGAACTGAAAATCCAGAGAACGGAAAATTTTGCCGCGCTTGCGGAACAGATTTGGGTAATAATTTAGGTGTCGCTGCAAGCAGAAGTTTTCAGCCGCAGGGCTTGAATTTGCCAACGGCAGATTTTTATATTGACCGCAGAGGTAGAGTGCGTTCAAACAATCCAGACGACCTTTGGAGTGCGGGCATCAGAAATATTATTTTGGGCATCGGCTTTTTTACGGTGGCAATCGCTTTGCTTTTAACGGGCGTGGCAAACGGACACAGTTGGTGGTGGGCGATGCTTTTCCCGGCTTTTTCATTAACGGCGAGCGGAATCGGTATTGTCTCAAAAGCAAAAAGATTGGAAAAGAAAAAATTTCAAACAGTAGAAACACAGTCGCAGCCGACATTTTTCGCATTGCCGCAAGACAACAATAATTTACCGCCTGCACACACCGATTATGTTAAACCGCAAAAATCAATTTATGACACGGGTGAACTTATCGCGCCGCCGAGTGTAACCGAATGGACAACCAGACATTTAGAGATTAACAACGAAGGCGAAACGATGACTTTGCCCGATGATGGAAAATGGAAAACGGAAAGCAGAAAATAAAGTAGATTGAACTTAATTAAAATTTTTGAGAAAAACTGCTTTTTGATATAAATTTCACAATTTTTTATTTTTCTGTTTTTCGTTTGACTGCTTTTTCAAAAAAATTATTTTCCTGCCTTAACTCTCGCGCTTCCGACATTTCCGTTTACGTCAAAGACACGCAAAGTAATCGTGTATTCGCCCGCCGCTCTGAGCGGTATTTCAATTGTGTAACGTTCTTTCGAGCTGTCGGAAATTCCGTCGTCGGCAAAAACTTCCTGCCAATCGCCGCCGTTGACGCTGTACTCGGCGCGAGTTAGAAAACTCGCCGCATCGTTTGCTTCAAAAGAAATGCGCGTACGGTCGCCGGTAGTTTGCGGCGCGCGAAGTGCGGAAACCGTCGGCGGCGTGTTGTCAATATCAAACGGTTCACTCAATTTGTCGCCCGAAAGACTTAAACCGACCGGATTTGAAGGCGTATCTTTCGCCACGATACGGAAAATATAACGTCCGTCGGACAAAGTCGACCCGTCAATTGTGAAAAAATTATCGCGCTGATTTTCGCGCAGTAATTCAAAGTTTGTCTCATTTACTTCGCGGTAATAAACGTCGTATTCGAGGCGGTCGCCGTTGCGGTCTTCGGCTGTCCATTGCAGTGCGCGCGCACCGCGTTGGTAAACTCTGCGCGCCGGAATCGCCGTATTCGGAAAACCGAAAAGGCTCGGGTCGAGTCCTGAATTTTCGATGTTTGGGTCAATCTGAATCGGCGGACTCGACAGTAAACCGACGCCTATCGGCAAAATTTGAATCGATAGAACTTCGGGCGCGAGATTTTGCGCCAAATACGAAACGTTTACTTCATTTAACATCGACGCGCCTGTTTGACTTTTTAAGACGGCGCGCCATTGCAGATATTTAGCCTTCGGACTGGAAATTTGAGCGCCTTTTTGGTCTGTATAACCGTTGCTCCAATCGCTCCAGGTTTCGTTCGGCTTTTCAGTGTTTCCGCTTCGGGTTTGCAATGCAACGTTTCCGCTTGAGCGCCACCAGATTCTGCCCCAAGTAGCACTAGCCTTTGCATTCAGAACAGTTGATTCGTAAGTTCCTTCCGATTCGGTTTCTGCGCCGAAGCGGTAAAGTTTGCCTTGGTTACTCGAAGTCGCAAGCACTCGATTTCCCTGATTTAGAAGTGTCGAAATTTGTCCTTCATTTGATTGCAAAAGCAAAATTTCACGACCGTCGTTGCCGACCGAATAAACTCTGCCTTTGTCGGATGTGCCGAGAAAGACGCCGTTGCCGTTCGGGTTTGCGGCGATTGAAAACGCCGTAACATTTGCAGAATTCCAAATTATATTGTTTCCGCCGTCGGGTAAAATCCGATAAACCACAGATTTTGAACCGGACAAATCGTAGCGGCTTTTTTGCGGCGGTTCTGCCGAAGGTGTTTCAGCAGAAGCTGCAGCCGCCGCAGCAGCCGTCGAAGCGTCAGCGCTTGCTCCGACTGCAGTTGAAGTTGTTTTTGATGCAGAAGCCGAATCGCTCAGTGCCAAAACATAGACAGAGCCGTCCGCGCCGACTGCAACGCCGTGGATTTCTCTCAAACTCGAATCGAGTAGAGCAAAAGGTTTTCCGTCGGATGCAAATCGCAGAACCAAGCCGTTTGCATCCGTTCCGGCGTAAAGATTGCCGCGATTGTCGGCGGCAAGTGAAATTATATGCGTTTCGCTCGTATCGAAAAACAGGGACGCTTCAGGTTTTGCGTTTGCGGTTCTGACTTTGTAAATTCTGCCGTTTTCGCCCGTTCCGATTGCCAGACTTCCGTCGCTTAAAACCACCAGCGACCAAATGTATTTTTCTTTCGGCTCGAAGAAAATTTCGGCATTGCCGTTCGGTGAAATTCTATAAACTTTTCCGTCCGGCGAAGTTCCGGCGTATAGTTCGCCCGATTTTCCAATCGCCAGCGCCGAAACGTTCAACTCGTTCGTATCGGTGAAAAGCGCACCATTGCCGCCCGCGTCAACTTTGAAAATCTTACCGTCGCCGCCCGTTCCCAGATAAACATTTCTTGCCGAATCGAATGCGCTTGACCAAACGTAAGATTGCTCGGTGTTAAAAATTTGCGACAAGCGAGGAGCAAGCATTATCGCGCCGGTTTCAGTAACTGAAACGCCTTTCGCTTCGCCTTTCAAGACTTCGGCGCGCGTGTCAATCGACCAAATTGCGGGCGCTGTGGCGGCATCGGCGGCGAAGGAAAAGGTTAACATCAAAAAAAAGAGGAATGTTTTTTTCATTAAATCTTTAGATGCAAAAATAAAACACAGACATTTACTTTTATCTGTGTTTTATTTATACGCTAATCGAACGTAATTGTTTTAATCGATTTTTCAAACGGCTTTCAGCGAGTCAAAAAATTTTGGGAGATAAAATTATTATTCATTAACAGTTTTTTCCACCGTTTCTTTTATTTGATTTATGACGCGAGAACCGCCACCGGCGAAAACGCCCGTCATTCTCCCATCTCTGTCAATCAAGAGACTTTGAGGAACTGCCGCCAACTTGCTGAGTTTTACGAAATGGCTGAATAAATCATTGTCGGCATAAGCAAGTTGGTAATTGAGGCTTTTCTCTTCAGCAAAAGATTTTATGTTTTCGGCGGGTTCGACATCGCCATCCTTGTCGCCAATGTTTAACCCGACAATCTCAAAGTCTTTATCTTTATACTTTTCCTGTAAAGCAATAAGGTCCGGCATTTCCTTTATGCACGGTCCGCACCAAATTCCCCACAAATTAACCAGAACGACTTTTCCCTTTTTATCTTCGAGCTTAAAAGTGTTTCCGTCGAGGTCTTTGATTTCAGCCTGCATAATTGCGCTCGGCGCAGGCGGAAAATTATTGTTTTTCGGCGGTGCGGAACTTATATCTGAACCGGCAGTACCGCTGACCGAATCGTTCGGCACGTTTGTCGTTTTGGTGCAGGCGACGAAACCTGACAAAACCACGCTCATAACAATAAAAACGGCGATACTCTTAAAAATATTTTTCATTCGATACCTCTTAAACAATCTATTACCGCGCAAAACCGGAAGAGCAGTAAAATTTGATACGTAGAATTTTAACATTAAAAATACCCAAGTTTAAAATCTCAAATCGGAATGCAAACGACTACGCACACTTGGTTTTTATTTGATAACGATATTCACCAGTCGGTTCGGCACGACGATGATTTTCACAATTTGCTTTTCGGCGATGTATTCATTGACTTTAGCGTCAGCCAAAGCCATCGCTTCGAGTTCTTCTTTGGAAGTTTCGGGTGAAGCCGCGAGACGCGAACGCAGTTTGCCGTTAATTTGCACCGGAATCTCGATTTCGTCGGCTTGTACCAAACTTTCGTCAGCAACCGGAAATTTAGCGCCCGACTGCAGAATTCCTTCAGCACTTCCCGTCAAAACTTCCCACAACTCTTCGGAAATGTGAGGCGCGTATGGCGCGAGCATCAGCAGCAAACTTTTTACGGCTTCCCCGACTGCAAACAGTTCGTCGGCATTTGCCGCGCTCGGTTCGACTTTGAAATCGCCTAGAGCATTTGAAAGTTCCATCAAAGCCGCAACGGGCGTATTGAATTGATAGGTTTCAAAATTTTCCGTGATGCGTCTTATTGTCTGATGCGTTTTCTGCTGCAACTTTCGCGCGTCCCGAGTTATTTCTCCGTTTGGCGATTGCAACTGACTGCTGTTCACTAATGCTTCGTGCCAGCGATAAACAAAACGATAAACGCGCTGCAAAAATCTCACCGCGCCGTCTATTCCGGTTTCCTGCCAAACCAATTCGTTTTCGGCAGGCGCGGCGAACAGCGCGAAAATCCGCACGGCGTCTGCACCGTAAATCGAAACCATATCGTCCGGGTCAACGCCGTTGTATTTGGATTTCGACATTTTCTCGACAGCAACTCGAACTAGCGAATCATCATCTTTGAGCTTTGCGCTCAAAACTTTTCCGCGCTCGTCGCGCTCGATTTCAACCTCGTCCGGCGAAACGTAACTTTCCTTCAATTTGCTGTAATAGGATTCGCCGACGACCATACCCTGCGTCAAAAGATTTTTTACCGGTTCGTCAAAATTTACTAAGCCGATGTCGCGCATTACTTTCGTCCAAAATCTGGTGTACAGCAAATGCATAACGGCGTGGTCAACGCCGCCGATATATTGGTCAACCGGCAGCCAATATGCCGCAACTTGCGGGTCGAAAGGCATTTTCGGGTTGTGCGGATCGGTGTAGCGAAAATAATACCAGGTCGAATCGACAAACGTATCCATCGTATCGGTTTCGCGCTTTGCAGATTCCTTGCATTTTGGACAAACCGTGTTGACGAATTCGGGAACTTTCGCCAGTGGCGATTCACCAACGCCAGTAAATGGCGCGCTTTCCGGCAATTGAACGGGTAAATCTTCAAACGGAACAGGCACGGTTCCGCACTTTTCGCAGTATATAATTGGAATTGGCGCGCCCCAAAATCTTTGCCGCGAAATTCCCCAATCACGCAGACGATACGTCGTCGCCGCTCTACCAAAACTTTTTTCTTCGGCAAACTGAGTCATTTCACGTTTGGCATCTTCCGAGGTTTTTCCATTCCATTCACCGGAATTTATTAAGATTCCATAATCGATAAATGCCATTTCGATTTGCGATTTGCGATCTGCGATTTGCGATTGCTCTTCATTCTGACTGCTGACGACTGACGACTGACCACTTTTTTGCGAACTTTCGACTACTTCCCGAATCGGTAAACCGAACTTTTCCGCAAACTCAAAATCGCGCTCGTCGTGCGCAGGAACGCTCATCACCGCGCCCGTACCGTATTCCATCATCACGTAATTGCCGACCCAAACGGACAGTTCTTCGCCGCTAAACGGATTGACGGCTTTCAATCCGGTGTCAACGCCGTCTTTCTCGACTTCTTCTCCGTAATCGGTCGGTTTGGCTTTTTCGATTTTAATTTCTTCGATTTTCGCTTGAACTTCGTCAGAGAAATTATGGAAATTTGTTTCAATAATCGGGTGTTCACCCGCGACGACGATTGCGTTTGCGCCAAAAATTGTATCAATCCGCGTTGTAAAAATTCGCACGGATTCAAAAGTCAATGTTCCGGTTCTCAGGTTCAAAGTTGCCGATTCCAGATCAGAGAATTTAGCTGCAAGATTTTTTTCTTGTTGCGTATCTTCAACTTTGAACTTTGAACTTTGAACTTTGAAATCCACAAACGCACCTTCACTCTTGCCAATCCAGTTACGCTGCATCGTCAAAACGCGCTCCGCCCAACCCGCTTCAATTTCCGACATTCCTTCCAAGAGTTCTTCGGCATAAGCGGTAATTCGCAGAAACCACTGCGCAATGTTTCTCTTCTCAACGTGCGTGCCGCAACGCCAGCAAACGCCGCCACTCGCCTGTTCATTCGACAAAGTAGTCTGGTCTTTCGGACACCAATTGACCTGTGTCATCTTTTTATAAGCCAATCCACGTTCGAGCATTTTCAGGAAAAACCACTGGTCAAATTTATAAAATTCCGGTCGGTGCGCCGCAATTTCCCTGCTCCAATCGTAGCTGATGCCAAGACGCTGCAATTGTTCGCGCATTTGATTGATATTGTCTTCAGTCCAATCGCGCGGGTTGACGCCTTTTTTTATCGCTGCCTGCTCCGCCGGTTGACCGAAACTATCCCAGCCAATCGGATGCAAAACATTGAAACCCTGCAGGCGTTTATACCAGGCAAGCGCGTCGCCGATTGAATAGTTGCGGACGTGTCCCATATGCAGTCTGCCTGACGGATACGGCAACATCTCCAGCGCGTAAAACTTTTCTTTCCGGTCATCAATATGCGTTTCAAACGTTTTGTTTTCTGCCCAACGCCGCTGCCATTTCTGTTCTATCTTTTGTGCGAAATATTTCTCATCCATAAAAATAAGTTCAAAGTTTCGAGTTCAATGTTTAAAGTCTTTTAAGCATTGACAAAAAAAGCTAAGTTTAGCGAATAGACATTAATCTAGCCGCTAATGTCTCGTAATCCGTAATTTTTAATTCGTAATTGATTGCAGGTTGCGCCACACGCGCCGAAAGTTTCGTGCGAGTGGCTATCTAAGAAGGAGTTTGGTCAGGCTGCGATATGAAATCATAAACGAATTTTATTTACATTTTCCAAAATTGTCCAGTCTGAAAATTTTTATTATTGCCCAAAATTCCTACTTTGTGATATTTTTAAATTTGCGATTATAAAAAATCGCAGGAGATTTAACGGCACGAAAGCTTTAATGATGAGAAAACTAAATTTGCAGACAGTCGAAACCTGAAATTAGAGTTTGCGGTTTGACTGTCTGCCCGAAAATAAGGAGAAACGGAGATGACAGTCAAACAAACAAACAAAACTATTGCCGGCGAAATCAATAAACTTAACGATAACGAAACTTTCGCCGTTTTAAATTACATTTCCCAACTTCTCACCGCGCGAATTTCCAAACAAAGAGAAAATCCGTCAAGCGATGATTTAATCGTTTCACTTTCTGATGCTTACGAGAATAAACGCGCGCGTCAAGTCGTCGAGTGGGAAAAAGTTCGGCGACAAAACGTGCAGCGCGCGGTGTAAGTTAATGTTAATTACGAACTACGAATTACGAATTATGAATCCGAAAACGTATCTTCGGGTTTTCGTTTTCCTCTGTGCGTTTTGCACTTTTACGGGAAACGCTTTTGCACAGGATTTCGTCGTGACTCAAACACAAACTGATTGGATTGCCAGAGAAGATTTTTTTAAGCGAACGATTCAGTCTGGAAACGTCGAGCAAAAACGCGACGCGCTTTTTCAAATTAGAAATCTTGAACGCGAAGAAGCCTCGCGCCTTGCTATTCCCTCTCTAAAGGACAAATCCGAAATCGTCCGCTCAACCGCGGCTTTTTCTGTTATTTTTCTGCCTAAAGACGAAGCATTAAGCGTTCTGCTTCCGCTTCTCGCGGATAAAAAAGAACTGGTTCGCCGCGAAGCCGCATACGCGCTCGGCAAAGTTGGAAATCCGAATGCGATAAATTTTCTGATTCAAGTTTTGCAGCGTGATAAAATTTTAGACGTTCGAGCCGCATCCGCCATTGCGCTCGGCGAAATCGGCGACGTTTCCGCCATAGAAGCCTTAACAAAAATCTTACAAAACAAATTAAAAACCGAAGAAGAATTCATTCGTCGCAGCGCAGCGCGCTCCATCGGTCAAATTGCGCAGATTATTCAAACAAACAAACGCGCGGTTCAAACGCCGGAAAGTTTTCTGCCGGACAAATACATTTTCGTCTCAAAACCGAAATACTCGAATTTAATCGAAGTTTTCCCGACGTTTCGCCAGGCAAACGATGTTTTGATTCAAACTCTGCAAAATCCGAAAGAAGCCGACGATGTAAAACGCGAAACTGCTTTCGCACTCGGCGCAATCGGCGACGCTTCGGCAATTCCTATTTTGCAAATGAGTTTGGTTGCCAAAGATTATTACTTGGGGCGAATCAGCGCCGAAGCACTGATTAAAATACTGATAAACGGTCAACGGTGAAAAAACTTTTTCACTACATTTTTAATTTAAGTTTCGCCATTATTTTTTCGTGCTTTTGATTGGTAAAAAGCCTTCGCCTTTTTGTCCTTTTTTTGTTCTAATAAAACTATGCAAGCAACACACACGCAAAAACTCGCCGCTTCGGAACTCGAAAGTTTTTATTCGTCTGTCCGTGATTATACCGAGCGGATTTGCGCGCCGCTTGAAGCGGAAGATTACGTGCCGCAGCCAATCGCCGACGTTTCTCCGGCGAAATGGAATATCGCACACACGACCTGGTTTTTCGAGGAAATGATTTTGAAACGGTTTGCATTGGATTACCGGGAATTTAACCCACAATTCGGCTTTCTTTTCAACAGTTATTACAATTCTGTCGGCACGCGCACTTTGCGCCACAAACGCGGCGATTTGGCGCGCCCGACCGTAAGCGAAGTTTTTGCTTACCGTAAATATGTCGATGGAAAAATGCGCGAATTTCTGGAACAAAAATTGTCCGACCAACAGCGCGAACTTGTTGTTTTGGGCTTAAATCACGAGCAGCAACATCAGGAGCTTCTTCTCACCGATTTAAAATATACGTTCAGCTGCAACCCGACGTTTCCTGTCTATAACGCAGAAAATATTTTGGAAGAAATTGGTGAAATCGAACCTGAAGGCTGGGCGCAAATCGCGGGCGGAATTCACGAAATCGGTTTTCAAGGCGACGGTTTTCATTTCGACAACGAACTCGGACGACACAAAGTTTTTCTAAACGATTTTGCGATTAGTAAAAGTCTCATAACGAACAATGATTTTATCGAATTTATCCGAGACGGCGGTTACGGAAACCATCTCTTGTGGCACGCCGAAGGTTTCGATTGGGTCAATCAAAACGAAATAAACGCGCCGCTTTACTGGCACGAATGCGACGGTGAATGGTTAAATTTTACGCTCGGCGGTTTGCGTCCCGTCAAATTAGACGCGGCGGTTTGCCACGTTTCGTTTTACGAAGCTGCGGCGTTTGCCGAGTGGAGAAAAATGCGTCTGCCGACCGAGTTTGAATGGGAAGCGGCGTCGGACAAATTCAATTGGGGCTTGCGTTGGGAATGGACAAACTCTGCATATCTGCCGTATCCGAATTTTACGAAACCTGCGGGCGCGGTCGGCGAATACAACGGCAAATTTATGATAAATCAGATGGTTCTGCGCGGGGCGAGCGTCGCAACACCGCCCGACCACAGCCGCAAAACATACCGCAACTTTTTCCATCCGCATTTGCGGTGGCAGTTTACGGGAATTCGTCTGGCGAAATAAATTTAATGACGGGCATGAGATTTTTCACCTTTATCAATTAATCAAAAATGCAAAGTTCAAGCCAAATTCAGCCGAGCGGTTTTGCTGCCGACGTTCTTACAGGTTTATCCGCCGAACCGAAATTTCTTTCGTCGAAATATTTTTATGACGACGAAGGTTCGCGGCTCTTCCAACAAATAATGGAACTGCCGGAATATTATCTGACACGCGCAGAATTTGAAATTTTTCAGACGCAAACAAAAGAAATTTTCGCCGCGTTTGGGGAGACAAACAAAAGTTTCGATTTGATTGAACTCGGCGCGGGCGACGGCACGAAAACGGCGGTATTGATTGATTATTTTTTGCAGCAAACAACTGATTTTACATACACGCCGATTGATATTTCGCAGGAAGCGATAGATTCTTTGACGGCAAAATTCAAAGCCGAATTTCCGCGACTTTTAATGACGCCGAAAACGGGCGATTATTTTCGTATTCTCCAAACGCTTAAAACCGCAACCGGAAAGCGAAAAATTATTTTGTTTTTAGGCTCAAACGTCGGCAATTTCAACCGCGAGCAAGCCGTCGCTTTTTTCCGAAATTTGCGCGGAGTGATGAACGACCGGGATTTGCTTTTCGTCGGTTTTGATTTGCAGAAAGACCCGCACGTTATTTTGAATGCTTACGACGATGCGCAGGGCGTTACGGCTCAGTTTAATCTCAACCTTCTTGCGCGCATCAACCGCGAACTCAGCGCTGATTTTGATTTGCAAAAATTTTCTCACTACGCCGTTTATCGCCCGACCGAATGCGCGGCGCGCTCGTTTCTCATCAGCCTCGAGAGGCAGACGGTTCACATCAAAACGCTTGACAAAAGTTTTGATTTCAAAGCGTGGGAGCCGATTTTTATGGAAATCTCGCAAAAATACAATCTGGAAATGATAGAAGATTTAGCGCAAGCGAGCGGTTTTCAAACAGCAAAAAACTTTTTCGACTCTCAAAATTATTTTGCCGATTCGCTTTGGAAAGTTTCTTTATAAAACATAAATAAGACGTGAATTCACATTTATTCGTGTTTTATTTCTCAAAAATGAATTTCACGATTTTGCATTTTGATTCGCTCGCGTCAACGAACACCGAAGCTGTAAATCAAGCGAAACGCGGCGCAAGCGAAGGCTTGTGCGTCGTAGCCCGACAGCAAACAAAAGGACGCGGACGATTCGGACGAGAATGGATTTCGCAGAAAGATGCGGGAGTTTATTTCAGCATCGTTTTGCGCCCGAAAATAGCGGTTAAATATCTTTCGCTTCTGACTTTTGCGTGCGCGGTTGCCGTTTTTGAAACTCTTAGTAAATTTGGATTAAACCCCGATATAAAATGGGCAAACGACATTCACGTCGGGGACAAAAAGATTTGCGGAATTCTGGCGGAAACTTGCGAGACAAATGCGGGTTTGGCAGTTGTCGTCGGTATCGGTATCAATTTAAAATCCGCAAATTTCCCGCCGAAATTAAAAGAAATCGCCACTTCATTCGAACAGGAAACAGGAAAAACACCGGATGCGGAGATTTTGCTGCAAACTTTAACCGGTTTTTTGTCCGTCTATTGCGAGATATTATACGGTGAAAACGGCGCGGAAAAGATTAGTCAAGAATGGACGCGGCGTTCGACTTACGCTTGTGGTAAATCAGTGCGGGTTCGTTTGCGGAATGAAACGATTTCGGGAAAAACCTGTGGTATTGAAGCGGACGGCGCTTTGCGCGTCCAAACCGAAAGCGGCGAAGTAAAAACTGTTCGCGCCGGTGATGTCGAAAAACTGCGAACCGAAAAACAGCATATTTCAATTTAACCTGCGCGGGCTGTGAATTGAACTTTCAAACACAACCGTGTAGTTTGTAAATATAAAGGATTTTCTAATAATTTTATGAAAGATGAATTTGGTTTTGACATCGAAGATGAAAATTTTGAAGATTTTGAACCGGAATTTTCAGAAGAAGACTTCGAGGATTTTGATGATGATGACGAACTGAGCGACGTAATGACACGAACCGCCATTTTGTCGAAAAATAATATGGTTGCGTTGCTGTGTGTAAAAACGGCGACCGAAGGCGGCGCCATCTGCCGTGTTGACCCGCGCGAATCACGCCCGTCGGTGCAGCTTTACGACGACCCGGAAAAAGCTCTCGAATGGTTCAATAAAAGTTTGCGGACAAGCCGACAAAACGGCTGGCTGGTAGTTTACGACGGCTTGCCGCTGCAAGGATAATTTTAATGATAAATGGTCAACGGTGAATGATAAATGTAAAACATTTCTTTCATAAACCATTCACCATTCACCATTCACCATTATGTTATTGGTCGTTGACATCGGCAACACGAACACATCGCTCGGCGTTTATAAAGAAGAAAATTTAATCGCGCATTGGCGAATGGCAACAGTTCGCTACCGGACGACCGATGAATACGGCGTTCTTGCGCGACAGATGTTTGCCGTCGCCGACATTGACTACAAAAAAATTTCCGCCGTTATCGTTGCCTCCGTCGTTCCGCCGCTGAATTTTACCTTTCAGAAAATGTCCGAAAGCTACTTTGGACAGGAAGCAATTTTCGTTGACAACCGATTGGATTTGGGTTTACCGATAAAATACAATCCGCCGTCAGATGTCGGCGCGGACAGAATTGTTGACGCGCTTGCGGCGATTACTCGTTACGGGGCGCCGTGTATCGTCGTTGATTTCGGCACGGCGACGACCTTTGACGCAATTAATAAACAAGGCGAGTATATCGGCGGAGTTATCACGCCCGGCATCACAATTTCTTCGGATGCGCTTTTTGCGAGAGCGGCGAAACTTCCGCGCGTTGAAATTAAAAAGCCTGATAGAGTTATCGGTTCGTCAACCGTCGGCTCGATTCAATCGGGACTTTATTACGGTTATGCCGGGCTGGTTGACGGTATTTTGCAAAGAATGATTGACGAACTAGGCAAGCAGACAAAAGTCGTCGCCACTGGTGGGCTTGCGCCTCTTATTTCACAGGCGTCGAAACTAATTGAAACGATTGACGACACGCTGACGCTCGAAGGTTTGCGCTTGATTTACGAACGAATAAAACAAGAAAAAACAAAACAAACAAAAAACGGAAAACAAAAAACGCAGAAAAAACAATGAAATTTGTATCATTTCGCCTTTCAAATCTTTTGCTCTTACTTCTTTTTGCTTCCAAAGCCTTTTACGCGCAAGGTTACAAACAGCCGCCGCAAAACGTGATGGACATTTTGAACGCGCCTTCAACGCCGACAACTTCCGTCAGTCCGGCGCACGATAAAATTCTACTTGTCGAATCGCTTCGTAATCCGCCGATTTCCGAACTCGCACAACCGATGCTTCGGCTCGCCGGTTTGCGTATCAATCCGAACACAAACGGACAACATCTCCAGACATATTTCGTCAAGCTAACTTTGAAAAATATTGCTGACGGACGTGAAACACCCGTCAATTTGCCGCAAGGCGCAAAGGTGATTTCTCCGAACTGGAGTGCAGACGGCAAATACATTGCTTTCGGCAATCAAACGCCTGCAGGAATTGAACTTTGGATTTTGGACACAGGAAGCGCAAAAGCGCGAATGTTGAAAAACGTCAAAGTCAACACGGCTTTCGGCAGATTCGACTGGATGCCCGACCAGAGAAGTTTGCTGGTTAATCTGGTTCCGGCGAAACGCGGTTTCGCGCCGACTGCTTCAGGCGTTCCGACCGAGCCGAACATTCAGGAAACAGCCGGAAAAACCGGTGCGGTTCAAACTTTTCAGGATTTACTAAAAAGTCCGACCGACGAAAAATTGTTCGATTATTACGCGACTTCGCAATTGGCGCTTGTTTCGCTCGACGGCAAAACGAAGGAAATCGGTCTGCCCGCAATTTTTGAGACGGCTAATATTTCGCCCGACGGACAACATATTTTAACCGCGCGCATTGAGCATCCGTATTCATATCTTTATCCGGCTTCACGCTTTCCGAAACAAGTCGAAGTTTGGGATTTGCAGGGCAAAATACTTTACAAACTCGCCAGTCTTCCGCTCCAGGACAATCTTCCCACGCAAGGTGTTCCCGTCGGCGCGCGCAGCTACGGCTGGATTTCAACCGAAGGGGCAACGCTCGTCTGGGCGGAAGCACTCGACAAAGGCGACCCGCGAAATAAAATTACGCCGCGCGATAAATTGATGAAAATTTCCGCACCGTTTGCAGCGCAGCCGACAGAAATCGTTCGCATCGAACAACGCTATCAAGGACGCGCTTTCGGCGAAAAAGACGGCTTGATGTTCTTCTACGATTACAACCGCGACACACAAAGGCGTCGAATGTTTTCGATGAATTACAACAGTCCTTCAGAAAAACCAAAACTGATTTTCGATTTAAACACAGGCGACCGTTATAACGACATCGGAACGCCCGTTACAAAAACTCTGCCGAATGGTTTTAGTGTCGTTCAGCAAAACAACGACGATATTTTCCTGACCGGCGCGGGCGCGTCAAACGAAGGCGACCGACCGTTTTTGCGGCGAATGAATTTACAAACATTAAAAGCCAATGAAATATGGCGTTCGGGAAATACTGATTTTGAGAGTTTCGTTGCGTTAATGGATGAAGCAGGCTCAAGATTTCTAACGCGCAAAGAATCCCCGCTCGACCCGCCGAATATTTACTTGCGCTCCTCTTGTCCGCAAAACGCAAATTGTGAAACGTCCGCTCCACAAAAATTAACAAGTTTCACAGATCCGACACCACAACTACGCGGTATTACAAAACGGCTCGTCAAATACAAACGCGGCGACGGTGTTGATTTATCTTTTACGCTCTATCTGCCGCCAAATTATAAAGAAGGCACGCGCCTGCCAACCGTCGTTTGGGCGTATCCGCTCGAATTTACAGACGCTTCGACTGCCGGACAAGTTTCGGGTTCGACAAACCGCTACACGACAATCGGCGGATATTCTCATCTGTTCTTTTTGCTCGAAGGTTATGCAGTTCTTGACAATACGACGATGCCGGTTGTCGGCGACCCGTTAACAGTAAATGATACTTTTATCAAGCAAATCGTTGACAGCGCACGAGCCGCGATTGATAAAGCCGTCGAGTTGGGCGTAACCGATCGTGAACGAGTTGGCGTCGGCGGACATTCTTACGGTGCGTTTATGACGGCGAATCTGCTGGCGCATTCGGATTTGTTCCGCGCCGGAATTGCGCGTTCGGGCGCATATAATCGAACTTTGACGCCGTTCGGTTTTCAATCGGAAAGACGCAATTTCTGGGAAGCAAAAGAGATTTACGGAAATCTTTCGCCGTTCTTTTACGCCGACAAAATCAAAGAACCGATTCTGATGATTCACGGTGAAGCAGACAACAATCAGGGAACTTTCCCGATTCAATCAGAAAGACTGTATGCAGCAATTCAAGGCAACGGCGGCACGGCGCGTCTCGTAATGCTGCCGCTCGAATCGCACGGCTACGCGGCGAAAGAATCAACCGAACACACGCTTTTTGAAATGATAAACTGGTTCAATAAATACGTGAAAAATGCCGCGCCACGCGGGAAAAATCAAACGGCTGGTAAAGAGTAAAATCCTGCTGATGATTTTCTCGTTATAGTGACAACGTAGCTTCCAAAAATCACATCGGAAGTTGTATAGCAGCAAAGCTATGAATTTCTAAATTTTAGGAGGAAGTTATGAAAACACTGAAAAAATTCGGTTTAATCTTTTCCGCCGTGGTTTTTTGTTTGAGTATTGCGGCAATGAGCGCATCGGCGCAGCCGGGACACGCCAGATACGAAGGCAACAACGGAAAACACAAAGGGTGGGAAAAGCAGCGACAGCGAGCGGAGAGACGCGACGACCGTTGGGACAGGCGCAACGCTCACTATCAAACACGCAACAATCTCAACTACAATAACGGCAGACTTACCGCCGCAGAATATCACCGCTTGCAGCGAAAGAGCGCGCGTCTCGGCACGGTTGAAAATCGCTATTACCGCGACAGCAGAATAACCGAAAAAGAACAACGCAAACTCAGCAAAAAATACAGCAAATACAATCGAAAATACAACCGCGCGGCGCGTAACTAACAGTTTTCTAAAACTCTCCTCAAAATTAATAAAAGGAACGAATTATTAAAATTCGTTCCTTTTATTTTGCGAGTTTTTTGCTGAATTAACTTTAAATTGGGCAAAGCCGACTTTTAACGCAGATTCATCATTTCCTTTACATATTTCGCGGCAGGCGAGCCGAACGAAAGCATTTTGTCGTGCATCTGTTTTAAATCAACCGCGCCCTTATGTTTCGATTCATACGCGCGGCGAATGTCGTTGACTTCGACCGAACCGACATAATATGTCGAAAGCTGAGTCGAAGAAAGCTGCGCGCGTTTCCATTTTCCCGCCGCTTCGCCTTCTTCTTGAAACCCTTCGTTCATCATAAAAGCAACCGCTTCTTTTTCGGTCATTCCTGTTGTGTGGATTTTCTGGTCAATGATTGAATTGATAATCACGCGCAGTTTCATTTTCAATTGCTGCATACGAGTCTCTGCGCCGCCGAAACCTTTCTCAGCCATAAGCTGCTCGGCGTAAACCGCCCAGCCTTCGATAAAAGAGCCGCTTGTAAAAACGGCGCGCAGCATCGTCGGAGCTTTGAATCGGTTGGCGTGCATCAATTGCAGATAATGTCCGGGCATCGCTTCGTGAATCGTTAAATCATTCAGCATATAATCGTTGTATTCGCGGAAAAATGATTGGCTTCTCTGCGGCGTCCAATCTTTCGGCGTCGGCGAAATAGCGTAAAAAGTCTCGTTTCGTTTCTCAAACGGTCCGGCGGAATCGCAGTAAGCGACGGACGCTCCGCGAGCAAATTCCGGCATCACAATAACTTTTACGGGTTCGTTCGGAACCGTAACGAGACGGTTGGTTTGGACGAAATCAGTTGTTGCCTTCAAGTTTTCGGTTGCTTTTCCGACGATGGTTTCATTAGTCGGGCGCGATTCGGCGAGTTTGTTTAGAACCGATTTGATGACGAGTTTTTTATCATTTAATTTTGCCGCGTTTTTCTCGTTCGGAAAATACTGTTTGTAGAGCGGCAACGCAACCTGATGCATTACTATCTGCGTCGCTCGCAAATCGGCTTCGGCGCGCCTTAAAAGTTCTTCTTTCGATAAATCAGACTCTAAAGCGAATCGTAATTTCTGACGGTATTTAGCATCGCCAATCCGAAAATCGCCCTTTGAGCGTGGCAACAAATCTTTTTCTAACCATTTGCCGTAATCTTCGAGTGCTGCAATCGCTTTTGCCTGCGAGGGCGCGAGTTCAGCTTTCATTGACGGCTCTTTATCAACGAACATTTGCAACTCTTCCCGAATTAAACCGATAACGCCTTTGTTTTGGGCAATTGCCGTTCCTGTGTGAATGCGCGGCGGATTTTTCAGATTCGTTTTCGCGGCGGCGACAACATCGGAAATTGCTTCAAGACGTGCTTTGACGTTTCTCAATCTGGTCAGAAGCGGCGCAAAATCGCGCGCAATCAAATTATTTATTGCCGTGCCGACGTTGTAAAAAATCGGATTCCATTCGTATTCGCGCAAAACGTCCGTCTGAAAAATGTTGTATTCGAGATTGTCGCGCATAATTCGCGCGTCGATGTTGTTAACTTTGCTCAAACGGGCAAGCGGAATTCGTTTGAGCTGCACCAAATACGACGCGGTAAAATCGCGCGCACGTTTAATTCCAGCCAAACTGTAATCATTTAGGCGATTGTCATAGCGATGTTCGCCGAGGTTGGTCGCCCATTCGGGATTCATCTCTAAAAGTTCGGTGATATAACGGTTTGCCAACCGTTCAAATTGCTTGTCAGCCGCGCTTGAAAAAGCCGCCGTGGTTTGCGTGAAAAATAAAAAGCTAAAAATTAAAATCAAAATTTTGCCGGTCATTTGTGGATTTTTCCTTTAATGTTTGTTGTGACAAACTCTATTATGAATCGAATCGGCGGCAGTGTCCAACAAATTTTAAAAATCGAATTTGTTTGTTTCAAGCCATTTGCGAAACCGTACAGCTTTGCGCTATAAGCTAAATAAAGCATTAAATTTTTTCTAACTTTCGTCAAACAGATATGAAAACCGAGAACCAAAATCGTCGAGAATTTCTGCAACTCAGCGGCGCAGCAGCAACAGGCGTTGTCGCCGCTTTAAGCGTTATGAAAAACGTAGATGCGAAAGAAGGCGCTCTAACCTTGAGCGACACGAACGAAGAATTGATTGAAACAACCGTCGGCGAACTGCAAGCAAGAATGCAGTCTGGAAATCTTTCCGCCAAAAAGCTCGTCGAAAAATATCTCGAACGAATAAAAGACATCGACCCGAAACTAAATTCGGTTATCGAAATTAACCCGGACGCCGAGCGCATTGCCGAAGAACTCGACAGAGAGCGCAAAAACGGTCGCACGCGCGGTGCGCTGCACGGCATTCCGATTCTTATCAAAGACAATATAGACACCGCCGACCGAATGAAAACAACTGCTGGAAGTCTTGCTTTGCTCAACGCACCGACCCCGAAACAAGACGCTTTTATCGTTCAGCAATTACGCAAATCCGGCGCTGTAATCTTGGGCAAAACGAATTTGAGCGAATGGGCAAATTTCCGCTCGACAAAATCTTCGAGCGGCTGGTCGGCGCGCGGCGGACAAACGCGCAATCCGTATGTTTTAGACCGCAATCCGTGCGGCTCAAGTTCCGGTTCAGGTTCAGCAATCGCGGCAAATCTCGCTGCAATCGGCATTGGCACGGAAACAGACGGCTCAATTGTTTGTCCGGCGGCAACGTGCGGAATCGTCGGCATCAAACCGACTTTGGGTTTGATTTCCCGCAGCGGCATTATTCCGATTGCGCACAGCCAGGACACAGCAGGACCGATGACACGCACGGTTGCGGACGCGGCGATTTTGCTCGGCATTCTTGTCGGAAACGACCGAAACGACCCGATAACCGCGCAAAGTGCAAAAGGCGCGAAAGATTATACAAAGTTTTTGCAAAAAGATGGTTTGCGCGGAATGCGAATCGGCGTCGGGAGACAATATTTTGGTAGAAATGCAAAAATTGATGGTGTAATCGAGCCGCATCTTCAAATTTTGAAAAACGGCGGCGCAACATTAATGGACGTAAAATTTCCAACTTTGCAGCAGTTTGGCGATGCCGAATACGAGGTTTTGCTTTACGAATTCAAAACGGATTTGAATAAATATTTAGCCGAACGCAATTCGCCGTATAAAACGCTTGCCGATTTAATCAAATTCAACGAAGACAACCGCGACCGCGAGATGCCGTTTTTCGGTCAGGAGATATTTTTGCAAGCCGAAAAAAAAGGCAATTTAAGCGAACGCGCATATCGTCTCGCGCTGCAAAAATCCAAAAACTTATCGCAGGCGCAAGGCATCGACGCGATAATGACGACGAATAAACTCGATGCGATTGTTGCGCCGTCGGGCGGCGTGGCGTGGATGACCGATCTGATCAACGGCGATTGCGGAGTTTTTGAAAGCTCTTCATTATCAGCAGTTTCCGGTTATCCGAACATTACAGTTCCAGCCGGTTACGTGCAGGGCTTGCCCGCCGGAATTTCATTTTTCGGACGCGCATTCAGCGAACCGACACTGATAAAAATCGCCTACGCTTTCGAGCAGGCGACAAAGGCACGAAGAACGCCAAAGTTTTTGCCGTCTTACATATAAAAATCACCGCAGAGACGCAGACCAACTTTGTGTCATCTGCGTCTCTGCGGTGATTTATTTTATTTGAAAACCCCATCGCCCAAAAAATTTTCGCGCAAAAATTTAATCGTATCGTTGAGTGTTTCCTGTGGGTCGCGTGTCGTAAAGTTTAACTCTTCCGCCGCTTTGGACGAGTCGAAATACCAAAAATGCTCGCCCATCTCGACTTCGGATGCTTCAAACGGCGCGGTTTTATTGAAATTTTTATAAATCGAGTCGACAAAATTTGCGCCAATGACGGCGATGCTTTTCGGCATTTTCAGCATCGGCGCAGATACGCCTGATAATCTTTCAAGCCGTCCGAAAAATTGCGCAAAAGTCCAATTTGCCGCGCCAAGCAAGTATCTTTCCGTGTGTCTGCCTTTGTCCAAAGCATTTACAAATGCGTTTGCGGCGTCGCGCACGTCAACAAAATTCAAGCCGCCCGAAGGCATCGTCGGCAATTTTTTCGCCATAAAATCAAGCACGACTTTTGTCGAGCTAAGGCGCTCGTCGCCCGCTCCCAAAAGCAGCGACGGATTTAAGATAACGAGCCGTTCGCCTTTGTCCCGGAAAGCGCCAAGGGCAGTTTTTTCCTGATAATATTTTGAAGCGTAATAAGCCCATTTCGTCAAAATTTTGACCGGCTGCGGGTAATTTTCATCCAAAATTTCTGGCGTCTCGGAGATTGCGCTCGTCCCGGAAGATGAGGCGAGAATGAAATTTTTCACGCCGTTCTCTTTTGCCGCTTCGCATAAAAGCCGCGTGCCTTCGACGTGAATTTTGTTCATCTGCGCCGCGCCTTCGTAGACAAACGAAACTTTTCCTGCCAGATGATAAACGGCTTCGACGTTTTTTGTCGCGCCGCTCACGTCTTCCCTTTTCGTTACCGAACCGGCAAACGCTTCGACGCCGCTGTCAGTCATCCATTCAGGAACGCTAGACGCCATCACGCGCAAATTCTTCGCACCGGCGTCTAAGAATTGCCGAACAATATGTATGCCAAGAAAGCCTGTGCCGCCGGTAATTAAAATTTTACGCTCGGTTTTTATTAAAGCCTTCGATTTACTTTTCGTTTTTGTTGCCATTTTTAGTCGTCGATGACCGCTTCTCTCTTGCGAGTTTTACGCCGTTCGGCGCGCCACTGTTTTCTTATACCAGCGACATGGAATTTGTCTTTTTTGCCGTTGCTGCCGTTATCGTCGCGCATATTTTCAATTTCAAACTGGACGCGCGCGGCAATCAAACGATAGGCTTCGGTTTTCGGGACGCCTTTTGTCATCTCGAAAAGTTCGTCGTATTCAAGAAATCGCCCGACTTTTGCGCCGATGCTGGCACCGATGCTGCTCGCTTTCGGAATCGTCGCACCTTTCGGAAAGGCTTCGTATGTTCCCCAAATATAAACGGGCAGAATGCCGGTTTTGTTGTTTAGCGCGAGGTAACCGATGATTGGTTTGAATTCGTTTATCTCGCCCGTCTGCGAACGCCCGCCTTCGGGGAAAATCAGTGTGTTGTAGCCTTCATTTAGAATCTGCGTTACGTGGCGCAGCGATTGGCGCAAACTTCCCGTTCTTTCAATCGGGACGAGCGTCGTGAAATTATTCATATACGCGCGTTTGTATTTCGTATCGAACCAGTAATCGGCAGCGGCGACGGCGACGGTTTGCTCCGCCACATCGTCGCCAAGCGCGTATTTTACGAGTCCCATATCGAGGTGCGAAGCGTGGTTTGCCGCGACGATAAAATTCGTGTGCGGCGGAACGTTTCCGACGCCTTCGATGTTGGTCTTCAGAATGTCGTTGTAAAGCGTGTTTTGCGCGAGGCTGACAACCTGATTTCCGACGCGGCGGACAATCGACGGAATAAAAAGCTCTTCGTCTTTTTTCTCTTCGGTTTTCGGCTCGTCAACAATCTTTTTCGATTTATCGACGCGCTGTGCGGCGGTCATTAATTCTCGAATGGTTTCGACTTCGTTCAAAGTATCGGGCGAGACAACGCGCCCGCCCGCGTCTTCGACTGCCGCTTGCAATTCAACAAACATTAAACTGTCAAAACCCAAATCCGCGAGTTTCGTTTCCAGAGCGACATCGGAAAGCGGGCGATTCGTTACGTTTGCGACAATTTTTCTGAGCCAAATTACGTTGTCGTCGTTTTTTGCGTTTGAATCTATGCGCGTTTTCTTTTTTGATTTATCTTCCAAATTTCGCAGCATTTCGACAACTTCGGGACGTTTTACCTTGCGCGTTGCTGTGCGCGGCAACTCAAACGGCGTAAAATGCACGACTTTGACGCGCTTGAAAAATGGCAGAGCGGATGAAACTTCACGGAAATGCGCTTCGACTTTGCGATTTGTATCCGCACGAGAAAGCGCAATGTCGTATTCGTAATCCGGCACAACCAGCACGGCAATTTTTTCGCCGCCTTCGGCATCGGGCAAACCGGTTACCGACATTTCTTTGACAAAAGGCGATTTACCGTATAAATCTTCAATCTCGTCGGGGTAAATATTTTTGCCGTTGCTGTCAATTATTACGTCTTTCGAGCGCCCGACAATATACAAATTTCCGTCCTCGTCGAGTCTGCCAAGATCGCCCGTTTTCAACCAGCGGTCTTGCAAAACTTCGGCGGTCGCCTCCTCGTTATTAAAATAACCGAGCATCACATTTTGACCGCGCGCTATAACTTCGCCGACGCCGTTTTCGTCCGGCTCGTTGATTTTGACTTCGACGCCCGAAAGCGGTTTGCCGACACTGCCGCGGAGCAATTTGTTGCCCGGACGCGCGACAGTCAAAACCGGCGCCGATTCGGTTAGCCCATAGCCTTCGAGAACGGTAAAACCAAGCCCGTGTAAATCCTTCTGTACTTTTTCGCTCAATGCGGAACCGCCTGAAATCAAATAGCGCATCCGTCCGCCCAAGCCTTGATGTATCGGGAAGAACACAATCGGTCCAAAATTGAACGGCGTGTTGTCGCGCAGCCACGCGTTAAAATCAATTATGTTGTCGGCAAGGTCGGCAAACCAATCACCGCGCTCGCGCAGACGAGTTTTTATTCGCCGGTGCAGCATTTCCCACAGAGCGGGAACGCCGACCATTCCGGTAACGTGACCGTTTTCGATGGCGTATGAAAGCTCCTCGCTGCTCAATTCTTCCAAATAAGTAATTTGCGTCCCATTAGCAAACGGCGTCAAAAATCCGGCGGAAAATTCAAACGTATGATGAAGCGGCAAAACCGACAAAACGCCGTCGCTAATGCTCATATCGAGAACCGAGCCCAGCATCGAAACCATATTGACGAAATTTTTGTGCGAGAGCATCACGGCTTTCGGTGTACCGGTCGTCCCGCTCGTAAAAATTAAAGAAGCGACGTTGTTTGCCAGAACTTTTGGCGGAAGCAACGCAAGTCGTTCAGCTTCTTCGCTTTCGGTCGGCATTTCAAAAACATTTGTGAAATCGTAAATTGGAATTTTTAGATTATGTTTTTCAAGTTCGCTGGCTAAGTCTGGAGTTTCATCTTCGAGCTTCGGGCTAATCAAAATCATTGACGCTTCGCTCGCCTTCGCAAATTTAGCGATATCTTCCGCGCTCGAACTCGGGTCGAGCGGCACGGCAACCGCGCCGGTTTTCAAAATGCCGAAATATGCCAAGCCCCATTCGGGCATATTGTGTGAAAAAAGTATGACTTTCTGTGTCGGCGTAAGTCCCTTTTCCGCCAAAAATCCGGCAGCGCGTAAAGTTAATTCTCTGACATCTTCATAAGTATATTGCTCTTTTTTGCCGCCCCGCTCAATTCGCATCGCCACGCGCGTCGGAAAACGTTTTGTCGCCGTGTCGAACAAATCAATCAAATCCTTATAAGTGTGCGAGCGTTTTTCCTGCAATTTAAGGTCTTCTTCCAATTGCGGCAAAACCCATTTTCTGAGTCCCGGAAAATGCACGTTCAGCCAGTAATCATACCAATCCAGTTTTTCGGGATACCACGGCAGCAGATTTTTCTCGTTATCCTTAATCAATGAATGCAAAGCCCGCGTATTGTCGGCGCGGTAATTGTATTCGTTGTCAACTATGAACGGTTTGAACATATCAAACGCCATTTTCGTTTCTTCCGTAGTGCGCTCGAAATTTTCAAACGATTTCTGCACATCCGAAACAATATCGCCGATGCGCCCGCCGCCCCAATTCGGTTTGGCTTTATCCAATAAATTAGTCGCGCCTTTTGCCAATTTATTGAGCATCGGCGCGCTGGTTAACTCATAAGTTTTCTGCGAAACAGGTATCGCTTCAATCATTCCCGCGACGCGATTGACAAGTTTGTTGCCTGTTTCCTTGTCTTTATAATGCTGCCGCTTATAAAGCCCGACAAGACCGACCATTCGTTTCATATCGTTCGGATTCGTGTCGCCCGAACAGACCTGGAAAACGAGCGGGGGCTTGTCGTCAACTAGAGCATTCATCGCCGCTTGCAGCATCGCGCCCGCCACCAAATCAACCGGAATAATGTCTAAAACCAACTTCTCGTTTACCGGAAAAATCGGCTGACCGCGCAAGGCAATCAAAATCAGCGGCGCGGTTGTCGTAAAACCTTCGTTCCAGCCCGGAAACGGATAATTAACCGCCGATTCGACAACCGACGGACGCAGCAGAATTTTTATAACATCGTCTTGCTGGGCGACGATTTGTTCGGCGAGCGATTTTGAATAAGTATAAATATTTGTCCAACCCCAGAATGCGGCGCGCTTTTCGCCAAGTTCAGTGGTGCGTTCACGAATCCAGACTTTTCGCTCGCGCAGCATCGCCAAACTCAAAGCGTCTTCGTCGTCCGCGTCGCGTCCCTCGTCCAACAAACGCTCGCGCGCGGCTTCGCGGAACTTCGCAATCTGCATCGCGTCCTTCGCTTCTTCACGCGCCTGCTCGCTCAATCTAGCGCAATCGGCAATCTCCTGATTGACATCAAATTTCGTCCCAATCAACTCATCTTTACGCGGGAAATAACCGACAACCGGCTCATTTTCCCAAACCGTGCCGTTCTTCTTTCCGACAACAAAACAAGTCGAAACGTGAACGAGAGCCGGACGCTTCATCATCCGCGCCAATTTCAAAACATTATTTGTGCCGACGACATTAGTCCTCAACGCGCTTTCAAGCGGTGGATTAAACGTAACATTGCCCGCCGAATTGATAACGATGTCGCAATCATTCATTATTTCCCGCGCTTCCGTTTCCGCTAATCCGAGAAATTCATTGCCGACATCACCATTGACGGGAACGACTTTTTCACGAATAAATTTCTCAAACTCGTCACCGTATTTCTCGCGCAACGGGTCAAACGTAGGCGAAGTTACAACGCTCGTCCAAAAACGAATCTCCGATTCGCGCGCGTCTCTCGCCCGCACGGTCGCATAAACTCGCCCGACATCAGGAAAATTATGCAGCAGCATCGAAAGCGTAACCTTGCCGACAAAGCCCGTGCCGCCGATAAAGAAAATCTTTTTATTTTTGAAAATTTCGGTTGGTGATAATTTCATTTTCGTAAAAAACTATGTAATTTCTTCGATTATTGGTTGATGGCAGGTTGCAATATCAATAATGTTGTTCAAACAAACAATTCCAAAATGCTTAATTTTATTTTCTTGAGTATGTTCAATGATAAAACTATCAACTGCAACCGAAACATAATCTAAAAATTCTCGATTTTGAGTAAACACGCAATAAATTTCCTGTAAAATTTTCATAGTCTTCCCAAACTGTAAAAGATTCATTTCTGACTGAATATGAAATATATTCATCAAAAATAATCTTGTATTTTTTACAAGGTTTTTTAGGTGTGATTATTTCGGAATTTATCTCGTTATTTTCGTTTCGACCGTCAGAACATCCAGAACTTGCCTCACTTACCCGCAAGACAAGTTCGAGGTCATTTCCCTCAATCAATTTATCTAAATATAGATAATCGTGATTACTTATTTGGTCGAACAAATTCATATTTACAAACTCAAAACCAATCGCAAACCTTCTTCAATCTTTTCCATTTTTTTATTCGGCATGGTCGCAACAAATTCCGTCAGCAAACTTTTATCAATCGTAATCACCTGCGAAACATTCACGACCGAATCAACCGGTAAACGACTTGCTCGCGCCGTAATCGAAACATTTCCCGGCGCTTTGGCTAATTCCAGATTTTTCGTAATAACGGCGACAACGACGGTTTGAATTTTGCTTTGGTTAAATGAATCCGATTGCACAACCAAAACCGGACGACGAAAGCCCGGACTTGAGCCGACAGGTTCTGGCAAATCCGCCCACCAAATTTCGCCGCGCCCGATTACCATTTTTCTTTCAACAAACTCGTTGCTTGCGCTTTCAGCAAATCATTATCCAGATTTGAAGCCGCGTTTTCATAAACTTCATTGAGCTTCGCCGTTACGTCTTCGACGTGATTTTCCTTGAGATAAATTTTTACCGCTTCGGTGAAAAGTTCACTGCGTGAAATTTTTAATTTACGCGCCAAACCCTCCGCTTGCTCAAAGACATTGTTCGGAATTGAAATTGCCGTTTTCATACTTTGAGTATAACCGAAGTTATACCGCTTTGTTAATCCGTTACACTGCAAAACTCGATAATGGGCTGATGCAGCATCGTAATCTCCGCATTTCTACCTATAAATTTTATAAATCAAGTTGTGTTTTTACTGCTTTCTCAATCTTCTCGACATCTGCTTTCGATAAATGTCCGGCTTTATTCAGCAATCGCAACTTGCTCACGGTCGTCAGTTGGTCGGCGAGAGCTTTGGCTTGTTTTCCGCCGAATGAGACGTAAGCCTCGCTCGGATAGAGTTTGTCGATTTTACTGGAAAGCGGCACGACTTGGACGCGGTTGAGATGTTTGTTTGAAGCGTCGTTGCTCAGAACGACGGCGGGACGTTGTTTTGTGATTTCACCTCCGACGGACGGCTCGAAGTTCACCCACCAAACTTCACCACGTTTCATTATTCACGTCTCCGATTGTCGCGTCCGACCATTCCAGTGCTTCTGCCTCCCGCGCTTCGTCCTGCGCCATTTCTTTATAAGCCGATTCTAAATCTTCATTCAAAACGTGCGGGCGCACCAGAACTTCAATAAACTGGCTGATTTTCCCGCGCCCGACTGCCCTTTGCAGACCTTCATAAACGCGCTCGTCAATCGTTATTGTTAATTTCTTTTGCATAGCGATTTATTATACGTATTCTGCACGTATAATCCAATCTCACTTCGATTTTCCTTTCTTCTCTTCAACAAATCCAATTTTGCGTTTCAAAAATTTCGGGTCGCGTTTAATTTCTCCCAACAGTTGAAAAACTACGCGAAAGTCTTGATTATACTTGTAGGCAACTTTTTCCAGTTGTTCAATGCGGTCTGCCAAATCTTGATGCAATGCCAAAATTGAGCGCATTTTCACAAAGGCTCTGACAACTTTAATGCTTGCTTCTATCGCCGTTGCGCTGTTTAAGACACTTGCCAACATTACCGCGCCGTGTTCGGTAAAAACGAATGGAGCATATTTGCTGTATTTACCGCGTTTTGATTTTCCGGTGTCTAAGGTCACAATCTGTGACCTTAGAGATTCGATGTGCCGTGTTTCTTCAAGCGACAGTTCAAACATAAAATCTAACGGAAAGCGATGCAAATTGCGCCGAACAGCTTGTTTTAGAACTCTAGTTTCGACTTGATAAACTTCCGCCAAATCACTGTCGAGCATTACTTTTTGACCGCGAATAAGATAAATCTTTTCTTCGATTCCTTCGATAACTGTCAAATTCGCTTCCTGATTTTCTTTATTCGCCATAATTTCTTATGAGGTGCCAGATTGTGATTTCAAAAACTAATCCGTCACATTACACAAACCGATAATCGGCTGATGCAGCATCGTAATCTCCGCGTTTCTGCCCATATACGAACGCGCTTGGGCAATCGCTTCGGTCATATTGTCGGCGCGTTCCCAGCCGAGCATTTCGGGGACGTGGGCATTTTCCGCACCGGCGACGATGACTTTGCCGACGTGCTGGCGACCGTTTTCGCCCCAATACCACATAAAAAACGGGTGCGCTCCGTGATAGGCGTTGCCGCGCCGATACATTTCGATATAGTTCGGATTCGTCGCAAATTCGCGCTCATATTTTTCGCGCAGGTAGAAAGCGTCGCGCGATTCGGACAAAAGACGGTGGAAAAATTCGATATATGGCGCGTGATGATTATGGTCAAACTCGTCAAAACACGGATGAGAAACAATCATCACGCCGCCTTTCCGAATGAGCGGTTTATTGCGATACATATTGAAGTGATAGCCGAGAGCCATCACTTGAACGAGCAAAGGATTGAGCGATGAATAGACGTTATACGGCGAAATGTCGGGAATGCCGGTAATCAAAATATCGCACTGACCTTTGACGGGAATTTCAAACTGCTGATAATTCTTTTCCAGAATTTTTTCGTGGACCGGCTCGGTTGCGCCCGCGTAACAGGCAATTAATTCGTATTGCGCGGGAATTTGATGCAAAAGTTTACGACGCGCAGCACGAGGTAGATTGCCGAAAGTCCGCTTCATCGCTTCCCATTTCATTCTGTCCATAAACGAAAATTCGTCTTCGTTGCGCGTCAGAATGTCGTAGCCGTCGCTAAACATTCGGCTGTTGAGCGCGGTTTCGATGTGAAAGACGTTGCAGTGTTCGTCAACTAATTTGCCGAGGCGATTGATTTTGTGATTGAGTTCCGACGAAGACGGGTCCATATAAGAATCCGAATCGCGTATGGTCTGCGGTTCGTGATGCGCCCGCAGAGATTCGTAATCGCACAGCCCGACGGCGACCGATTTGTGTCCGCCGTTCATCGGAACGAAATTGATGTTGGCGTAAATCAGCAAATCGCTTTCGATGGCGCGTTTGTTGATGCGAAGCGGTTCGTCGTGGCGCGTGTGTCCGATGGTGACGAGATTTTCGTCGTCTTCGGCGTCGTGGTTGTAATATCTGTCCGGGTAAAATTCGTCAAAAATTTTCTTGCCGACCATTCGCTCCATTTCCCACGGCGTCATCCGGCGGTGCAATGAAATAGCGATTATCAAATGAATATCGTCCACGCCGTTTGCCGCGCACTGTTCCAAAATGACTTCGAGCATCGTCTGGCGCACGTCCGGCGTCTGCATAGGCGGCAGCGGCATCGAAATATCGTCAATCGCAATCGTCACGCGCATTCCCGGCTCAAGCTGCGCGTAAAGCGGTTTCGCGTCAATCGGATGATTAACCGCGTAACGAATCGCCGCTTCCCGATTCGGCAAGCCTTTTATCGGCGGATTCGGATAAATCACGCGCGTCCCCGTCGGCAAATCTTCGAGAATAAAATCCTCGCCAAACGGTATAATGCGCGGCGCGCTGTCGCGGTCAATGTAAACAATTGATTCGTGTGTTTTTCTGCGTAATTGCAAAGCCATATTTGTTTTAATCTTTTGTGTATTTTTCGATTATTGCTTCAATGTTTTCTCGGCTAAGAAACACCTTTTCTAAAATAAGCACTAATTTTGTTTTATCCTGTTCTTCGATGGATTTATCAAAATCATCTAACAAGCCAGCGTGAAATAGTCTGTCATTAACAGTCATTCCTAAATATTTATTTTGTGGAAACTGTTTTTCCATAAACAGCTAATTTTCTTTGAACAAAGAAATCTATTTGCCGTAAGCACTCAAAAGAAGTTTGCCTTCGTAATCAATCAAACCGAATTTCACGCGGTCTAAAAAACCTTGTCTGCCGAGAACATTGCGCGTGAACGATTCTTCTTTGGCAAAGAAAACTCTCGAAACGGTTTCGATTTCCAAAACTGATAAAACGATTTCGTGAGCGTAAGCGTCGAAATTTCCCGCCGCCGTATTAAAGCGTATAAATTCGCCGCCTTCGACATCTATGCCGAGCCTTTCCGCGTGTTTGCGCTCGAAGACGCAATCGGTCGCGCCGGTGTCGATTTTCGCTTCCAAATCAATCTGCCGTCCGCCGAAATGAAGGACGACTAAAACGGTGATGCCCGTTTTCAGCGTGTCGTATTCAAATACTTTGTCGAAGGAAACGGTTTCCACCTTTTACCAACCTCCAACGTAATGTTTCGGTTCTTCGACGATATGATGAACGAAAGGCGATTTGATTCCCTGTTCGATTGCTTTGTAGTGAACTTCCAGCGCGTCTGTTCCGTGTGCGATGAGTTCGCCGCCTTCCAGACAAACCCATTGATTCATATATTCCGCGCTGTGTTCGTCGAGCCATTTTCGCGCTTTTTTGTATCGCTCAATCTGATATTTTTTCAGTTTTTCTTTATCTTCGTCTTTCGACTTTTTGCGTTTTTCCGCTTCATACCATTCGTCGAATTTTTCAAATTCTTCGGTCGGCAGTTGTAAAACAACTTGTTTAGCTTGTTCTAAATTCACTTGCATAAAGACTCTCCTATTCTCCGTCAGCACTCAAAAGCAGTTTGCCTTCGTAATTAATCAACCCAAGGATTTAAAACCCTAACTTGCGAATGCTGAAAGTTTTTGACGTTTCGCGTAACGAAAATCATATCGTGTTCCAAAGCCGTCGCTTCTAAAAGCGAATTGAACGCCGGACGCACAATGCCTTTTCGTTCAAATTCGCCATACACTTTTCCCCAAACAGGAAATGTCTTTTCGGATAAGGGCAAGATTCGGCGGGAAAAACGCGCTTGTAATTGCTCCAGCCATTTTTCGAGTTCCGCTCTCTTTCTGCTTGATTCAAGTCTTGTGATTCCTTTCTTAATTTCGCCAAGGGTTAAAACGTTCAAATAAAGTTTCGATTCGTCCTGCGCGTCGAGCCATTCGAGAACTTTTTCGCTTGGTCTTTTTTGTTTCGGTTCGGAGATAATGCAGGTGTCGAGCAGAAAATTCATTCAAATGAGACCTCGCGCGGCAAATTGTTCGCTCGGTCAAGAGAAGGAATTATTTCGTCGAGCGGACTTTTTTGCAAAAACTCAACCAGACTTTCTTTTTTGCCGTTTATCTTTCGCCATTCGTCAATCGAGACGACGACGACAACTTCCGTATCGTGGCGCCGAATCACCTGCGGCTCGTCCTTTTCTGCTAGACGAATCAATACGCTCAGATTATTTTTGCCTCTTTTACCGTGTGCGACATTTTTCCAACCTCATAAAAAGCAATTTATAGCATTTTAGCTACGTAGCCATTATAAATCGATTTTTCGTATCGCTCAAATTTTACAAGAGAAATTTGTGATCCATTTTCAAGCAATTTCATTTCAAATTTAAAATCGCCCAATCGTGCTGCAGCGCTATTTGTTTCAGCCTGAAATCCGGATTAACCGCCGCTGGATGACCGACAATCGAGAGCATCGGCAAATCGGAAATGCTGTCGGAATAGGCATAGGAATCCGAAAGATTTATGCCTTCGCGCTCGGCGTATTCGCGTATCCAAATTGCTTTGGTCGCCGAAGCCATTACAGGCGGCAACAATCTTCCCGTCGCGTAACCGTTGACGAATTCCAGGCGGTTCGCGGCGAATTCGTCAATGCCGAGATGATCCATCAGACGCTCGATTGTAAAATCAAGGGCGCCGGTGATGACGATTTGACGCAAGCCTAATTTTTTCGACGTTTTTATCATCTCGAATGTGCCGTCAAAAATCGCAGGCTTTAACACTTTTTCAAATAATTCTTCGGAAAAAAAGCGCAGGCGGTCGGCGGATTCGCCTTTATAAGATTTAAAGAATACTTCGTTAAAGACATTGCGTGAATACAAATCCGTAATTCCAAAAAATGGCAGTTTTACCAGCGTCATCGCGCTTTTTTTGAATGTTTGAAGAAGACCTTGCTGGCGTTGGGCGTAAAAACCTAAAGTATGCACAAGATTTGTGCTGACGAGCGTTCCTTCTAAATCGTAAAATGATGCCGTTGTTTGGGCGCTTTTATTCATTCGAGTTTGCGGTGAATTTCCAGTGTGAATTAAAATGAATCGTCATTCAGTAACGAAAAATAGAATATAACTTATTTTATCGTTTTTTGGTAATTTGCTGGCAAAAGGAATGTATTTTTACAGATTTATTACAATGATTTTGCAAAAATAGAAATTATAATTTTTGACGTTCGATTTTAATAATAGAGAAAAGACGCGAAAAATTTTTTATTTTTCGCGTCTTTTCTCTTTGTAAATATTTGAATTGAAGTTTAATTAGACTGATTACTCAAAGAGATTTCGATTTTTTCCGCGCCGCGCGCAATACTTAATTTTTTCCCGCCGATTGTTTTGTTTTGCACGGGTTTGCCGGTAAGTTTTTCGCCGTCAATTGCTTCTATCGAATCTCCGACTTTTATACCGGAACGCGCAGCCGGACTGTTTTGCATAACTGATTTTACCTTCCAGCCTTCGTTCTCAAAAACCGCTTCGATACCGTGTTGCAGCAAAACGTCTTTGGCTGTTAAAGATTTTACGTTCACCGAGTTAGGCGAAGTTCTAAGCGCTTGGTTGATAGGAATTCCCGGCGGTGTTATAACTCGTGTCGAAGTCGAAGCACTGGTGCGTGAACCGCCGGTTACTTCGCTCGTATTTACTCTTGATAAAATTTCCGGTTTTGGTTTTTTGACCGATCTTGCCACCGTCATTGGCGCGGCGGCGTTAGGCATTTTAGTAGAAATTTTATTTCTTGACGCCGATTCTATATCAACCGACGGCTGGGGAAAATCTGCCGCATTGATTTGTTCGGTTGCAGCAGGTTTATCCGGCAAGTTATTTTCTTTAATCGAAGACGGAATATGAGTTTCTGCAACCATTGAACCGTCTCGCGTATCGGCAAAATATACGCTGTTAAAAATGACTGCGGCGGAAATTACAACAACCAGACTCAGAGGTAAAATGTAACGCAGCACCGGCAAAAACTGTGGCTGATAACTGTTTGGTTTCGCGTTTGCAAAACGTGCTTTGAGGCGAAAATCAAAATCCTTCGGCGCGCCGACTCTTTTCATACTGCCGAGCAGCGAGCGGATTTTTTCGTCCTCCGCACTCAAAATTTCGCCGTCTTCAATTTTATTTTCGGTTAAATTTTTATAATTCATTTTTGCAATTTGTTTTTTAAAAATAATTCTTTAATTTTTCTTTCAAAAGTCCGCGCGCGCGGCTGATACGTGATTTGGTTGTGCCTAAACCGAGCTGTAAAATCTCTCCGATTTCCTCGTAAGTTTTGCCTTCGACATCACGCAGAACAATCGGCGCGCGATATTTTTCCGGCAAGGTGGCAATCGCCCGCGCAATGGTTTGCGCTTGCTCGCTTTCAATCAAATTGTCGTCCGCAAGCGGTTTTTCATCAGGCGGTTGAAAATCTTTGGCGTCTTCGTTGTCAAATTGAAAAAGTCCGGTTAAAGAAACCAGCTTTTGCCGTTTGCGTTTACGAATTTCGCTTATCGCCAGATTAGTCGCAATCCGGTAAATATAAGTCGAAAAAGCGTATTCGGTGTGATAACGCGCAATTGCGAAATACACGCGCACAAAAGTTTCCTGCGCCAAATCAACTGCTTCTTCGTAATCGTTCAAAAAGCGATATAAATAATTCGTAATCGGATTGCGGTAACGATTGACGATTTCGGCAAATGCCGCCTCGTCGCCTTGCTTTGTTGCTTCGATTAGCTCGTGGTCGGACAATTTCTCAATTGGCACGGTGGTTTGCAACACCTCCGCGTTTCGTTTCTCGAATTTGTCCAAAGCCATACATTCATAAGTTTTTACAACATAATTAAGCACAAAACAAAAGCCGCGTTACGTTTTGAAACACGCACGGCGGCTTCAAATGTTGCAAAAAATTTTCGACGGCACGATTGTTCAACTATTCCTGCGTCGGTTTGACAGTCAAAATTAAAAACATCACTTCATCCGGCTTTGACGTGGACAAATTGCCGATTACAGTTGGCGTATTTACCAGGAGATTAAGTCTTCCCATTGTAAGTCCGGCATATTCGTAATTAACAGTATTACTTGTCGTTTTAACCGGAACTCTCTGCCCGAATCTGAAATTTTGAATCGAAATTGAATTTTGTCCCTTCGCATCCGGCAAATTCATTAATTGTCCGATTGTCCAATCCGAGAAAATTGGCACGTAAACGTCTTGATTCGGTTCATTTGAAACACCTTTGAATTCAAGATTTCCCGTATTTGCGACTCGCTGCAGATAAGTTAAACTCAGGCGGTAATTTGAAAACGTATAATTAGTTTTCAGCTTTTTGACGGCATTTGAAAGTGTTTGCGGAACGGCATTTGATTTGTCACCGGCATTGTTGGAAGCAGTCAAAACTTGCAAAACTACTTCGTAACTCGGTTGGGTTTGTTGATTGGTTGGTGCCTGTGCGAAAGAAGTTGTTGAATTCAGAAGGCAAACAAGAAATAAAGCAACAACGGAAAAAATAATTTTCGGTTTGTTCATCAGATTTCTCCTGTAAGTAGTTTGGGGAGTTAACCTTTACACCGACAAGCCGAAACAAAGTTGCAAAAAATTATTTTTGTTGTTCAATAAATTCAAGATTTAAGATTAAGTTAGAATTTTGAATATTTGGATCTTGAACCTTTTAGCCTTCCTGAAAAATAGATTCTTCCAGCTTTTGACCGAAGGTAACGGTTTGAACGTTGGTTTCTTCTATTTGTTTATCGTTTGCCCAAAGCACGTTGCGAAACGGGAAAAGCGTGCCTTGCGCGTAGTTGTAATCGTAGAATTTGCGGCGGTATTTCGTGTCGCCTTCGTTATATTCGAGCATCATCACGCGGAAGCTTTTCGAGCTGATATAAAACCGCGTTTTGCGATTTTGCTTGTCGGTTACGTCGAGCATATAAAAATCAACGCCCATTAATTTATCGCGTCCGGCAAGCGCAACGGTCGCGCCGTTTTCCTTGTAGCGCAGCAGCGCTTCGAGACCGTGCCAGATTTGATTTTCAAACGCCTTGGAAGCATCTTCGCGCGGCATAAAAACCAAGTCGTTGTGAAGCCCAAAAATTTTATCGCCTGCGTAAACAAGAGCGTATCTTGCGTTTGGAAATTCCTGTTCAAAGCGAATGCGCTCTTTATCGAGCGTCTCGGCGCGCAGAATCCAGCGTTCGTAATTTGCCTGTTCGGTTTTTCCATCCACATTAACAACGCTGATTTTTCCGCGCTCCAGGCTGGTTTTTCGAATCTGATTAAGAGTTGCTCTGCCGCCGAGACCGCCGCCGTAAATCACAACGGTTGATTCAGCGATTTGCTCGGCGGTAGGATTTTTAGCCGCGTCAGCTTTTTGCTTGCCGTCCTGCTTTTGCTTTTTGGCGGTTTTGTCAGCATTTTCAACGTTCGTCTGCGCGCATACCAACGAAACGCCGCCCAGCATCAAAAAAGCGAATAATATAAAAAACTTAAATCGCAAAAACACTTGAAGTTCTCCTCGAATTTTGTTGTAGATTGACTCTTGCGGATTGTAGCACAAACTATTAAAATCAGCACATTTCAGCCGCTTCGAGAGTAAGTAAATTGATGAAGTTTTATTCAATTGAGATGCTTGCAATCAGTGAAGTACATAAAACTAAAAGCTGAAAATATATATTTTGTTTTTATTTCACAGTTTCAGAAGCAAAAATTATGACCCGTAAAATTGAAAGTTTATTAGAACAAGCCGCACTCATAGCAAATTCTTCGGACGACGAAATGAGTTCGGCAGCTTCCGCCAAACGTAATTTCTCGAACGCTTCGGAAGCGGAAAATTTCTTTGTTAAATTTAAGGAAAAACTTTTTCGAATCAGAAAATGGAACGCTCTGTCGGGTTTATCGAGCTACGAGCTTTTTGATGCAAACGGCATTATTTGCAAGCGAGAAACGGCAATTGTCGGTGATTTTATACGAATAACTCTGCACGGCTCGGGTAAAAGCGATTGGGTAAAAGTAGCTAATATTGATGAAAACTCGGATGAAGTTATATTAACCGCCCAACCGACCTTTAATCCGACCGAAGATGAGCCGGACGCAGGCGTTACATCACATTTTTTCACCGCCGAGTCAACCAATAATTTTTGTTTGCAGAAAACCGGCGAAACGATAAATTTTTATGTCGTCGGTTTGCACGAAAAGTCCAATAAGCATGACACAAACAATATAATCGAAACCGTGCGCAACGTCGCCACTGCAAATCTTGGGCATTATTTAGGAATTCAAAAAGGTGAATGGACGACATTCTGCGAGAATTTACTTGAAGTCAAAAGTGAAAAATGAATAAATTCCTATGCTGCACGTCGCTTTAGTCGAGCCGGAAATTCCGCCGAATACGGGAAACATAGCGCGTTTGTGCGCGGCAACTTTTACAGATTTGCACATCGTCGGCGCAGCCGGTTTTCGCCTCGACGAAAAGGCTGTCAAACGCGCCGGACTCGATTACTGGGACCAAGTAAAAATTCGCCGACATATTGATTTAGAGAATCTTTACAGCGCGCTTCCCGGCTCGCGCTTTGTTTATTTCAGCACAAAATCAGACAAAACATATACTGATTTCCCGTTTCAAAACAACGATTGTTTAATCTTCGGACGTGAAACTCGCGGACTGCCCGAAGATTTGCTGAAAGCCAATTGGGAACGCTGCCTGCAAATTCCAATGCCGAACCAAAACGTCCGCAGTTTGAATCTTGCTACATCGGTTGGAATCGTTCTTTTTGAGGCTTTTCGCCAAGTCGGATTTCACGATCGAAGTTAGAACAGTTAGATTTTAATCCATCAAACAAAAGACCGGACGAAAGTAATTTTGTCCGGTCTTTTGTTTGTCAATTTGCATTTTCCGCTTCAATCCGTCATCATTTTCGTTTGTCTTTTAAGGCAAATTTACATCTATGATGACAACAGAAAAAATTAGAAACATTGCAATTATCGCGCACGTCGACCACGGCAAAACGACGCTTGTGGACGCAATGCTCAAACAATCCGGCACGTTCCGCGACAACGAAGCCACGCAAGACCGTATGATGGACTCGATGGATTTGGAACGCGAACGCGGCATTACGATTATGGCGAAAAACGCCTCGGTGCATTACGGCGATTACAAAATCAATATCTTAGACACGCCCGGTCACGCCGATTTCGGCGGCGAAGTCGAGCGCGTTCTAAAAATGGTTGACGGAATTGTTCTTCTGGTTGACGCGGCGGAAGGCTGCCTGCCGCAAACCAGATTTGTTTTGCGAAAGGCGTTGGAGCAAAAACTTCCGGCAATCGCTCTTGTCAACAAAATTGACCGGCAGGACGCGCGTCCTGAAGAAGTTTTGGACGAGATTTACGATCTTTTTATTGACTTGGGCGCAAGCGAAGAGCAAATTGATTTTCCGGTTTTGTATGCGATTTCGCGCGACGGCGTGGCGAAAAAAACTCTGGAAGAAGAATCGAAAAATCTTAAACCGCTTTTCGACCAGATTGTCGAAACAATTCCCGCGCCGCACGCTTTGCGCGACGACAGTTTGCAATTGCTTGTCGCCAACATTGATTACAACGCTTTTGTCGGTCGTCTTGCAATCGGCAGAATTTATTCGGGCGAGATTACCAAAAACCAGGAAGTTATAGTTTCAAAGCGCGACGGTTCGACACTGAAAACGCGCGTCAAAGAGCTTTATGTTTTTGAAGGAATGAAGCGCGAACCGGTTGACGGCGCTGGCGTCGGCGAAATAGTCGCGCTCGCCGGTTTTGACGACATCAACATCGGCGAAACAATTACGCTGGTTGATAATCCGAAACCTCTGCCGATAATCAACGTGGATGAGCCGACCATTTCAATGATTTTCGGCGTAAACAATTCGCCGTTTTCGGGTATTGACGGAAAATTTGTAACATCGCGTCAAATAAAAGAACGCCTTGAAAAAGAACTTCTCGGAAACGTCGCACTTCGTGTTGCCGATACCGATTCGCCCGACCAATTCAAAGTTTCCGGTCGCGGTGAACTTCAGCTTGCCATTTTAATCGAAATGATGCGCCGCGAAGGTTACGAACTGCAAGTTTCAAAGCCTGAAGTTATCACCAAACGAGGCGAAAACGGCGAATTACTCGAACCGATTGAGCAAGTTGTCGTTGATTGTCCCGAAGAATTTATTGGCGTCGTAACCGAAGCGCTCGGAAGGCGCAAAGGTCAAATGAGCAAAATGATAAACAACGGAACAGGCAGAGTTCGGCTCGAATACGAAGTTCCGTCGCGCGGTTTAATTGGTTTTCGCGGCGAGTTTTTGACTGAAACAAAAGGAACAGGCTTGCTCAATACGATTTTTCTGCGCTTCGACAAATGGCAGGGCGATATGAAAGGACGCGGCACAGGCTCGCTCGTCTCCGATCGAATGGGCGAGACGACAACTTATGCGCTTTATGCTTTGCAGGAACGCGGCGCGCTTTTCGTCAATCCGCAAACGAAGGTTTACGAAGGAATGCTCATCGGCGAAAACGCCCGCGCCGTGGATTTAGACGTAAATCCAATCAAAGAGAAAAAGCTGACCAATATGCGCACAACTTCAACCGACGAAGCGATGCGTCTTGTTCCGGTGAAAGATTTATCGCTCGAGCAAGCGTTGGAATTTATCGCGGACGATGAGCTTGTCGAAGTTACGCCGAAATCAATTCGTCTGCGCAAAAGAGTTTTGAAAGCGAACGAGCGACCGAAGAAATAGTTTCTCTCATAATCAAGATACTATAAAATAAAAAAGCCGGATTGAATATCTGGCTTTTCTTGAACTTCAAAGTAAAGATAACGGTCGATAGCAAAATTTTGGAAATCATTTATTTACCCTCCATATTTTGCAAGCCGTTCAAAAAGATATTTATTCCATTATCGTCCAACAAAATATCAGTTGGAGAAGAATACTTATAACCATTCGGACCGTATGCTTTGAAACCGTCAGGACTTGGATACTTGCCGTATTCCTTTTTCATCCAATCGGAAACTGAATTCATTTCACGGGTTAAGCCGTCCATTGAACCGGCGAAAGAATCGTCGGCAATTATTGAATATGCCAGAAGCATCGAGTTAAACGGAGATACGTTTTGCTCTGACGATGGAAATTGCTCCGGCATAAGTTCCGAGAGAAATTTATATTTATTTTCGGTCCTTTCGATAATCTCTCGTTTGACGAAAGAGAGGTAAAATTCTGGAATTTCTCCATTGCCTCTTTTTAGCGCAGACAGAAAACTTGAGAGTTGGTCTATTCTGATAAACTTGCCGCTTGCCCTTAGTTTAATTGCCGAACGTCCTTTTTTATACGATTCCGGCAAATCGGGATGGTCAAAACCCTTCCAGCTTTCAATCGCCGAAGCCGTCTCCTGCTCGTTCCACTTCGCCGCTCTTTCCAATACCGTCTCGGTAATTAAATCACCCGTCTCCGACACGGAAATGCCGTTTTCGTCGTTTAGCCGGAAACTTTGTTCTTGAGAAACAAGAAGTTTTTGCGCGTCGGGATTGATAGCGACTCCCGAACGATTTTCCATAAATTTAGAGAGTGATTTTATGGAAGCGGCTATTTTGTTTTCGGAAGAAGATGAGCTGAATTTTATTTCACCCAAACCTTGTTTAACTCTAGCTTTGTGAATCTCACGCGCATCAGCGGCTGAAACATTTTTTTGAACGGATGTGGAATCTTTGTTTCCGACAAACATCGTCGCCGCCGCTGCAAATACAACTGCTAACACAACTAACAAAAATCTACTAAAGTTTTTCATATTTTGCCCCTTGTCTATTGTGAAATTGTGGAATTTGGATGTTAAAAGAAAATCGAGTTTTCTGATTTTTCCAAATTTGACATTACATCAGAATTAATGCAACACAGGGGAATTATCACAGAAAAAAAATACAAGAGATTTTTTACTTATACTTATATTTATTATTAATAAAATTCATATTTGATGATTTTATCGAAATGCTGTCTAGTTGACGGCGCTTTTGCGCTTTACAGTTATTGTTTCTAACGACGAATTAGTCGAAGCGACACCAAAAGCGATTCGCTTGCGGAAGAGAGTTCTCAAACCAAACGACTTGCGCGGATGAGCTAAACCTTGACCATCGCATAAAATCAAATCGGGCGTGAGCGTTAATTTTTCCAGAGCTTTAATAGCAACGGGCGTTTCTCTAAAAGATAAAAGTCCGGGAACATACGGAAACTGAATCGGTAAAAGCGCTTCACTCGTTTCAAGCAAATCCAATTCGGAAAAACTCAAACGACGACAACAGCGCGGCTCGCATCGTTTTTTGCGTCGTAACCCAAATCAATTCCGGCGACGGTTCTTATCGGTTCGGCAAAACGGTCTTCGGTTTCGACTTCAAACGCAAGCTGTTTTTGCAGCTCAATCGCTTCTTTGGACGATAAACTCCAGCTGTGAAGCGGTTTTATTTCCATTGTTTATTCCTCTTCTTCGTCGTCTTCGTCAAGGTTATAAATTTCGTAACCGTGCGCGTCATCGTAATAGTAACCTTTCTCGCGCTGGTCTTGGCTCCACGAAGATTTTTCGTCGGTTTCGCATTCGTCTTCCGGCAATTTTTCCGCTTCCTTTTCTTTATCAATTTTCTCCTTCGGATTTTCGGGCATAATTCATTTATAATCTCTCCAAAACTTTTTTCCAAACAAAAATTATGAAAACCAGAAATTATCTTTTAACCGTCGCATTGGTTACAGTTTCGATTGTTTCGACATATTTCGCAACGGCTTCGACAGCACAGCAAAACGCGCACGGATTTTGGCAAAAAATTCATCGTGCTGCCGAATGCGATGTATGGAACATGGGAAAGCGCGATTTACGATTACGGACGTTTGAACGAAGCGCAGAAAGTGGAAAAACGCAATTCGTCGTTGGAGGTGTTTCAACCGTAATCAAAAAATGAAGCCGGAAGGATATTTAAATAGATTCAAAAATAAAAAGTAAATTTTCAATTTTATCCTTCAAATATCATCCACACAAAACCGAGCCGCCGTTGATGTTCAAAATCTCGCCCGTGATGTGCCGCGACCAATCCGACAACAGAAAACATATTGACAGCGCAACATCATCCGTTGTTGCCATTCGGTTCAAAGGAATCGAATCTAAAACTTGCTGCTTATAATTTTCGTCTTCAAAAACAGGGCGCACCATCGCAGTTTCAATCCAACCGGGCGCGACCGCGTTGACGCGAATTTTCGGGCAAAGCTCAGACGCTAACGCTTTCGTAAAGCTAATTTGCCCGCCTTTTGACGCGGCATAATTTGAAAAATTCGCTTCGCCCCGTTGTCCGGCGGTTGATGAGACAAGCACAATTGCTCCCGATTCGCGCTTTTTCATAGCGGGAACGCAGGCTTTCGTCATCGCCCACGCCGCCTTTAAATTTGTGTTCAAAACTTTGTTCCAAACTTCTTCCGACATTTCTTCAATCGGCGCGCCTTCCCAGATTCCGGCGTTTAAAACGAGCAAATCAATCGTTTGAAATTTTTCGATTGTTTCTCGCGCAATATTTTGCGCCGCTTGCCATTCGGAAACGTCGCCTTGAACGGCGATTGCTTCGATGCCTAAACTTTCACAGTTTTTTACAACTTCATTCGCTTCCGTTTCGCTTTTCAAATAATTGACGACGACATTCGCGCCCGATTCGGCTAATCGCAAAGCCGTTGCCGCGCCGACGCCACGTGACGCGCCCGTGATGATTGCGGTTTTGCCTTGAAAAAGATTGGCGGGAAGTTTTATTTCGACAGGTTTTTCGCTCATAAATTTTCCTTTGCAAACCTTGCACTTTTGCGAGAGAAATTGTTTTCCGCAAAGGCGCGAAGTTCGCAAAGATTCCGATGAATTTTCTAACAAAAACTTTGTGTTATAAAATATGCCTCAATTCTTTTGAATTCACAAAATTATGAACGACACGAATCTTCTGGAAAATCAGCCAATCGCGTGGACGCCGACGCCGGACGTAATCGAACGCGCCCAACTGACGCGCTTTATGCGGCAAGTCGGCGTGAATTCGTTTGACGAACTTTATCAATTTTCGATTAACGAAACGGAAAAATTCACCGCCGAAGTTTTGCGTTTTCTGGATATAAAATTCAATCCGCCATACGAGAAATTGCTCGATTTGTCGGACGGTGCGGCGTTTCCGCATTGGTGCGTCGGCGCGGGTTTAAACGTCGTTTCGCATTGCGTCGACCGTTGGCAAGATTCTGAAATAGCAAATCAGCCCGCGGTAATTTGGGAAGGCGAAGAAGGCAACACGGAAACTTTAACTTACGCCGGACTTTTCGAGCAGATTAAATTTTGTGCCGCGGGTTTGCGAACGGACGGTTTTGGCAAAGGCGACGCCATCGGGATTCATTTGCCGATGATTCCCGAAACCGTAATTTTGCTTCTGGCAATCAATCGCATCGGGGCGATTGCCGTTCCGGTTTTTTCCGGCTACGGCGTCGAAGCAATTGCCAGCCGAATGGAAGCAGTCGGCGCAAAAGCGCTTTTTACAATCCAGAATTTTCCGCGCCGCGGCAAAGTAGTTTGGGCATCAAAAACCGCTTTTGAAGCGGCTGAGAAATGTCCAACTTTAGAAAAAGTTTTTACGATGTCAGGCAAACGTAGAATATTTACCGATGAAGAGAGAACGAAACAACTAAGAAAGGAATTTGCGAAGTACCAAAATTTAACCGAAGAAGAAAAAGCCGAATATCGTAGAAAACAAGAACAAGAAAGTAAATTACAAGAAGATGAATTTTTTAAGGAATTGGAGGAAAGAAAGGTTCCGAAAGAAACAATTGCACAAATTTGGCAAGAAAAGCAGCAAAATAAAAACGTAGGCGGCGTTTCATTTGGATTTTATCACATTGAAAAGAAACCGAGCCTGCGCTCATTTCAAGTTTCACTTTGGCAAAAATTATTAGAAAATGGCGAAGAAAACATCGAAAATCTTTCTCATCTCGAACCGACCAATGCTGAAGACCCACTCATTATACTTTACACATCGGGAACAACAGGCAAGCCGAAGGGCATCGCACACACGCATTGCAGTTTTCCGATAAAAGCGGCGCAGGATATGGCTTTTGGCACGGACGTTGGCAAGGGAACGCGCATTTCGTGGATAACCGACATTGGCTGGATGATGGGACCGTGGCTGATTTACGGCGCATTGCTAAACGGCGCGACAATCGTTATTTACGACGGCGCGCCCGATTACCCGGAAGCCGACAGAATGTGGGAATTTTGCGCGAAACATAAAGTCGAAGTTCTGGGGATTTCGCCGACGCTCGTTCGCGCTCTCGCTACCAAAGGCGACGATTTGCCGAAAAAACACGACCTCTCAAACCTTCGCGCTTTCGCTTCGACAGGCGAGCCTTGGAATCCTGCGCCGTGGTGGTGGCTTTTCGAGAAAGTCGGCAACTCAAAACTTCCGATAATAAATTATTCGGGCGGCACGGAAATCTCCGGCGGAATTTTGATGGGCAATCCGCTTCTGCCGCAAAAGCCCTGCTCGTTTCCCGCGCCGTGTCCGGGAATTGACGCGTACATTTTAGACGACAAAGGCGAATCGGTCGGCGCAAACCAAGTCGGCGAATTGGCGATAAAAAAGCCGTGGATTGGAATGGCTCGCGGTTTCTGGCAGGAGCGCGAACGCTATTTGGAAACGTATTGGTCGCGGTTTGAAAACATCTGGGTTCACGGCGATTTTGCGATGAAAGATAAGGACGGGCATTGGTTTATCTTGGGACGCTCGGACGATACCTTAAAAGTCGCGGGCAAGCGCGTCGGTCCGGCTGAAGTCGAAAGTCTTCTTGTCGCGCATGAAAACGTTGTCGAAGCCGCCGTCATTGGCGTTCCAGACGAAATGAAAGGTACGGCGATGGTCGCGTTCTGCGTTTTGAAAACGGAAACCGACGACGCTTCCACTTTGGCTTTGGAATTAAAACAACTCGTTGCTAAAGATATGGGCAAACCGCTCGCGCCGTCGCGGATTCTTTTTGTTTCCGCTTTGCCGAAGACGCGAAATGCCAAAGTGATGCGCCGTGTGATTCGTTCAGCATATTTGGGCGAAGACGCGGGCGATTTATCGGCACTTGAAAATCCCAATGCGATTGAAGAAATTAGAAATTCAGCAATTTGATGTTTGCAAGATATACAAATTTCGGCAGATTGCGAATTTGATTGTCTGAAAAAATTTAACATTACATTTCTGTAACATTTTGTTAAATTTAAACAATGGCTAAAGCAAAAGAAATAACCGGACTTGATTGCGCAGCGGACGCTCTGGAATGGGCAGCAACCGTTTTGCGCGTGCGTTTTGACGAAGTAATGGAACTGCGCGGCGCGGCATTGGATTTTTCAGACATCGAAGGCGTTCACGCGATGCGTGTGGCGACGCGCCGTCTGCGAAGCGCGCTGCGCGATTTTTTGCCGCTGATGAAAAAGCGTCCGCTCAGGCGCGTAAGAAAAAATTTGAAAGTAATTGCAGACTCTCTCGGCGCAGTGCGCGACCAGGACGTGGCGATACTTGCGCTTGAACACTTGCAAGCCGCCGGAGAGATTGACCAAATTAACGAGCAAATTAAAGCAGGAATTGAAAAATTGCTCGACGAACGCCGCGCGGCGCGCGAAACGGCGCAAACTAATTTGATTCAAACTCTCGGTATTGACCGTTTGACGAAACTGCGAGCGAATTTTACTGCGGCACTGAATAAAGCGGTCAGAAAAAATAAACAAACGCGCATTGTCAGCTTTAACGAAGCAGGACGCGAAGCCGTTGCCGACAGTTTGCAGGAGTTGTGTGATTTGGGCGCGAGCGTTTATGAGCCTTTCAATGTCGAAAGACTGCACGAAATGCGGATTGCCGCCAAGCGTCTGCGGTATGCGGTCGAGCTTTTCACGGCTTGCTGGGGCGAGAGTATTGCGCCTTTCGCCGTTGAAATCGCCCAGATGCAATCGTTTTTGGGCGAAGTTCACGATTGCGATGTTTGGCTGGAAAATCTGAGTGTGCGGATGCGCAAGCATCAAAACGGCGGGGTAACGGGAAGCGAACGCCAAGCTGCCGTCTGGCTTTTGTTGGAGTTTATCAAAAACCGAACGAAAAATTATCGCGCCTCGCTCAAACTATGGAGCGAATGGGAAGCAAACGATTTTACCGGAAGAATGCAAGCAATTATTAATCATTAGATGTTGTTCTCGACTTTCGGTGGAATGCTCAATGCTCGCAACGCGGCAAGCAAAGCTGCCAAATACACAATCGCCCGCGCCCAATTTAAGCGCACCCACCAATTTGCTAGACTGCTTACTTCGTCAGAACTCATCGCCATCACGCTTTCGCCCTGTAGTTTAATGATGTTCGGTATAAACCAAGCAATCGTGAACACCATAATGATAAGCGTCAGGACAGTTGCCGCAATCCGCCATTTACGATGTTCGGGGCGCGTCCTCAAACCCGAAATCAAAGTTACGATTGCCAATAAGCCGACAAGCGGCATAACAAACGCCCAAAATCTGCCGCCCTGGTTTAGCGTATGCTGCGGATTGGCGACGTTGTGCTGATAATAAGCGATAACCGAATCGGGCGGCGCGCTCTGCCACAAAGGCATCACGACTAATTGTTCATACAATCCTCCGCCAATCATAATTCCAAGCGCGATTACAAAAAGCCACAGAAAGATTTGCGCGATTGAGAATTGTTTAGACATTTGTTTCTCCCGTAATTTGTGATTCTGCTAAATCATCGCCACGTAGATTCGACCAAAGTCCGGAGCGGGTTAGGATTTGCCAGCCAATTAAAGCGAATGCCGCACCTAAAACGATGTCGCAGGCGATTATTGCCCAAACTTGACCGGCGGCGCGTCCGATTGGAAAAAGAATGCCGCCAAGCGCGAGAAGCAATCCAATCCACCAATGAACGGGGCGCGCCCACGCGAGCGCGAGTCCGAGCGTGAGTAAACCAATCGGGAAAAATATTCCGATTGGAACAATGCTTGTCCAAACCGTCGGAGCGGATTGCATAAGCACTTCGGATAAGTTTGGCGGAATACCTTCGACGCCGCTTTCCGAAAGAGACGATAGTTGAATAAGCACTCCGATTCGGGCGGAGACCGTCCAACCGATAAGCACGGACGCGCCGCCGAGCAAGCCAATCCAATCTGCCCGCGCTCTGAGCAATTGCGAGATTCCGAAAACGGCGGCAATCATCAGAACAGTGTTAAGCACCGCTTTATATCCGGTGAGCGCAATCATTGTTTGCGACGGCGCGGACATTCCGGTATTCAAACCGTCTAACGTATTGAGCAAAAAAGAAACGCCGATTAAAACCGCGCCTGCGCCCGCAATAATCCTTCGGCGGTTGTCTGTCTTCGATAAATTCATCCGAACATCTCCTTATAATCGTGTAAAGCCGCATAAAAATTTGTGTGATTGAAAATTGTTTAGCCGTCGGTTGCTACTGTAATTTCCGATTCCGCCGACCAGACGCGCAATGCGATAATCGAACACACAAATCCGAACATTTCGACAATCAATCTGATTCGATTACCGAATTTCCAGGCGTCGGCGCGGGCGATGATTTCGGCGGCAGAAAGTGTGTCCAACCCCCGGTCAATGCTCCAGATAAGCGGCGCGAGATACAAAATTAAAGCAAGGCAAACGCCAAAACCAATAACTGTAGAAAGCACGAGCCATTTGCGAGACCGCCGCGCCCATCGCCACGCCGCAATCAATGCAGCGAGCGATACGAGAAAAATCAAAGGATTAAGCGGAAAAAAGAACGGTAATTCGCCCTTCATCGGAATGGCATTATACGCGACGACGGAATCAGGCGGATTCGAGAGCCTTTTCGGTGTCACGCGGGCTTCGTTGAAATACTGCCCGCCGCACCAAATACCCCAAGCCACAACTGATGCGATTAACAAAAACGCGGCAAATCGTTTTCTCATAATTTTCTCCGAACTTTACCGCCAAATCGTTTCGCCGAGAGCCGCGCTCAACGGACTGTTCGGTGAGAGTAACAATTGCAGCGACCAGACGAATCCGATGACGGCGGCAAGAATCAAAAAGTTAAGTAGAACCACGGCAAGGGCAAAAGCCGCTTCGGTTTCCTGAAAAGTGTTTTCGTTTTTTTTGTGCATATAAATTTCCTCCAAAATAATTAATTTGAGTTGCCTTCAATTATTAACGCGACAGTCTTTTGCCAAAACGCTCATAAAAGTTTTGCGCATTTCAATTTCCTCCCTGCAGCTGAATCGGCGTGTTTTGAAAAGCGGCAATGCTCCATTTACCTTTTTCCTTTGTCATTACCAGCGTGACGAGACCCTTACCTTTTTTCTCTTCGCCATTGATTTTGAAAGTTAAATTCGATTCACCGTGAACGACGGCGACATCGGGTCGCAAAAAGCGAATTTGCTTGACGATTGGGACAATGTTGCTGTCTTTGTAGATGGTGTCGAAAATACGTTGGTGCGATTCGGCGTTAGCGGCGCGACCTTTGATGTGCGTTCCGTTGACGACGACATAATCAGAATCTTCGGCGAACGGTTTGGCAAACTCCGCGCCGCTTTTCATACTCCAGCCTTTAGCCATTTGCTCGACGTTGGCGCGAATCGCCGCTTCGTCCGCGCTCATTTTAGAATCCTTTTTCTGCGCGAACAGTCCGGCTGCCGCGCAAAATATCATAATTGTTACTGCAATAATTTTTCCTTTCATTTTTTCACTCCTTTTCGTTTTGTTTTTCTAATTTGTTTTGTTTTTCTAAATTCTCCGATGGTGAAAACGCGCTGCCGCAAGACGGGCAAACAACCGCATCTGTCGCTGCCACATTAAGTTTTCCTTCATCCGCCATACTCTGCTTTGTTCTCAGCACACAGACGGTTTCTTCGACTTCGATTAAAATTTCGGTTACGGTGCGTTTCATTGTTTTGTCTTAAAAATTTGACCGCTTACCGTTTTTCACGGCATTTCGATAAACGGTCAAAAAATTTAATTTGCGGGACAGAAATTTAATTTGCGGGACAGCTAAGTTTCGAGTTAAACGGCGCGAACATACCACCCGGATTGTTGCGCCACGCCCAAACGTGCAAAGCGTATGCGCCCAGTCTTGAGTCATACTGAAACTCTTGCCCGAAAAGCGTCGGCGCGGGCTGTGTCGGCGGTCCGAAACGAACATATTCCAAACCGACCAGCCGCAACTCGCCGTCTTCGTCGGGCATATAAAGAAGCGTTTCCGGTTCAGCCGGATTGAGATTTGGATTTCCGGCGCGGGCGAAATTAGCGTAATGAATGCCCATCGCGCCGAGTCCCGGAACGGCAATGCACGGGCTGACCGGCACAAAACCGTCGGCTATCGCTTCGCTGACATCGTGATACTTAGCGGTTGCGGCTCGCGCCGATGCCAATGCCCGGCGGCAATCGCGGTCGCATTCGCTCGCTTCCCTGAGCGATTGCGCGAATGTAAAATTTCCCGTAAGTAAAACCAGTGCTAAAAGACTCGAAAAGACTGTCGCACCGATAAAATGTTTTCTGAATGTTTGATTTTTCATTTTCTTTCTCCTTGGTTTTTTGTTTATTTAAAAGTTTCAGCTTTTGTTAAGAATATTTTTCATACAATGACCGGCGAAAAATCTTCTTGCTTGCTGTCGTTGTTCGACGTTACAATTCGGCGCGAGCAACGAACGCGAGTATCATCGTTCAGAGTGGTAAAGGAAGTCCTTGTAGATTTCTTGGAAAAATCTTGGAATTTTCTTGAATGTCAAAATCAGACGAAAAACAATTAACCGTTTATCGCTTCGGGCGTTTTGAAGTGAATGCGAAAGAACAGCTTTTGCGGCGCGACGGCGAGATTGTGCCGCTCACACCGAAGATTTTCGAGACGCTTCTCTTGCTCGTCCGAAACAACGGGCGAATGCTCTCGAAAGACGAAATTATGGAAACCGTCTGGGCGGATTCGTTTGTCGAGGAAACGAATTTGACTTCAAACATTTCACGGCTCAGAAAAATTCTTCACGCGGGCGGCGAGCATTTTATCGAAACTTTCCCTAAACGCGGTTATCGCTTTTTCGGAGAAGTGGAAGAAATCGCGCCGGACTCGGAAATCATTTTGACGCGCCGCGTCAGAGCGCAAATCCGGCAAGTCGTCGAGGAGACTGACGAAATCGAACCGCCGTATGCCGCTTTGCTCGCCGCCGCGCCTAATAATCTCACCGCGCCTTTCGCGCCAATTGTCGGACGCGAAAAAGAAATCGCGGAAATCGAAAATCTACTGAAAAAATCAAGGCTTGTCACTTTGACGGGCGTGGGCGGAACGGGCAAAACTCGTCTGGCGCGGGAAATCGCCTGCCGCGCTCTGGCAAATTTCGCGGATGGCGTGTTTTTCGTCGCGCTCGCGGATGTTCGCAAACCCGATTTGGTCGCGTCGGCAATCGCGCAGATTTTCGGCGTGAAAGAATCCAAAGAGAATTCTTTGCTCGAAAATTTGAAAAACTTTTTCAGCGAGAAAAATCTGCTGCTCGCGGTTGATAATTTCGAGCAAATCGTTTCCGCCGCGCCCGTGTTGGCTGAAATTTTGGCAGCCGCGCCGCGTGTTCGGATTTTGGCGACGAGCCGGATTTTGCTGCATCTTCCGCAAGAGCGCGAATTTCGCGTGCCGCCGCTCGATTTGCCGGAAACGCTATCGGAACTTGAAAGTCTTTCGCAAAACGAAGCAGTCAAACTTTTCATCGAGCGGGCGAACAAGGTCAAATCGTCTTTCGCGTTGACAGCGGAAAACGCCGCGAGTGTGGCGGAGATTTGCCGACGGCTCGAAGGTCTGCCGCTGGCAATCGAATTGGCGGCGGCGCGAATTAAAATTCTCTCGCCGCAGTCAATCGCCGCGCGTTTGGAGAATTGTCTGAAAATTCTTACGGGCGGCGCGAAAGACGCGCCCGCGCGTCAGCAGACAATGCGCGGCGCGATTGATTGGAGTTGGGATTTGCTCGACGCGGACGAGAAAAAATTGTTCCGGCGCGTTTCGATTTTCGCGGGCGGTTTGACGATTGACGCGGCAGAATCAGTTTGCGCGTCAAACGAAATTGATTTGTATAATTGTTTGACCGCGCTGGTTGAAAGCAGTTTGCTCGGACAAATCGAACTTTCCGGCGGCGAATCGCGTTTCCGCTTGCTCGAAGTCGTCCGCGAATACGGCTTGGAAAAGCTGGCGAACGACGGCGAACTCGCCGAAATGCAGCGCAGACACGCCGAATTTTTCCTTAATTTGGCGACGACGGCACAGCCCGCTTTGAGCGGCGCGGAACAAACGAAATGGCTGTCAATTCTGGAAACCGAACACGACAATTTGCGGGCGGCTCTGGCGTGGAGTTTTGAACATGACGCAGAAACGACTTTGCGGCTGGCTCGTGCGCTCGGGCAATTCTGGTATGTGCGCGGACATTTGAGCGAAGGCAGCGCAAACTTTCGTGAAGTTTTAAGCCGCACGACTGATTTGCTCGTTGCGGTGCGCGGTGAAGCTCTGGTCGGCGCGGGAATTTTGGAACAGAGGCGTGGCGATGTCGGCAAATCGCGTGAATTATTCACCGAAGCGCGGGCGGTGGGCGAAAAAGTCGGCGACGCTGACATCATCGCCACCGCGCTGAACGGTTTGGGAATCGGTGCCGCCGTCGAAGGCGACGAAACGGCGGCGCGGGCGTTTCTCGAAGAAGGTTTGCGCGTCAGTCAGGCGGCGAAAAATCAACGCTACATCGGACTTTTTCTCAACAATCTGGGCGAACACGCCCGGCGGCGCGGCGACTACGCGGAAGCGCGACGGCTTTACGCCGAAAGTTTAATAATTCAACGCGAACTAGGAAATACGCGCATCGTCGGCATTGCGCTCGGAAATTTGGGGCGAGTTTCGTATTTGCAAAATGATTTTGCCGCCGCGCGTCAATTTTATGCGGAAAGTCTGGAAATCAGCCGCTCGCTCGGCGATTTGCACAGCATCGCTCAACTGCTCGACGGTTTCGCCGGTTTGAAAGCGGAGACGCAGCCCGAACGCGCCGCCCAACTGCTCAGCGCGGCAAACGCTCTGCGCCAAAAAGTCGGTTCGGATTTCGACCAAGCCGACGCCGATTTTTACGTGAAAATTTATCAAACAATCGAAGCGAATCTGGAGCGAGAAAATTTTGCGAAACAATTGCGCGTCGGCAGCGCGATGAGTCTGGCACAGTCAGTTTCTCTGGCTCTCGACAGTTAATAATTTATATTTGCCCGATGCTCCGCCGCACGGAATTTTCTGACAATGAACGGCAAACAAACAATTATTTATCGTTTCGGGCGTTTTGAAGTGAACGCGAAAGAACAGCTTTTGCGGCGCGAAGGCGAAATAGTGCCGCTCACGCCGAAGATTTTCGAGATGCTTTTATTGTTGGTTCAAAACAACGGGCGGATGCTCTCGAAAGACGAAATTATGGAATCGGTCTGGACTGATTCGTTCGTCGAAGAAACCAATCTCACCTCAAACATCTCGCGGCTTCGGAAAATACTTGACGCGGGCAGCGGCGAAAAATTTATCGAAACATTTCCGAAACGCGGTTACCGTTTCCGCGCCGAAGTTGAAGAAACAAAACCGGAAACGGAAATCGTTTTGACCCGCCGCGTCAGAACACAAATTCGGCAAATCGTCGAGGAAACCGACGAAGACGAAATCGCGCCTGAATACGTCGCTTATCTCGCCACCGTTCCGAACAATCTTTCCGTGCCGAACGCGGCAATCATCGGGCGTGAAAGGGAAATCGCCGAAATCGAAAGTTTACTCCGACAGCCGAAAATAAAACTGTTGACTTTAACCGGCGTCGGCGGAACGGGCAAAACTCGTCTGGCGCAGGAAATCGCTTTGCGAATGCTGCCGGATTTTTCGGACGGAGCGTTTTTCGTCGCGCTTGACGCGGTGAAAAACGCGGAACTCGTTGTTCCTGCAATCGCGCAAACGCTCGGCGTAAAAGAAGCGAGCGGAAAATCAATCGTCGAAATGCTGAAAGAATTTTTGCGCGAAAAACAAATGCTGCTCATCGCCGACAATTTCGAGCAGGTTGTTTTAGCCGCGCCTTTTATAAATGAAATTATCAGGCACGCGCCGCGGTTAAAAATTTTAACAACAAGTCGGACTTTGCTGAATCTTAAAATCGAACGCGAGTTTCGCGTGCCGCCGCTCGATTTGCCCGAAAACGCCGTGCAAACTTCGCTCGAAAATTTAACCGAATTTGAAGCGATTAAACTTTTCGTCGAGCGCGCAAAATCAGTCAAACCGAATTTCACGGCGACAAATGAGAATGCTCCGGTTATTGCCGAAATCTGTTTACGCTTGGAAGGTTTGCCGTTAGCGATTGAGCTTGCCGCCGCGCGCGTCAAAATTCTCTCGCCCCGAACAAATTTTAAACAGATTGGAAAACCGTTTGAAACTGCTTACCAGCGGCGCGAAAGATGCGCCCGCGCGCCAGCAAACGATGCGTGGCGCAATCGCGTGGAGTTTTGATTTGCTGGAAGAAAACGAAAAGATTTTGTTTCGGCGTTTAGCGGTTTTCGCGGGCGGATTTACGATTGAAGCGGTTGAATCAATTTGCTCAACAGACGAGATTGACGCGCTCAATTGTTTAACTTCGCTGATTGAAAACAGTCTGATCGTGCAAACGGAAACAGCAGAAGGTGAATCGCGTTTTCGCCTGCTCGAAGTTGTCCGCGAATATGCGCATGAAGTTTTAAATTCAAACGGTGAAAGAAATTTGATAAAACAAAAACACGCGGCGTTTTATCTGGCATTCGCCAAAGAAGCCGAACCGAAACTTTACGGCGAGCAAACGACAAAATGGCTCAACCGACTTGAAGAAGAACACAACAATATTCGTGCTGCCCTTTCCTGGTCGGTTATCAACGATGTGAAAACGGCAATAAGTTTGGCGGGAGCGATACGGCGGTTTTGGATTTTACATAATCACCTCAAGGAAGGGCGAAAATGGCAGGAACTAGCGTTGGAACAAGGCAATGACGTTCCCGCCGATGCACACTTCAAACTGTTGCACGGCATCGGTCAAGCAGCTTTGTATCAAGGTGATGGTGAAACTGCGCGTAAAATATTTGAAGAAAATTTGGCAAGAGGCAAGGCGGCGAATGATTTGCGGCAAATCGCTTTGTCAAATAGAGGATTGGGGGGAGCGGCAAAGCAGAAGGGCGATTTAGCGGCGGCGCGAAAGTATATCGAAGATGGATTGAAAATCAGCCGCGAAGCGGATGATAAATTCGGTATCGCCGTTTCGCTCAATAATCTGGGTGATTTGGCGCGAATGGAAAATGATTTTAAGGCGGCGCGTTCGCTGCTTGAAGAAGCTCTGTCGCTTTCCCGCGAACTTGGAAATAAAGAAGGCATTTGCGGCAGTCTGAACAATCTGGGAGCTGCCGCTTACGGCGAAGGCGATTACAAACCGGCACACGCGCATTTCACCGAAGCAATTGCGATTGGGCAAAAGTTGGGCGATAAAGTTTCGGTTTCCTATTCGCTTGACGGTTTCGCGGCTCTCGCCGTTAAAAAAAGAAACTTTAATTGTGCGGCGCAACTCGCGGGCGCGGCTGAACATCTGCGCGAATCGCTCGGCTTTGACACCGAACCTGCCGAACGCCTTTTCCGCGAAGCCTATATTATCGAACTGCATTCTGCAACTGATGGGAAAAGTTTGACCGAAGCCCGCGGACAAGGACACAACCTGAAAATTGAAAAAGCCGTCAAACTTGCTCTGACAATCGGAAAGCAAAATTAATACAGCACGAAAATACTGTGCCGCGCGATGCGTTCTGCAAATTTTAATGCAGACGCGGGCGATTTATCAGCTTTGAAAAATTCGTATGCATTTGAAGAAATCCGGCAATCGGCTGATAATGAAAATTCATAATCAGACAAACTTGCCAATTTAATTTGTTTTAATGACGCGCGAAAATTTAACACGATTTGCATGGCTTTCGATATTTGCCGCCGTTTTGACGATTGCGTTGAAATCGGCGGCATATTTTCTGACCGGTTCGGTCGGATTGCTGTCGGATGCGCTCGAATCGCTGATAAATCTTGCGGCGGCGGTTGTGGCTTTGATGGTTTTGAAAACCGCCGATGCGCCGCCTGACGAAGAACACGCTTACGGTCACGACAAAGCCGAATTTTTTTCAAGCGCCGTCGAAGGAACTTTGATTTTAATCGCCGCCATCGCTATTGGTTGGGCAGCAATTGGAAAGCTGTTTGCGCCACAGCCGCTCGAACAAATCGGCGCCGGTTTGTTGGTTTCGGGAATTGCTACGGTTATAAATCTGGTCGTCGGGCGGCTTTTGATTCGCAAAGGCAAACAGCATCATTCAATCACGCTCGAAGCTGACGGCAGACATTTGATGACCGATGTCTGGACTTCAATCGGCGTTCTTATCGGCGTTTTTGCCGTGTCCATATCCGGCTGGCTGATTCTTGACCCGATAATCGCGCTCCTGGTTGCGCTGAACATTACTCGGACGGGTTTTTATTTATTGAGACGCTCGGCGCACGGTTTGATGGACGTGGGTATTTCCGAAGAAAACCGTAAATCCATTTCCGACATTCTTGAACGCTACGTTCGAGACGAAGGCATCGATTACCACGCTTTCCGCACGAGGCAATCGGGGATTCGCAAATTCGTCGCCGTTCACATTCTCGTGCCGGGCGATTGGACGGTTCATCGCGGTCATCAACTGCTCGATAAAATAGAGGTTGATATTCACCGCGCCGTGAAAAATACGGTTGTTTTCACGCATATGGAATCACTCGATGACCCGGCGTCCTGGAGCGACGTCGAGCTTGACCACTTGAGCGGTTTTGATTCATAAAAAACGTATGAGCGCGAAAATCTGGTTCGAGTAGTTTTTCGTCAAGTATCAACGAAATAATAACGAAAAATTTGAAGATGAAATCCGATTCAATCACCGTTTACACGATAGGACACGGGCGACACGCCTGGACTGATTTTCTAGCGTTGCTCAAGAAATACGAAATCGCTTTTTTGTGCGATGTCCGAAGCGCGGCACGTTCGCGCTGGGTGCAATTTAACGGCGCGGTTCTGTCGGAAAACTTACTAGCAAACCGAATCGGTTACGAGCATTTGCCCGAATGCGGCGGCAAAACTATTGCGAAGCCGGAAGATTTGGCATACGGAATTGAAAGAATTTTGGAGTTGTCGGCAGAATTAAAAACCGCAATTATGTGTTCGGAATCACAGCCGTTGACAAACCACAAAATCCCGAGAGCCAACTGTCATCGCATCGGCTTGCTATCGCCGCTTTTGAAAGCCAAAGGCGCACAACGAGTAATTCACATTTTACCGAACGGTGATTCGATTAAGGTTGACGAAAGTGCGGCGGCTTCGATTTGGTGAAAAGATAAAGTTAGGTGTTTGGTAATAGGTTTTAGATTTTAAGAAAAGCTAAACAACTAACGTCTAATACCTAACACCTTCTCCAATCTGTTTTTGCGGACAATAATCTTTTTATGATTAAAACTCTCGACGAAGAAAATCTAATTACAGCTTGCGAAGAATTGTCAAAAAACGATTCGGATTTGGCTTATATTTTTCGCACTTTTGGAGAACCGCCAATGTGGAAGCGCGAGGCGAATTTTGCCACGCTCGTCCTTATCATTCTCGAACAGCAGGTTTCGGTCGCTTCGGCAAAAGCATGTTTCGATAAATTGTGCAAAACAATTGAAAGGGTTTCGCCCGCAGATTTTCTTAAATTAAACGACGCAGAATTGAAAAGCGTCGGTTTCAGCCGTCAGAAAACGTCATACGTTCGCGGTTTAGCCGAAGCGGTTTTAGACGGAAAATTAGATTTAACGACGCTGGAAACTTTGCCAGACGACCGTGTAAAACACGAGTTGAAAAAATTAAAAGGCATCGGTGATTGGACTTCCGATATTTATCTGCTTATGGCTTTGCAGCGCCCGGACGTAATGCCGAAAGGCGATTTGGCTTTGCATATTGCCTGGCAAAACCTAAAGAATTTAGAACAACGACCAAGCTCCGAAGAATTTTTAGAAATCGCTGAAAAATGGAAGCCATTGCGAGCTGTAGCAGCAAGATTACTATGGCATTTTTATTTGAGCGCAAAGCGGATTTAGCCACAAACACAAAACAACCGTAAAATAAAAACAAAAATTTCGTGTATTTTCGTGTTTGTTCGTGAGTGAATATTTTCTGGATAGATTTTTAATAATGTTAAAAAAAGAACTTGAAACCGCCGTCGTTCTGGCAAGAAAAGCAGGTGGAATTATCTTGGATTTTTATACCGACGGCTTTGAAATCGAGGAGAAAATTCTCGCCGATAATTTTTCAGAACCGGTAACGATTGCCGACCGGACGGCGAGCAAAATTATTGTCGAAGGTTTAGCCGATGCTTTCCCCGATGACGGAATTTTGTCCGAAGAAGAATTTGACGATAAAACGAGACTCAAAAAAAAGCGCGTCTGGATAATTGACCCGCTCGACGGTACGCAAGGTTTCATCAATAATAACGGCGATTTTGCCGTGCAAATCGGTTTGGCGACGGGCGGCGAAAGCGTTCTCGGCGTCGTTTTTTTGCCGACGGAAAATTGTTTATATTTTGCGGTTAAAGAGCAAGGCGCATTTTCGGTTGACAACAGCGGCGGGCAAAAACGTTTAAAAGTTTCCGGCAGAACCGATTTTTCGCAGATGGATTTAGCCGTCAGCCGCAATCATAGAAGCCCGAAAATGTCGCAAGTTGTCGAAAGATTCGGCTTGAAATCGGAAACGCGGCGCGGTTCAGTCGGTTTGAAAATCGGTTTAATCGCGCAAAAGTTTTGTGATTTATACATTCATCTCTCACCGCGCACAAAACATTGGGACACTTGCGCGCCGGAGATTATTCTGCGTGAAGCGGGCGGCGAAATGACCGATCTTTTTGGCGGAAACATTGTTTATAATACGGCGGACGTTCATAATTACAACGGCGTTTTGGCAAGCAACAAAGTTTCGCACCGGCAAGCGGTTGAAAAGTTAAATCCTTTGCTCACTGAGTTTGGGCGAATTAAAATTAAGCCGGCTAAATAAATATCGGAAAACAGAAGCAATTTATTTCCCGCAAATCTAAAGACTTAATACAATTCACAACATTTGAAAATTTGTGTATAATTCGGCTTATATCTTGTTGCTTGCAAATTTCTGCAATCCTTATTTTTCGATTTGGCATCTATGCATTATGTTTTTGACACTTTCCCAAAACAGTTGAATCGAAGCAGTTGAGTCACCATTGAAAATTAAACCGAATTATTGGAATCTGTGGAGGAAATATGTTGTTCAAATCTAAGTTTTTTCGCGTTATCTGTGTTTTAAGTTTAGCTCTGTCGCTGTCGGTTGCCATTTTTGCCGACACGATTCGATTAAAAGACGGAAGCATTATAAAGGGAAAAATCGTTAACTTTAACGGCGGAAAATTTACAGTCGTTATCGAAGACGGAACACGCACGCGGCAAATGAACTTCAGCGCCGACGAAGTCGAATCAATCTCCTTCGATGCCGAAGCCGTTCCGAGCGCAACCGTCGAAACGCCGAGCAGCACGCCGACAAACAACACTTCGACGAACAACACGAACGAAGCCGGTAATACGGCAGTAACCGTCGGTCAACCGACCAGTTCGCCAACTCCAACGCTGCAACCAACTCCAACGCCACAACAGACTTCATCGCCACAATCAACTCCAATTACTGCGCCGGTTCAAAGTAATATACCTGCCGACAGTTCCGTTGCGCCGACGAATACTCCTTCTCCTTCTGCATCATCTTCAGCGGCAACCGCAAGACCAATAACGATAAATGCCAGAGTTCTTGCGGATAATACTTCAAACGGCTGGACAAATTCCGGTTTTGTCGTGCAGAAAGGTCAAAGAATCAAAATCAGCGGTTCGGGTCGGGTTTCGCTCGGCGGCGGACTAAACACCACGCCTGATGGAATTTCCACACTGGCGGACAAAGATAAATTGGTGAAAAACCAAGCGACCGGCGGGCTGATTGCCGTCGTCGGTGACGACAATAACGATTTTATTTTCATCGGCAATTCAAGAGAATTTACCGCCGCGCGCGACGGTGCATTGTTTCTCGGTGTCAACGAAGGAAATCTGAATGACAATTCCGGCGCCTTTGACGTTAAAATTGAAATCTACCCGAACTAGTTAATAACGCGCATTAATTTACGAATTTCAAATGCGTTGGTTGTTTTAATTCGTATTTGATTTTTCCTTGCTTTCTTCCAACTAAAAGCGGAGAATTTGTATCTAAAGATAAAATCTTTCCAAAGAGGCAAATTTATGCAAACCGTTTTTCTGCGTCGCTTTTCAGCTCTGATTGTTTTGGCAATCTCAGCTTTTCTTCTCTTTAACACGGATTCTTTCGCTCAATCGCGCCAGCAAAAGTCTGATACGCAAAAAGGCGTGCAGAAAAAAAACCAGCGTCCTGTTCCGAAAACTGAAGAAGAACTCAAGCAGGAAGAACAGCGCCGCAAACAGGAAGAAGAAGAAAAAAACGCCGTCGTCGATACGGAAGTTTTGAAAATCAAAACGAATATCGTCAACGTCGATACGGTTGTTTACAATAAAAAAACCGGGCAAATAGTTACCGGATTAAAGAAAGAAAATTTTGCCGTTTTTGAAAACGGCGTCAAACAGGACATAACGAATTTTGCGATGCCGGAAGCTCCGATTACTGTTTCCCTAGTTGTCGAATTTAGTAAATGGTCGGAGATTTTCGGTTTTTACGGCAATCAAGGTCAGGAAGCCGGAACTCTGGAAGTTATTCGCCCGGTGGCGTATTTTCTGTCGAGATTTATCAAAGCGCCGGATGATTATGCTTCGGTTATCGCCTTTGATTTGCGCCCGACGCCGATTACGGATTTTACAAACGACCCGAACCGTCTGCGCCAAACGGTAGATTTGCTTTTGCGGAACAGTCCGGCTTTTCGTGAAAACAATATTTACGACGCCGTAAAATTCGCGCTCATCGGCGGCAAAGGTGATTCGGTCGTGCTGGAAAATTCAAAAGAGCGGACAGCCATCTACGGCGGAATGATTTCCGTTAAATCCAAACGCCGCGCGATTATTCTCGTAACTTCCGGCATTGATACGTTCAGCCGTATAAACTACGGCGAGGTTCGCAAAATCATTCAAGAAGCCGGTGTGCCGATTTATATTATCGGCACGGGAAACTTGTTTTTGAAACTTAACGAACACCGCCTTTCAGCTGAAGGTGACATTACCGGAATGCCGGGACGACTTGATTTTGCACAGGCAAACAATGCGATGAAGACTTTCGCCACCGAATCGGGCGGCGCGTTTTTCCCCGTAACTTTTCCGGGCGAACTGCCTTCGGTTTTAGGTTCAATCAACGGTCTTTTGCGAAGTCAATACAGCATCGCTTATGACGCCGGAGAAAACAAACGCGAAGCGGGCAAGAAAAACAAACTCCAGGTTAAGGTTGACCTAAACGGCGACGGCATTTACGAAGAAAAGCAATTGGTTGTTCAACATCGCCCGTTTTATCTAACGCCGAAAGACGCGCCGACACAAAAAGGTAAATAATTTTCATTACAATTAAATTTATAAAAAAGAGAGTTTTTGACTCTCTTTTTATTTTGAGCGAACGGGTAGCGCAATTATAATCGAAACTCTTGTCATAAATTTCTGTCTGCGGCGCAGGCTATAAAGAATAATTTTGGTATAATAAGGCTTATGAAATTCCTGCATATTTCCGATATTCATTTGGGCTGCACGCGCTACCAACTGGCGGAAAGCCCGCGCGATTTTTTCGATTCGTGGATTGACGTTCTGCAAAAATACGCCGTCGGCGAAACGGTTGATTTTGTCATAATGTGCGGCGATTTTTTTCACAAAAGAAACGTGCCGCCCGAGACAATGAATTACGCTTTCGCCGGTTTGAGTCTGCTCAAAGACGCCGGAATTCCGGTCGTTGCCATTGAAGGCAATCACGACCAGAAACACACCGACAGCGATTACAGTTGGCTGCGCTCTTTGGCAAATTGGAATCTTCTTTATTTGCTCGAACCGAAAAATCTCGAAGGCAAAATGATTTACGAGCCTTGGGACGACGGAAAAGGCGGATTTGTTGACATCGGACAGGCGCGGATTTTCGGTTCGCATTGGTATGGCGCGTCGGCAAATTGGGCGATTCCGATGTTGACCAGAGCAATAAAAGAAAATTCGCGCGACGGCGCGTTTCAAATTCTGTTGCTGCACACAGACGTTGAGGGTCATCAAACGCACCCGATTCCGGCGCTTTCGATTGCGAATCTGAAAGAGTTAAAATCGGTCACCAGTTATGTCGCGCTCGGACACACCCACAAACATTACGAAATTGACAACTGGGCGTTTAATCCCGGCTCGCTGGAAGTTACGAGTATCGACGAATTTCGTGAAACGCGCGGAGTTTTTCTGGTCGAGGTGGATGAAAAACAAAACGTCAACGCGCAGCACATCCGCGATTACCGGCAGCGACCGTTTCAGCGTTTAAAGTACGACGTATCGAAATGCAGTGAAGCGCAGGAAGTTACAAACGGAGTTTTAAATTTGGTGAGAAACCAGGCGCGTTCCGCAGAAGAAAACCAGCCGAAGCCGATTATCGAAATCACGCTGCAGGGTCATCTCGGTTTCCCGAATTCCCTGCTTGAACAGCAAAAAATCCGTGAAGAAGCGCAAAAGATAACTGACGCTCTGCACGTCCGCGTCAAAAATCACACAGCACCGATTGAATATGCGGTTGCGGCGGATATGGGCGAAGACGTTTCGCGCGAAAAGCTCGAACGCCGCGTCATCGAAGACTTAATCGCGCGCGACAACCGCTACAAAGTTCGCGCCGAAGAGATGGCGGAAGCCGTTATCGGCTCAAAACGAATGGCTCTCAGCGACGAATCACCTGAGAAAATTGTGGATTTTATCGCCTTAAAAATTTGATTGGCAAGAACATTTATGAAAAAGATTTCTTTGTTATTTACAATGCTAATGTTTTGCGAAATTTATGTTTGCGCTCAAAATAATACAACAGCCTTGAGTGTTTTGTCGAAAAAAGAGCCAACTATCAAATGGAACGCAAAAAGCCTGATTAAAGGTGATTTCGATTATGACGGTATAGCCGATTTTGCCTTGCGCGGCAGAAAGGGAAAGATTTTTGTGCTTGGAATCGTGAAAGGCGCATTAAACACTAAATCAAAAAGCAAAATGCTTGAATTCGGTGAAGATTCGGGTGACCAGGGTTCGCTCTGTTCGGTTGAAAAAGCCATTATCAACACGGATGACATTGATAAGGATTACATGGAATTCGCCAAAGATTATTTAGAACCGAAATACGTCAAAGCACTTGCTCGCCTGCCAAAAGCCAGTAAAGGCATAATTGTTTCGGACGGAATGTGCGACCCTTTCCACATTTTTTGGGATAAGCAGACGAATAAATTTATTTGGTGGCGAGTTTAGGTTTGAATTTTATGTCCGAAGCATCCGAAAAAGTAAAAAGCATCAAGCATCTGCCGTTGTTTCCTCTGCCGCTGGTTCTGCTTCCCAATGAACTTTTGCCGCTGCACGTTTTTGAGCCGCGCTACCGGCAAATGCTCAAAGACGTTGCTCTGGACAAAAATATGTTCGGCATCTCTTTTTTCAATCCGCAGGACTCTTTTAACGAAAAACCGCAAGCCGGAACGGTTGGTTGCGTTGCCGAAGTGCGCGAAACTCAAGCGATGCCTGATGGTCGCTCGAATATTATGACAATCGGCGTGATTCGTTATCGTCTGCTTGATTATATCGAAGCGGGCGAGCCGTATCTGGTTGGCGACGTCGAGTTTTTTGAAGACTTTGAAGAAGATGAAAATGTTTTAAACCCATTGTCGGACGAAGTTTTCGCGCTTTTTAAACGCATCGCTCGGGCGGCGCATAAGTTAGGCGGCGAGCGCGGCACGCTGCCGGAAATTCCGCAAACCGAACCACAGGCGCTTTCTTTTCTGATAACTGCCGCATTTAACCTTGAAGCCGATTTGAAATATCAAATGCTTGAAACCCGCTCGACCGTCAGACGTTTGACCAAAATGCGCGAGATTCTCGTGCAGGCGGTTGATAAAATGGAAGAAAGCGCCGAGGTTAATAAAATCGCCAAGAGCAACGGATACAGTAAAAAGAAGATAAATATCTGAAGCGTAAAAGGGAACTAAAAGAAAATACAACTAAAAATTGCCGGCGAGACTCTTAAATGTCAGTCTCTGACAAAAAGAACTTTCGATGCGCCGTCCAAAAGTGTTACTATAAACGGCAGAAAAATAAGGAAGAGTTTTAAAAAATGAAAACAAAATTTTCCGCTCTTATTTTAGTTATCTTCACGTTTTGTCTAAATTTTTTCGGACAAACGCCGGCAAAACTAGAAACGCCCGCTAAATCGGCAAACGTTTCAAGCGTGCAGTTTTTCCCTGTTTCCGAACTAAAAGAAGGAATGAAGGGTACGGCGCGGACGGTTTTTCGCGGCAGCGAGCCTGAAGAATTTACGGTTGAAATCCTCGGCGTCGTGCCGGGAGCAATCGGTCCGAAACAGGATATGATTGTCGGGCGCTTGAGCGGCGGCGGCGCGGACAGAACAAGCGTTTTTGCCGGAATGTCGGGTTCGCCCGTTTATATTGACGGCAAACTGGTCGGCGCAATCGCATATAGCTTTCCTTTCTCGAAAGAACCGATTTGCGGAATCACGCCGATTGCGCAAATGCTGGCGATTTTTGAAAAAAATCAAAATCCCCAGATAAAACCGATTGAGCCGCGCCCGATTGCTTTTGCTGATTTGGCGGCGACTACCTGGAAACCGGATTTCCCAAAAAACGCAATGGTTTCAAGTTCGCTGCTGGCGGGCGGAAGTTCTAGTTCACTGCTTGGCGCAGTTGCCGGACAAACTTTTCAACCGATTGCGACGCCGCTGACTTTTAACGGAATTTCCCAGGAAACCTTAAATATTTTTGCGCCGCAACTGGCAGCGGTCGGCTTGCTTCCCATCGCAGCTGTGGGCGGCGCAGCGCGAATTACACCTTTGAAAAAAGCGGACGATAAAACTTTGCAGGGCGGAGCTTCGGTTTCGATGCAGTTGGCGCGCGGCGATTATTCGATGGCGGCGGCGGGAACGGTTACTTACCGCGACGGTGATAAAATTTATGCTTTTGGTCATCCGTTTTTAAGTCTCGGCGTATCGGATTTGCCGATGTCCGAGTCGCACGTCGTAACGGTAATTCCCAACTTAAACAACTCTTTTAAACTCGCCGTGCCGGACGCAATGGTCGGCAGTATGACGCAGGACCGCGCAACCGGAGTTTTCGGGCGGCTCGGTCAGTCGCCGAAGATGATTCCGGTAAAACTCAATCTCCAAACCAGCCGAAACAATCAGGAAACCTTGAATTTTGAAGTAGCGAAAGACGATTTTCTGACGCCGATTTTATTAAATATAGTGGTTTATAATTCGATTGTTTCTAACGAGCGCGGGCTTGGCGACACGACTGTTGAGCTAAACGGCGAAATCAAACTCAAAGGTCAGGAATCGATAAAAATCCAGCGCAGATTAGGCGGCGCGCAAGCCTCGCAAATCGCCGCGCTGTCGATTGCCGCGCCGGTCAACGCTCTTCTGCAAAGCCGTTTTGACAATGCGGAAATCAGCGAAATCAATCTTAATGTTACCGCGACCGACGGCAGCAAAACCGCGACTCTGGAGCGCATCACGCTCGATAAAACGCAGGTTAAAGCCGGAGAAAGCTTCGAGATACAAGCCTTTGCGCGCACTGATTCGGGAAAAGTTTTTTCGCAAAAAATTCCAATCAAAATTCCCGCCGATACGTCTGCCGGAACTTTGATGGTTACGGTCGGCGATGGCGGCTCGCTCCAGCAAACGGCGGCGTCAAAACAATTCGTGCCGAAAGATTTGAGCGAGCTTATCAAAACAATTAACGCAGTCAAAAAAGATGACCGCCTCTATGTGCAGACTTATCGGGTAACGAATGGCGCGATTATCGGCTCAAAAGAAATGCCGAATCTTCCGCCATCGGTTTTGGCGACGCTTAACAATGACCGCACGGCTGGCGGTTTTAAGCCGACAGTCATAACCATTTTGACCGAACAGGAAATTGCGCCCGCCGATTTTATGATTTCCGGTCAACAGGTTTTGACAATTGAAGTTGTGAAATAGAAGTTAGATGTCGGATGTTAGATGTTAGTATAGTCCGCGACTGTCATCTAACATCCGACATCTGACATCTGATAAATATGTCCAACCTTTCCAAGCTAATCGAAGCTATCAATTTCGCCGCTATAAAACACCGAAAACAAAAGCGCAAAGGCGCGGACGGCGAGCCGTATATCAATCATCCGCTGGAAGTTTTGAATCTTTTAACTGGCGTCGGAAATGTCACGGATTTTGATGTCTTAACCGCCGCCGTCCTACACGATACAATCGAAGACACCGACACGACCGAAAAAGAAATCACAGAGCTTTTCGGCAATAAAGTCAGCAAAATGGTTTTGGAATTAACCGACGACCAGAGTTTGCCAAAAGCTGAACGCAAACAGCTTCAAATTGAACACGCGCCCAATATTTCCGACGGAGCAAAACAAATAAAGCTGTGTGATAAAATCAGCAATATCGGCGACATAATGGAAAACCCGCCCGACGGTTGGTCTAAACACCGACGCCGCGAATACGTCGAATGGGGCGAACAAGTCGTCGCCGGTCTGCGCGGTGCAAACGTGAGTTTGGAAAAACATTTTGACGAATTGGCAGACCGAGCGCACCGAAAGTTTGAAAAAATGTAGAATGTGAAAGGGTTGAGAAACCAAACAATATATTTAAATGAAAAGAAAGCGGGAAGAAATTAATCTTCCCGCTTTCTTTTTGTTGTAAAAACGCCGCAGCTTAAAAATCAAATCTCAAACCGAGTTGAAACTCGCGGTTGTAGCTCGAATTAAATGTGAACGAAGGCGAACCGGAAACGAAGCCGCGCGGCGTGCCGAAGTTTGTCGCCGCCGTTGATAAACGAATTGGAAGCGCAACTCCGGAAACCGTTCCGGCATTGCTGTAAGCATAAAGCGTGTTATTGGTGCTTTGCACGTTAGCGCGATTAAAGATGTTAAATCCTTCCGCGAAAAGCGACAAACGGTAGCGTTCGCCGAAGCGAATGACACGCCCGACGCGGATATCGAGTTGGTATAACGCCGGTGTCGAAAATTGATTTCTCGTCGTTCCCGGCGCGCGATCGTTTGCCGTGTTGCCGTCGCCATTTGGGTCGCCGGAAACAAACGCCGAATAAGCAATGCCAGATTGTGCCGTGAAAATTCCGGTCAAAATATAATCGCTCAAGAGCGCCCGGACAAATTTGTTGTCGCTATAACGAAACGTTCCCGTTTCATAAACCGGACTGAAAATAAAGCGATGCCGCACGTCTAAATCCGAACGCCCGTATTCGTCAGACAAATTAAATTGATTCTGGGCGATTTTACCGTCGTCGCTGCCCGGAACAACCGATGTTTGGTCGGGTTTGCTGTCTTTGGCTTTCGACAGAGTGTAGCTCGTGTTGAACTGGAAACGATTGGCGAAACGGCGATTCAGTTCAAAGGTCAAACCTTGATAAAAAGATTTCGCCGTGCTTTCAAAAAGGCTGATTCGTTGAAACGCCGGAATCGGGCGCGGATTTGAAAATCGGGTAACTGTTAAAGTGTCGGCGGTTGCCGTCGTGCCGTTATAAATCGGAACGGTTAGTGTAACCGGCGCGGACAAATTCGCGTTGCGCGTGCGCGTTAAATCGTTGCCTTTGAACAAAGTATATTGCACCGAAAAGATTGTATTCGACAAAATTTCGCGCTCGAACTGAAGGCGCGCCTGCTGCGTGTATGGCTGTTTGTAATTTTTATCAAACAGATAAAGATTAATCGGCGCGAGCGCAACGCCGGTCGGAACGCTTGCGAAAACGTTCGGATAAGTTGGACACAAAGCGGGCGAAGTTGTGCAAGCGATGTCAATCGCCACAACTTGAATTCCGTTTTGCGAATGTGCCGTGCCGGTCAAAATTGACGGCGTGCGTGCGTAGAAAAGTCCGTAGCCGCCGCGAAGAACCGTTTTTTGGTCGAAAGCGTAGGCTAAGCCGAAACGCGGTGCGATGTTGTTTTTGTCCGACGGGCGAAAGCTCGTATCAAAACTGGCGGCGAGCAAAGATGCATTCGGGTTTTGTATCTTCGGTCGGGCAATCGATTGATAATCGTAGCGTAAGCCAAGATTGAGCGTCAGTTTCGGCATTACGCGCCAATCGTCTTGGGCGAAAAATCCGTATTCCGAACTGTTCGGATAAGTCGTACCGCCTGAAGTTTCAGCACCGCCGAAACTCTGTCGGTAACGCGAAGGTGTGCCGGCGGCGAGCGCCGCGTAACTCGGAAAAGTGTATGCGCCGCTGAAAAGTCCGGGGAAGAAGTTGAAAATCCGGTCGAAGAGTAAATCCACGCCGTATTTTATCGCGTGATTTCCGGTGATGTAAGTTTGATTGTCGATGAATTGATAACGTCTGATGGTCGTCTCGCGCGGACTAAAATTATTGCGTCCGAAAAAGAAAGTTCCGTCGTTGATACCGCCCGCATTTGCCGTTACAGCAACTTCCGGCGCGTCGGAATTTGACAAGCCAGGCTCGCGGTCGCGCGAAAACTGAAAGCGAAACTCGTTGATATAACTCGGCGAAAGCGACGAAGTCCAGCTTGTCGAAAGGGTCGTCGTTTTAACGTTGCTGTTGCCGGTATGTTCAAGTGCGCTATTCGTGCCGGAGAATTCGAGATTTGTTCCGGTAAAATTCTGCTGATTAAATCTCACCCAAACCTGATTTCTGTCGTTGATGTTGAAATCGGTTTTAATGAGAAAAGTGTCTTGCTGGCGGTTGATATTGTAAGAAGCAACTTTCGGTGTAAGCAAAGTTTGGATGCTTGCAGGAGCAAAGGCGAGCGAATTGAGGACGACCGGATTAGGCAAATTCGAGCGTTGACCTTCATACGCGCCGAAGAAAAAGATTTTATCTCGCCGAATCGGACTGCCGAAAGTGCCGCCGAACTGGTTGATTTGTCCGGCAGGACGCGGGCGATTCGCCGCCACCAGATTCGGGTTGCGAGCATTTAGCGATTCGTCGCGGAAATACTCAAACGCGCTGCCGGTAAAACGGTTCGTGCCGCTTTTGGTAACGACGTTGATGACCGCACCGGCGGCGCGTCCGAATTCAGCCGAAAATCCGTTTTGATTGACTTGAAACTCTTTTACCGTGTCAATGGAAAACTGCGACGGCGCGCGTCCCGAACCGGTGCGTCCCGAAGATTGCCCGAAAAAGGTATTGTCCGAACTTGTACCATCAATCTGCAAACTGTTGAGCGTTCCCTTTTGTCCGCCAACCGCCAAATCACCGCTTCGTGTCGGGTCACGGACGATGCCGGGCGTCAAGGTTACAAAATCTAAAAAGTTACGACCGTTTGTCGGCAGGTTGATAACGCGGCGTTCGTCAACAGTCGAGGAAATCGAAGTGCGCGTCGTTTCCACGCCTTGCCCTTCGGCGGTCACGTCAACGACGTTAACAGCGCCGCCTGCCGTCAAAACGATTTCCAAAGTATTTTTCGCACCGACCGTAACTTGAACGTTTTCATAAGTTGATGCCGCAAAACCCTGCACCGGCGCGGTGGCAACTCTATAATTTCCCGGCGGCAAAAACGGCAGCACGAAATTTCCCTCGTCGCTCGATTGAACGGTTTTCTGCAAACCAGTATCCTGGCTGATTGCCGTAACCGAAACATTCGGCACGCCCGCGCCATTGGCGTCAACGGTTCGTCCTTCGATGTTTCCGGTCGTCGCCTGCGATTGTGCAAAAGCAACCTGAACAAAGAAAAACAGAGTTATCAAAAACGGAAAAAAATTTCGCATATTAAAATCCTCTTTTTTAAATTTGATGTCTTGATTGGAAAACGAATGTCCGGCAAAACTCGCCGGTAAAAATTAAATACGGAATAAAACTTTGATATAGAATATTATGTCAGCTTAGACTACCGGGCAAGTCGAAAATTTAACAAAGCGCGGATTTAATACTTATTTAATGTCCGTAAAATTTACCAGCGAAATTTTAACACCCGGCGACAAGCGATTTTTTGTGTTTTTATGTTTTTACGGATGCGTCATTTTTTCGGGCTTGACAAGTTCGTCAAACTTTTCGCCTTCTAAAATACCTAATTCAATTGCCGACTCGCGCAGAGAAATTCCTTTTTTGTGCGCATTCTTAGCGATTTTTGAAGCGTTGTCATAGCCGATGTGTTGATTGAGCGCAGTTACGAGCATCAAAGAATCGTTTAGGTATTTGTCGATTTGCGAGCGGTTCAGTTCGATACCGTCAATGCAAAATTCGACAAAGCCGATGGATGCATCGTGTAGCAGGCGAACTGAATGCAGAAAATTGTGAATCATTACCGGCTTGAAAACATTAAGTTCAAAGTTGCCTTGCGAACCGGCGAAACCTATGCAGGCGTCATTGCCCAAAACCTGAGCGGCAACCATCGTTATCGCTTCGCTCTGCGTCGGGTTAACCTTGCCGGGCATAATCGAGCTTCCCGGTTCATTTTCTGGCAAGGTCAATTCACCAAGCCCGCAGCGCGGACCCGACGCCAGCCAGCGAATGTCGTTGGCAATTTTCATCAAAGAACACGCCAGAGTTTTCAGCGCGCCCGAAGCAAAAACAATTTCGTCGTGTGCCGACAAAGCCGCGAATTTGTTCGGATGCGCTTTAAACGGCAAGCCAGTCAATTCGGCAATTAGCGCGGCGGCGCGTTCCGCAAATTCGGGATGCGAGTTGAGACCTGTACCGACCGCTGTTCCGCCGATTGCCAAATCAAACAAACCGTCTAAAACTATTTTCAATCTTTCAATGTCGCGCTCAATCAAACTCGCCCAACCGCCGAATTCCTGCCCAACGGTCAAAGGCGTCGCGTCCTGCAAATGCGTTCTGCCGATTTTCACAACATCGGCAAACTCTTTCGCTTTCGCGTCAATCGCGTCGTGAACCTTTTGAGCGGTTGGAATCAGCGCGTTTAATCTTTCGGCGGCGGCAACGTACAT
>MWYY01000093.1 GCA_002050355.1 Acidobacteria bacterium 28-9
GTTTTATACAGTATTTTTTGGGTGAATTTGGACAAGCAAAAACAGAGGAAACTCCAACGCTCAAACTCTCCGACCATCTTCTGCGAAATTTAGCCGATAAAATCGCTAAGTTTATATTGCGTCCGGGCGCGACTTCTTTTTACGGTAATGCGTCCGCGCTTAAAGTTATAGAAAGATTTTTCCCGGCAAGTTACGCTTTTAACGATAAAATCGAAGTCAATTTTGACAAAGCGACACTGACAAGCAGCGCGGGCGAAAAATATCAGTATGTCGGTATGGGGTTTAGATTTACTGAAACCGGTCGAACGCAGGAGTTTGTTTTAAAGACGGACGAACCTGCACTGGTGCAGGGTTTTCAGCAGATTGGTGATAATTTAATCAAAGAGAAAAATGCGTTGGCGGAAAAAACTTATGAAAAATTCGGCGACGCTTTTTACCCGACGCGCATAAAATTAGCTAACAACCAGGAAGTTTTTCTGGAAAGAGCGAGAGACGGGAGATTGTCGAAAATCTCCAATAATAATGACGAGATAAAATTGAGTTGGTCGGAAGGTCAAAATCAGCGCCTGCATTCAATCTCCGACAGCACGGGCAGAAGCGTTAAATTTCAACAAAATGCGGACGAACTGAAAAGCGTTAAATCGGTGTTGGACGGACAGTGGAAATATGATTATTCAAACGGAAAGTTAAGTAAAGTTACCGACCCGTTGAACAGAATACAGCTGCAAGTCGTTTACGATAACAGCGGCAGAGCCGTTAAGTCGGGCGATGCCGTTGAGCTGACCACTTTCAAATACGAAAATGACGGACGTTCATTTTCGATTCGCACATCAATTATCGATTCAATGAATTATGCTTTGCTCGTCGAGCATAATGACAACGGAAGCATTAAACAAACGTTCGATGAAAACGGCTCTTTCGCTAATTTCAAATACGACTCGTCAAATCGGGTAACCGCCGTCACCGATGAAAACGGTCAGGTCGCATCTTTTGAGTTCGATTCGAAAGATAAACTGATCCGCAAATTTGTCCGTAACCAGGGTGAAGAATCTTTTCAGTACGACGAAAAAGGCAATGTTACCTCGATTAATTACGGCAATAGACAGGTAAAAATGGTCTACGATAATAATAATTTGCCGATTGAAAGAAACATTACGCAAGGCGAAGTTACCACTAAGATAAAATTAGATAAGAACGGCAATCCCGTAAACATAGTCGGTTCCGACGGCAGACGAATCGACTTTGAATATGACAACAGAGGGCGTGAAATTGCCACGACTTTTTCGAACGGCGGAAGATTTGAGACCGCTTACAATCAGGCGGGAAAGAAATCGGCGGAAAAACTGCCGTCCGGTTTAACTTACAACTTCAAATATAACAACTACAATCAACTAACCGGTAAAAGCGATACGAAAGGAAGAGCGGCGCACGCCGAATATGACCAGAGCGGCGCAATAACAAAAGTCGGCAACGATAAAATCTGGGTAAAAAACACGCGCGACAGCTTTGGCAGAATCGTCAAAGTCGAGTCTTCGTCCGGGAAGTCTAGAAACTTTCGCTACAATAGTCGCGGCGCGTTGACGCAATACACTAATGCCAAGGGCGAAAAGTTTGAGTTTTCCTACGACGAGCGTGGTAAACTGAAAAAGGTTGAGAGTCCGAAAGGCGTCATCTATGGGAAAAGAGAAATAAAGAAGCCGAATGAAGTGGCGTTTGTTAAATCTAATTTCTCAACCAAGTCTTCCTCGGCACTGGATCTGTCTATAGACCTCTGCGACACTTTCGGCGGAGACGGTCTGATTGAACCCGGCACGGATTTAACTTACGAAATTGAACCAGAGGTTTTGTGCGACCCGTTTGCCGGTTCAGGTGGGTTTGATGATTTTGGCGGACTTGGCGGTTTTGGCGGTTCCGGTGAAGGGCGAATAACTTGTGAAGAATGTAATAAAGACAAAAAAAGTGTTTGCGGTAGTAATTGGCGTGCCTGTGTAAGAAACGTAATCGGTACAACATTTGGAGTAGGGGCATTTTGTCTTCTCGGAGTTCCTCCGCTTAGCTTGGTCTGTGCAGCAATCGTGGGAGTCGCGGGCGGAACTCAGTTGGCAGCCTGTGATGATACTTATTATGGTTGTATTACAAACATCAAATATGATTGCGCATCCTACTGCAATCGTTAGCATTAGATTGATTTTTTCAATCTTAATTTTTGTGGAGAAGCGTCACTGTTTTGAACAGGCGCTTCTCTATGATGTTATGAGGAGTAAATTATGAAATACAAAATTCTAGGTGTATTTGTACTCACCATCTCTTTCGTTTTAACTTATTTATTATTTAGACCATCATCCCCGAATAGCGGCAGCCTAAACCAAGAATCTATAATTATTTCTGTTGTTGATATAGGTTCGGTAGTTTTAGTAGGACTCGCATACATATTTAGCTTTCTCCTTTTAATTAATGAGTTGAAAAGTGAAAATAATGTTTGGCGAGGACTCGTTATTTTTGCCGGCATTAGTTTTTTCTTTTTCAATTCAAAATATGGTGGCGCTTCGTCAGTATTTTATAATGGAATCTTGAGTCTATTCAGGGAACCAATAACATGGATGCTCATTGGAACTTTGTTTGGACATCTGGCTTTGTTGATTTATAAGCGCAGCAAACAAATGAATTAAAATAATTTGAGGCTTTTTACGTTTGTAATTTAACAAGTAAAAAGTCTCACTCATCATCTTTGGGAAAAGAGAAACAAAGCAGCCGAATAATGAAGTGGCGTTTGTCAAATCTAATTTCTCAAGCAAGCCTGTCTCGGCGGTAGAGCTTTCTTTAGACCTTTGCAACACTTTTGGCAGGGACAACTTTATTGAACCGGGCACGGATTTAACTGAGATGGTTTAATTTTTCAAGAGAAAAAACTCTCTGTAAAATGAGAGGATGAAAAAATACGATAAAGATTTTAAGAAAGAAACGGTTAAGAAGTATTTGGACGGTCAATCAGTCGCTTCCATCGCTAGAGAAATTGGCGTTAACGAAAACACGATTCATAAGTGGAAGAAGGAAATTTTGTCGGTCAATGGTGAAATTGACCAAGAGAAACTCTTGATGCGGAAACGGATTATCGAGTTGGAGATGGAGAACGAAATCTTAAACGGTGTTTCACAATCTTCTCCAGAAGCGGATAGAGAAATACGAGTTCATTGAAAAACACAGAAAGCAATATGCGGTTAGTGGTTTATGCCGCGCGTTGAAATCGAGCGAGGCGGCTTTTTACAGTTGGCGAAAGGGCAAAACTTATCGTTTGAGTCAAAAAAGAAGCGAATTGGCGGCAGCGGTCAAAGAAGTTTTCTATCTGCATCGGCGGCGTTACGGGGCGCGAAGGATTTCCGCCGAACTGAAAGCATCGGGATTAGCCGTCGGGCGCAGATTGGCGGGTTCTTTGATGAAAAAGCAATCTTTGGCGGCGATTAGCCCAAAGCGATTTGTGCCGCGCACCACCGATTCACGGCATAACTTCGGCTTTAGTCCAAACCTGTTGCGTGACCCGCTGAACGCCCCTCTCGGTCGAGGCGAGGTGTTGGTCGGCGATATTACTTATCTGCCATTACAAAACGGAAAGTTCTGTTATTTAGCGACCTTTCAGGACAAGTTCACACGAAGAATAGTCGGCTGGCAAATATCAGAGAAAATGACGGCACAGTTGGTGATTGATGCTTTTAACCGGGCGCGGCGGCGCGGTTTGATTGAAAAAGGAGCGATTATTCACACGGATCGCGGCAGCCAATATGCTTCGATTGAATACCGGCGATTGGTTTATATCGGCGGTTTCCGACAATCAATGAGCGGCAAGGGAAATTGTTATGACAACGCGCAGGCGGAGAGCTTCTTTTCACGCTTCAAGGCAGAACTGGTCGAAGGCGGTATCTTTGAATCGGTTGATGATGCCCGCTCGGAAATCCGTCGCGTACATCGAAGGCTATTACAATCGCGTCCGAAGGCATTCAAGTTTGGGTTATTTGAGTCCGCTGGAATTTGAAAAACAATTGAAAATCAAAAATCAAAGGAGTAGCGAGAGTTTTCTCTCTTGTTTTTCTTGACCATCACATACTTGCTGGCTCGGATTTGTAATATTTGGAACTATGTTAGCTATGACGTTCGGCGGTAAATCCTCCGTAGTTGAAAATGGAGTATTTAGTCTGATAAAACAACCAATTGCTTGGCTATTAATCACGACTTTGATCGGGCATTTAGCGGTGTTTACTTACAAGCGCAATAAACAACAAATAAATTAAGAAAGTTGAGGTTTTTTACTTCAGTAATTTAACAAGTAAAAAGCCTCAACTACTATCTTCAAACGAAAGCGAGTCGTTAGAAAAGAAGAATCCGTCCTAATTCAATTGTTCGATCGATAGTTCCCGATTGCCTCGATCATTTCTCGCACCGCATTTTCTAAACCGACAAAAATTGAGCGCGAAATGATATTGTGTCCGATGTTAAACTCGGTGATTTCGGAAATTGCACTGAGCGCTCCGACGTTTCGGTAAGTTAGACCATGTCCGGCGGCAACGATGAGACCGGAATTTTTTGCCTGCTGCGCCGCGTTTTTTACCCGCCGAATTTCTTCCGTCGCACGATCGAACCCTGCGCCGTGTGAGGATTTTGCGCCCAGTGTTAAAAC
>MWYY01000087.1 GCA_002050355.1 Acidobacteria bacterium 28-9
GGCTTATTTCATTGATTGGCGCAGTTTTAGGCGGGCTGGTCGGCGGCGGCTTTTTGTGGCTGGTCGGCGTGATTTGGAAGCGTCTGCGCGGAGTTGACGCGATGGGTTTTGGCGACGTAAAAATGATGTTCGCCGTCGGCGCGCTGCTCGGCTGGCGACTGACGTTTTTATCGATTTTTCTCGGCGCTTTCTCCGGCGCCGTGATTGGAATTTTTTTAATTTACAGGCAAAAGGAAAAAAATTTTCAGGCGCAGATTCCGTTCGGGATTTTTCTCGGAATCGGTTCAATTATCTCGCTGCTTTTCGGCGAGCGAATAATGCAGTGGTATATAACTAATTTCGTTCCGTAGAACATTTTTAACCAACCTTTACCGCGTTTTCCATACATTTGGTCGAACAATAAAATGTTTTTGAACGCAGATTCAAAGCGTTTTTCTCGGAAATCCATTTGCCGCATTTGGCGCATTTTACAAGAGACGCTTCGCTTGTGCTTTTCGATTTATCAATTTGCTTTTCCGTAGAATTTCCGGCTTGCCGCATTTTTCTGAACATTTTCCAGACATAAATCCCCGTTTGTATCTGCCTTCGGTATCGAACGCCGATATACGCGCAGAATAAACCAAGCAATCCGAGTATTATTAACCATTTCATTGTGTTTGTGATTCGTTTTTGCTTTTTGCAAGCTGCGCCGAAAGTTCCGGTAAAAATTTATTGTTTTGATTTACAGCTTTCAATTTTTCAAGATAAATTTCGGCTTCCTGAATTTTATTTTGACTGAGATGCGCCTGCGTCAAAACCTGCAGAGTTTTTTCGTGGAGCGGATTCGTTTGCAGAGACTTTTGAAATTCTTCAATCGCCAAATCCATCTGCGGCGGTTCGGTCAAAAAATACGTCAAACCCAAATCGGTTCTGACATCGGCATCATCGGGTTTAGCGTCCAAAGCCGCTTGATAGAATTCGCGCGCTTTTTGAAAATCCTGATTGTTTTTTTTATAAAAACCGATGTCAAAATAAGAATTGCCGAGCGCTACAATCACGTCGTAATCCTTTTTATCCAGTTCATTGGCGCGTGATAAAAGTCTTATAACTTCCGCTAATAGTTCCGCGTCCTGTTTCATCGCCGCATATCTGTAAAGCGCGAGACCGAGATTTTTTTGAAATCCGAAATTGTCGGGAATCTCGTCGGCTTGGGCGATTTTTCGCCTGATTTCATCATTTGTTAAAGTGTCCTGCGAATCATTCGTTTGAGATGAATTTCGTGAATTTTCGAGACGTTCATTTTCAGCGGCGAGCGAATTTAATTCATTTCGATTAAGCGCGTTTGCCAGAAAAAATCCGCCGACAAAACTTATGATGACGGAAATTACGGAAATCAGTAAAAGGTTGGATTTCATTTAGGAAAATTTTAACAAAACCGTTTATGAAAAGCGAAAAGCGCTGCCGAACAAACAAAGGGCAGCGCTTATGAGTTTTTTGTTCTTTCAAAAAAATTATTTTTTTTCGTCCTTATTTGTGATGTAGGGCAAATCTTCGGCGCGGCGGCGGATTGGCGGGTCGGATGAGCGGCGGCGCGGAATGGTCGCGTTATTTCTGCGGTCAACGCTTCCGGCGGGCAAGCCTTTGCCGTGAACCGCTTCGACTAAAATCCTTGTAATCTCCTGCGAAAGCGTGCGATGCTCGGCGGCGGCACGGCGGCGCAGAGATTCTTTGAGTTCATTCGGGACATACGCGCCGATAAAAACCCCTTTACGGTTCGTCATAAAAAGTTTCTTTTCTCCTTAGAGTTATAAATGTTTTTGAAAGAATGAAAATATAAAATGCCCGACATTTGGGAGCAGATCTATAAGCCGAATCTTGTATCCGTTTTACGGGACGGCAATCATTCATCTAGGCTGTCTGTTACCAGACGGCTCAAGCGACCTACCCGAAAACGCCGTTTGAAATTTTACAATCCAAACATTTTTGAGCGGGCAACTCATAAAAGCGTTTCCCTATTTGGTCTTGCACCGCGAGGAGTTTGCCTAGCCGCGCTTGTTACCAAACGCGCTGGTGCGCTCTTACATTAAGGTTTCGCTTTTGGCTACCTCACGAAACGCCGCACCATTTCACCCATAACCGACAGATTCTCCATTAAAACGCCTTTCGGCGCAAAGCCACGAAGTTGTGTATGTTGGCTGGTTTATTTTCTGTTGCACTTGTCGTCGCCTGATTTTCATCAAACGCCCGGACGTTATCCGGCTCGCCGCCCTTCGGTGTTCGGACTTTCCTCTTTTATTATGAAAATAAAAGCGACTGCCCAATCTGCTCCTTTTGTAAGGCACAAATATATTAGCAAAAAATGTTCAACAAATACAATTCAGGTTTATAGTGCATTATGCAGATAATCTTTTAAATTTATCACTTTTTTTCGGCGGTAAAAAGTCCGTCGAAAAAAGATGCGACCATTTTTTGATAAAAAAATCGTGAACCGAATTTTCGGCTTCGTCGGCGGATTTGCATTTCAGCAGTTGATTTGTGATTTCCTGTGTTTCTTCAAACGCGACGCCGGATATAATTTTTCTAACGCGCTGAATCGAGTTCAAATTCATACTTAATTCCTGCGCGCCGAGACCGATTAAAATCGCCGCATAGACGGGCGAGCCAGCCATTTCTCCGCAGATAATCAGCGGAATCTTGTTTTCTTCAGCCGACAAGACAACTTTTTTTATCGCCCGCAAAACCGCCGGGTGAAGCGTGCGAAACCAATCGGCAACAGATTCATTGTCGCGGTCAACCGCCAGTAAATACTGCACCAAATCGTTTGTTCCGAGACTTAAAAAATCAACTTCGCGCGCGATTTCCTCAACGATAAAAATCGCCGCCGGAACTTCAATCATCGCTCCGATACGCGGATTGCCGAAATTTATTTTTCTCTTTTTTAAGAAAGATTTTTCTTTTTCAAGAATTTCCTTTGTCTTTAAAATCTCTGAAACATCGGAAATCATCGGTAAAACAATATCAATTTTGTTTCCGGCTGCGGCTTGGAGAAGAGCGCGAAGCTGCGTGCGAAATTGTTTTTTGTGTGATAATCCGAGCCGTATGCCGCGCAGACCGAGCGCCGGATTTGGTTCTTTTTCCGCACTTTCATCGGTTAATTGTTCGACCGTCAAATCAAAAGTTCGAATCCGCACGCCGTCGTTTCCACAAAGCTCGGCGATTTTTCGGTAAGATTCGACTTGTTCGTGTTCGCCCGGAAAACCTTTGTATTGATTGAATAAAAACTCGGAACGATAAAGCCCGATGCCCTGCGCTCCGAAACGCTTCGCTCTGGCGTAACCTTTCGGCAAATCCACATTCGCGCGAATCGTAATTTCTTTTCCGTCAAGAGTTTTCAGTTTTCCTTTACGAATTTCTGAATCGTCCGTTTTTATTTGCTGAAATTTATTTGCCGCCAATTTGAAAGTTTGCCGCGTTTCGCTCGTGGGAGTCAAAATTATTTGTCCCGTATATCCGTCAACAATGACATCTTCGCCGGTTTGAATGCGGCGCAAAATTCCCTTGATTCCTGTAACTGCCGGCAAATTAAGTTCGCGCGCGAGAATAAAAGTGTGCGAAGTCCAGCCGCCTCGCTCCGTAATTATCGCTTTCGGATTGCTTTCGGTGAGTTCAATCAAAGTTGAAGGTTTCACTTCTCTGGCAACGATTATCGAGTCTTTTTCGAGTTTGATTGAAGATTTCGCCGCGCCGCCGAGCGCGGTTAAAATCCGGTCGGCAACGTCTTCCAAATCAACGTAACGTTCTCTAAAATGCTCATCGGCGATTGATTTAATGTTTGCGACATACGAGTCCATAACGATTTTTACAGCCCATTCCGCGTTTACTTTTTCTTTGTCGATTTTTTTTTCAATTTTTGAAAGTAAGGATTTATCTTCCAGCATCGAGAGCTGCGCGTCAAAAATACTCGGTTTATTATCTTTATTAATTTGTAGGTTTAGTGTGCCGATTTTTTTCAACTGGCGTTTGGCAAGAAGGACGGCGGCGTGAAATCTTCGTATCTCGCGTTCTATTTGCGAACTGCTGATATTGATTCGGTAAAATTGTCTTTTGCGTCCGTGAAGGCAAACGACTTTTCCGATTGCCACGCCTCTGGAAACCGCGCGGGCTTTAAGAATTATTTCACCGTTTTTTTTTCGTGAGTCTGAGCGTTGATTTTCTGAGTCAAAATCAATCATCATTATAAAAATCGCAAAAATCTAAATTTTGAATAATTTTTGGAATATCTTTTCGGTAATCGGTCGCTTTTGTAAAATTGATGATTTAAATAATCAATTTTACAAAATCAATTTGACCCTTTTTATTATTTCATTGATTAAAAGTCTTTCAATTTCCTAAATCTAAATTAAAACCGCTTCCGCCGCTGCCTTGTGTCGGAAAGAAAGGTTTGAGAAGACCGGCAAAAGCCCGCAAATTTCTGGTTTGGATAAGAAGCTCGCCGGGACCTGCGAATTCGGCGACCAAACCTTCGCCGCTCAAAAAACTTCGGAAAAATCCGCTTTTTGAAGCCTTTCGCAAATTATACTGCATCTGACCTTCCCACGCGACGAGATGCCCCGTGTCAACTA
>MWYY01000004.1 GCA_002050355.1 Acidobacteria bacterium 28-9
ACGTTATACCGACGCAGGAGTTCGGCTAAATCGGCGTGCAACTCTTTGTCTGTGCCGGTTGTCGGTGAAGGCGCACAACAAGAAGAATCAAGCATTGGTAAGGATTTCGAGCCGCTTTCTATTTCAACCATCGCTGGGGAGCAGCATCCGGCTTGGTTTTCAACCTTCGCATAAGCGTTAAGGTCTGAACCTGCATCTACTACCTCAACACCAGAAAATCCTGCTCCGAGTAATCCACTTTTGTAATTTTCAATTGGAATCGCACCGGCGATGCAACCGACATAAGCCATCAGGTCGTTGCCGAGTTCGGCGGGCAATTCACGCTTTAATGCAATATCGCTCACCGCCAAGCGTCCGCCGGGTTTTAGCACTCGCGCGATTTCACGAAATACCGCGTCTTTGTCAATCGCTAAATTGATAACGCAGTTGCTTATTACACAATCAACTGAGTTGTCGGGAAGCGGCAGATTGTCAATCGTTGCCAGATGAAACTCGACATTTGAGTAACCTTTACCACCGTTTCCTTGAGTTGCATTTCGCCGTGCAAGGTCAATCATTTCTGGGGTCATATCAATTCCGATAGCTTTGCCGCTCGCGCCGACTTGCTGCGCGGCAAGAAATACGTCCAGCCCGCCGCCTGAACCCAAATCAACCACCGTTTCGCCTTCCCGAAGATGAGCCGTCGCCGTCGGATTGCCGCACGAGAGTCCCATATTCGCTTCGGCGGGAATCGAAGACAATTCCTCCTGAGTGTAACCGAACGCTTCGGCAACTGCTCGCACTCCGTCGTTTTCCGACGACAGATTACTAACCGCAACCGAACCATATCTCGACCGCACTGCTTGTTCTATTTTTTCAGACATTATCACACCACCTTTCAATTAAAATTCTAAGACATACGCTTAAACGTATATGTAAATATAGAATAAACTCTATTCATCGTATATGTCAAGCCGTATGAGTTTGTGGTATAATCTTTTTTGTTATGAAAAGTGAAAAGAGTCGGGAAAAGCCGTTCAACATGGAATTATTCTTTGCCGCGCTCGCCGACAACACGCGGCTGCGGCTGCTCAATTTAATGGACGAGACTGAAGTTTGCGTGTGTTTTTTTGTTGAAGTCATCGGAACAAATCAACCGAAGATTTCGCGACATCTGGCATATTTACGAAAGGCTGGCATTGTCGCCGCCCGACGCGATGGAATATGGGCGCACTACCGAATCGTCGCGCCAAAAAATGAACAGGCGGCAAAAGTGCTGTGCGACGTTCAAGAATGGTTAAAAAGTGACAAAGTAATGCAGAAAGACAGAAAACAATTAGCGAATGTCTGTTGCGCGCCGCAGCTGCCGATAAGTATTCAGGGTGCGCCGCGCCCAAAGAGCATTGCCATTTAGCTAAGCATTTGATTTTTGTGGTTATTTAATGAATGTTCTAGATTCTTTCCGCCTTTTAACGAAATTAATCTGCTTACCTTTTTTCACCTTCGCCAGATTTCCTTGTTCGTCAACGTATCGCAATTCACCACGCTCCACATTGGCTTCCGTCTCGCCGTTCTCCGCAACCCGGAAACGATAACGACCGCGTTTGAAAACCGTCAGAAGTTCAGGCGGTGTGTGAATTTTCAATGATGCGCCGCCCTTGAATGAGCCACAAAGCCGATGTTTTTCGTTCAATTTTGACTTGTTCACCCATACTAATCCGAATTCGCGTTTCTCAAACGATTACTTTTTTAATTCTTCGTTGATTAAAGATTTCAAGTCGGCTTCATAAAGTCGTGCCAATTTTCTGCCGTTTACGAAAAGTGTCGGCGTTTGCCGAACGCCTAGACTTTGCCCGTCCTTTTTGTCTCGTTCGAGTTTTGCGGCGTAACGGTTTTCTTTAACCGCGCCGTTTATTTTTTCAACGTCTAACCCTAGTTCCATCGCGTATTTTTCAAACAAAGCGGGAACATTCGGTTGCTCAGAAGCGGTTATTTGTCCGTGCCGCGTCCCCCATTCCGATTGACGTTGAAACAGAATCTCTTGCATCTGCCAGTATTTTCCCTGTTCGCCAGCCGCTTCCGTGTAGGTCGCCGCCAGCAGCGAATTCGGATGAAGCGGCATATATCTGACAACAAGCCTGACTTTGCCGTCGTATTCTTTCAGAATCTTTTTAACCGTCGGATTAAACGCCCGACACGATTCGCATTCCGGGTCTAAAAATTCGACGATTGTTACGGGCGCATCTGTCGCGCCGAGCGTCGGGCTGTCGGCCCGAACGAGCGAACTGTTTGCCGTCGTTGCCGTCGGTTTGCGTTCGCTTTGAATTGAATTTCGATAGTAATTTGCGCCGATAATCGCGGCAATGATGACGACAACCGCAATCGCGCCTAAAATTTTGATTTCTTTTTTCATATTATTTTTGTTCAGATTTTTTATACAAAATTAGACATAAAGCCACGCCAACAAACGCGGTCAATGCCATCAACGGAATTGTAATAAAACCGAGCCATTCGATTTGTCTTGAAGTGCAGGAAATTCCTTCCGTGCAAGGCGTAATGCTTTCGGGAATCAGTCCATAGTAAAGCAAATTGTGGTAAATCGAAATTGCCAGCCCGATTAGACAAACGGGCAAAGCGTAATTTTTCAAATGACTGTCGCGTGTGATAATTCCAATCCCGATGATGGCGACGAGTGGATACATCGCAATACGTTGATACCAACACAAAACACACGGCGGAAGCTGCATTACTTCGCTAAAGAAAAGGCTGCCAATGGTGGCGACCAGAGCGATAATCCACGCCGCATACGGCAAAATATCATTCAATTTTTGTTCCCGCGAATTTCTGGTTTGTTCAATGTTCATTTTTATTTCTTAATTTGAAAATGAGTGTAAATAAAACTCTGCGTCGTGTCGAAAGGCGTTTGGTGTTCTTCGCGGAAACTTTGAAGAAGTTTAAAGTCCTCCCCAAGTGTCTCCTGCATTTTCTCTAAGCTGTATCTTTCAACTTCCAATCCGCTGCATTTTAACGCTCCGTTTTCGGCGAAAGTAGCAATAATAAAATGCCCGTTTACTTTCAACGACCGCCGGAGATTTTCCAAATAAAGTTCGCGGTCGCGCGGCTCGGTCAAAAAATGAAAAACGGCGCGGTCGTGCCACAAATCGAAACGATTTTCGGGTAACGCAACCTGCGTTACATCTGCGGCAAGTCAATTTACAAAATCGGCTTTGTTGCCTAAACGCTCTTTTGTTTTCTCCAGAGCTTTCGCCGAAATATCCAAAACGGTTAAATTCTTAAAACCTTTTTCGAGCAAGTCGTCAACCAATGTTGACGCGCCGCCGCCAACGTCAATAATTCGCGCATCAGCAGTAACATTTGCCGAATCAATCAATTCCAGAGATTTTTGTAAATGCGTCTGAAACCAACTAACGTCAGTTGGCTCTTTGGTTTCGTAAATATTTTCCCAGTGTTTTTGTTTGTTCATAATCTTAACCTCACATAAACTGTAAGTTTTCCTTAAAAACTTTCTCAAACAAACCGTCTCTAATTCCTTAACTATAAATGAACTATAAATGCGTTTCGTGTTCGGCGTATCCTTCGCACTCGGTCTGCACCGTAACGTGCGAGATTTTAAAGTTTTCCGTCACAAATTCGTGAACCCGCTTCATCACCGCGTCGTGTTTGTCGTCATCAGTTAAAACAGTATGGACGCTCATCGCGTTCACGCCGGAAGTCAAACTCCAAACGTGAAGGTCGTGAATTCCGGCAACACCTTCAACTTTTTCTAAACTCTCGCGCAGTTTCGGCAAATCAACGTCCGACGGCGTGCCTTCGATCAACACTCCGACAGCATCTTTGAGGAGCGACCAGGTGCGCGGCAAAATGAAAAGTCCGATTCCAGCAGAAATTATTGGGTCAGCATAATACCAGCCGGTCGTCAGCATAATCACGCCCGCGATAATCACGCCGATTGACGTGAGCATATCGGACAAAACTTCAAAATATGCGCCTTTCATATTCAGGCTCTCGCTCGAACCGGCGCGTAATATAAACATTCCGACGAGATTGATAACCAGTCCGATTCCGGCGATTATCAACATCCCTTTGCTTTCGACTTCCGGCGGATTTTTGAAACGCTCGTAGGCTTCGTAAAGAATATAAAGCGAAATGCCGATGAGAATGACGGCATTCGCCAAGGCAGCTAATATTTCGACACGATAATAACCGTAAGTTTTCTCCAGTGTAGCTTTTCGCTCGGCAAACCAGATAGCAAATAACGCCAGAGC
>MWYY01000102.1 GCA_002050355.1 Acidobacteria bacterium 28-9
ATCATAACATCTCCTTTTTACGATTGCTTTTACAGCAAAAGCCAACAACGGTTTAGAATTGTCACAAAATATTAATCAGCACTTTTTAGAAACGTAAACTATGGTAAGAATTGTAAAATCTCCGACGGGTACAGAATTAACCTGCAAAAATTGGCTTATCGAAGCCGCTTATCGAATGATTCAAAACAATCTCGACGCGGAAGTTGCGTTCGACCCGGATAATTTAATCGTTTATGGCGGACGCGGGCGAGCGGCGCGAAACTGGGAATCGTTTGACCAAATTTTAGAGAGTTTGAAAAACCTTGAAGCAGACGAAACTTTGCTGGTTCAATCGGGCAAACCGGTTGCCGTTTTCAAAACCCACGCGGATGCTCCGCGTGTTTTGCTTGCCAATTCCAACATTGTGCCGCACTGGGCGACGCAGGAAAATTTCGACCGCTACGAACGCGAAGGCTTGACGATGTATGGACAAATGACGGCGGGAAGTTGGATTTATATCGGCACGCAGGGAATTTTGCAGGGAACTTATGAAACTTTTGGAAGCCTTGCCAGACAACACGGTTGGGGAACGCTCGCTGGCAAATTTGTTCTCACGGCAGGTTTGGGCGAAATGGGCGGAGCGCAGGCACAGGCGATTACATTTAACGGCGGAGTCGGTGTGTTGGTTGAAGTTGACCGTTGGCGGATTGACCGGCGTTTGCAATTAAAACAAATTGATTTAGCGACTGAAAACCTTGACGAAGCATTAGAAATGGTCAAAGAATTTACCAAGAAAAAAGAAGCAAAATCAATCGCGCTTTTGGGCAATGCGGCGGAAGTCCATTGGCAGATTTTAGAAAAAAATATTATTCCCGATGTCGTTACCGATCAAACTTCAGCGCACGATGTTTTATACGGTTATATTCCGCAAGGATTAACAATCGAACAAGCAAACGAATTACGCAAATCAAATCAAACTGAATATGAAAAACGCGCGATGGATTCGATGGCGCGGCACGTCGAAGCAATGCTTGAATATCAACGGCGCGGCGCAATTGTCTTTGATTACGGCAACAACTTAAGGCAAAGAGCAAAAGACAACGGCGTGGTAAACGCATTTGATTATCCGGGCTTTGTTCCGGCCTACATTCGCCCGCTTTTTTGCGAAGGCAAAGGTCCATTTCGCTGGGTAGCATTGTCCGGCGAGAAAGAAGACATCTACAAAACCGACGAAGCAATAATGAATCTCTTTCCCGACAACGACCATCTTTCGCGCTGGCTGACGCTTGCCGGAGAGCAAGTCGCGTTTCAAGGCTTGCCTGCGCGAATCTGCTGGCTCGGTTACGGCGAACGCGCGAAAGCCGGATTAAAATTAAATGAAATGGTAGGAAACGGCGAACTCAAAGCACCGATTGTCATCGGGCGCGACCATCTCGATTGCGGTTCAGTAGCAAGTCCGAACCGCGAAACCGAAGCGATGAAAGACGGCTCGGACGCAATCGCCGATTGGGTTTATCTAAATGCGATGATTAACGCTGTCGGCGGCGCAACTTGGGTGAGTCTCCATCACGGCGGCGGAGTCGGCATCGGTTTTTCCCTGCACGCCGGACAAGTCATTGTCGCCGACGGAACACCCGAAGCCGCCAAAAGAATCGAAAGAGTTTTAACGACCGATCCCGGAATGGGCGTCATCCGCCACGCCGACGCCGGTTACCCCGAAGCGATTGAATTTGCGAGGGATAATGATGTTAAAATCCCTATGAGAAAATAGAAGTTTGAGTAACGAATTAGAGGATTCCAAAAATGAAAGATGAAAGAATCGAATCAATAAAACAGATCATTGAGGCTGGAAGTAATATCATGGGAACTGCCACTGGCGGGGCTATAGGTTATGGGTAATGCCTCAGTGAAAAGTTAGGGGTTGATTTTTAACCACCTCAAAACTTTGGACTCCAAACAATTCGGTTGTGATGTCCAAGTTTTCGTTCTGGCTTAGTTGATTTAAGGCTGTTACTAATTTATCTCGTGGATTTTCTTCTCTTTTCTTGAGACTTTGTAAGATGCTTGTCCAAATCTCGCGCGTTTTCGCTCCGGCTTGACTCTGCGAGCCATAGCTCATCTTTCTCGCTATTACCGTTTTTCTGATTTCTCTTTCGGCGTAATTATTTTCCGCCGGAATCTCTTGACTCTGACACCATTGATACAATCTTGCCTCTTTTTCGACAAAGAAATCCTGCCATTTCCTGATTGCCGCATGTTTCGCTTGCCTCTGACTCAATTCTAAGATTTTCTCTTTGATCTCGGTGGCTTGTTTTCGATATTCGGCTTCGCTCAATCCGCGTTTGCGCAACTGCATCGCATCCGTCAATTGCACTTTCATGGCTTGCGTATAGTTTTTCACTTCCTCGCTCGCCTCAAATTCACTGGCCAAATCTTTCATCTCCCGCAACAGATGGGCATAACAATATTGGATGTCGCACGGAACTCGGTTGTACCCATTGTAGCGGTCAACCACCAACACTCCCGACAGTGGCTCACTCCCAAACACTTCTTTGGTCACACTGGCACTTCTGGTTTCCCGAAATAAATGCAAACTCACTTCCTTTGAACCAAAATACCAACTGTACCCGCTGCTCCCGTCCGTGCGCCAGCCCGTCTCGTCCGCATGTCGCACCAAAGCGGCACGGTAATCCGCTTTGAGCCGCTCCACACTTGGCTCCAACTTCTTCCCCACTCGCTTCAAACTCTCGCAGAGCGTCGAGTAATTGATGCCGAATCGTTCGGCGATCTGCCCCAACGTTCTCCCCAACAGATAATGCTGCTCTGCCACTTCAATCACCAACTCGTTGCTCAATGCCGCTCGCGGCATCGCGCCTGCGACTTTGCCGCTTACTATTTTCCGACAACGCGGACACGCTTTGCGCTCAATCTCGTAATAAATTTTCTTGACCCGCTCCCGCTTAATCTCATAAATCGCTCGCTCATTTGAGCTTTGCCGACTCAAGCGGCAATGGCAAGTCTGACAAGTTTCTACCTCGACTGCGGCACATCGCACTTCATCGGCTTGGATCGAACTAAAAACTTGTCGCCCAACTCCGCGATGACCAATGACGGCTCCACCTTTCCTCGCTTGATTCTCCGTCACAGCATTGGCTTTGACGGGAATCTGCGAACTCGGCGTCGAGGATCCGAAAAAGCCGTTAGTGGCTTTTCTCTGATTGACATTGAGTTTCTGTTTGAGGCGTTGAATCTCTTCGAGTTGACGGTCAATAACGCGCTGTTTCTCAAAACAACTCTTGCAGGCATTGACTCCATAATCTGTCGTTTTTGGCTCTTGGTAACTCACGATTGATTAGATGTCTCCAATTCATCATTATCTTCCATAACTTTTTACTGAGGCATTACGGTTATGGTAAAAATCTCATTGCGTTTTGCCTCTGTGCTATGAAAATAAAAAAGGCTTGAGAATTTAAATTCTCAAGCCTTATATTTATTGTCTGCTGATTAGCGACGACGGACTTTAACGTATTTTCTTTTCTTTTTGTTGAGTTTATATGTGTAAAGTGCTGAACTGCCCGCGCCGACACCCGCACCGACTAACGCGCCTTTGCCGCCGCCCAGAAGTCCGCCGATTATTGCGCCGCCGCCCGTTCCGATGGCAACATTGCTGCGGTTACGATGACGACGATAAAAACTCGGTTTGGCGACGCGCCGGTAACGGACGCGACCGTTGCGGTCAACATAACGTTGAGCATAGCGTTTTTGTGCCTCGGCTGTCACCGGCATCAGTATCGTTAATCCGCCGGCAAATATAAACATCATTATCAATGCAGCTAAATATTTTTTCATCATTTTCTTTTACTCCTCTCGAATTTAATTTTATATCGCAAAAACTAATATGTTCTGCGGGGAGATAATTTCAAATATCTGATGGCAATTACCAAGCCACAGCGATTTGGGCGGAAAACCGGGAGATTTTGTATTTTTTTAATGCAGCGAATGTTCTGTTTTAACCAAGCTCGACGATTTTAATGCAAAGTTTGATCGGTTGCGGCAGCAGGAAAAATGAATATGCTAAAATTCTTATTGTAAAATGAAAGGCTATGAAAACTCTTTACTTCGATTGTTTCGCGGGCGCGAGCGGCAATATGATTTTGGGCGCACTCGTCGCGCTCGGCGTGGATGGAAACAAATTAATTGAACAAATAAAACTGCTCGGCGCGGCGGAGTTTGAAATCGAATTCAAAACCGTTGATAAATCCGGCATCGCCGCTGTTCACG
>MWYY01000104.1 GCA_002050355.1 Acidobacteria bacterium 28-9
ATTCATACCACGTGAGACCGTGTTTTGCAGAGCGCGGATTGGCGTGATGATTGTTGTGCCAGCCTTCGCCGAATGTTACGGCGGCAATCAAACCGTTGTTGCGCGAATCGTCTCTGGTTTCAAAACGGCGCGTTCCCCACAGATGCGTTGCAGAATTTACGAGCCAAGTCGAATGCCAGCCGACGACCTGACGCAGAAAAATTCCCCACAAAACCATCGACCAGCCGCCGATAAAGTATAAACCGATGCCGACGACGACGAACGTCATATAATAATACTTTGATACGAAGACGTGAAATTTATCTTTCAGCAAATCGGGAGCGTAGCGCCGCACGACTTCTTCCGGCTGATTCTGAGCCGTTCCCTGCAGAATCCAGCCCATATGCGACCAGAATGTGCCTTCGCGCGGCGAATGCGGGTCTTTGTCGGTTTCGGTAAAAGCGTGATGAATGCGGTGCGTCGTAACCCACTGCAGCGAACCCGACTGCAAACCGAGTGTGGCGCAGGTTGTCAGAAAATACTCCATCCATTTTGAAGTTTTAAAACCGCCGTGCGTCAAAAGCCGGTGATAACCCATTCCGATGCCCCAGCTTCCGGCAACCCACCAGGTAATGACGGCGGCAAGCAGATTTTGCCAGCTAAATGTGAACAAAGCCCAGACAGCCATTATGTGAAATACAGCGACAAATGTTCCGGTAACCCATTGAATCGGTCTTGTTTTTGATTGTGTTAATTCGACGACGTTTTGCATTTTCTAAACCTCTATAATTGCTAAAAATTATAATTGAAAAAATATACTGTTCTGTTGTTACAGCGCGTGTTAGATGTAAAGCGTAACAAATTTCTGCCGGTGTGTTTGTAAGAGTTTTGTAATAGCTTAGATTGATGTTATTGTGAGGCTTATAAATTGGTAATAAACTGGTAAAACGTTTTTTGTCCTTGCCGGAATTCACGATTTTGGAGGCTGAACGATGAATAATGAAGACGCGATTACGGAAGAAAAACCGCAGAGCAGCTCGGTAACTCGGTGGCTCGTCTATGCAGGACTTTTATTGCTGGTTTTTGCGCTCGGCTTTGTTCCAATGTGGCTGCAGTCGCGCAACACCGCGCTTCAGCTAAAGGGAACGGAAAAAACGCTCCGTCAATCCGAAATCAGAGGCTTGCTGATGACTTCGATTGTCGAAGCGAAAAGCGGCGAATACGAACAGGCGCGGCAGGCGGCAAGCAGCTTTTTTACCAATCTGCACAGTGAAGAAGGTTTGGACAAAGACGGATTTTTAACCACGCAGCAGCGCGCGAGTATAAAACCGATTTTCGAGAATCGGGATGCCGTTATTACGATGCTCGCCCAGCGCGACCAGGCTTCAATCGAACGCTTAACCGATATTTACAACGTGTATAAACAAGCGTTTCCGCAGCCGCAGATGCCGCAAACACAAATGCCGCAACCGCAAACAGCGCAAACGCCTTTACAAACAGTTTCTCCAAATGCGCCGCCTCAGCAACAGTAGAATTTAGATTTTTCACGAAAAAATAAAAGGTGTTTTACGCGGCGCGTCTTAACACCGCCGGAGCTTTTTTAATTTCAAACGCGCGAATATCTTTCGCCCAGCCGAGTTTTTCAAAAAGCCGAATCGTCAGCCAGTTCATATCAAGCTCATACCATCGCAAACCGTGTCTGGCTGATACGGGCTGCGCGTGATGATTGTTGTGCCAGCCTTCGCCGAACGTTAAAATCGCAACCCAAACGTTATTTGTCGAATCGTCTTTCGTTGCAAACCGCCGCTTGCCGAAAAAATGCGTCGCCGAATTGACCAGCCAAGTCGAATGCCAGCCGAACACGACGCGCGCGAAAACGCCCCACAAAACCATTGACCAGCCGCCGATTAAAAATAAAACGACGCCGGACGCGAGAAGCGGAATGTAATAATATTTTGCTAACAAAACGTGAAATTTATCCTTCAGCAAATCCGGCACATATTTTTGCAATGTCGCCGCGTCGTGGTCTTGCGCCGTCCCGCGCAAAATCCACTCCATATGCGCCCACCAAAAACCGGGACGAGTCGAATGCGGGTCTCGTTCGGTTTCAACAAATTGATGATGAATCCGATGCGTCGCCACCCATTTCGGCGCGTCGTCCTGTATCGCCATCGCGCCGAAGACCGTCAGCGTGTATTCGAGCCATTTCGGAGCTTTGAAACTGCGATGTGTCAGCAGGCGATGATAACCGAGACCGACGCCGAGACTACCGACAATCCAATTTCCGACGAGCATCGCCGCCAGATTTTTCCAGCTAAACACGAAAAAAGCCGGAACGGTCAAAAGATGAAAGACGATGACAATTGATAAATTTTTCCAATTTATATCTCGGCGCGATTGCTCAAATTCGATGACGTTTTGCATTTATAATTTTTACGATTGCTAAAATATGGCTAGTTTAAGATTAACAGGTTGCGGGCGGGGTAATCGTAATAGTTGTGTAAGAGTTAAATTTTAATTGGCGTTTATGTCGAAAATGACATAATCTGATTGTGTGGCAAATGGTGAAAAGGACTTGGTTTGGCTGCATGGTGAAATTAAAACTCCGCCGCTGTCTCGTGAAGCGCGGCTGGAAGCGGGTTTTCTCTTGAGAAAGTTGCAGCGAGGCGAATTGCTTTCTTTGCCCCAATCAAGAGCGATACCCGGCATCGGAAAGCATTGTTACGAATTAAGAATAGTTGACGTTAACTCAATTTGGCGAGTGATATATCGCATTGACAACGACGCAATCGTTATCTTAGAAGTGTTCAGCAAAAAGACGCGCGAGACGCCGCAAAGGATTATTGACATTTGCCGAAAAAGACTCAAAGCGTATGACGAAATTTAACTCGGAGGTTAAATAAAATGGAAAAAAGCAAAAAACAAAAACTTGAAGCGGCAGGCTGGAAAATTGGTTCCGCCGCCGATTTTCTCGATTTGTCGCCGGATGAAAATTCAATAATCGAATTAAGACTTGCTTTGAGCGATGCTCTAAAAAAACAACGTCTCGCGTCCAATCTCACACAAGAAAGTTTTGCTAAATTGTTAGGTTCGAGTCAATCACGAATCGCAAAAATGGAAGCGGGCGACCAAAGCGTTAGCCTTGACCTTTTGATTCGGAGTTTATTCGCTTTGGGAATCAATTTGCACGATTTCACCGAAATTCTTGCGGCAAAATTCAATGACTTGATTATGGGAAATAAACAGAAAACTCGTTAAAGTTTATCTTAATCCGCAAAAGCTACGCTCAATTGTTTGAGCGGCATTGATTTTCTCGCGTCCAATTCATCGGTGTTTTCGCGGCTCACGTATTGATACAAAATATCGCGTTGCTGCGGAAGGAAACCGGCTTCGGAGATTTGGTAGCGCAGTTCTTTTTCGTTTGCCTGCGTGTCAGCGCCCGCCGCCGACACGACGTTTTCTTCAATCATAATCGAACCCATATCG
>MWYY01000110.1 GCA_002050355.1 Acidobacteria bacterium 28-9
GCCTTGATGCGTTCGAAGAGTTCGCGCACTTTCGGAAACGGTTTTGTTTTCGGTAAATATTCGCTTTTGAAAATCTCGCCGCGCCGTTTTTCTACTTGTTCACCGATCTTTTCGAGTTCTTTTTCGTTCAGAAAAACGGGCATCAATTGGTCGCCGCCTTTGCCGATTTGGGTGCGAACGACGGAAAATTCCAATTCCTTGCCGAAGTCTTCAAAGGCTCTCTGCCACGCTTTGGCGTGCATATCAACCGTGTCAACGAGCGTTCCGTCAACGTCGAAAATTACTGTTTTAATCATTACTTTGTTTTTTTATTTGGCGGCGCGTGACGTTTGAGCGTCTTCTTGCGCTACCGTTTGTTTTTGTTTGACCTTTATATTATTAGAAATCAAGATTTGGATACGGAATCATCTGCTCCTATTCGGATTCAGCCTATCACAACGCGAACATCCGTTTAATTTCTACTAAATATTTCAGTAGCCATAACTAATACTTATCAAAGCCTTATCTTAATTCCGCCGTTAAAAACTCGTCCTTCCGTGTGCGTATAAATTTCGCTGAAAGTAGGGTTTTGATGCGGCGGAAAAACAACGGTTCCAAAACGGCTCTGGCGCGTGTCGGTGATGTTTTCGGCATTGATAAAAAGACTGTATTTGCCAAAAGATTTTTCGCCGAAAATGCCCAGCACCCAATAAGGTTTTGTTTTAAAGCGATTACTCAAAAACTGGCTGCTCGTGTAATACGCTTCGATGCCGGCTTTGAAATTTTCCTCTTTTTCAAACAATAATGCCGAGTTTAATTTGCCTTTCGGCGTAAGCGGCAAGATTTGATTACCCGCCAGATATTTGGCTTTCGCGTTCGTGTAAGTATAACCTGCAAACAGCTTTACAATGTCATAGGAAAGCCGTACGTTTGTTTCAAAGCCGGAACTTTTGACGGGCTGATTGGCGTTTATAAAACTGAAAGCGCCGTTCGTCTCCGGCAACAGCACGAGCGGATTATCAATTTCTGTGTAAAAGAACATTTGATTAAGTGAATAGGAAAACTTTTCGCCGATGGTGTTTCGGTAATTGACATCGAACGTTCCGCCCAGGCTTCGTTCGGCTTTCAAGCGGTTGCCAATCGGCAGCACGTTTTGAAAAAGCAAAGTCTCGGCTTCTTCGGTGAAAATGCTTGGGGCTTTGTAGCCTAAACCGACGCTGAAACGGCTGCTCAACTTATCGGTAAATCTATAGAGAAGCGACACGCGAGGCAAAGCGAAAACGCCGTAGTTCTTGACAGCATCGAGACGAAAACCCGCTTCGAGCGATAATTTATTAGTAATGTCGAAACTGTCCTGCGCGTAGCCGCCGAACGTCGTGCGCGTTTCGTCGCGTCTCGCCGCATTCGCACCGTCTGAATTTTCTTTGAATTGGTCATAAACCGCGTTGAAGCCAAAAATAAGCGCGTGATTTTTGACCGGATGAAAATATGAAACGTCGGTGTAGGAATTAAATTGCCGACCTTTAAACTGATAATTCGGAATCTCAATTTCACGATTGAAAAACGCGATGCTTTGTTTGGCGACAATTTTTCTGCCGCCGGAAAAATCACGGTCAAACTGCAAAGTCGTGATGTTGCGAATTGAATTGTTGTTCTCGAAATATTGATGAAAGTTATCGGCTTGGTTGCGAATAACAAATACATCGCCGCCTTTGCGGTTTTGGTAAGTCGTTGAATTACCAATCATTAGGCGCGTTTTTTCATTGGGATAAAAGAACAGTCGCGGATTGAGATTGAAAGAGTTTGTTCGCGGAAGTTCCGTGAAATCATCGTCGTCAACATCGTATTCTTTTTGATAATTAACCGAACCGAGAAAAGTATAACCGACGCGGCTAAACCGGCGTGAATTAAAAATAGAAAAGTCTGTTCCGAGAGCCGAAGTTTGATTGAAAATCATCGACGTGACGGGGTTTTCTTCCGGCTCTTTGCTAATGAAATTCACCACTCCGGCAATCGCGCCCGCGCCGTAAAATGTCGACGCTGAACCTTTGATAATTTCGACCTGTTTCAAATCGAGCGGCGGAATATCCAAAAGACTTAAACTGCCGGAAAATCCGCCGAATGCCGGAAATCCGTCTTTTAAGATTTGCGTATATCTGCCGTCAAGTCCTTGAATTCGCACGCTTTGCGTGTAGGAAGTGGCAGATGTTTGCTGAACTTTGATGCCGGTACTTTCGTTGAGAATCATCGAAACATTCGCCGAGCGCATACTGCTTTTTTCGTCCACTTCTTCCTCGTCAATCGCTTCGACGCGTGTCGGTACGTCGTCAATCTCGCGCCCGGTGCGCGTCGTGCTGATGCGGACATCGCCGACTTCATTAACCTTCAGAAAAATAATTTTTTCGCTTTGGTCGGCAAGCGGAAATGTAAATTGTAATTCTTGAATTTCGTAGCCTTCAGCAAATATTTCGATTGTTTGCATCCCGTCCAAAATGGCTGTTAATTCGGCTTTGCCGGCGGCATCAGTGGTTGCGGAAATTTCCGTACCTCTGACGGAAATCTTTGCACGGGAGACCGCTTGTTTAGTTTCTTCGTTTTGAATAATCGCTTTAAAAGCGCTTTGCGCGTATGAAATTTGCGCCGTGAGTAAAACTGCAAAAAATAAAATGACTTGTTTCATTGTTTCTGTAACCTCTTAAAAATTTAATTCACAAAAACCGGCACGCGCCTGATCTTACGCAAATCGGCGATGCGAAAAAAAGATTGTCTTTCTACGAAAAAGACACACTTAGGCTGTGAAATTAAATTTCGGCGGTTGCCAGATTGAATCGAAATGTTGATGCGAGTAATCGTTTTGGTAAGAAATTTGGGCGGTTAATTTTGCGAAAACCGTAATTTCCTTCGGCAGCGAAAAAATGGAAAAATCATATTTAACGGAAACCTGCCGACAGGAACAAATACAAAAAGGCGAACATTCGTGCGTTTCCGTTTGTGTGTCTTCGCCGCTCGGGTGCAAAAGTGTCTGCTCACTTCCGGTTTGCGGACGAGAAAATTCGCTTGCCGCGAAATCCTGGCAAGGCTGCACGGACAACAGCAGCAAATAGAAACTAAAAATAAAGCAGAAAACTTTCATTGGATCCGGTTAAAATCTTATTATAAAACGTTCGTTTCCATTTCACAAAAAAAAATGACAATTAAACGAATGCGTCTTACAAAGCGAAATGCCGAAAATTTTTCCCAAAGGCGTAAAGCATTTATGCAACAACTCAAACCGCGCGAAATTTACGCAACAAAAGATGGTTTGCGGGAGGTTCAATACATTAGTAAAGCCGAAAGATTCGGGTTTACTTTCGCACTTTTTTTAATTGCTTTGATTTACTACTCTAATTTTTTCAAATCGGTTACATTGGTTTAATTTCTTCTAAACGACGGTTGACTTCTTCCCAATTGACGTTTTGCATAAACG
>MWYY01000085.1 GCA_002050355.1 Acidobacteria bacterium 28-9
GTTCGCCGCTCGTTTTCCTCGATAACTAAATCAAGGTCAACTTTCTCGCATTTGAGCATAAAAGACAGAAAGCGCGCAATGGTTGATTTACCGACACCCATAAAACCAGTGAGAATTATTTTTTGATTTGCGCTCTGCATCGAGAAATTAATTTAACACAAATTTAAGATTATTAAACTAATTCACCTGTGTCAGCAGCAGCTTTGATTTATTTTGTTATTTGACTTAAGATCTGGAAAAATTCGGGAAACGAAACGCTCGCACAATCGGCATTGATGATTTCCGTTTCGCCCATCGCAAAAAGCGCGGCGATTGAAAAAGCCATCGCAATCCGGTGATCACCGAAAGAATCTAATGTTGCGCCCTTTAAGTTCGATTTTTTGACCAGAAAACCGTCGGGAAATTCTTCGACATCGGCATTCATTTTTCGCAAATTTTCGACAATTGCCGCAATTCTGTCCGATTCTTTGACGCGCAACTCCTGCGCGCCGCGAATTTCCAGACCGTTTTCGATTTGCGTCCCGAAAATTGCCAGAATAGGAATTTCATCAATTATATTAGCGATTATTTCTCCGCCTATTATGTTTGAAGTAACTTCAGAGGCAAAATTTTCGCGTCGCCGTACAAGCAAATTACCGACGGTTTCATTACAAATTTCTCGTTGGTGCAAAACGTCAATTTCCGCACCGAACGCGCGCAAAACTTCGATAATTGCAGTGCGCGTCGGGTTCAAACCGACGTTTTGCAAAACAATTTCCGAATTTTTCAAACACGCCGCCGCAACAATAAAAAAAGCCGCCGAAGAAATGTCTGAAGGAATCTGCAAATTTTTTGCAGTAAGTTTGGAATCTCCCTCAAGCAAAACCTGATGAACAAAACCGTTTTCGGTTTCGACAAAGTTTTCCTCAATTGCCGCGCCCAAATATTGCAGCATCAATTCCGTATGATTTCTTGAATTCGGAATTCGTAATTCGCAATTCGTAATTGGCGGGCTTCGGACTTCGGTTTTGCCTTTCGCATTTAATCCGGCTAAAAGTATGCAGGATTTGACTTGCGCGCTGGCAACAGGAAGTTGATAAGTCACCGACTCGAGCGAATTATTGCCGTAAACAGCGAGCGGCGCACAGTTGTTTTCGGCTTGGATATTCGCACCCATTTCGGTTAAAGGCTCGACGATTCTCCGCATCGGACGCTTTTGCAAAGATTCGTCGCCCGTCAAAACTGAATCGAAATTTTGTCCCGCTAAAACTCCCGCGAGCAGTCTTAAGGTCGTTCCGCTGTTGCCGCAGTCAAGTGCGGTTTTCGATTTTTGAAAGCCCGTTTTGCCGACACCTTTGACAAAAATTGTCGAGTTTTTTCTTTTGATTTCGACGCCTAAACTTTGTAAACAATCGAGAGTCGAAGCGCAGTCCGCGCCGGTAGCAAAATTTTCGATGCGCGTTTCGCCTTCCGCCATTGCTGAAAGAATAGCGGCGCGATGCGAGATTGATTTATCGCCAGGCAGATTTATCTTTCCGCGCAGGAATTTAGCGGGCTGAATTTTCATAAAATTAAAAACGGAGAGATTTGAGAAATCAAGCAAAAAAATCAAAAAATTATTCGATTATCTGCAAACTTCGCAAAACATTTTTTGTAATTTCGGTGCGTTTTGCTAAGTCTTCGTTTTGTTTGATGTCGATTTCAGTTGCGAAAAAATACGCGTCTGCGCCGCGCTCGACGTAGCCGACAAACCAGCCAACCTGCGGCGTATAATCGTTTGACCAGCCGGTTTTTGCACGCAGAATATATTTGTCGGTTTGCTCTTGTATCAAAATATCTTTGACCGTCATCAAGGCGGACGGCGCGAACGGCAGACGGTTTTCGTAAAAGCGGACGAGAAAATCAATCTGCTCGCGCGGCGTGATGCGTAAATCGCCTTTGTTCCAATAATCGACGCCGAAACCGCTTGTGTTCCGATTGCCGTAATTTACCGCGTCATAGTATTTTTGCATCTTCTCTTGCCCGACGCGCTTCGACGTAAAACCAAACCGCCGAAACCTTCAACGCCGAGCGCAAGTTGTGGTCTTGATTCCACGCTTCGACGACGCGTTTTACACCGTCCCATTTAATCGTTTCATTTTCACTTTTGAGCGCGCCCGAATCGAGAAAAACGAGGGAGTGAATTATTTTTGAAGTCGAAGCCGGAACAAATTGCCGGTCGAATCTTTCGCGGTCATAAATCGAATACTTATTCTGCCGCAAATCGTAAATGTAAATTCCGCCGCTAACTTTCGCTTGGTCGAAAAACTTTTTGAAATCTTTTCGTTCTTTGATTTTCGGCTTCGAGGTTTTTTCGTTGCCGATAACCGAAAAAGGAATGTCGTAAATCGCGTAATCCTGCCAATCTTTATAATCGAAATGCCACCATTCGTTTTTGTTGACTGTGAAACCTTCGGCTTCCATCGAATCTCTCAATAAATCGCGGTTTTTTGTTTGAATCTCCGTCGCGCCCTTGTAATCGGGCGAAGCACGGTTGGTAAATTCGTCGAAATCCGAAGGCATATCAACCGGTTTTCCCGTCTTTAAATCATAAATGCTCAAATCAACCGCACATCCGCGATTGTGGCGCGAACCTGTCGCCGGATTCGCCACAAATTTTTGCTTGTCTTCGGGCGTTACTTCCCAAAATAATTTTGTAATTGTCCACGGGCGATAACCGTCGAAAATCACTAAACCCAATTTAAGTTTTTTGAGTTTTTTGTGAACGCGCAACATGGCTTCCGCGGCGGGACGCTGCAAAAAAGCGCGTGCTTCGGGGTAAACCGCTCTACCGACGAAATTATCCGCACGGGCGTAGCGAATGTCGAGTTTTATCGTTTTATCGAGTTTGACGAGTTCGACCAAATCAGCCTCGCGTTTATCTTTTTCTACCGGCGCGGCGGTTTGCGCGAAAGTAAAAGCATACGCAAAAAAGAGGTGTAAAACCAATGCGGAAATCAAAGTGAATTGTTTTTTCATAGATAAAAACGCGCCTGAAAAAGTTTGAAATGTTCGCGCCGAAAGTTTATTTTATACTAACGATGTCGGAAACCAGAAAAACAGAAAAACCATCAACTTTCGCCCGCTGGTTCAAGCGTTTCGGCGTCGTCGGCTTTTTGTTTTTTCTCGTCAAAG
>MWYY01000088.1 GCA_002050355.1 Acidobacteria bacterium 28-9
GATGAAAGACGGTGTGATTGCGAATTTTGAAGTTACCGAAAAAATGCTTCAGCATTTTATACGCAAAGCTCACAACGGAAAATCCTGGGTGCGTCCGCGCGTCGTTATCGGAATTCCGTCGGAGATTACGCAGGTCGAGCGCCGCGCCGTCGAAGATTCGGCGTATCGCGCTAAAGCCTCGGAAGTTTATCTGGTTGAAGAAGCGATGGCGGCGGCAATCGGCGCGGGCTTGCCGATTACCGAACCGCACGGAAATATGGTCGTTGACATCGGCGGCGGAACAACCGACATTGCTGTCATTTCTTTGTCCGGGATTGTTTATTCACGCGCCGTCCGCGTTGCCGGAAACGAAATGGACGAAGCGATTACCCAATTTATCAAGCGAAAATATAATCTGCTTATCGGCGAGCGAACGGCGGAAGCGGTAAAAATCGCGCTCGGTTCGGCATTTCCGCTCGAAGAACCGCTGACGATGGAAGTTCGCGGGCGCAATTTGATTGAAGGCATTCCGAAGACGATTACCATTAGCGACGAAGAAATCCGCGAAGCACTTTCGGATGCCGTATCAACGATTATCAACGCCGTGCGCGTCGCGCTCGAACGCACTCCGCCGGAACTTTCCGCCGACATTGTCGAGCGCGGTATCGTGATGACCGGCGGCGGCGCACTGCTGAAAAACCTCGACAAGCGTCTGACGATTGAAACCGGTCTGCCGGTCGTCCTGGCAGATGACCCGCTTTCGTCTGTCGTGCTTGGAACAGGCAAAATGCTTTCGGATTTTGAACTTCTGAAACGGGTTAAATGGGACAATTCATTGATGACGGGAAGTTAGTCATTTATCATTTAACATTTATCATTGAACATTGAGCAATTGGTAAATGTTAAATGATAAATGTTAAATGACAATGGCGGAGAGAACTCAGAAAGAAGTTTGGAAAGTAACGCCCTGGGTAATGATTGCCCTGCTTTTGGGCAATTTTATTTTGATGGCTTGGGACGCGCACGAGCCTGACACGCAGCAGAGAATGATTCGTGTCTGGACGCAGGCGGTAGCCGATTTTGTCCAGTCTCCGGTAACGTCCATTGGCTCTTCGGTAACAACTTACTTCCAATCGTTCGCCACTCTGAGAACTGCCCAAAGCGATAATGACGTTCTCAAACAGCGCGTTCAGGAACTTGAAGTCGCGGTTCAAAACAAAGAAAGTTTATCGGTCGAGAACGAACGCCTCAAATCACTGCTCGAACTAAAAAACCGTTCCAATTACAAAATTCTACCTGCTCAAATCATCGGACGCGACCCGTCAGCCTGGTTCGATACTTTGATTATCAATCGCGGAAGTCTCGACGGTGTGAAATTGCGGATGCCCATTGTAACAAACGGCGGACTTGTCGGTTATGTAACGTCGGTTAGTCCTTTAACGGCACAAATTTATTTATTAACAAAAGCAGGAGTCGCCGAAGGCGGAATTATCGGCGAAGTCGGAACGTCTAATGCTCTTGGCGTCGTTAAAGGAACTGGCAAAAAAGAATTGCTTGAAATGGGTTATGTACCGAACAGCGTTGAAGTTCAAGTCGGCGAAAGCGTCTATACCACCGGACAGGATATAATTTATCCGCCCGGATTGAAAATAGGCGAGGTCGTCGAAGTCCGCTCCGGCTCGGCAACGGTTACGCATCAAATTTTCATAAAACCAAGCGCAAATCTCTCATCTCTGCAGGAAGTTGCAGTTTTGCTGTATGAGCCGCCGCCGCGCCCCGATTATGACAAATCCGTTCCGAATGCCGGCAAAGACGTAAAAGGCGGAAAGAACAAATAGTGGTGAATGGTGATTGATTAATGGTTAATGGAAGAAATGTATTACATGCATCAATCACCATTCACCACTAACCATTAAACAGATGGAACAGGTAAAAATCACAATCGCATTGATAGCCGCGATACTGCTTCAGTGGACGCTGCGCAACATCGCCGAACCGTTAGCGTTTATCGATTTTCCGCTGATTATTGTGGTTTATGCAGCGCTTCATCGAAACGGAATCAAAGCTCTGTTTTACGGGAGCGTCGCCGGGCTTGCGGTTGATGCTTTAAGCGGCGGGCTTTTAGGCGCCAACGGCTTCTCTAAAACGTTGATAGCATACGTAGTTTCGGAGATTGTAAGGCGCGTCTATCTGGACAACCTTTTATTGCAGATTCCCGTCATAGCAGGCGCTTGTTTGCTGAATGAATTGGTTTATTACGGTCTGCATCTTCTTTTAGGGCAAATCCCGACGGCGGAATTCGGCGTAACGATAGCTTATACGATTATCGGAACGACTATCGCCGGAACAATCGTCTATTTGATTTTAGACAGCTTTTTTGCGGAAAAAGTAACCAAGCAAAAGCGCGACATCTTTCCGCCGCGTCGGCAAACACGCAGGCGAAACCCGATTCGTTTGGGAAATCGGAGATAAGTTACAGACAGTTACAAGTAGTTTTCAGAGTTATGGATAGTTGCGTAGTTTCAGGCGATTTTCAGAATTTTAACTTTCTATAACTATCTGAAGTTTCCTAGAAACTGCCTGCAACTTTCCACAAACTTGATGTATGAAACTTAACGACTACGCGCAAAATTTGGGAATCAGAGTCGGCACGATTCAGGTTATTGCCTTTATTTTGCTGGCTGTTCTCGGCGTTCGTCTTTATTATCTACAAATCGTCAGAGGTGAGTATTACAGCGAAAAAGCCGAAAATCAGCGCATTCGTCTTATCCCGATCCCGGCGCCGCGCGGAGCGATTTTTGACCGTAACGGCAATCTTCTGGTTGATTCGCGTCCGACTTATAACATAACACTCTCAAACGAGCCGATAAAAAAAATTGATTTGACTGACCGCCTGGAGGATTACGCGCAAGGCTTAGGCGTTGAACGTCAATTTTTGGTCGAAAGACTGAATTTAATCAAAAAACAACCCGGATTCGAGACAATGGTTTTGAAGGAAAACGCGACGATGCAGGATATAACCTGGGTCGAAGCGCACGCTTTGGAATACCCGGAACTGCGCGTCGAACTTCAGCCGCAGCGCATTTACCCGCTCGGTAAAACGCTGGCGCACGTTCTCGGCTATGTCGGCGAAATCAGCCCGAAGCAATTAGAAAAACCTGAAGTGCAGGCAAAGGGCTTGCGTGCGGGCGATATTATCGGTAAAGGCAGTCTGGAACAATACTACGACGATTATCTGCGCGGCAAACCCGGGTACAGAAAAGTTCAGGAGGACAGTCGCGGGCGCGTGTAGGAAGAAATTAAGGTCGTCCCGCCTCAAGCCGGACAAGATCTAGTCTCGACTATCGACCTCGATTTGCAGC
>MWYY01000090.1 GCA_002050355.1 Acidobacteria bacterium 28-9
ATTACAAATGTCTCGCATTTTAGAAAAGATAATTTAGGCGATTTCAAATTTGAAATCGTTTGGAAAAAAGAAAAATGTACAAAGAGTTTTTCGGTTTAAAAGAATACCCCTTCAGTTTAACGCCTGACCCGCGTTTTGTCGTCTTCACGCCAGTTTATAATGAGCTTTTGGCGAGCCTGTATTACGGGATAGAAATGGCGAAAGGCTTGATTGTTCTGATGGGCGAAGTCGGCACGGGTAAAACAACCGCGATTCGCTGGATTATCCGCCGTTTTGATTCGAGTGTTCTAGCCGCGTATATTGTCAATCCGCATCTTTCGATTGAGGAATTTTATCATCATCTTACCGAGATGTTGGGTATTAAGGATTGGACCAACAAAACGGACCTTCTGGGACAGATGGGCAAACTCTTGGAAGAGCGCCACCGTCGAGGTTTGCGTACGGTTTTAATCGTGGACGAAGCGCACGAGCTTTCCGACGAGGTTTTAGAAGAAATTCGCCTTTTGATGAATTTTGAATCAGACAATGCCAAACATTTGCAAATAATTTTAACCGGACAACCGGAACTGCGGGAAAAACTCAAGCAGCAAAATCTGCGTCAGCTAAAACAGCGTGTCGCTCTTCGCTGTATAATGCCTGCGCTTCCGAATGTTAATGAAGTCGAGCGTTATATAACACAGAGGCTTTCAATTGCTGGTTCGAGCCAGCCAAATATCTTCTCGCCCGGGGCGATTGATTTTATTTTTCAGTGCTCAGAAGGCATTCCGCGCCAAATCAACAACTTGTGCGACAACGCAATGATTGCGTCTTATGCGGCAAATGAACAAATCATCGGGCGCGCCGTTATCGAAGAGGTTGCTGACAATTTAGATTTGCTGCCGGACAAAGAAGCGCTTTTAGCAAGTGATAAAGCGGTGGAAGCGGTCAGCTCCGCAAGGGTCTTGACCTCACTCGGACGCGAAGAACTCTTGAATGAAAATAAAGGAGCGACGCAAGATTCTGCCGTTGAGGAGATTAAAGCCAAACCAAATTCGTCCAACGGACGCGATGAGGAATAAAAAGTTGGAAACACCATCGCTTCAAACAATTAAATACACGTAAATTTTGAAATTAAGAGATTTATTTTTTTCATTAAGTACACTCCTTTTGAGTTAGAGATGATTTGACAAGGCGTATTTTCTGTCGCCAGATCTGTATCAAGCAATAACCACTATGTATTTTTGGTTTATGGTAGTAGATTTACTGTTTCAGCACGCTAGTAAAAGCTATGCAATTTCATTGCGAGAATTTATTATGCTTTCTTTTCTTGGTCTGAAAAGAACAATCAAGCGAATTTCATTCGCGTTCCGATTTCAAAAACCTCTGCACTTCCAGTGCAGAGTCGTTTAGTTGATAATATGGCAACGATGCTAGCCAAATACTGGAACCTCATGACCAGAAAAGCTTACATAAAATTTAAGGAAAATGTAAATTGTTTGGACTTTATTCAATCGGCGCCCCTAGTTTTTGAACGCCTATAAGTCGTAAGAAAATTGATAAAAGTTTGAGAAATTACATAAAGAGAAAATATGAGTGTTGAATTTAGAAAAAGGTCAACCGGCGAGTATGTCCAAATATTTAAGCGACGTAAATGGCAGATTGCTTTGCCGGCAATCGCCGTTTTCTTAGCAGTCGTGTGGGTGGTTCCAGGTCTTCCTAACTTTTACGAATCAACCACATATTTAACACTCAAACCACCAACAATCTCTGAGAAGGTGGCGCCGTCCCTAACGGAGGATTTATCACAACGCTTGGAATCAATCAATCAAACAGTTTTAAGCCGGTCATCTCTTGAGCCGATGATTGCGAAATACAATCTTTTTCAAACTGAAAGAACGTCCGGGATGCCAATGGAGCTAATCATTGACAATCTGAGAAGTAACATTGAGGTTAATCCGGAAAAAACCAAGGACCAAGAAGAAAAGATCGCCGGTTTTCGCATCACATATCGCGACCGCAACCCGGAAGTGGCACAAAAAGTCGTTGCCGAACTTGCCAGCAAATACGTCAATACGCAAAAAACCCAATCGTCGCAGGGCGCGAAAACGACTCGCGAATTCATTGACAACCAATTAGAAAACGCGCGAAACAATCTTAGCATATTGGAAAGCCAGCGGCTACAAATTATGCAGCAAAACGTCGAGACGCTGCCCGAATCGGCGCAGGGTTTGATTGCTCAACTCGAGGGTTTGCGCAATCGTGAGGGAACGATTTCCAAGGATAAGGAAACTTTGATTATCGAAAAGGGTCGTTTGAATGACAGCATTCGAGCGCTTAACAGTCAAGCGCGGCTGATCGAAGACTTCGGTGAAAAGGAAACACAAGACGCCGTCACGCAAGCCTCTCGAATTGAAGATACGCCGGCATATGCACAGCTTATTCAAAAACGCGCGGAACTCAGTTCCGCATTGGCAAATTTGAAAAAGCAGTACCGCGAAAAGCATCCAGATATTATTAAAACGCAAACCGATATTGATAAAATTAACGAAGAGTTAGAAAAACTCTCGAAAAATACAAACCAAAGAATTAAGCAAGCCTCTCAATCAGGCGCTCGGAAAGCGCAATTGCAAAAGGAGAATTTGGAGATTGAAAAGCGAAAAGTCGAAAGTCAAATCGGAATAATTGACCAACAGTTTCAGATGAAAGACAAGGAAATGCAGCAAAATTCGGTGCAGATCGCCGCGCTTGAATCGAAGATTAATACAATACCAAACGTTAAGGTCGCGCTCGAAGGAATCAATAATCAATACGAATCGGCAAAAAAAGCTTACGATGATAATCTGGCGAAATATAATGCGGCGCAACAGCAAGTAGAGCGTGAGAGCAATGAGCAGGGCGAAACGATTAGTGTAGTTGACGCGGCGAACCTGCCGCAATCGCCGGTGAACGCTTCGAAAAGACCCTTGCTTATTGCGCTCAGCGCAGGTATTGGATTGGCTCTCGGATTATTTTTAGCCGCCATTTTTGAAGTTCCACGTTGGTTCAAAATTCAAAGCGTAGAAGATACCAAATATTATACTGGGCTGCCTGTATTGGCATCTGTGCCGCCGCTTCTAACGGAGCGGGAAATTTTCTGGCAAAAAAGCTTTCATTGGTTGAAAGTATTAGCGGGAATAATCATTGCCTTGACGAGTATTCCGCTTTTGATTATGGCATTACAAATGTCTCGCATTTTAGAAAAGATAATTTAGGCGATTTCAAATTTGAAATCGTTTGGAAAAAAGAAAAATGTACAAAGAGTTTTTCGGTTTAAAGGAATACCCCTTCAGTTTAACGCCTGA
>MWYY01000112.1 GCA_002050355.1 Acidobacteria bacterium 28-9
GGGCTGAAACGAGCGTTTCTGTCAATGCCGAAAACAAAATGCGCGATAAAAAAATGGCAATCGGATTTGTTTCGATTCCGCCGAACTTCAACGAAAACACGGACAAAAGTTTTGATGAAACGGCGCGGTTATTAATTGACAAATTGACGGCACACCGCATTCCGGCAATCGGGTTTGTCAACGGCTTAAGCATTAACGAAGGCGGAAAATTGTCAAAAAATCGCCTCGATGTCGTCCGAGTATGGCGCGACGCAGGACTCGAAATTGGTATCGGAACTTACAAGCACGTTTGGTTTTACAATACGCCGTATGATGAATATGTCAATAGAGTTAAGATGAACGAAGGCATTGCCAAATTTATTTTAATGGAGAAAAATCTGCCGCTTCGCTATTTCAGCTACCCGTATTTAAACACTGGAAAAACGGCGGAAGATAAAATTCGTTTTGAAAATTGGTTATCGACACGCGGTTTGCGCTCGGTCAAATATACTTTCGACAACTCGGAATGGATGTATTCATTCGCTTATGACCAGGCGCGTGAAAAAGCCGATACTGAAATGGCGCAGCAAGTAAAAACGGAATTTCTAGATTATATGACAAAAATGCTTGCGCATTTTGAAGCATATTCACAGGAAATGTTCAAACGCGACATCGCGCAGACGCTGGTTTTAACGCCGAGCCGTCTAGTTGCCGATTCTGCGGACGAGCTTTTCGGAATATTTGAAAAAAGCGGTTATAAATTCGTTTCAATGAGCGAGGCGCAAGCGGACGCGGCATATCAAACCGAAGAAAAGCACGTCGACAGCAAATCGGGAATTTCCTGGTTTGAGCGTTGGCAAATGGCGCAAAACAAAAAATTGCGCGACGAGCCGCGAGTCAGCAAATTGGTTTACAAAATTTGGAACGAGAAGAAAGACGATAAATAGAGCGTTTTGTAATCATAGAAAAAGCCTGTGTGAGAAATCGCACAGGCTCTCACGTTTATTTTACGGTTAGAAAATTTACCACTTTAGTCGCGCCATAACTGTTAGCCAGCTGAACGGCATAAGCCAAATCTTCTTTTGAAATTGTTCCTCGCAAACTAACGACACCACTTTTTACTTCAGCTTGAACATTCGAAAATTTATCCGAACCAACCCAGCCCTTCATCCTTTTGAGAATTTCCGCATCGGACAATTGGTTTTTTTCTGAAACAGAGCGATGCGGTGTTTCAAATTGCTCAATTGGTTTCCAAAAAATCACCAAACTTCCGTCCAAATCTTTTCGCTGAACCTTAAATGCCGCGAGAATGTCGTAGTATTCAGTGTTGATTGAACGAACGAGATAAGTGTGTCCAACTATTGCCGGTAATAAACCTTTGAAAATTGTTTCATTTGTCTTCAATCCTTGATAGTGAAGTGTTTGAAAATCCTCATAAACCGAATTTGTATCTTTCACTTTCTGATAGTTAATTAAACTGTTTACGCTCGAACTTTCTTTTGTAATTTCGTTTAATGAAACTTCACCTAAATCAGCCAGGACACCGTAATTAGGAACTGAAAAATTATTTTGTTCCAGCCCAACATCCGAACCATACCCCCAGTCGGGAATCCTAAAATAAAACGAATAATAAGCACCGCCGCCGCGAGTATTGAACAATCCTCTGTCATAGGTTTCACGCGGCAGAATTCTGAAAACGCCGACGTTTTCTTGTCTTGCCTTTTCGACATCTTCTTTGTCCGGAGATAAAATCCTTTTTTCTTGAATTAGAGCCTGATTTTTTAAGTCGTTAAATTTTTCGATAGCTTGCTGTCGAGATTGAGCAGTAACGACGATTGATAAGGTAAAAAGCAAAAGCAGAAATTTGAAAAATCGCATAAATTTTCTCCTTCAAAAGAAAAAGCACTTTGACTTGCCAGCATAACGCAAACAAATCAAAGTGCCTTGTAAAATATCTCAGAAACTTCTCAATCCTGCGGAATAGTCAATTCCTGTCCCGGGCGTATTTTGTCGGCATCGTCGAGTTTATCGCGGTTAGCTTCAAAAATTTTCTGCCAGCTAACGCCGTAATGCGAACCGATTTTGCTCAAAGTATCACCCGATTGAACCGTGTAAGTCGAACCGGAACCGCCACCGGACGATGAACCTTTGTCGCCTTCAGGTGCGGAAATGTTCATTACAACATCACCCGAGCGAAAATCCGGGTCAAGGCGTGCGTATTCGTCCCACAATTGTTGTTTTGCTTGTGCGCTTCCGGCAACGCCGTCAATGTTTAGAACATTACCGTCATCCGTTACGTTCAAACCTGAAATTCCAAGTTGATTTGCCATATCAACTAGTGATTGATATTTATCTATTAAAGCCATTTTTGTGTGTCCTCCATTTTTCTTACTCTAATTATTTATTCATTACGGTCAATTCATTGTTGACCGCTTTTCTTCCGGCTTGCTGCGCTACCTGCACAGCCTGCGCCATTTTCTCTTTGCTGGCAACCGTGCCGCGCAGAGTTACATTGGTGGTGGTTGCATCGACCGTTACGCCCGTTATTCCGGCTTTGGTTAATGCTGACTGAACCGTTGTCTGCGTCGCTGTATCCGTCGCTGCCATCGGCGTCATCGTCGCCATTGGCGTCATCGTCGTTATAGTCGTGTTCGTATTGGTGTTAAGCACTGTCGTATTGGTGTTTGTTGCACTGCGGCAAGCGCCGACGCCAGCTACAGCCGCCAAACTGAGAACTGCTAAAAATTTAACTTTCATTGTTTCCTCCTGAAACCTGTTTCTTTAAATTAAAATTTTGAACCCAAACCGAAAAATGCAAAAATAATTTTTATTTCCGCCATTTTTACTGCGAGTTTCCAGAATTACTTTGGAAAAATCGCCCGTGTAGTCGGTTCGTCAAAACAGTCTAAAGCATTTCCCGAAAAATTTCATTTATTTTTTGTTCAAAACACTTCATCGGCAATTTTTTTTGCGATTTCAAACGAGGTCAAATCCGGCTTGATGATAAAATGCCAGTCTGCAAGACAATAAAATTTCTGCCGCTCATAAAACAGTCGTCGCGCTTCCATTTTATTTTTCGCCAGCGGTCGCACGCGCTTTGAACACGATATATTACGCCAGCAGTGTTCAAACGAAGATTCGAGCCAGACGGTTGTAAAATCGTGTTGTTTGATAAGCCGACGGTTTTCCTCAGTAATCCACGCGCCGCCGCCGAGCGCGATTATTTGCACATTATTTCCGACTAAAACCCGGCTTAAATTTTCGGTTTCGATTCGGCGAAAATGCGCTTCGCCTTCGGTTTGGACAATCTCGGCAATC
>MWYY01000058.1 GCA_002050355.1 Acidobacteria bacterium 28-9
AGTTGTGGTCTAACTTTAGACCGCGACGAAAACGCCGCTATAAACATTCTCAGACTTGGATTAGAGTCTGTCGGTAATCAATCCGTAGAAGCCACTTCCAAACTTTGTTTGGTGGTGGAGTAATCACTGGCTTTGTTAAGACAAAAAAAACGCTTCCTAAATCGAGCGTTTTGCGGAAGCAGCGGAGAGAGGGAGGCATATGACTTTCGAGAATATCTTAGGTCTTTAAAAATAATATTTTTCAAAATTTAGGCTTAGACTATAATAAAATTTGGTGCGGGGAATCATAATTGCGGCAAACCGAAGCGAGAGTTCTAAATCTATGTTGATAAAAAATTCGGAAATACAATTGCCTGTGGACGATCGGTTTATGGCGTTATTTGAACAATCTCCGCTGAGCATCCAAATTATGTCGCCAGATGGACGTATCGTTCAAGTAAATAAAGCGTGGGAAAATTTGTGGGGCGTAACGCTCGACCAGCTTGACGGATACAATATACTCGAAGACGAACAGTTGAAAGAAAAAGGCGTAATGCCGTATATCGAGCGTGCCTTCGGCGGACAATCAGTTGAAATTCCGCTAGTTCACTACGATCCGAATGTAACCATTCCCGACCTGACACGCCACGTCGAGCCGAAAAGATGGACTAAAGCGGTTATTTACCCGATAAAAAATTCTGTCGGTCAAGTGCAGGAAATAGTTCTGATACACGAGGATATTACCGACCGAATACGAAACGAAGAACAAATAAAAGTTAACGAGCTGAGCTACAACAGCCTTTTGGAAAATGCCAACGACATTATTTATTCTCATGACCTGTTGGGAAATTACATCTCCGTAAACCGCGCGGCTGAAAAAATTACGGGTTACCCTTTGGAAGAGTTGAGGAAAATGAACATTACTCAGCTTATCGTTCCCGAGCATCACGAGCGAATCAGGCAGGTAATTGAAAGCAAATTTCACGACCCGACACCGAGCATTCACGAATTTGATTTAGTGACAAAAGACGGTCGACGCATTACGCTGGAAGTCAACCCGAGAGTTTCTTTGATTGAGAAAGAAACCTTGGCAATCGAAGGTGTTGCCCGCGATATTACCAAGCGCAAACAGATGGAAAACGATTTGCACAAATCTGAACAAAGGCTCAGATTGGCAATGCAAGCGGCAAAAATTTATTCGTGGGAAATTGATTTGTTGACTCAGGAAGTTACATACTCGGAGAATGCCGCCGCGCTGTCCGATTTGGAATCGCTGATAAAAAACTTTACGGAAATAAGTGAAATTATTCATCCCGAAGATCTCGAACATTCATTGGAAATGTATGAGCGCGCACTTGAGGGAAGCGGTACTTTCACGCATCAGTATCGCGTCGTCAATCTGACTAAAGGAACATTCTGGAACGAATCACACGCCGTAGCCGTTCGGGACGCGGATGGAACACCCGTTCGGCTCATTGGTATCACGCAAAACATCAACGAGCGTAAAATGATTGAAGAAGTCCGGCTTACGTGGGCTGCACGCCTCGAAGAAGCCCGCGAGGAAGAGCGCCGGCGTCTTTCGCTCCAACTACACGATGATATCGTTCAGCAGTTGGCTGTCGCGTCAATAAAGCTCCAGCGAGTTGAAAAAAAGCTGGTTGAATTATTGCCCGAGGAAAATGCCGTATTTGCAGACCTTGTAATTACGCAGGAGCTTTTACACCGAAACCAAATATCGCTTCGTCAGATGGCGCAGATACTGCATTCGGGCGTGTTGGAGCAATTTGGACTGGCAGAAGCTTTTCGCAAATTCACGCAAAACGTCGACACATTTTTAACCGATCAGCCGACAGCCATTTCTCTGAATTTTGCTGACAATTTTCCGCGTCTTGCACCAGCTGTCGAAAACGGCATTTATCGTACGACACAGGAAGCGGTAATCAATGCACTCAAACATTCGCAAGCTAAATCTATTTCCGTTACTCTCGATATTCGTGAAGGTTTGGCTTTTGTCATTGTCCGTGATGACGGATGCGGTTTCGATTTGGAGAGAATCGAAAGCAACGGAATCGGGTTGGCGAGTATGTATGAAAGAGCAGAATTAATTGATGCCACACTAAATATTTCATCGAAAGAGGGAAAAGGAACTACGGTAAATCTTGCAGTTCTACTCGAAAAGAGCAGACGCAAAGCATAATCCGTTTTTATAAACGCGCTTTACTAAAATCTCTATTACAAACACATTACGCGAAAATTTTCGACGCTTTAAAAAATTGGATCTACCGTTGAACAACAGCTTAGAAAATAAATCCTAAAAGTTTAAGATTTTGAATTAGTATTCCTTCCGAATAGCGCGTATAATAAGAGAAAAGATAATTTTAGGCGGTTTTGTCTCTAGCTTTTGTTTGATCGCATTCTGAAAAGAATGCGGTTGTCCCTTTTATTGTCTTTTAAAACCTTTTTCGTAATTTCGCCGATGACAGTTTTATTAAACAGTGAGCGCACCGAATTAAAGATTTGAAACCAGATTTCTATCTTAAATTTGGGAGGATTTTAAGGAAGATGATTACAATTGTAATAGCCGATGACCACGACTTGGTACGCGAAAGTATTGTATCTCTTCTCAAAGAAGTTCCTAACTTTAAGTTAATTGGTCAGTGTTCAAACGGACGTCAAATGATTAGTTTGGTAAGTCGTCTTCGCCCGAATGTTGCCGTCGTGGACATATCCATGCCCGAACTAAACGGAATCGATACGGCGCGGCAGATTCACAAAACCAATCCTTCGACGCGAATAATTGCCTTGTCTATTTTCACTGACGAAGCTTACATTCGAGATATGATTAACGCCGGAATTTCCGGGTACGTCGTCAAATGCGGCGCGGCTAGAGATTTGATTGAAGCTATTCACAAAGGCTCGAGAGGAAAAATCTATTTCAGCGGAGAAATTGCCGATATTGCTGATAAAATTCAAAATTGTAAAGGCATACGCAGAAACGTAAATTCTTCAATTGCCGAACGCCCGCTCACAGCACGTGAAAGGGAAGTGCTGCAGCTTATCGGGGAAGGCTCTTCAACGGTAGAGATTGCCGCCAAACTGCACATCGGCGCAACAACCGTCAAAAGTCACCGAAATAATATTATGGACAAACTCAACGTGCGCGATATTGCCGGTTTGACGCGGCAGGCTATTCGATTGAAACTTGTGCATATTGAATAATAAATTAAATACCACTCCAAAAAATGCCGGAATTTGTTGTAAAATCCATTATTAAATTTATTCGCTCCGATTTTTAACCGACAAATCCATCGTATAATTCAACTTTTATAAAAATCAACTTGGTATTTCCAATAGAATCGCTACAATAGAATTCAAATTTTCTAAAACAAAAAATCTGGAAATGAATTGGAATATGGAAGAATTTTTGAAACAGTTGATGGGAAAAAAAATCGATGTGTCGTGCGGCACAAACGCGACTTTTAGCGGCGAGGTCAGCGCCGTGAAAGGCGGTGTTTTGCACCTTCGTGACGAAGAAGAACGAGTCGCGTATGTGGCGATTGACAAAATCGCGGTTGTTTGGGAAGTCAAAGAACACCAAACCCGACCGGGCTTTGTCGGCTGAAGCAAAAGCAAATTTTTATTTTCGAGAAGCGTAGTATAATGTCAAAAATTATTACGCTTTTTTATTTTTTTATAAGATTATGAATAAGAAAACGATAAAAGACGCAGACATCAAAGGAAAGCGAGTATTTATCCGCGTCGATTTTAATGTGCCGATAAAAAACGGCAAAATCGAAGACGACACACGAATTTTAGGAGCGTTGCCCACACTAAAATATGCAATGGAGCAAGGCGCAAAAGTCATTCTCGCCTCTCATTTAGGCAGACCTCTGAAGGACAAAAAGAAAGCCGAAGAAAAAGGAATGCCGTATGAAGCGGCAAATTACTCGCTCAAGCCCGTCTATGAATATCTGCGCTCGCTGCCCGTTCTGCAAGACGTTTCAACTCGCGGCGAAGAGCCGGTCGAAATCAAAAAAAACGTAATGACGCTTGGTAAAGCCGAGATAAAAAACGATAAAGTTTTCTTTGCCAACAATTGCGTCGGTGAACAAGTTAACACTCACATTGAAAATCTTAAAGAAGGTGAAGTTTTATTGCTGGAGAACTTGCGCCTGCACGAAGAAGAAGAAGCCAACGACGACGGCTTTGCTAAACAGCTTGCCGAACTTTGCGACGTTTACATCAACGACGCATTCGGCGCGGCGCATCGCGCGCACGCTTCAACGCAAGGCATTACAAAGTTTGTCAAAAATTCCGTCGCCGGTCTTTTGATGGAAAAAGAACTCGACTTTTTGGGCAGAGCGCTGAATAATCCCGAACGTCCGTTTGTCGCCATACTTGGCGGCGCAAAAGTCTCCGACAAAATTCCGGTAATCGAATCTTTGATAAATCGTAAAGTTGACAAACTGCTTATCGGCGGCGCCATGGCTTACACATTTTTCAAAGCAAACGGCTACACCGTCGGCAGGTCTTTGGTCGAAGACGAGATGATGCCGCAGGCTTTGGAAATCGAAAAACTCGCAAAGGAGAAAAGCATTCAACTGATTCTTCCGACCGACCACCAAGTTGTAGATAGCTACGACCCGCTTAATTCGCGCAAGACAATTCCCATAGATTTTACCAACAAAGGTCTCGTCGGTTTGGACATCGGGGCGGAAACCATCGAAATTTTCAAAGCAGCTCTGAAAGGCGCGAAAACAATTGTCTGGAACGGTCCGATGGGAATGTTTGAAGAAAAACCATTTGACGAAGGCACGATTGCAATCGCTCAAGCCGTGGCAGAAGCAACCGAAAACGGCGCGACATCAATTGTCGGCGGCGGCGATTCGGTCGCGGCAGTCAACCAAGCCGGACTTGCCGGAAAAATTTCGCATATCTCGACCGGCGGCGGCGCAACGCTGGAATTTCTCGCCGGCGACGCGCTCCCAGGCGTCGAAGCTCTGAATGACAAATAATATATTTTATAAAATTATGGGATTGCCAAAACTAAAACCTAAAATTTCAGTTCAAGATTATCTTGAATGTGAAAAGGTTAGCCAAATCAAAAACGAATATGTTGACGGTGAAATATTTGCGATGGCTAGCACGAGTAAAAGCCATAATCGAATACTCGGAAATTTACGCAGGCGTCGAATTAATGGAAGCGAATGATTTTGAAAGAGGAAAATTTTAGAAGATGATAAAAGGAATTTTAATGGATTTTAACGGTATTATTATAAATGACGAGCCGCTTCATATGCGCGCGTATCAGGAAATTTTATCCGGCGAAGGCATTTCGCTTTCAGAAACCGATTATTATTCGTGTCTCGGAATGGACGATAAAAGTTTTATAAATGCTCAATACAAACGTGCCGAAAAAGATTTGACCGCTGAAAAAGTTCAGGAATTGATGAAAGTTAAAACGCGCCAATGGCGCGAGATTGTGGACGCTGAGGAAATCCCGCTTTTCGGCGGCGTGGAAAATTTTGTGCGGAAAATGGAAAAGGATTTCGCGCTCGGCATTGTCAGTATGGCGGTGCGTGAAGAAATCGAATTTGTTTTGGATAAACTGGAACTGCGTGATTGCTTCTCAATTTTTGTCAGCGCGGAAGACGTTTCGTCTCACAAACCTAACCCCGAATGTTACTACAAAGGCTTTAACCTGCTCGACGCGGCGCGCACAAAACGCGGGCGCAATCCGATGTCTCACAGGGAGTGTCTGGTGATTGAAGACTCGCCGCAAGGAATTACGGCTGGCAAAAGCGCCGGATTGAGAACTTTGGGCATTACTAACACGGTTGATGCCGCAAATTTGCGCGCAGCCGGCGCCGATTCGGTAAGCAAATCTTTGAATGATTGGATGCCTGATTCGATTAGGCGTGTATTTGTTTAAATAAAAACAATGAAAGGTAAATAATAAAAAGTGAAAATCTTGAACTTTTCACTTTTAGTCTTTAGTTTTTCACTAAATAAATATGGCAGAGCATCTTATAAATATCGAAGAAGCGCGCGAAAATCTTCTCGCGTGCGCGGCGTTTTTAGCCGAAGACATCAAAAGCGGCGATGGATTTGGCGAGGCGATGAGGGAAATCGTTCCGCGTTATCTCGAAAAGGGCGAAGTGGATCTGGCGGCGCAGCTAGCCGATTCGATTGACGACCCGTTTGTGCGCGACCGACTTTTGTCGAACGTTGCCGACAAGTGTGCCGAAATTGGCGATGACGAATACGCTTTTCAGCTTGTCGAAGCCGTCGAAGATACTGGTTTGCAGTCCGAAGCCAGAGAAAGAATCGCCGTCAGAAAAGCCGAACAAGGTGAGTTTGAAAACGCTTTTGAAATAGCCGCCGCGCTCGACCATCCGGCGCACGCTTTGGGCGTAATTGCGTATCAGTTGACAATAAAAAACCAGGAAACCGAAGCCAAACAAACGCTCGAACGCATTGAATATCCGGCGGCGAAAGTCAACGCTTTGCAATTGATTGCCGAATTTTACGAGCAAAATAATCAAAAGGACAATGCTAACAACGTGCTTGACGAAGCAGTAACAACAGCGCTGGAAATTGATTTCCCGGAAGAAAAAATAAGAGTTTTACAGTATATCGCTGAACATTTCGCGCAAAACGGCAGAAACGATAAAGCCGTCGAAACTTTTGACAAAGCCAAAACGGAAGCCGAAAAACTCGGCGGCGTTTATCGAGATTCGTTCTTGGTCGGCATTTCGCTCGGCTTTTTGCGAGCGGGAAGTTTGGATTTAGCCGACCGAACACTCGATGCCGTAGCGGAAAAGACACAGATTGCGACGTGCCTTTTAGGATTTGCGCGTGAGTTTTGGGCGAAAGGCGACAAAAGCGAAGCACACGAAGCGCTCGAAGAATCCTACCAGATTTTGAAATCGCAGCGCGACGCGGAAATACGTGACAGCCGCGCGCGTTTTAATTTATTGACGGCGGTCGCCGTCGAGTTTGCGCAGTTTGGAAAAGCCGAACGCGCCATCGAAATAGCACACGGTTTACCGGATGAAAACGAGCAAACATCAGCTTTGTCGCAAATTGCGCAAGTCTGCACATTTCAGGAAAACGACCAGCTTGCGCGACAGGCAATAAACGCAATCGGCGAAGACGCGCAAAAAATGTTTGCTTTAATCAATGTATCGGACGCGAAAAATCGTTTGGAAAAGCGTGGTGAAGCAATCGAAATTTTGAATGAAGCGGCGCATCTAGCCGAAACCGTTCCACAATTGGCGGCGCGTTCAACAGCGCTAAACGAACTCGCCGCGCGTTTTGCCGAATACAACCAAAACGAAAGAGCGCGCGAATTTTCTCTGGAGAATTTGCAAACCATCGCGCAAATCCGCGACGAAAGCAGCCGCGCCGTTGCGCTCGCGCAATTGAACGACGTTTATGAAAAGGCAGATTTTACTTTGAACGACGCGGAAAAAATGATTTTGCAAACGATGATTCGCCGCGCCGAATGGTAATTTTTTACCAAATGTCGTTTCCCAATAAATCTTCGTAACTATCTCGCCGACGAATCAGTTCGATTTCTCCATCATCTTTTATCAAAATTATTGCCGGAAGCTGTCTGCCGTTATATTGAGACATCTGCGCGACGGAATACGCGCCGCAATTGAGCAGAGCCAAAACTTCGTCGGGTTGAACGTTTTCGGGCAGAAGACGATAATCGGGCAGACGATTTTCGCCTTCGATGTCAAAATAAACGTCGCCTCCGTCGCACAAAGGTCCGGCGACTTTGTAAGGCGTGCTGTGAGTTTCGCCCGCGCGTGCGGCTGAAATCAAATGGTAATACCATTTGTATGTTTCCATCGAAAGCAAAATGTTAAAGCCCGCATCAGTCAACAACCAAAAATCATTTTGCATTTTGGATTGGTTTTCCTCTTTAATCTCTAGATTTTTGAAAATCGAAATGCCTTTTGGCAAAACTGCTAATTGCTGATTGCTGTCTGCCAATTGTTTCAGAGGTCTTTTTTTATGATTTCTCACGGTCGTCAAACAAATTCCGGCATCGGCGACGACGCTTCTGCCCGGCTCGAGAAGCAGCGTGATGTTTTCGAGTAAATGAAACGCCTTGGCATTTTGCGCCGTTTCTTCGACAACTTTCCAAGCCTGCCGTAAAACTTCTTCGGGTTCGATATGTGCAGAAAACAAATCTCGCTGAACCGGGAGAAAATCTCCCGCCTGAGTTTTATCTAGAAGGTAATTTACGGGAAAGCCGCCGCCCAAATTCAAATGCGAAAGTTTGTGTCCGGTTTCATTGTAAATTTGCAGTAAATTTTCAAACAAAGTTTTGAAAGCATCGGCGTAAGGTGCGGCGTCCGGCGTCTGTGAACCGATGTGCAGATGAATCCCACAAAGATTGAGAAAATCAGATTTGTAAAAGCGTCGAAATGCCGATAATGCTTCGTCGGGCATCATACCGAATTTTGAAGTCAACAGCGCAGTTTGCAAGCCGCTGTGCGTTTTCGTTTCGATTTCGGGAACGAGACGCAGGCTGACATTTGCGCATTTTTGCAAAGTCCGCGCAAGTGTTTCAATCAATTCGAGTTCATACAGCGAATCAACTTGGATGGCGTAAATTTCCGCCGTTATCGCGGCTTCGATTTCAGCGACGGTTTTGCTAGTGCCGTTAAAAATAATTTGTTCGGCATTAAAACCAACTTTCAGAGCTTTCCACAATTCGCCGCCGGAATTGACTTCCAATTCTGCTCCGGATTCGCGTACGGTTCGCAAAATTGCCATATTCGAGTTGGCTTTCGCGGCATAACAAATTTTTAATTTACATTCGATAAATTTTTCAGCGTGTTTTAATCTTTCAATATTGTGTTTTATTCTTTTTTCCGAAAAAACAAAAAGCGGCGTGTCGAATTTTTCCGCCATATCGATTGTCGAAACACCTTCAATAAATAGTTGATTGTTTTGTATTTTTAAAAAATCCTTGATTTCCCAATCCATAAACGTTATTTAAACTCGAAAAACGAAATTAGGCAAAGCCTGACGACTGAAAATAAGAAAACCGGAATCACATTAAAATTGCGATTCCGGTTTTCTTCCAATAAAATTTTTATAGACGAAAAACAGGCTTTGATATATGCTAAACAAACTTGTTCTATAAGAGAATTCAAAATAACCTGTCTGCGCAATAAAACTTACTTATTGGAAAATTCTGAATGACGATTAATATTTAACTCCGAAAGAAATGGAAATCAGACAATTAAAGGCTTTTCTGGCAATTGCCGAAGCAAAAACATTTACGGCTGGCGCAAAGCGTGTGAACATAACACAGGCGGCAATTTCAATGCAAATTCGGCAGCTTGAAGACGAAGTCGGTCTGCCGCTTTTTATACGCACGCCGCGCCGCGTAATCGTAACCGAAGCGGGCGAATATCTGCTCGAACGCGCCCGAAGAATCTTGCGCGAACACGACGACGCGCTTGCCGAAATTGCGGAAATTGCGGGCGCGGAACACGGACGGCTGCGCATCGGTTCGGCTTCTGCGATGTTTGCTACCGCACAGCTTCCGAGGATTTTAGAACGATTAAAACAGAAATATCCAAGAGCCGAAATCAATGTCAGTTCCGGCACAAGTCAGGTTCTGGTCGAGAAAATTCTGCATGGCGAGATTGATATTGCGTTTGTTTCTTTGCCGGTCGAGACATCAAACATCTCAACCGAACTTCTCTTCAGCGATGAAATCGTCGCCATCGCCCACCCGAAACATCCGCTTGCCCAACAAAAATACATCAGCGCGGCAACTCTCGCTGGAGAACACCTGATTTTAGGCGAAAAGGGAGGCAACACGCGCCGGTTGATTGATGATTTTTTCGCGGCGGCAAACGTCCGACCGAGCGTGATGATGGAACTTTCACGCCAGGAAGCTATCAATCAAATGGTGGAAAACAATATGGGCGTCGGAATTGCGGGCGCGAAAACGGTGGCAAAAGAAGTTACTGGCGGAAAACTCGTCTGGTGGTGGATTGAAGGCGCGGAAATCAAATGGGATTTGGGTCTTGCAAGAATCCGCGGCGGTTATTTTTCCTCGATTGGAAAGGAGTTTATCAATCTTTGTAAAGACAGTTTTATTGAAAGAGAAAAAGAGTTTAAAGTAAAGGTAAAAAGTCAAAAATAAAAAGTAAAAGGTAAATAATTATCGCGGATTGAAAATACTTAAGACTTACGTTATTTCCAGAATAGCGTGAGTTTTTGTTTGCCTCTGGTGGTTTATTCTGAAAAAAAATCGTTATGAAAACTTTACTGCTCAAAAATGCGACAGTCATTTTGCCGGATGGAACGGCGGAAAATACTGCGCTTGTGATTGTTAACGGGCAGTTTGCCGAAATTTCGACAGAGAACAGAAATTTCAGAGCAGAAGAAGAAGTAAATCTTACGAATTGTAAAATTTACGCCGGATTCGTTGACCTTCATAATCACGGCGCGGTTGGCGTCGATGTCAATTCGGCAACTGCAAAAGATTTACACAAGGTTTCTCGGTTTTTGGCAACGAAAGGCGTAACAGCTTGGATTCCGACGCTTGTGCCGGATGCTTTTGAAAATTACCTGAAAATTATTGACGCGATTGATGAGGCAATTGTGATGCAGGAAAGCGGAAAACCTGCGGCGAAAATATTGGGCGTTCATTACGAAGGCATTTTTGCCAATAAAAAAATGTGCGGCGCGCTTCGTCCTGAATTTTTCAAAACTTTCACAAACGGAGACGAAGTTGCTGAAATGCCGAGATTAAAAACGCCAAACGCCATTCATCTGACAACGCTCGCGCCAGAAATCGAGGGCGGAATCGAACTTGTAAAAGAATTAAAAAAACAAAATTGGATCGTCTCAATCGGGCATACAAAGGCTGATTTTACAACTCTTGAAAAAGCATTTGCCGCGGGCGCGAGCCACGTTACGCATCTTTTCAACGCAATGACCGGCGTTCATCACCGCGACATCGGCGTTGCCGGCTGGGCTTTAACAAGAGATGAAATTTCGTGCGAAATCATTGCCGATGGCGTTCACATCGCGCCGACGATGCTAAAATTTGCTTATAAAAATAAACAAGCCGATAATCTCGCCCTGGTCAGCGATTCGGTTGCTCCGACAGGTTTAGGAGACGGAGATTTCAAACTCTGGAACGAAAAGATTTCAATTGTAGATGGCAAAACGCAAAACGAACGAGGAAGCATTGCCGGAAGTGTAATTACAATGTTCGACGCTGTAAAAACAATGTCATCGCTCGGAGTAACGACCGAAGACGTTTCACGAATGGCGAGTCTGGCGCCTGCGAAAGTGTTGGGGATTGATAAATCTTACGGTTCAATCGTGATCGGAAAGCGCGCAGACTTAGTCGCCATTGATGAAAAGGGACACGTGAAACTTACAATTGTCGGCGGGCGCATCGCCTTTACGGATATGTAATATCAGCCGCATTTGTTTTCGGTTGTCGCGTTACCAGAAACAAACCTGCGAAAATCAAGATGGCTGCGAAAACCGTCCGCAGACTGAAATGTTCGTCGAGAAAAATTACCGCCGAAGTAAAGCCAATCAGCGGCTGCAAATAAATATAAATAGCGACGACGCTCGGCGTTACGCGCGCTAAAGCCCAGGCATTTAAATAATAAGCAAGAATCGTCGGGAAAAATATAATCCCGGCGATTGCCAGCCAGATCAAATTCGGAACGCCTGCCAAATCAACCGTTCGCATCGAATAGATACCGAGCGGAACGGTGATGATAGAACCGAATAAAAAAAGCCAAGCCATTGATTTCAGCGCGCCGTAATGCGTGATTAATCGTTTGGAAATGGCGATATAACTTGCGTAAAAAAAACAGTTGACGATAATAAACAAATCACCGCGCGTCGTCGCGCTGGAAAAACTCGCTTTCGTCGGGTCAATCAGATAAATCACGCCTGCCGCCGCTAAAACGACGCCGAAAATTTTTCGCGTCGAAAGTTTATCGAGACGCAAAAAGACACTGACCAGCAACGCAAAAATCGGAATCAAAACCGCGAGCAGAGAAGTATTCGTCGCCGTCGTCAGTGCAAGCCCGTTGATAAAAAGAATTTGGTTAAGAGCGACGCCGAGCAGACTGTAAAGGAAAAACCACCCGTAATGAGATTTTCTTTCAAGCCGCAAGCCGCTCCCGGAAAACGACTGCAAAATCACAAACGCAAGCGCTGCGCCGCCGATGCGAAACGCAACCAAAGAAAAACTCGGAATCGTTTGCAAAACGTATTTTCCGACAACCGGCAGCGTACCGAAAAATAGCTGGACGGCGACCAGAGCAAAGTGCGGCGCGATGAGATTATGATTTTTTATTTTCTGATTCAAAATAAAATTAACCGCAGATAAACACTGATTCAAGCAGATAATTTGTCAATCAAAAATCTGCGCGAATCCGCGTTTGTCTGCGGTTTAAAAATCTTCCGAATTTACATCAACATCAAAATAGGATTTTCGAGCATTTGCTTGAACGTCTGCAAAAACTTCGCGCCCGTCGCACCGTCAATAACGCGGTGGTCACAGCTCATCGTTACATTCATTACGTTTCGGATGACGATTTCGCCGTCGTGCACTATTGCTTTGGGCGCGGCTGAACCGACGGCAAAAATCGCGGCTTCGGGCGGATTGATAATTGCCGTAAATTGCTCGATGCCGAACATTCCCAGGTTTGAAATCGAAAACGTCGCGCCGATATATTCTTCGGGTTGAAGTTTTTTCTCGCGTGCGCGTCCAGCCATTTCTTTTATTTCACGGGAAATCTGCCCGATGCCTTTTTTATTTGCGCCGCGCACGACCGGCGTTATCAAACCTTCGTCAATCGCCACTGCCACGCCGACATCGGCATCTTCGTAAAAGCGAATCGTTTTATCTTGATAGGAAGAATTGACAAACGGATGTTTCAGAGATGCCATCGCTGCGACTTTGACGATAATGTCGTTGACCGAAACTTTTTCATCTTCTTTGACGCTCGAATTGATTTGTTTGCGAAGTTCCAATGCATTATCCATTTCGATTTCAACCGTCAAATAAAATGTCGGAACGGGTCCGATTGAAGTTGCCAGACGATTGGCGATTGTTCGCCGCATCTGCGAAGTATTTTCTTCACGAAACGCACTTGCACCTTGAACTTCAGAAGTTTTGCCAAACGACGGCGCAGCTTCCTGACTTTGGACTTCAAACTTCGGAGTTTGGACTTCGGCGAGAGCAGTTTCAATATCGCGTTTGATAATTCTGCCTTGCGGACCCGAACCTTTCAACGAGCGCAAATCAATATTATTTTCCGAAGCCATGCGCGCGGCAATCGGCGAAACGAGCATTCGTCCGTTTCCGCTCGAAGCCGATTTATATTCGCTTGTTTGAGCTTTCGAGTCGGCATCCTTGACTGCTTCGGGACGCTGATAATCGTAGCTGCGACCTTCGGTTTCGGAAACATTGTGCGGCTGAACTTCGGTTGGCAGCTTTTGCTCTTTGTTCTGTTCAGCTGATTTGTCGTCTATTGCGGGCGAGCCTGAATTTGGTGCGTCTTTGCCCTCGACTTCCAACTCTCGACTCTCGACTGCTTTAGAACCGTTGGCTGATGCGACGTCGCCATTCAAAAGCGCGGAGAAATCTTCGCCTTTTTCGCCGATGATGCCGATGGTTTGACCGAGTTTGGCATTTTCGCCGCCGGGAACGACAATTTTCAAAAGCGTTCCGGCTTCCAATGATGTCATTTCCATAGTCGCCTTGTCGGTGTCAACTTCTGCAATCGTCTCGTTAGCTTCAATCGCGTCGCCTTCGTTTTTCAGCCAGCGTGCGATTTGCCCTTCTTCCATTGTCGGAGAAAGTTTCGGCATTAAAATTTTGTTCGCCATAATTTATAAATCTTTTTCAGTTAATTCCGCTTGTTTCAAAAAATGTTTCAGCAATCCGATTTTTAATGATTGATTGCGATGAACTGGAACTGAAATTCGCGTATCGCTTCCGGCTTTGCCGTAAATGTGATGACTGCCTTGCACGCGCAAAAGTGTCCAGCCGTTTCGCTCAAGAATTTTGGCAAAATCTTTTCCCGAAACCGATTTCATACGGCAATTTCTAAAAGTCTATCCGTTTCGCTGATTGAAATTGTCGAAACGTCAACCGACAAACAACCTTCAATCGCCTCGTATAAATTTTGCAGCAACTCTTCAAAATTTTCGCCTTGTGTCGCGCAACCCGGAATTGCGGGAACTTCCGCCCAATAACCGCCTCCTTCCGCTTCGTGAACTACAACTTTCAGTTTCATAAATAACAAACTTCCTTAATCGCCGCGATGATTTTCGGAACGTCCGGCAAGGCGAGTTCTTCCAAATTTTTCGCATACGGCATCGGTGCTTCGGCTGTTGAAATACGTTTGACGGGCGCGTCCAGATAATCGAAGGCGCGTTCGGTAACCTGATGCGAAATTTCCGCGCCGACAGATGCAAAGGCGTGCGATTCTTCGACGACGATTAAGCGATTCGTCTTTTTTACAGAATTAACAATCGTGTCTATGTCGAGCGGTTTTATCGTGCGCGGGTCAACGACTTCGACCGAAACGTCAAATTCTTTTTGCATTTGCTCGGCGGCTTGCATTGCCAGCGGAACGGTCATCGAACGCGCCACGATTGTGCAGTCAGTTCCTTCACGCTTCACATCGGCAACGCCCAGAGGAATCAAAAATTCCGGGTCTTCGGAAACTTCGCCTTTGATGCCGTACATTCTTTCCTGTTCGAGAAAAACAACCGGATTATCGTCACGAATCGCCGATTTTAACAAACCTTTCGCATCCGCCGGAGTCGAAGGCATCACGACTTTCAAGCCGGGAAAGTTGGCGTAAAACGCTTCGAGTGCTTGTGAATGTTGCGATGAAACTTGGTATGCCGAACCGTTAGGACCGCGAAAGACAATCGGAACTTTGAATTGCCCGCCCGACATATAAAGCATTTTCGCCGCGTGATTGATAATCTGGTCAGCCGCGAGAATCGAAAAGTTAAACGTCATAAACTCAATTACCGGACGTAAACCAGCCATTGCCGCGCCGACGCCGACCGCCGCAAAACCGAGTTCGGTAATTGGGGTGTCAACGACGCGCTTGTCGCCGAATTCCTTCCACAGCCCGCGCGTAACTTTATAGGCGCCGTCATATTCGGCAACTTCCTCGCCCATAATGAAGACGTTTTCGTCTCTGATAATTTCTTCGCGCAACGCCTGATTAAGCGCGTCTCTAATTGTTAAAACAGCCATATTTTATTTTGTTAGTTCCAATTCTTTTTCTTCCGCCCAAGCCGGTTTCAAGTTGTGATACAAAACATCCGGGTCAATATCCGCGCCATTTTCCCACACGATTGTTCCCATTCGCTCGTCAACTTTCATCGCTCGAAACCTTTCCGGGTTATTTCGGATAGTTTCGAAAACTTTTCCGCGCAAGTAAGGTTCTAAATCAACCTTACGGTTTGTGCCGTCAGTAAAAAATAAATTCACGACAAAGTTTTCGAGCGGTTTTACCGATTTAATTCTTACCAACTTCATAAACTAATCGAGCGGCTCGATATTGATTAACGGTTCGCTTTGTCTGGCTCTTTCCCAATCTGCCAATAACTCCGTGCGGTGCAAGTCTGCCCATTCGATAACCAAATTATGCGCTCGTCGCGGTAGTCTTCCCGCGTAAACTCGTAAAGTTTGAATTTCATACAACGCCTCGTTTTCGCCGTATCCCGCGTGAAAGTGAGGCGGCGCATGGTCGTTGCAATACCTATAAATCACGATGCCGAAAAATTGACTGATACAAGGCATTTCAATTTAAGCATAAACATCAGTGAATAATTCCTTCTCATTCGGAAGCGGACTTTCGTCGGCAAACTTCACTGCTTTATCAGTTGCTTCTTTTGCGCGATTTTCGATTTCTTCGTAATCTTTGTCGGAAATAATTTTCGCTTCGGTCAAAGTTTGCCGAAAAAGAAAAATCGGGTCGCGTTCCTGATATTTTTTGATTTCTTCGGTCGTGCGATATTTTCCGGGGTCTGACATCGAATGTCCCATAAAACGGTAACAGCGAATTTCGAGAAGCGTCGGCAAATTGTCTTTTCTTGCTCTTTCAATAGCTCTCAAAGTCGCTTCGCGGACGGCTAAAACGTCCATTCCGTCGACGAATTCGTTTGCCATTCCGTAGGCTTCGGCTTTTTGCGCGACGCTGGAAATTGACATTGCGCGTTTTTGCGATGTTCCCATTCCGTATTGATTATTTTCGCAAATGTAAATGCAGGGAATTTTCCACAATTGCGCCATATTCAAAGATTCGTGAAACATTCCCTGATTCACTGCCGCTTCGCCGAAAAAGCAGAGTGTTACATTGTCGGTTTCTTTGTATTTCTGCGCATATGCCATTCCGGTTCCGACGCCGATTTGCCCCCCGACGATGCCGTGTCCGCCGAAGTAATTTTTCTCCTTCGAGAACATATGCATCGAGCCGCCTTTGCCTTTGACCACGCCGCCTTCTTTGCCGTAAAGTTCTGCCATTACTGCTTCGGGCTTCATTCCGGCAACCATCGCCTGAACGTGGTCGCGGTAAGCGCTAATCACAAAATCGCCCGCTTTCAAAGCCATCATCGAACCGACACCGACGGCTTCCTGACCGATATACAAATGACAGAAACCGCCGATTTTTCCGATTCGATAAACTTCGGCGCATTTCTGCTCGAAAATTCTGCCCAAAACCATCTGGTAGAGCATTTCTCCGAGCAATTCCGGCTCGACGTTTTTTATCGAGGATTTCTGGGATTGACGGCGTTCTTTATGCTCGCTTTGCGAAACTTTTGGATTAACCGAATCAGTTACCGCTGCTCCGTCGTTGCTCTCTGATTTTTTCGAATGCGCATTGCCCGCGCCGTTGGTCGAGCTTTCGGTTGTTTTCGTCTGTGTTTTTTGGCGAGTCGCTGCTTTTGGCAAAATCTTTTCTCCTTTCGCGCCACAATTGGGATAAGAATTGTCGCTGGTATCTTTTTATATCAGAAGAGTAAATTATAAGCGACGAAAAGCAAATTGTGCAAAAACAAAAAGTTGTCGGTTATTGCAATTATTAAATTTCTTCAAATTGGTGGTAAAATCGCATCTTAGTCGTTAAAAAAATATGTTTCGCAGCCGACAATTAAATTTTTTTATCATTTTCAGTTTAATGATTTTCGCTATGCCGGTAATTTCGCTCGCGCAAAATCCGACAAAATGGAGTTTGGATTCAGTTGCAAAAGGCAGAATTCTTAAAAATGACGAAACTTTCAAAGCAAAACTAAAAGCGGAAATCGAAAAAGGATGGCATCTCTACGCGGTCGAACAGCCGGAAGGCGGACCTTACCCGACAAAAATCACAATTGCCGAAAACGCGCCGTTTTTGATTGAAGGAAGTATCGAGTCTCCGAAAACAATCACGAAATTCGACCCGAATTTTCAAATAGAAACGAAGTATTTTGCAGACCAAGCCGAATTTAATTTACCAATCAAAGTTGTAAATGAAACAAACGCAGACGCTTTAGCGGTAAATGTTAGGTTTCAAGTTTGCAATGACACAGTATGTTTGCCGCCGAAAACGGTCAGGGTTTCTTTTGCAGGCTTTGAAGACGCAAAGAAAAGTGGTCAGGGGTCGGTGGTCAGTGGTCGGCAAATCGAAAATAGCGGGCAATCTGCAAATGCAAATCAAAATCAGATTGTAAGCGGCAATCAAATAACTACTGACCACCGACCACTGACTACCGACCTCTTTTCTTTTCTGTGGCTCGCGGTTTCGCTCGGCGCGTTGTCGCTTTTAACGCCGTGCGTGTTTCCGATGATTCCGATTACGGTTTCGTATTTTACCAATCATTCGGCAGGCAACCGCGCTAAAGCAATCAAGCTCGCATCGATTTATTCGCTTGGCATAATTTTAACTTTTACGATTCTCGGAATGCTTCTGGCAATTTTCGTCGGCGCGGCGGGCATTACGCTTTTTGCCGCAAATCCTTACGTAAATCTTTTGATTACAGGCATTTTTCTATTCTTCGCGTTCAATCTTTTCGGGGCGTATGAAATCACCGTCCCACACGGGATTTTGACAAAGCTCGACAATTTGACGCGCAGCAAAGAAGGCGAAGGAAGCGGAATCGTCGGCGCGTTGCTGATGGGTTTGACGTTCACGCTGACTTCTTTTACCTGCACGTCGCCGTTTGTCGGCACGATTTTGGTTTCAGCTTCGCAGGGCGATTGGCAAAAACCGCTTGTCGGAATGCTCGCATTTTCCACCGTTTTTGCGTTGCCGTTTTTCGCGCTCGCGCTCGCTCCGCAATACGTTTCGTCGCTTCCGCGCGCGGGCGGCTGGATGAATTCGATCAAAGTTGCAATGGGATTTTTGGAAGTAGCGGCGGCGATGAAATTTATCTCAAACGTGGATTTGATTTGGAAGTGGGGAATTTTTACGCGCCCGATTGTGCTGGCGATTTGGATTGCAATTGGAATAATTCTGGCAATTTACCTGTTAGGAAAATTCCAACTGCCGCACGATACGAAACCCGAAAGAATCGGTGCGTTTCGCTTGATGTCGGCGATTGTCAGTCTGGCGATAAGTTTTTATTTAATAACCGGACTTTTCGGAGCAAAGCTCGGCGAACTCGAAGCATTTTTACCGCCTGATTTGGAAAATTCTTCGGCGCGAATGTTCGGCGGAAACGCCGAGCAGCTAAGATGGATTGAAAACGATTATCAAGCGGCGTTGGCTAAAGCCAGAACCGAAAATAAATTAGTTTTCGTAGATTTCACAGGCTACACCTGCACGAATTGTCGCTGGATGGAAGCGAATGTTTTTCCGAAAAGGGAAGTCGAAGCCGAGTTGAGCAAATTCGTGCTTGCGAGACTTTACACGGACGACGGTAGCGAGCTTAATAACCGGCAACAAGCGTTTGAGCAAAACACTTTCGGAACTGTCGCGCTGCCATTTTACGCTATAACTGACGCCGACGGAAAACCTGTGGCGACATTTCCGGGATTGACTAGAAACGTTCAGGAATTTGTTGACTTTTTGAAGAAAGCAGAAGAAAATTAGCCATAAATAGCACGAATGACACGAATAAAATTTAATAAAATAATTTGTGTTATTCTTCTAAATTCGTGGCTAAAAAGTGTTATGAAAACAGTCAAAATCGAAAATTTAATCGAAGGTTTGCGCGAAATTTCCGACGCTGATTTTACCTGTGATGACGTTTATCAATTTCTTGCCGATAATCCGGTGGAGGTTGATACAATTTCAAAATATTTTCATTGGAGCGAAAAATTTTATACGCGCAATTTAATTTATAAAGACGCGCGTTTTGAATTGATGGCATTGTGTTGGGATAAAGGGCAGGTTTCGCGTATTCATAACCACGCCGATCAAATGTGTTGGATGACCGTTCCCGTCGGCAAACTTCGCGGTCAAAATTTTCAGGCTGTTGAAACTGATGAATCAAAAGGTTTTTGTATGTTACAAGAAAAGGAACAATTTGACCTTTCCGATTGCCTCGCCGCGAAAGTCGAACTTGAAGAGCCGATTCATCAAATTCTAAATCTTCCCGAATTTAACCGGCGCGCCGTTAGCCTTCATATTTACTCAAAACCTTTTGACAAATGTCTCTCCTACTGCCGCGAAACAAACAAATTTGCCGAAGTTCCGCTTTTTTATACGAGTATCGGCGGGAAACTTTGCAAAAATGTAGAGCTGTAAATTTTGTAATTTGGTTAAAAACTCACGAGTCGGAGTTTTATCGTTTATTTCAAAACAGACAATTTGTGGATTTGCCTTTTTTATTAATATTTAATGAAAGTAAACGAGAAACTCTGGCTTTTTATTGTTGCCGCTATTTGTCTCGCTTACATTCTGCTTCGCTTCTGGCATTTGACCGATTCGTGTTTGTGGTTTGACGAAATTTTCAGCATACACGCCGCCGAACACGATTGGAAAAACCTTTTTTGGTTTGTCGCGCAAGACCTGATACACCCGCCGCTTTTTTACATTCTGCTAAAAACTTGGATTTTCTTGGGCGGCGAAAGCCTTTTCTGGCTTCGTCTGTTTCCGGTTTTATTTTCAACCGTCGCTTTAATTCCTTTCTACTTATTGTGTCGGCAATTGAAATTAAATCACACGGCAATTGCTCTTGCGCTTTCCTTTTTTGCCGCGAGCGGCGCGCTCATTAAATACGCGCAGGAAGTCAGAATGTACGGCGTTTTGCTGTGCGTATCACTTTTTTCGGTGTGGCTTTTTGTTCGATTTCTCAATCTGGGCAAGGGTTTTTTCGTCCTCACTGTAATTAATATTCTGCTGGTTTACACACATTATTTCGGCTGGTTTGTCGTTTTGACCGAAGTATTTGCAGTTACGATTTTTCAGCGCATAAAAATCAGACAAATTCTGGTAATGTTTGTTGTAACGGCGACAAGTTTCGCACCGTGGATTTTCGCGGTTTGGCGAGCGACGCAGATAAACGCGAATTTTTCACAAAATTTGGCGTGGGCGAGCAAGCCGGATTTAGCGACCATTTTTCAGTTCGTTTTTGATCTTCTCGAACCGTTTTATTATCAACAATCAAACATTGACCCAAGCTCGAATTTCTTTATAACAGTTCCGCTTTTGTTTATCGTTTTACTTGCGTTTATTTTTTACTCGACAAACCGGCGAATGGAAAGCGAGATTGAAAAACGAAATTTTTATCTGCTTTTGTTGTTTGCTTTTGCACCTGTTTTGTTAGCTTTTATAGCAAGCTGGCTGCTGCCTTTTTCTGTTTGGGGAACGCGACACTTCATAATTGTTTTTGCGCCATTTGTGATTTTAACGGCGTATTTTCTCGACAAACTTCAAATTCTTTATTTAAAATTAGCTGTTTTTGTTTTGTTTTTTTGGTTGGTTGCGATTGCCTTTTTGCTGCAAGGAATGCGCGGCGCACCGGTATCAATCTTGTGCGCGTGGGGGAATTTGGCGACTGATTTACGCGAAACCGAACAAAATTCTGTTGTGCCGACAAAGGTTTTCGTGTTTGAAGATGTCGCGGCTTACAATTTCTGGTTTGCGCTGAGAGACAGAGAAAAACAATTCCAAATTATAAAAGTCAACGACATTCCCGAACTGGTCGAAGACGCGGCGTATTTTCTACCGCGCGGTTTCGACGCTGTACAGACGACGGACGAAAGCGGTTTGCAAGAGGAAAGATTTTTCATCGCTTTTCGTGATACGGAATGGAACGAGACAAAACCGCCGCTCCGAAATCTGATTGAGAAAGGATATAAAATCGGCGAACCCCAAATTTTTACGGCGCAAGGTTTGAAAGCGTTTCTTGTTGAAGTTAAAAATAGATGAAGGTGTAGGTTTTAGCACAAACTCCTAAAAGAATCAGAAACCTATTACCTAAAACCTATTTTCTTTTCCACCTCACGCCGTCTTTGGTGTCTTCTAAAACAATTCCTTTTTCGCTCAACAAATCTCTGATTTCATCGGAGCGCGCAAAATTGCGGTTGCGGCGCGCTTCTTGACGCTCCTCAATTAAAGATTCGATTTCCGTATCAAGTATTTCTTCTTTTTCTTCACCGAAAATTCCTAAAACCGAATCAATTTTATCAATCGTTTGCAGAATAAAATCGCGGTTTGCGGTCAAAACAGTATCGTTTGCCAGAGATGTATTTACTTCGCGGACAAGATTGTGCAAAGCGGCGAGCGCGACCGAAGAGTTCAAGTTGTCGTCCATCGCAGCTTCAAAATCAGACAGTGATTTTTTAGCAATCTTTTGTAAATCCTGATTATCGCCGCAGGAAAGTTTTGCTTCGTTTAGTCTTTTGCGAAAATCACGCAGGCGTTCGAGCGTGTGTTCCGCGCCGTCCAAAGTTTCAAACGTAAAATTCAATTGTTTGTGATAAGGCACAGACAAAAGCAGATAACGAATCGCCGTCGGCGTATATCCTTTTGCCAGCAAATCACGGAAAGTAAAATAATTTCCCAAAGATTTCGACATTGTTTCGCCTTCAACTTTCAAATGCTCGCTGTGCAGCCAGTATTTTGCGAAAATTTTTCCGCTCGCGCCTTCCGATTGAGCGATTTCATTTTCGTGATGCGGAAATTTCAAATCAATTCCGCCCGCGTGAATATCAAAAGTTTCGCCCAGATACTTCATTGCCATCGCGGAGCATTCGATATGCCAGCCCGGACGCCCGCGTCCGAAACTCGCGTCCCAACCGGTCGCCTCATCAGCGCCGGCAAATTTCCAAAGCGCGAAATCCTGCGCGTTTTCTTTGTCGTATTTGTCCGTGTCAACTCTGCCGGACGCGCCCGAAATGTTACCGGCAAAATTGATTTTCGATAGCTTTCCGTACTCTGGAAAAGCCGAGATGCGATAATAAATCGAGCCTTCGGATTCGTAAGCGTGTCCGTTTTCCAGCAGTGTTTCGATAATCCGAATCATTTCGGGGATATGATGTGTCGCGCGCGGCGCAATTTCCGGGCGTTCGATGCCGAGCGCGTCGGAATCTTCCCAAAACGCATCAATAAATGGTGCGGTAAACTCGTCAATCGACTTCTCGGCTTTCGCCGCTTCGTTGATAATGCGGTCGTCAACGTCGGTTAAATTAAAAACGTGCGTTAATCTGTAACCTTTGAATTTCAGGTAACGCCGCAAAATATCGCCGAATGTAAACGTGCGAAAATTGCCGATGTGCGCGTAAGACCAAACGGTCGGACCGCAAACGTAAAGCCGAACTTCGTTGCCGTTAAGCGGTTGAAATTCTTCTAATTGTCCCGATAAAGTGTTATGAAATTTAAGCATAAAGTTGAATTGAAATTTTATAATAAACAGAAATGATAAGAAATCAGATTTATCAAAAAGTTCCGAAATCAAAACAAAGCAAAATTAAAAGGGAATTAGAAGCGACAGGATTCTTTCGGCGCGACGCCGAGTTCGGCGAGTAAATCTTTGGAAAGTTTTAGCGGGAGACCGTTCATAAAGTTTTTGGATTATAGCATTCTTCGCAAAATTAGCAAAAAGTTTTATTGATTTTGCGAAGCGTCCAAAAGCCAGACATCGGCGTTGACCTGCAAATAGCGGAAATAAATCAGACGATTGTCGGGCGAGACGTTGGCGTGCTGAACTGCATATGAGGGCGGTTTGTAAATCGCGGTTGTTTTTTTTGTCTGCGTGTCGGCAACGTAAATCGTGTTCGATTTGTCGAAAATAAAATGGCGATTGTCTTTGAGCCAAATCGGATTTGAGCCGAAATCGGTGATTTTTTCGTAAGCTGAAGTTTTGAAATCGAACAGAGCAATGGCGTCTTCGTCATTTTCGGTTTCGTAAAACATCATCAGCAATTTGCTTCCGTCGCTCGACCAATCGCGCACCGAAAACGAGCCTTTATAATTCGGCACGGGCGGAAGCGGCGCGGGCGTTTGCTGCTGCCACGTTTTTGTTAAATCGAGAATAAACGGCGATTGATTTTTGCCGTCTATTTCCGAAAAAGCGATGCGCGAACCGTCGGGCGAGAAAATCGGCGCGACCACGCCCGTTTTTTCCGAGAATGTAATTTGCCGCAAATCAGTGCCGTCGGCGTTAATCATCCAAACTTGATATTTTCCGCTTCTATCCGAGGTAAAGGCGATTCGTTTGCCGTCGGGTGACCAGCGCGGCGAACGGTCACGGAATTTGTCATTGGTTAAAAAGCGCAGGTTCGAGCCGTCGCGGTTGAAAACCGCAATTTCCGCCGTTGTCAGCGTCGGAAAGGAACGCAAAACATATTCTTCGCCGTTCGGCGACATCGCGGGCATACTGAACTGTTTATTGCCGCTCGTAACCATATTCGCTTCGCCGACGGTTTTGAGATTTTCCGGGTCAAAGGCGATTGACTGCAAATTCGAGTGCGTTTCGTAACGAATATAGGCGAGCGTTTTTCCGTATGGGGAAAACGCAAGGTGGCGAATATACATTGAAGGCGTCGGAACTGCTTCCGGCTCGCCCGAACCTTCCCCTGTTTCTTCGTCAATCCCTACCCGCCAGATGTTCATATTTCCGCCGCGGTCGCTGCCGAAATAGATGAATTTACCGTCCGGCGACCAGACCGGATTCCAATCCGCAGCCTCGTCTTTTGTTATCACGACCGGCTCGCCGCCCGTCGCCGGTATCGTAGCAAGTTCGGCTTGATTCTTCTCGTCGAGAAACCAGTAGACAATCCGTTTCCCGTTCGGCGACCAACTCGGTTGGATGGCGTCGCCTTTCGTTTCAAGCGGTTTTTTGTTTCCGGTTTCAACGTCAATCGTCCACAGAGAACTGTTGGGAATCGTGTGGCTGGTCGAAACGTCGCTCGATTTATCGCTGACGACGATTTGTTCGCGGCGAACGGTCACGGAATTTGTCATTGGTTAAAAAGCGCAGGTTCGAGCCGTCGCGGTTGAAAACCGCAATTTCCGCCGTTGTCAGCGTCGGAAAGGAACGCAAAACATATTCTTCGCCGTTCGGCGACATCGCGGGCATACTGAACTGTTTATTGCCGCTCGTAACCATATTCGCTTCGCCGACGGTTTTGAGATTTTCCGGGTCAAAGGCGATTGACTGCAAATTCGAGTGCGTTTCGTAACGAATATAGGCGAGCGTTTTTCCGTATGGGGAAAACGCAAGGTGGCGAATATACATTGAAGGCGTCGGAACTGCTTCCGGCTCGCCCGAAACTTCCCCTGTTTCTTCGTCAATCCCTACCCGCCAGATGTTCATATTTCCGCCGCGGTCGCTGCCGAAATAGATGAATTTACCGTCCGGCGACCAGACCGGATTCCAATCCGCAGCCTCGTCTTTTGTTATCACGACCGGCTCGCCGCCCGTCGCCGGTATCGTAGCAAGTTCGGCTTGATTCTTCTCGTCGAGAAACCAGTAGACAATCCGTTTCCCGTTCGGCGACCAACTCGGTTGGATGGCGTCGCCTTTCGTTTCAAGCGGTTTTTTGTTTCCGGTTTCAACGTCAATCGTCCACAGAGAACTGTTGGGAATCGTGTGGCTGGTCGAAACGTCGCTCGATTTATCGCTGACGACGATTTGTTTTCCGTCCGGTGACCACGACGGATGAAAGCCGATGTCCGAAATGCGCCGCACGTTTTCGCCCGTCTCTTCCATCACATAAATTCCGCTCGAATTTCGCTCGGAGCGAAAGGCGATAAACTTTCCGTCCGGCGAAAAAGATGACATCCAATCGTTGGCGGGCGAATTGGCGGTTAAATTGGTCGGGTTTTTTCCGCCGATTCTTTGCAGAAAAATATCATAGGCTTCGCCGTTTCCAGTTGTGTAAATAAAAGATTTTCCGTCGGGCGAGAGACTCGGATAACTTTTTATCTCGGAAGAATCGGTTAGCTGCGAGTGTTTTGCCTGCGCCCATTCGACGGCTTCTCCCGCTTTTGTCACGTTAAATTGTTTGAAAAAAAACCAGCCGCTTAATCCAATTAAAATCAGGACAATCGCACCGGCGGCGAAAGGTAGATAATTTGTTCGGGATTTTTCAATCGGACTTTTTCGCGTGTCGCTCGCGGTTCGCAAAGACGGCGACGAATCAATCTCGCGGCGAATGCGTTTCAAATCGGCTCGCAAATCCGAAGCCGTTTGATAGGAAACTTCCGCGTCTTTTTCCAAAGCCTTGCTCAAAATCCGGTCGAGTTCGGCTGGCAATTTCCGGTTAAGTTCGGACGCGAGCGGGTGCTCTTCGGATAAAATTTTCTGAAACGTCGCCTGTCTCGATTCGCCTTTAAATGGATTTACGCCTGCCAGCATTTCGTATAAAACGACGCCGACGCTCCACAAATCCGTGCGCTGGTCGACCCTGTCGTCGCTCACCTGCGCGGGCGACATATACGCGGGCGTGCCGATGATAACGCCTTTCATCGTGTAATTTGAAAGGCTCGGCTGAAACTCCGTATGTTCGGCGAGCTGCGCCAAACCGAAATCCAAAACCTTTACAAAACCGTCGGGGCGAATCATTATATTTTCCGGTTTGATGTCGCGGTGAACGATTCCGGCTTTGTGCGCGGCGGCTAACGCTTCGCAAGTTTGCGAGATAATCGAAAGCGTTTGTTTGAGGTCAACGCCGCGATTTATCAACTCTCTAACGGTTTCGCCTTCGACAAATTCGGTGGCAATGTAATTCACGCCGCCCGCGTTTCCGACATCGTAAATCGTAACGATATACGGATGATTGAGCGCGGAAACCATTCGCGCCTCGCGTTCAAAACGCTTGATTCTTTCCGCGTCGGCGACAAATTCGGCGGGCAAAATTTTCAGCGCGACCTTGCGGTTTAATTTCTCGTCGTGCGCCAGATAAACCTCGCCCATTCCGCCCGCGCCGATTTGTCTTTCGATTTTATAAGTGCCGAATTCTTTGCCGACAAAGGAAAAAACTTCCGTGCGATTTTGCGCGAGTTCCTTTGCCATCAAATTCATCGCCGAGTTTTCCAAAAAATTGTCAGCGCTCGTTTGAGCTTTGAGCAAACTTAAAACTTCGCGTTTCAAATCAACATCGCCGTTGCATTTATCAGACAAAAAATCTTCGCGCCGCTCGTTCGGTATTTCCAAAATGGCATCGAAAAGCTCGTCAATTTGTTTCCAGCGCTGGGCATTCATAATTAGGAAATCAGCCACGAACAAACACGAAAATTCACGAAAGTTTTTTGAAATATTTACTTAATTAAATCGTGTCTTTGTGTTTTTTTATTTCGTGTTCTTTCGTGTTTGTTCGTGGCTAAAATTCTTTAGGCATTATTTAACTCGCGATAAAGCCAAGCCTTTGCCTTGCTCCATTCACGCATAACGGTTACGCCGGAGATTTTCAAAACTTCCGCCGTTTCTTCGACCGACAAGCCGCCGAAAAATTTCAGCTCGACGATTTTTGCTTTGCGCTCGTCAAATTGCGCTAATTCATTTAACGCTTCGTCGAGCGCGACCAAATCAGCGTCTTTTTCCTGCGTTACAGTAAATGCTTCGTCGAGCGAAACGTGATGCGCGTTGCCGTCTTTTATCTTTGGGCGGCGTCGGGCAAAGTCAACCAGAATTCTTCTCATCAATTGCGCTGACACGCCGAAAAAATGCGCCCGATTTTCCCACTTCGCCGATTTCCAATCAATCAAGCGAATGTATGCTTCGTTGACTAGCGCGGAAGTTTGCAAAGTGTGCCCGTCGCGCTCGCGGCTCATATGGCTTTTGGCAATACGGTAAAGTTCGGCGTAAATCAAAGGCGTTAATTCTTCGAGCGCGGCAGCGTCGCCGCCACTCCATTTCTTGAGCAGTTCCGTTACGTCTTGATTTTCAGCGTTCATTTTCGTTAGCAAATTTCGCTAGTTTCAAATCTAAATTTAACACACTCGAGCCGAAACAAAAATTATTTATTATTTCTGATGATAGGTTTTTCCGATCTCAAACGCATTAGTAAATGAAGCCGCACAAACGGCTGATTTAAACAAGGAGAATTATTATGAAAAACTTACAAGCATTTATCATCAGTTTATTCACAATTTTAATCTTCGGCGCGGCGACGGCGAACGCGGCGACTTGGACGGTAACAAAAGCCGCGAACAGCAACGACAATGTTTGCGACGCGGATTGCAGCTTGCGCGAAGCGGTTTTCAATGCCGATTCGGGCGACACGGTTGTTTTCAGTCCGAATCTGCTCGGGCAAACTATCACGCTCGGCGGTTCGGAAATTGTCATCACGAAACGCATCACGATTGACGGTTTTATCAATAATCCGAACGTCGCATTTATTTCGGGCAGCAATACGAGCCGCATATTCTTGATTGAAACGGGCGGCGCGTTGGATTTGAGAAATGCAATTCTCGTGCAAGGGAACGGCGCGTCGAATACTGCAAACGGTATTGGCGGCGCGATTAACGCCCAAGGAGGCGCAACTTTATCGTTAGAGCGAGTTGCTGTTAGAGGGAATTCCGCATCAAATTTCGATGGAGCGATTTCGCTGATAAACGGGACGCACCGCATCACGAATTCATCAATCACCGGAAATTCCGCGCCAACCAGAATCGCAATCGGCTTTGACACCGCAAATCTTTATCTTGCGAATGTTACGGTTAGCGGAAATTTTGCTTCGGGCGGCGGACTCGGCGCGGGCGCGATTTACAATTTTAGGGGCAGTCTTAATATTCGCAATTCGACGATTGCTTATAACGCGGCGAAGAACGGAGGCGGTATTTATAACGGCGGGCTGGCAAACTCGACTCTCGGCAACACAATCGTCGCGCAAAATACGGCGACTGGTTCGGGAGCGGACATTTATAATTTCGGTAACGGTACAATCACTTCAGTCGGCGGAAATTTAATCGGCGATTTGGATACTGTTCCCGCGAATACGTTTAATAAACCGAACGATATTTACGGTGTCAATCCGCTGCTCGCGCCCACCAATTCAAATCAAGGCGGTTTTCCGGTTGACACGCATCCGCTCCAAGCGGGAAGTCCGGCGCGAAACGGCGGTTTGAATCAAAACGCGATTGACCCGCTGACCAATCAGCCTTTGCCAACCGACGCTCGCGGCGCGGGATTTCCGCGTATTGTTGACGGAACGGTTGACATCGGCGCGTTTGAAGACCAGAGCGGCAACACTTCACTCATCGTGACCAAGAAAACAAACAGCAGCGATTTGGTTTGCGATGTTGATTGCAGTCTGCGCGAAGCCGTCCATCAGGCTGGCTTAAATTTCGGAACGGACACGATAACTTTTGCACCGAATGTTTTCGGCACGCTCGCGCTCGGCGGCAGCGAAATTTTAATTCAAAATCAAAGCGTCAATATCGTCGGCTATCCAACTTTGAACGCGAACACTTTGATTGTTTCGGGCAGCAATACAAATCGTATTTTCAGACTCAATAACGCCAACGTTTCGCTCGTCGGAATGACGCTGGCAAACGGCAACAGTCTGGGCAGCGTCGCCAGCGGATTTGGCGGCGCCGTTTATGCCGAAGGCGGAAGTTTGATGCTCGATAGAGTCGTCGTGCAAAACAACACGGCGGTAACCAACACGGGCGGAATCTTTTTATATAACGGCGCAAATCACCGGATTCTTAATTCGACATTCTCGGGCAATCAAACCGGAGGAAGCTGCGGCGGTTTTAACGTCGCGGGAGGAACGCTGTTTATCGCCAACACGACTGTTTCCCGCAATACCGCAAATGGCGGCGGCGCTGGTTTTTGCACGAGCGCCACTACAGTTGTCCGCAATTCGACCGTAACGGGAAATTCAAACAGTTCTCCAAACGGCGCGGCAGGAGGTATCAGAGCGTACGGCAGCGGCAATCTCAATTTGGGCAACACAATCGTCGCCGGAAACAGCGCGTCAACTCAATCTGAACTTTCGCCGATTGACGGAGCCACGATTACTTCCGCAGGTCACAATCACATCGGCGATTCAGCTGGAGATTCGACTGTCGCTGGTATTACATACCAAGCAAGCGATACGCGCGATGTTCCGCCACTTTTGGGCGAATTGGCGGACAACGGCGGTGCAGTTCCGACTCACTCGCTTCTGCCCGGAAGTCCGGCAATCAACACAGGCGACAATGCCAAAGCGGTTGACCCATTCAACAATTCACCGTTATTATTCGATGCTCGCGGCACAGGATTTTCCAGAGTTTTAGGCGGCACGGTTGACAAAGGCGCGTTTGAATTATCGTCGCCGACTGCAGCCAGCGTAACCGTTTCAGGCAGAGTAATGGCGGGCAAAAGAGGCGTAAACCGGGCGCAAGTTTATATGACTGATAAAAATGGAATAACCCGAACAGCTTTGACAAATCCGTTTGGTTATTTTTATTTTGACCAGGTAGAAGCCGGTGGAACCTACATTTTTAACGTTATCTCAAAAAGCTATACCTTTATGACACAAGTTGTAAACGCTAATCAACAAATAGACGACCTGACTTTCATAGCGGAAACCCAGTAAAAATCAATTCAGAAAACAAAAGATGTGGTGAAATAAAAAATTACGTTGAATAGAAACACAAAAGCCTGTTTTGATAATTATTTCATTGATGAATTTCAGTTCGGCGCAAGGCGTTAATACCGGACAAAATCATTAATTTAAAAAAGGCGGTTATGGTTTCTAAAAATTCTGGAAATCTTCTCAAAGAGCTATGAAGCAACAAAACGGCATAGCTCTTTTGATTTTACAAATCGGCTTCAATAAAATTTTTTTTGCAGCATCTGAAAAAAGAAGTTTGCGGCTGTAAAATCCGAGTGGATAATCTTTACAAAAACGCTTGACTACTTCGTTGCACATTTCGAGTAACGAACCGCCGTTTTTTGAATTTTTATAATCGAAAACGGTTCGCATCCAAAACACTGTCAATGTTTCGTGATACGGCATTTCTTTTTCTAAATCAACGTCGAATGATTTTAATAAATTGAAAATTCCTTCGCGCATTTTCAACAGAGCCGTTTCCAAATCGTGATGCGAAACGTAATAAAGCGCAACGGTCAAATGTTCGGCGTGTCGCCAATCGGCGCGAGATATTGTGCCGTTTTCAAAACCGCGCACAATGTTGGAAATTTCGTCTTCGGTTTTGTATTTCACAAAGAATTCTCACCAAATAGGAAAAGTAAAAGTAAAAAATAAATGCCAAATAATAAAAGGAGAAATTTTATTCTTTCTCCTTTTGCCTCTAACCTTTAATTTAATGTAACCCGTGCATTTTATGCGGCGATTTTTTGCTCGCTAACTTCAAAATCTTCCATATAAAGATATTTCTTCCATTCGGTTTTCGATTCGGCGTAGTGGCAAAGCAAAACGCGGTCGAGACCGATGCTCAGATATTTCTGCGGTGTAAGCAGCGGCATTCTGGCTTGTTCGGGCGTGCGGTTGCCTTTGCGCTGGTTGCACTTTACGCAAGCCGAAACTAAGTTCTGCGGCGTGCTTTCGCCGCCTTGCGCGCGCGGCAAAATGTGGTCGAGCGTCAAATCCGAGGCGTGTTTATTGTCGCCGCAATACTGGCAGCGGTATTTATCTCGGATATAAATTCGTGCGCGTTTCATCGCTGTTTCGTTTCGTTTGCGGCGAACGTTGATATAAGTTCGCAGACGAATTACCGACGGCACACGAAAAGTTTCTCGTGGGCTATGAAGAACATTTTCGCCGTCATATTCTTCAACAGTAATCGAACCGCGAAACCACAGACACATCGCGCGCGCAACACCGACCGTGCCAAGCGGCTCATAAGAAAAGTTCAATAATAGAACTCGACCAGTTATCAATGGAATCACCTCCAGGATTATTGTTTTGATTGTTTGAAAACAAATACAAAAAAGTTGTCATCGCAATATATTGTGCAAGCAGTTACCAATTGACACTATAATAAACGATTAACGCCCGATTTGTATATGAATTTTTTCTTAAGTTTATAAAAGTTCTCAGAAAGTTGCCGGAAGTTTTAAGTTTTACTTGCGACAACTTCTTCTGACTCCGCAAAAATCTGCAACTCTGAAACTTTCCGTTAACCTTTTACGCAAACGACTTGTTTCAATTCCGCGACGACTTCGACCAAATCGCGCTGGTTACGCATTACTTCGTCAATGTCTTTATAAGCCGACGGAATTTCGTCAATCACGCCCGCGTCTTTGCGGCATTCGACACCTGCCGTTTGGCGTTCCAAATCCTCGCGTGAAAAAGCTTTTTTCGCCGCCGTGCGCGACATTTTGCGACCGGCGCCGTGCGAGCAGGAATTGAAACTCTCCGGCGCGCCGAGACCTTTGATGATAAAAGATTTCGCGCCCATTGAGCCGGGAATAATTCCGTGATTTCCGACTTCAGCGTTGATTGCGCCTTTGCGCGTGATGTAAACGTCTTCGCCGTAATGATGTTCAAGCGTGACGTAATTGTGGTGACAATTAACCGCGACTTCCGGCGTGAAATCGTTGCCGTCGTTGAACATTCGATTAAATTGCCTCAAAAGTCGCTTCATCATAATCTCGCGGTTTTTGAACGCGAAACTTTGCGCCCATTCCAAATCGCGCCAGTAATTCTTGAACTCTACAGTTCCCTGAATGAAATAGGCGAGATTCGGGTCAGGCAATTCTGACAATTTATGCAGCTTTTTCGCCGTTTCGATATGACGCGAAGCGATTTCGTTTCCGATATTACGCGAACCCGAATGCAGCATTAGCCAGACATTATCTTCGGTGTCGAGGCAAACTTCCAGAAAATGATTTCCGCCGCCGAGCGTTCCGAGCTGCTTCATCGCCTTTGCCTTTCGATGCTGCACGCCTTTGTGTAATTTGTCGAAACTTTTCCAGCCGTCCCATGCCAAAGATTCGTCAACCGCTTCTTTGTGTTCGTTAAAGCCGACTGGAATAGTGCGCTCGATTTGATGACGCAAATCTTTCATTTTGCCTTCGAGAATCCAACTCGTGAAAGGCGTTTTAACCGCCATCATTCCGCAGTTGTGAACAAAAACTCCGGCTTCCAAAGCGAAATTGTGATGTTCGGAAACAGTCAAACAATAAACGTTTTCGCGTTCTTCGATTAATTCTACGGAAACAACTTTGTGGTTGTAGCCGTGTGAATAAAGCCGATGATTGTGCAGACCGATTCCGCTTTTGACTTGTTCGCCGCAAGTTTCGCAATCATAAAAACGATTGGCAATTTCCTTGCTTTTGGCGCGACCTTTTTCGCTTTGGTTGTAATCAACCAAAAACTTTTTGCCGCGTTCACCGTTTTTAGCGACGGACATTTTGAAATGTTCGGGATTTTCTTCCATATATTTCAAAATGTTTTTTGTTCCGCGTTCCGCAAAATAAGAATGACCATCGGCGGTTTGCGCTTTTGCATATAAAGCGTCAATTCGGTTTCGCTCAAACTGTGGCGATTGCCAATGCTCATTTCGCTCAATCAAACTTCGATGATACGCGGAATGCGCTGAAGCGCTCATAAATTCGAGATTTTCAGGACGATTGTCGGCTTCATCAAAATTCTTGTGATGAATCACCGTTTTGTCATTTTTAAATCGTGGAACTTCGCCGAGCAAGCTGCTTCGGGCGACAATCCAATGCGCTCTTTGCATTCTGCCCGAATAATTTTGCTGAACGAGAACGTAGCCGTCTTTGTCCGTTTCACGATAAAGCGGCATTAATGACTCGCCAGCTTTCAACTTTTCGGCTTTAAGAAAACTTCCGTCTCGCAGCATAAATTTATGGTCTGGCGTGCAGCAAATTTCTGCGCCGTTGTCCAAAAAAACTTTGACGAGTTTGGCGTTTGCGCGTGTTTTCTTCGCCGTCGCTTTCGCCGCGACAACTTTTCCGCTTTCAGTGCAAGCGTAAACGACAATCTCTTTATCGTTTTCCGCCAATTCACGAAGCGAATAAGAATTTCCGTCAAGCGTCGGAACGAGCGTGTTGCCTGAAAAGCAACCGATGTCAACGCCGACAGTTGCGGGAATTACCGCGTCTTTCGTCGCAATGACTGAACCGACCATAGAGCCGATGCCGAGATGGGCGTCCGGCATCAGCGCGACGTGTTTATAGAGACACGGCAGACGCGAGACGTTGCGAAGCATATTATGTTCGTCAGTCGAAAGGGCGTGGCTGACCCACGAAAAAATGTCGGCTTTCGCCCCGCTGATATTAAGTTTGCTAAAGCTCATATTTCCTCCAATAAAATTATAATAAGACAATAAATAAATGTGGTAAGCAAGAATTAAAATAAAACAATTAATTTACTGTAAAAATTTTCAGTTTTTTGAGATGCTGAAACTAATGTATCTTCAGCTCTATTTTTTGTATAAACTAAACAGACGGGTTTGGCATCAAAATCGCCGACTGTTTGATTGGTAAAAAAATGATTGAAACCGGAACACTTTTACAGGATCGCTACTTAATCGAGAGGCAAATCGGCTCAGGCGGAATGGGCGCGGTTTACCGTGCCATTGACCAGCGTTTCGGAAGTCACGTAGCGATAAAAGAAACTTTTTATAAAGATGAAGAATTGGGTCACGCTTTCGAGCGCGAGGCGCATCTTCTCAACAGCCTGCATCATCCGGTTTTGCCTCACGTCTCGGATTATTTCACCGAAAGTAACGGACATTTTCTGGTGATGCAGTTCATAGAGGGAGAAGATTTGTTCGAGATTTTAAAGCGGAAAGGCGCATTTCCCGTCTCGGATGTTTTGCGCTGGACAACCAGTCTGCTCGACGCGCTCGATTATCTGCATTCGCAGACGCCGCCGATTATTCACCGCGATATCAAACCGCAAAACTTAAAAATAACCACGCGCAGCGATATTGTTTTGCTAGATTTCGGATTGGCGAAACTCAACTCCGATGACACTCAGGCACAATTAAGCGTATTCGGCTATTCGCGTAAATACTCGCCCCTCGAACAAATTCAAGGCACGGGAACAGACGCTCGCTCCGACATTTTTGCTCTCGGAGCAACTATTTATCATCTTTTGACCGGCAAACCGCCGATTGATGTTCTCGCCCGCGCCTCCGAAATCGTTGCCGGTAACCGCGACCCGCTTCTAATGGCAAACGAAATCAACGCCCAAATTCCGCTTGACGTGGCAAATGTTCTGAATTCGGCGCTGGCGCTCAATGCCGCCGGACGTTTTGTTTCGGCAAAAGCGATGCAGCAGGCATTGGATCACACCATTAATGTGACCTCTGCCGAAAACGCTGAAGAGTTACCAGAAACAGTATTAGCTGCTGTTCCTTTCAATAACGGAGTAACAATTTCCGCGGAAACCGAAAGTTTTCCGGCACTTGAAGCATTTGCCGCAGAAGTGGCAAGCGGCTCTCCGCAAACGCATGCTAACGACAAATTGTCGGCAGTTGAGATTTCGAATCAGAATCGTCAAACGCCTTTAACAATTCCGGAATTTTTACCGCATACCACTACAATTATAGAAGAAGCGACGAGGGTTTCTGCGCCGATAAAGCGCTCAAGGTTTCCTGTTGCAGCTTTGACGGCTGTGCTAATTTGCGTCGGTTTGTCGGCGGGTTACTTTATTAACAAGACGAATTCATCAAACGAGCCGAATCAAACTCCGATTGTTCAGTCAACTTCAGAAACGAATACAATTCCGGAAGAATCCGCAACAGTTTTAGAAACACCGATGCCGGAAGTTTCTAATTCGTCTTCAGCGGAAAACGTTCCGCAAACCGAAGCCGCACCAATTTTAGTTAAAACATCCGCCGAAAAGCGGGAAATTCCTGAAAAGAGGGAAACTGTCGAAAAGAAAAAAACTGTCGATGAGCCTTCTGTGCAAGTAGAGACAACGCAAGTCGAGACAACAGAAAAGCCGAAACCGGCACCGGCTCAAAGCGAAACTTCGCGTTCGGCTTCGAAACCCATTCCGCGCCGCAGCGAATCTCAGCGAAACGGCGAAACACGCACTCGTGTCATCGAACCTCCCGTCCCAGACATCGAATCAATTTTTACCGGTCGCCCGTCGGGTGAACGCGATGAAAAACTTCGCCGCCAGGAAGAACGCCGCCACCAGCGCGAGCAAATGAGCGACCAAGAGTTGAGAGAAAATCGCCGCCAACGCAGGGAAGAACGAAAGCGACGCCAAAACGGAAACAATTTTCCCTTTTAAGCCTTTAACTTATAACTTTTATATCGCGCTCGCTGAAAATTCTCCAGCCGCCGGTTGTTCGCTGCCACCTCAATTCCTGAACGACTTCGCCGCGACGGATTTTTGATTTGACTTCGACATTATACTTTTTACGGAAACGCATTATCGCCGTCCGACCGCCGCCTTGAAATATAATTTCCGGCTCTTCGGCTCGTATATCAATTGATTTAGCTGTGGCGAAACGAATCTTTTCAACACGAACAGAATTGCGCGAAGTATTGCGGGCGAGATAAAAAGACTTTAATTCCGGCATATAAAACGACATTTGTTTTTCGATGTTGCGACGGTTGGTCGCCTGAATCCATTGACCCAATGCTTCACGGATTGTAACGGCTTCATCGCTCTCGATTCGAGAGGAACGCGCGCTAGTCGCAGCAGAAGGTGAAGCGGTTCTATTGTCCTGTCTGGCAACCTGCCTGTCAGCCTGCGTTTCGCCATAGATGTCCCAGCGCGCGACATCGGCGATTTTATTATAGACGGTTTGAATAACAACCGGCTCGACAAGTTCCTTGGCGGCAATGCGGCGCGTTACCCGCAAACGCTGACCGTTTTCGAGAGACGTAAAGGTAAAACTCAAATTGTCATTACTGCCGCCGCTCGAATTGAAAATCAAACTGTTTCGCTCAAGCCCGATGCGCGAGCGAACAATCTGACCGCCCGGAGCGCGAGCGTTGCGCGTAACGCCGTCGGCTTGAAACGTAACCCGCGGAGCGCGAGAAGAACCGAGCGTAATGCGATTTCCGCGACACTCGATAGCTAGCAAATCGGGCGGTGTCAGTCGAACCGCCAAATCCATAAAAAACTGCTGTTGTTCGCCGTACGGAACATTGCTCGACGCGCCTTCGATAACCGAATAAAGTTTATCGCTGTCATTCGGGTCAATCCGATAAACACCCGACAAACCCGCTGCCGCGCTGCAAACATTTTGCGTCGCCCTTTCCCGCATCGTTTGTGCGTAGAGTGTTCCGCAGGAATACGCAAGTAATAGTGACAAAATTATTAATGTCCGATTGTTTATTCGCAACATCTCATCTTCCTCCGTTCAATTTCAAACCCCGCGTTAGATGGCAAAATCATTAGCCAAGTTTAACAAAATTAATTCGGAAAACGGAAAGGGAATTATAAATAGTTTTTCGTTTTTATTCATTCATTGTTCACTTTTAAATCGTCGATAAATTCGCGTAAAGTTAAACCGCGCAACTTTTCGAGCTGGTTTGCGTAAAATTTTGGTTAAGCAAACAAAGATTTTATGAACATTTCAATCAAACAATTAACGGAAAATGATTGGCGAGAATTTTCTCTAATTCGTCTGAAAGCTCTACAGACAGACCCATTTGTCTTCGGCTCAAATTACGAAAAAGAATCACAAATGACCGAAGCCGGTTGGCGAAGCCGTCTGCAAGCGAAAGACAACGCGATATTTTTGATTTACGCGGGCGATACGCCCATCGGGATGACTTGCGTTTCGGTTGACCGCGACGACCCGACAAGGAAAACCGCGCTTCTTTGGGGTTCGTGGCTCGCGCCCCACGCTCGCGGGAAAGGTTTGTCGGAGTTGATGTATCAAACCAGAATCAATTGGGCGAAAAAGCAACCGACGGTTGAGAAAATCATCGTTTCGCATCGCGCCTCAAATGTTTCGTCAAAATATGCCAATCAAAAACATGGATTTGTTTTCACGCACAAAACCGAAAAAGTCTGGACGGACGGTATAACGGAAGACGAAATCTTTTACGAACTCGAAATCAAAAACGCATAACAAAACATCTTACAAATCAAAAATTGGCGACGAAATTGCCGAGAATTTCGCCCCGTAAATTTTAATTGAGCGGGAAAGAGTCGAACTTTCTAATCCAATATATTCCCGACGGCATCCGCCAAAATTTCAATTTTTATAAGGAACTATTTTTCTTATAGCTTCTTCACTCTTTTCAGCTTTAGCTTTTAATGCTTTTTGATACCTTTCTTCCAAAGGTTGGGTAATGGCAAAAATATCCGAGCCAACGTATTCAGCCCAAACTTTTTTATCAATTACATACTCAACAAGAAGTTTTTCTCCAAAAAACATCATGTTTGCTTTGTTACCTTTTACGCTAATACATCTTGTGTGATTTCCGTCGCCGCCAACATAATATTTATTTGGAATTAAGGTTACATCACCCTTCGACCTCATATTAGTAAAAATTTGTTTCGCAACTCCTAGACAAATATCTAGGCAGGCTTGATGAGCTTGAATTGACTCAACCAAACTTACTTTTGGGTCACCGTATCTTACACCAGCAGGGCATTGAATAAGGCTCAAAACTATTTCTGGAATTTCACGAAGCCCGGAATTTTTAGCTTGCTCTGCGAGCATTTTCAAGTCATGTCCAAAGGGAAATTTATCATTCCTTTCCTCAATATAAGCCTTGATAATTTTTTCGGTTGCTTGTAAAGATGACCATTTTGAAAGACCATATTGAGGCGGATTAGTAAAAATGTGGCTTACTGCCGCATCTATATCTCCCTTTGCTTGTTGAATCAGAACATTATCAGTCAATGCTTCCAATTCGCATCTAGCATCATTCCCAAGTCTGAAACTGTCAAAGATACTTTTTAATTCTTCATTTTTGAGATTTTTAATATATTCTTTCGTAATATCATCAATCAAATTAAGGATATTTACCTCTGGAAGTTTTCTATTTGTGCCTATTGTCGGTGATTTTAATTTGCCAAAATTCTTAATCGAACATGTTGCTACAACTGCGCCGAGAATAAGTGGAAGCCGCATTCTGTAAGCGTCACCACGAATTAAAATTGCCATCTTCCAAGTTGGATCAAATTTTAATTTGTCGCCATATTTATTATCAAACCATTGACGAATCCTATTAGTAAGGTCATCGCCTTTGTAGCTTCCTTCAGTTATAGTTTTTTTGAATGGCGGAGCAACAAGATTTAATCCAAAACGAGAAGAAATATTGAGCCAAGCGTGTAACGGTCTTTGAAAAATTAAAAGACCTTTTTTGCATAATTCTTCGTCAACGGATTCCATCAATTCTTGAAAGTCTTCTTCATTCTTTACGTCATATTTTTCTGTTGCTTTCATAGGAGTTTTGAATAGTGCCTAGAGTGGATATTTGTTTTAAATATCCACTCTTTTATATTAAATCTCAACCTTCTCAATCACACCAACCCAATGTTCCGCCGTCAGATTGTTACGGGCGAATTCCGCAATCAAGTTAAAAACCTGGTCGGAAAATCCGCCGACGTTCAAAATGTCGGCTCGTTCTTTGGCTTTCGTGTGCGCGTAAGGCTGGATGTCAATGCAGACGAGTTTCGCGTCTTTGTTTCGAGATTTGAACTCGTTCCACTGTTTTATCGTTTTCGTTTAGCTGAACACTTGTTTTGTGAAAAATTTTATTGGATTGAAAATTTGCTCAAAAATGTCGAAAGCCTTTTGGCTGTAAAATCGTTGATTCATTTCCTGAAACAAGCTCAACGGTTTCAACATTTGTCGTTACTTCTCCGATGAGAGTAAAGGAATGATTTTTTAATTCTTTTTCGAGGTAGAAATTATTTTCTGGATTTGCCGTAAACAACAGTTCAAAATCTTCGCCACCGTCGAAAGCGTGTGAAAATTTTTCTTTTTCTGATTTTGATAGTGAAATCAGATTTTTATGAAAGGGAATTTTACCGGCAAAGATTTTTGCGCCGACTTTGCTTGCTTGGCAAAGATGTGCCAAATCGCTCGAAAGACCGTCGCTTAAATCAATCATCGCGGTCGCCAGGTTTTTTACGCCTAAAACTTGTCCGATTTTTGTTTGCGGGTTCGGTTGTAACTGGCGCAAAAGCAAGTTTTTGTGTTCGGTTTTTTCAAATCTTTCGCCGCTTTCCAAAAGTTTTAATCCGCACGCCGCGCCGCCGAGTTCGCCCGTAACATAAATTAAATCATCGGGTTGCGCGCCTGAACGCAAAATGGCTTTTCCTTTTTTTACTTCTCCCGCAACAATTGAATCAACTACAATTTTATCCGTTGTTCGAGAAACGTCGCCGCCGATTAATTCGACATTGTATTTTTTCGCCAGATCAAACCAGCCGTCATAAAATCTCTCGACAAAATCAGTTTTCCAAGCCTTTTCGGGAATGCCGATTGAAACCAACGCCCATACAGGTTTTGCGCCCATCGCCGCGACATCAGAGAGCGAAACGGCTAACGCTTTATGTCCCAAGAATTCAGGAGTTGTCCAATCAGCCCGAAAATCAACGTCTTCAATCAGCAAATCAGTTGTAATTACTAGGTCGGTTCTTTCGTTTTTTGGAATTACCGCGCAATCGTCGCCAATCCCAATTCTGACTGCTGACGGCTGACAACTGAGTGCTAACGACTTGCTTTTAATGTATTGAATTAACTCGAATTCGGATTTCATAAAAAATTCATTGACACAAATTTATTAAATACATACAATAACGGCGGCAGAATTTATAAAAAACATTAACATATCAGAGGTTCAAATGGGACAATTTGCAACTGCAATACCGGAAAAAATATTCTTTAAAATTGGTGAAGTATGTGATTTAGTTGGCGTGCAGGCGCACGTTTTACGCTATTGGGAAACCGAGTTTCCGATGCTTTCACCGCAAAAAAATCGTTCCGGTCAGAGAAGTTACCGGCGACGCGATGTCGAAATTGCCCTGCGCGTTAAAGAACTTCTTTATGAAGACCTTTATACAATCGCCGGGGCGAAGAAAAAACTGCAAACCGAATTGCGCGAATCAAATCGCTTGAAAATCGTTCATTCCGAATCGGTGCCGAAAGAAAGTTTTATAAAAGAAGTTAAGATGCCCGACACGCAAGAAGAACAGTTCGTTGGAGGAGAATCGGTTAAAGCAGAAGGCGTCTTGGAGTTTGAAGATATTGAAGATTTTCAGGAAAGTAAACCTATCGAAATGAACGAAGATCGACGTGAGGCTTTAACACATCTTGCCGCGCAACTGCTCGAACTCAGGGAAATGTTAAAGACGAAAAATTCCGAAGACCAGAGCAGTCAGCAAAGAAATTATCGAGTTTGACAAAAATTCAATTCATTTCTAAGCTGAATAAATCCGTAACGGAACGTAGCGCAGCCTGGTAGCGCGCTTCCTTGGGGTGGAAGAGGTCGTGAGTTCGAATCTCGCCGTTCCGACGCCTTTTAATAAATAAAATAAAAAGATGGTTGCAATCCGGCGGCGCAGCTCCGGTTTTTGCAGCCATTTCCCCCTCAGTTCACCCCGTTTGATTCCTGCACTTTTTCGTCCAGAGAATTTACCGCCTCAAACATTCCTTCCAAATCCGACTGCGCGTAAATTTTAGTTATTGCCAAATCCGAATGCGCGAACAAATCCTGTATGATTAGCGGATTAACATTTCGCCGTATAAGCTCGGATGCCATTTCGCGGCGCAAATCGTGAAAATGAAAATTTGCTTCGCGCGTATCATCTTTTTTATTTATTTTCGCGTTGATTTTAGAGAACGTCCTCGCTTGGCAATTCGACTTGTTCGGGCGTTATGCCGAACATTTTCTTGTGCAGACGACTTACAAGAAATTGGTCGAAGAAAATAATAATTGCTCCGATAACGACACAAATTACGCCGAAAAACGGTCCAACCGAAAAACTTTCACTGCCGAGACCGCCACGATTCTTAAAGGACGAAAACGCCTCGTCAAACCAAAATGTTTGAAGGATTATAAAAATTGCAAAATACAAAAATGTCGTCCATAAAGCCCACGATTGTTGAACTCTCCAATACAAAACATTTGCTAAAACCAGCAGAAGTATCGAGGAAAGCCAGAGAAACAACCAAGCCAAATTCGAATAGTATTCATAGTTTTGAACAACATTTACCGGCGCGTCAATGCTGGTTAACCAGTTGTAGGAATAAAAACTCAGAGAAGTTATAACTAACAACGCGATTGCCAAGGCAACTAGATATATTTTGCTCCACATATCAGTGTTTGTATCACAGAGTCATAAATAAAACAAAAAAATTTGGCAATTATCGAAAGTTTTTCGATAATTGCCAAGGTCAAATTTAGCTTGTTATTTGCCCGGCGCAATCGTTAAATAAATAGTTTGACCTCTACGATTTAGCAGAAGTAAAACAGGTCTATCATCCGATTTTTCAAGAGCGGACTGCACGTCTTCAATTGTAGCGACGGGATTTCGGTTGATTTCCAAAATAACATCGCCGCGACTGATGCCTTCTGCCGCTGCCGCGCCATTCGGGTCAACCTCCGTTACAACTAAACCTTTTGTATCCGTCGGAACTCCCAATTGTTTTAGAATTTCCGGCGTTGCGGGCTGCAGGGAAAGATCGAGTTTGCCGTTTTCCGATGAATTGTCCGTATCATTTTTTTCTTCGTTAGATTCACTTTTTTGCGCTTTATAGGTTTCAAGTTCATCGAGCTTTACGGTAAATTCCTTATTTTCACCGTCGCGCAAAACCGTCACTTTTATTTCAGTGCCGGGAAGCGTTCCTGCAACCTTATTGCGAAGCGTATTCGGGTCTTCAATCTTTTCACCATTTATTGCAACGATAACATCATCTCGCTTGATTCCGGCTTTTTCAGCCGCGCTGCCTTTTTTGACATCATTGATGAGGACGCCCTTTTTATCTTTAACATTAAAGTTTTCGGCGAGAGCTTCGGTAATCGGCTGAATTCCGACGCCGAGCATTCCGCGCCGGACTTGTCCGTTTTCGACGAGCTGTTCCATAACGGATTTTGCCATATTAGAGGGAATCGAAAAACCGATGCCGATATTTCCGCCGCCTTGCGAATTAGATAAAATCTGCGAATTAATGCCGATAAGCTCGCCATTTAAATTAACCAGCGCGCCGCCGGAGTTTCCCTGATTTATCGGCGCATCGGTTTGCAGAAAATCTTCAAAGCTGCCGCCATCGCTTAAACCCGTGCGCCGACCTTTAGCGGAAATAATTCCGGCTGTAACGGTTTGACCGATTCCGAGCGGGTTGCCGATTGCCAAAACGATGTCACCGATGCGAACGTTGTCGGAATTGCCCAAATTTAAAAAAGGAAGATTTCCCCCTTCAATTTTCAAAACCGCCAAATCCGACGCCTGGTCGGAGCCGATGATTTTCGCTGGAAAACTGTCGTTGTTGTTCATGGTAACGACAATTTTCTCCGAACCCTCAACAACGTGAAAATTTGTCAGAATCGTTCCGTCTGCGCTGATGATTACGCCCGAACCGACGCCGCGCTGAAGTTGCGGACGCTGCTGTTGAGGTTGCTGCGGCATATTTCTAAAAAAATCACGCAGTTGCGGGTCATCAAGAAAAGGGTTTTTCTGCATCGAATCCACTGCTCTGTTTTTGTGTTCGGCGTCGATCTGAACAACCGCCGTAGAAGTTTTTTCAACCACGTCCGAATAAGACGCACGAACGCCGTCCACCACAATCGGAGCAGGCGGCGCCGAAGAAGACGATTGATTTTGAGCGGTAGAAGAAGTGTCTTGAACAGGCAGAAAGTTTGTTTTACATCCGTTAAAAAAACAAACAAATAAAAGGAGAACAAAAAAAGACGGTAATTTTACTTTGAATAACATATTTTTGAACATCTAAAATTTCTAATTTTTACAACTTGTAATTGACAGCCTTAATTTTACCTTATGTCGTCACTGTTTGAAAAATTAAGTTTAAATCGCGCAACAAAAAATGTGTTACGAGAAAATCATAATTTAAGTTCAAAATAATCAGTTAAAAATTTTGAAAATATCATTTACATTTTCTGCGAAAAAATAAAAGATAAACGAACAATGAAACGCGGTTATATTAAAATTTTGCTGCCTTACGCTCTCGCCATCGTTGGCACGGCAACTTTGTCGACAGTAATGCTCGCGCTGGGAAATCATTTTAATCCGACGACGGCGGCGCTTATTTTTTTACTTTTCGTTTTATTTCTAGCCGCCGTTTTTTCGAGTAAGCCTGCGCTGGTCGCATCCGTTCTGGCGATGCTTTGTTTCAATTATTTTTTTCTGCCGCCGGTTGGAACTTTCCGCGTTGCCGAACCGCAAAACTGGATTGCACTTTTCGTTTTTTTAGTCGTCGCCGTAACTGCTGGGCAACTCTCTGCTAAGGCTCGTCAGCGCGCCGAGGAAGCCGAGCGCCTTTACCGCGAATTGCAGACGGCTTTTGAAAAAGCGAGCCAAGCCGAAGCGCTCAAACAAAGCGAGAAATTGAAATCTGCGCTGCTCGATGCCGTAACGCACGACCTTCGCACACCGCTGACTTCTATAAAAGCCTCGATTACAATGCTTATCGAAGAACACGAACAGCAACAAGAAAAAGACTCTATACATTTGACGCTCGAAACGGAGGGGCGCGGTGAACTACTCGAAGTCATTAATGAAGAAACCGACCGCCTTAATGATTTTGTCCAATCAATGGTCGAACTTGCACGTATTGAAGCGGGCGAATTCAATTTACGAAAAACGCGCGCTGAAGTCGAAGAAATTGTTTCTAACGCCGTGCAGCGAGCAGGAAGTTTAACGGCGAAATACTGGTTGAAAGTCAACCTGGCAGAAAATTTGCCGCCGCTTTCGGTTGATTCGAAAGCGATTGCCGAAGTCATTTATAATCTGCTCGACAACTCCGCGAAATATTCACCGGAAGATTCGACGATTGAAATCGCCGCCGAACGAATAGGCAGCAAAATCCGATTTTCTGTTGAAGACGAAGGCATAGGCATTGCCGACACCGATCGTGAAAAGGTTTTTCAAAAATTTTACCGCGGCGACAAAAGTAAGAAAGGTTTTGGGATGGGTTTGGCAATTGTGCGCGGCATAATTGAAGCGCACGCCGGAGAAATTTGGATTGAAAACGGCAAAAAAAAAGGAAGTCGGTTCATTTTCGATTTACCGATTGAGATTTAAGAGGAATTACATAGGTAGATGCAGAGAAACCAAGTCAAAAACAAAAACAGGGAAGTTAAAAGAATTTTTTTTGTTATTAATCTTTCGTTATTAATCTTTCGTTTTTCTATGCTTTATGAAAGACAGGAAAAAAAATTTTAGTCGTTGACGACGAGGCGCAGATAATTCGCGTATTGCGGCATATTTTGGCGTCGCACAGTTACGAGGTTCGCACGGCGAGCGACGGCGAAGCGGCATTTGAATTGTTTCTTGACTGGCAGCCTGATTTGGTCGTTACCGATTTGCAGATGCCAAACGTTGGCGGGTTGGACTTATGCCGCCGGTTGCGCGAGATTTCGCAAGTTCCGATTGTTATCTTGTCCGTGCGCGATGAAGAAAAAACGATTGTCGAAGCTCTGGACGCGGGGGCGGACGATTACGTCACAAAGCCTTTCGGAACAAACGAACTGCTTGCCCGCATGCGCGCGAATTTGCGGTATTTGCCGGAAAAAACAACCGAGTTTGTTGACGCCGGAGATTTTCACGTTGATTTTTCGGCACACAAAGTTTCGGTCGCGGGTGAGGAAATTCATCTGACGCCGAAAGAGTTCGACCTGCTCGCCTTTTTAGTTTAAAATCCCGACAAAGTTTTGACGCACACTGTTTTGCTGAAAAAAATCTGGGGCGCGTATTATGTCGAATCGCCCGAAGCATTGCGCGTTCTCGTCGGCTCGCTCCGCAAAAAAATCGAGAAGGATTTTTCCAAACCAAAATATCTTTTGACCGAGCCTTGGAGTGGCTATCGCTTCATTCCAAATCCACAAATCTTTATAAAATCTTTATAACTTCTTCACGCCTTTTTTATATCTTTTTTTGTAACCTAATTGCTTGATAATTTGTCGCCGAAGATCTTGTGAAAAAAATCACGGGTGGGAACCAATCGTTTGGGGCTAAACGTTTTTGAGAAAAACGCGGAAGACTTCTTTGCTTCCAGCACGTCAGCTAACCTCGCAGGCAAGAAAGGAAGGACAGGGAATTTTACCATAAAAGGTGCGTTGCCGCTTGTGCTTCGCGCCTTTTTTGTTTGGAGAAAAATTTATGTGTGTAGCAGTTATGGAAAACAAAAAAGTCAAAACAAATGAAGCTAAAAATTTTTCATTTGTAAATTTTGTCGGTGCAATGGGCGGACTCGTCAGCGGTTTTGTCTTGATTTTGTCCGGTTTTATTCTTTCGGCGGTTTCGCTTTTTACCCGAACAAATTTTAACGGTTGGGAAGTGATTTTGATTGTGACAGGTTTTATATTTTTAGCAATGGGAGCGCATTTTTTGGATTTAATTGATAGAAAAAATAAGGTGAAAAGAAAACAAAAATTAAATTTATGAAATTACTAATTTTCATTTTTCTGCTTTTATCGGTGATTGAAACTCGCGCGCAGCAGACGGTATTTAATGTTCCGTCGGCGGACGTTTTGGACAAAGGAAAAGTTTATCTCGAACTTGATGCGAGCTTTAAGCCGAACAATCAAGCGGCTCTGCGGAGATTTTCGTCATTCGTTCCTCGCGGCGTGGTCGGAATCGGGAACAATGTGGAAGTCGGTTTGAATTTAATCGGCAATCTTAGTCCCGGAACAGACGTAACGACGCTTGTTCCAGCGGTTAAATATCGTTTCTATCAAAACAAAAAGAAAGACCTGACACTATTTGCCGGGACTAATTTCTATATTCCGGTGCAAAACAAGTCTTACAATTTCGGAACTTACACTTACGCAGCGGTCGCCAAAAGTTTCAAAACAAACACCCGATTGACCGCGGGCGCGTTTGTCTTTTCCAAGAACGTCGTTGCGCCGAAAGCGGCTCGCGGCGGCGGACAATTCGCCGTCGAGCAAACAATAAATTCAAAACTGACGATTTCGGCGGATTGGCTCACAGGTAAACATTCAAATGGATATTTCACGCCGGGCTTCAGCTACAAACCGACGGCTAAGATAACGACTTATTTCGCCTACTCTGTCGGCAACGCAGACGCAAATAAAGGCAATCACTTTTTCCTGCTGGAACTCGGATATAACTTTTAAAAAAATAATATGTTGAAATCACTTAAGCGTTACTTGGTTGGAAATCCAATTTCGACCGAGCAGGCGCAGCACGAAAGGTTAAATAATAAAACAGCTTTAGCTGTATTTTCATCAGACCCGTTGTCATCCGTCGCTTATTCGACCGAAGCGATTCTGTTTGTTCTGCTCGCGGCGGGAACGATTGCGACCAGCTATCTTGTGCCAATCGTCATCGGCATTACGGTTTTGCTGGGCATTCTTGTTTTATCTTACCGGCAAACGATTCATGCATATCCGTCGGGCGGCGGCGCGTATATCGTCGCCAAAGATAATTTAGGAACTACACCGGGTCTGGTGGCGGGCGCGTCCCTTTTGGTTGATTACATTCTGACGGTTGCCGTTTCAATTTCCGCCGGTGTCGCGGCTCTTACGTCGGCAGTGCAGGGAACAAGGTTCGAGTTTTTGCAAGACCACCGGGTGGCAACCTGTATCAGCCTGGTTGTTTTAATTACGCTGGTTAATTTACGCGGCGTGCGCGAATCGGGCGCGGTCTTCGCCGGTCCGACTTATCTCTTTATTTTTTCAATGCTCGCGCTCGTCGTCGTCGGATTCTTTGATTATTTCACGACCGGAGACGTGATACCGACACCGGCAGCCGACCAACTTCATTTTGATGAATCGGTAGGCGGCATAGCCGAAGGCGGTTTGACGGGCTTCGCGCTCGTTTGGCTGCTGATGCGCGCTTTTGCCGCCGGATGCACGGCTCTGACAGGTGTCGAGGCAATCTCAAACGGTATTCCGGCTTTCAAAACACCAGAATCGAAAAATGCCGCCAAAACATTAACCTGAATGGCGACAATTATGGGGGTTCTGGTACTCGGAACAGGATTTCTCGCCTATAAAATCAACGCGCATCCGTCGCCGGATGAAACTTTGGTTTCCCTAATGACCCGTCATACATTCGGCACGGGCGTTTTTTATTATTTTGTACAGGCGGCGACGGCAGCGATTTTAATTTTAGCGGCGAACACCGCATATGCGGATTTTCCGCGATTGGCAAGTTTGCTGGCGGCAGACCGCTTTCTGCCGCGCCAGTTTGCCAATCGCGGCGACAAACTCGTTTATTCAAACGGCATCGTTATCCTTGCCATTCTTTCAATCGTTCTCATCGTCATCTTCGGCGGACACGAACAGGCGATGCTGCAGCTTTACGCGCTCGGCGTTTTTCTTTCTTTCACGCTTTCGCAATCGGGAATGATTGTTCACTGGCTGCGAGCGAGAAAGGTAGAAGAAGCAAAGGAACGCATCATCAAGCAGGAAGAAGCCGAACAATTGCACCGCACCGAAGACCCGAGCGCAGCGAGTCACCGGCAGGAACGACTCAAAGCAATTGAACGCGACGAAGGCGGCAACTGGGTTTTCTCCATAATCATCAACAGTTTGGGCGCAATCGTTACATTCGCCGTGCCGATAGTAATCGGCACAACGAAATTTACGCACGGCGCGTGGGCAGTTATTGTTCTAATCCCGCTGATTGTTCTGATGTTCCGCGCCATAAACGGGCATTACAAATTAGTCGCGGCTCAATTATCGCTCGATAAATTAACAAAGCCGCTCGACGTTGAAACGATGGGACATCGGGTGATCGTTCCGGTTTCAGGCATTCATCGCGGTGTGCTTCCGGCGCTGAAATACGCAAAAAGTATCAGCGGGAAAAACGGTCAGATGAAAGTAACAGCTGTTTATGTCGAGATAAATCCGCAAAACACTGTAGAACTCAAAAAGCAGTGGGAAACGTGGGGCGAAGGAATTCCTCTGCAAGTACTTGATTCGCCGTTTCGCTCGGTAACCGCGCCACTCTTTAAATTTATCAATGACGAATCTGAACAACATAAAAATTCGATTACAACCGTCGTGCTTCCTGAATTTGTCCCATGCGCTTGGTGGCAGCTGCTGCTGCACAATCAAACAACGCTAATAATAAAGGGAAGATTATTGTTTTCGCGTAATATAGTTGTAACAAGCGTTCCGCATCATTTGCGAAGGTAGCCAAAGGATAAGCCGCGAATTCACTAGAAAAGATACAAAAACCAAATAATGATTTTTGCTTTCTTGCAAAATTTTTTCGTAGCTAATTCAATTTTCCGCGAACTTTTGGCGTGTCGTTTTGAAAAATATAAGCAAGCGATTTATAGACGAGTTTGGCGCAGAGAAAAGCGGGAGCATCAGAATTTTCTGTTTTTGAAAATTCGACCAAATCCATTCCGACGACGCGACGTTTTTCCGCCAGTTTGCGAATTAAAGTTAAGACTTCATACCAACCGAGACCGCCCGGTTCGGGAGTTCCGGTAGTGGAAACTAAACTCGGGTCGAGTCCGTCAATATCAATTGTCAGATAAACGTTTTCGGTTAAAGAATTTATTGCCTCGTCAATCCAATCTGTTCGTCCGACAATATCTTTCGCCCAAAAGATTTTCGTGGGCAATCCCGAATCGAGCGAGCGCGCTTCTTCCGCCGAAATCGAACGAATGCCGACTTGAACCGACGGGATTCGCAAATCTTTGACGACGCGCGCCATAATCGAAGCGTGCGAGTGCAGCGTTCCGTCGTATTCGTCACGAAGGTCGGCGTGCGCGTCAATTTGCAGAATCGAAAGGTTGTGAAATTTTTCAGCGTGAGCGCGAATGACCGGCGCGCTGAGCGAGTGTTCGCCGCCGAGCATACAAAGGAATTTTTCGACTTTGAGAATTTCCTTCGAGCGTTCAAACAAACCATCCATCATCGCTTCGGGCGTATGGCGCGGCGCAAATTCTTCAAGCGTGTGAATACCGATTTTATAAACTTCGGCGTCGGTTTCCTCGTCGTAAAGTTCCATGTTGCGCGAAGCGTTAATAATTGCCATCGCGCCGGCACCCGTTCCCGCGCCGTAAGAAACCGTACCTTCATAAGAAACCGGCAGAACCAGAACGCGAGCCGCCTCGAAAGAAGAATATTCCGCTTCATCAATGCCACCGAAATTTATTGGAAGATTGGCTGAGTAAGACATATTTCATTTATCATTCATCATTTAACATTTATCGATTGGAATTACTGGTAAATGTTAAATGATAAATGTTGAATGTTAGGGAATATCAACTCCCAATTCTTTTCCTGAAAATGTAAAACTCGGACGTTTTCTGCCTTTCATAAATTTGGCAGCGGTTTGCGACAGCGCGGTTACCAGCAGCGGCAAGGCGATTGACGGGTCGCAGGCAACGTAAGAAGTGGTTGCGTTTTTCAGAAGTTTGCCGAAAAGCTGCGTGTGGTTGCCGCCGATTGAAGGAGTTCTGACATCGAGCGGCACGGAATCGGTCGTAATTGAAACGGCGTATTTATGACCGCGCGGCGTCGTTCTGGTAATGTACGATGAAACTTCTGCCATATTAACCATACTTTGGCTGCAAATGCTTCCCAAAGTGATAATGCCGGAATTGCGCGTTTTTTGCGAAATCGTCATCATTTCCATCGTGTCCTGCGTGATGTCGAAATTAAACTGAACTTTCTTTTCAAACCGAGCACGCGCTATGCCTATTGAAAGCTGACTCTGTAGTAAATCGGGGCAATAAACAGGAACGCGCGATTTAAAAGCCGCCGTCAAAATGCCGTCTTCGTGAGCGATTTCAGCTAGTTCGCGTCCTAGAAGATGGAGAAACTCGCGGATTGAATACGAACGCGAAAGCTCCAATTGATTGATAACACTGCCAATCCATTCATCGGCTTCGCGGTATTCTTCCTGATTGGCAAGCAAGTCGCCCATTCGCATAACCTCAGACGCTTCCAGTTCGTCGTCACCCATCGAAGGATGCGCTTGATAATGATTACGACCGAGAATTTCGTGAATATCGTGAAACAAAACCGTGCCGGATAACACCAAAACATCGACAAAGCGATTTTTGATAACATACGCCAGCAGACGGCGCATACCAGAAGGAATCAAATTTCCGGAACCGCATAGGTAAATAGTCGCGTTATCATCGAGCATATCTAGCCAGATGCGATGCGCTTCGGCAAGCTGTTTTGCTCCAAAACCCGCGCCTTCCATCTTCTCCAGAAGTCCTGCAACCGAACGGTCGCGGTCAACCGGAATCGGTCTGGTCGGAACGGTTAAAAATTTTGAAGCCTTCGATTTCTTTTGAGTAGCCATACTTTCTCCAAATAAACTTTCTTAAAATAAAACTCTATATTACTTAACATCAACTTCTTCGGTCGTGTAAAATTCTAAATAACTACACACAACGCAGCGAAACACTTGAACATTAAAAGTTGTTCTGCCCGATGTTTTAAGCACTGTCCAGACAGATTTTTCAGGCTGACCCTCAACCCAGGTTTGCTGATATTTTCCGCCGTAACTGCGGTCTAAAATAAATCCCTGTAACATTATGCCTTCGCATTTTGAGCATTTAATTTCGGTTTGCATAAATTAAATTTAATTAAGAATTTCAAATTATGAATGAACGGAATGATCCTCTTTAATTCCTAATTTGAAATTCGTAATTTTCTACTCGCTTCCGTTCGGCGAAAGATATGTGTAACCGTCAACCTGTTTTTCGTAGAATTCGATTAGTTTATCGCCTTCTTTTACGGAAAGTTCGCCTTCCTTTATTTGCTGCATCACGTTGCGCCTAAACTGGTCGTGCAGTTGCGCGGCGTCGTACCGCACAACCGATAAAGAATCACCGATTGTTCCGCCTTGTATAACTTTTTTTATAATATAACCGTCTTCGCCAATATGAATGTGCGCTTCGTGCGGCACGCCGAACAAGTTGTGATTGTTTCCCATTACTTCCTGGTATGCGCCGACGAGCATCATCGCCAGATAATACGGCTCGCCTTTTTCCAATTTGTGCAGTTCTAGAACAGATTTAACGTCGTGTAAATCAACGAATTTATCAACAATTCCGTCCGAATCGCAGGTAATATCACACAATGTAGCATATTCTGTCGGTTTTTTGTTGAGTTTGTGAATTGGAACAATCGGAAAAAGCTGCTCTAAAGCCCAATTGTCCGGCATTGAACGGAAGACGGAAAAGTTTGTTAAATACTTAGCGCAGAGCAGACGGCGCAACTCGTCAAACTCTTCTGCCACATACTTTTTCTGTTGTGCAAACTCGTCGGCGCGCTCGCAGACATCCCAAAAAAGAACTTCGCCCTTACCACGGTCTTCGAGCGAAATCAAGCCGAGGTTAAACATCGTAAAAAGTTCTTCGCGCTGTTCGAGCGCGTCGTGATAGTATTCGCGATAATTTTTTGCCGAGATGCTTTCGCGCAAATCGTGAAGCTCTTTGACCACTTGCGGGTCGTCCTCGTCGAGCTTAAGTTCGGTCAAATCTTCAACGACGGTTTCGATTTCGTCCTGCACGTTAGTAACTAAAAGCGCGTGATAAGCGGAAAGATAGCGCCCGCTTTCCTGTATAATCGTCGGATGAGGCACGTCTTCGTCATCGCAAACCGTTTTTATAACGTAAATTACGTCGTTGGCAAATTCCTGCGCGTTGTAGTTTGCGGACGATTCGTAAGAAGTGCGCGAGCCGTCATAATCGACCGCCATTCCGCCGCCGACATCCAGGAATTGAATCGGTATCTGCATCTGACGGATTTTCGCATAAGTGCGCGCCGCTTCCTTCATCGCATTTTTGATGCGCTTTATATCTGTGAGCTGCGAGCCGATATGAAAATGCAGAAGTTTGAACATATCAATTCGTCCGGCTTCATTCAGACGGCGAATGCATTCCAAAATCTCCGTCGTCGTCAAACCGAACTTGGCTGCTTCGCCGCCGCTCTTTTCCCACTTTCCCGAACCTTTCGAGTAAAGTTTGACGCGCAAACCAATCATCGGAAGTGCTGTTACGGGATTTTCCGCCGTAACTTCTTCGGCGAGTTTTATAGTGTTTTCAAGCTCGCTCAGTTTTTCGATAACAATAACGACGTTTTTCCCCGCCTGTGCGCCGGCAAACGCGAGACGAATAAAATCCCTGTCCTTAAAGCCGTTTAAAACAAGCAAGCTATCAGGCGATTGTTCAAGCGCAAGCGCGGCGTAAAGTTCCGCTTTGGAACCGGCTTCCAAACCGAAATTGTAACGTTTGCCTTCGCGCAGGTATTCTTCGACGACGGCGCGATTTTGATTGACCTTCATCGGATAGACACACATATGTCCGCCGCGGTAGTCGAATTCCCGTATGGAATTTTTAAAGGCTTTCTGGAGTTTGCGAACTTGTCCGGCGAGAAGTTGCGGAAACCGAAGCAGAACCGGCGTTTTAATGCCCCGTTTGCTCAAATCATCAATAATTTCTTTAACGTCCGCCGTTAGATTATCGTTTTCAGCGGCGCGGACAATCAAATTTCCCTTACGATTTACGCCGAAATAATTTGCGCCCCAATTTTCAATGCCGTAAGTTTCGGTAGTCTGCTCAATAATTGCGCTCAAATACGTTTCTCCAAAAATATAAGTACCGAATAGAAATTTCCGGCAGGTAAGATGAAAACTTATAAGTTATAAGAAATTTAACAAAAAACAAAACTGAGAACAACAACTTTTTTTACACGAAGTATTTAAGAAGTATTTATAACGAATTATTTAATCGAAGTTTCAAGTTTTGAGGTTGCATTTCGGTGCTGCAAACAAAAACACACAAAAAAAAATATCAAAAAGAGCGTTTTGAACTTGTCCGTGTCTGTTGTAAAATCGCTCCATATTTGCCTGTGAAAAAATTCGCAAAATCAATTTAATTTGTTTTCTCAAGGCACAACAGGAGATTTAATGAACTCAAAAAACGTATTGAACTATGTTGCAGAACAGGGCGCAAAATTTGTTTCCGTGCGCTTTACTGATTTAATCGGTTCCTGGCATCACCTAACTTACCCGATTGACCAGTTGACGGAAGATTCTTTTGAAGAAGGTTTCGGTTTCGACGCTTCCAGTTTGAGAGGTTGGGCGGCAATCAACGAATCGGATATGCTGCTCGTGCCTGACCCTTCGCGTTTCTGGCTTGACCCGTTCACCGAAGAGACGACCGTGTGTCTGATTGCTAACGTGGTTGACCCGATTACAAAAGAAGGTTACGGTCTCGACCCACGTTCGATTGCCATTCGAGCGGAAAGTTATCTGAAATTTACCGGTATTGCCGACACGATTTACATCGGACCGGAAGCCGAATTCTTCGTTTTCGACGAAGTTTTTTATCAAAACGACCCGCAAGGCGCGAGATATTCGATAAATTCCGAAGAAGGGCATTGGAATACGGGGCGCAACGGAAACGAAAATCAACCGAACTTCGGCAATCACATTCGACCGAAAGAAGGATATGTTCCGGTTTCGCCCGCCGATACCTTGATTGATTTGCGTAATGCCATCTCGCTCGTTTTAGCCGAATGCGGCATTGTCGTTGAATGTCATCACCACGAAGTTGCCACTGCCGGACAATGCGAAATTGATTTTCGGTTTTCCAATCTTCTGCACACGGCTGACAACTTGATGCTTTTCAAATATGTCGTCAAAAACACGGCTTACGCACACGGCAAAACCGCGACTTTTATGCCAAAGCCGCTTTACGGCGACAACGGTTCGGGAATGCACGTCCACCAGTCGCTTTGGAAAGACGGATATCCATTGTTCGGCGGTGACCAATATGCCGGATTGTCAGAAATGGCAAAATTTTACATCGGCGGTCTTCTTAAACACGCGCCCGCGCTCGTTGCCTTCGCCGCGCCGACGACAAACAGTTATAAACGGCTCGTTCCGGGTTTTGAAGCGCCCGTAAATCTTGCTTATTCGGCTCGGAATCGTTCAGCCGCCGTAAGAATTCCGATGTTTTCTCAATCACCGAAAGCCAAACGTCTTGAATTTCGCCCGCCCGACCCGGCGTGCAACCCGTATATCACATTTGCCGCGCTGATGATGGCTGGACTCGACGGCGTGCAGAACCGCATTGACCCGGGCGAGCCTCTCGACAAAGACATTTACGATTTGTCGCCCGAAGAATTAAAGAACGTTCCGAATCTTCCGGGAACATTGGACGAAGCTTTGACAGAACTTGAAAACGACCACGAATTTCTACTCAAAGGTGATGTTTTTACAACCGACATCATCGAACGTTGGATAAACTACAAACGCGAAAAGGAAATAAAACCGCTTCGACTGCGCCCGCATCCGCTTGAGTTTTCGATGTATTACGACATTTAATTGACAACAAAACAAATTAGCCACGCCTTTAAACGAATAAAAAAATAAAAATTCGTGTAAGCGCGTGGCTAAAACTTGTTTATGAAAATCAAACCGTTAATTTTAGAAGGCAAATTCGTGCGCCTCGAACCTTTGCGTCTGGAACATTTTGATAGTTTGACTGAAGTCGGGCTTGACGAATCGCTCTGGCTCTGGACGGCAGCAATTGTAAGGAATAAAGAAGATATGTGGCGGTATGTCGAAACCGCGCTCGATGAGTTCAAGCGAAAAATTTCTTTGCCGTTTGTAACTGTCGAGAAATCTTCCGGTAACATTATCGGCTCGACTCGTTTTGGAAATATTAATGTTCAAAGTCGCCGGGCGGAAATTGGCTGGACGTGGATAAATCCGCAATGGCAAAGGACGCAAATCAATACCGAAGCGAAATTGTTGATGCTCTCCCACGCCTTTGAGACCTGGAACTGCATTCGCGTCGAACTAAAAACCGACGTGTTAAATGAAAAATCCAGAAACGCAATCAAACGTCTCGGCGCGCGGGAAGAAGGCATTTTGCGCCGCCATACAATTACCGAATCGGGACGAATTCGTGATACGGTTTATTACAGCATTCTCGATACGGAATGGCAGAACGTTAAAAATAATCTTCAAACAAAACTCGAAGTATAATTGCAGGAAGTACATATAGTTTTCACAAAATTTCGGTCATTTTATACAATTGCAATAATCAATTGGATTTTATTGTGAATGGAATTCTCAATAAATTAAAACTTTCCATAACTAACTTTAGGTATCCGAAAACTTTACAACATAAGTTATAATAAAAATCGTTATGGATAAATTTAGTGTAATTTGCCCTTGCTGCGAAATGACTTTGACGATAGACGCTGTCACTGGCGCGCTTCTCGCATCGGAAGAAAAAACCAAGACACACGGCACGTTTGAAGATTTAAAGGGCGAACTCGACAAACAGAAAAACTTGCGCGAACAGCTTTTCGTTCAGGAAAGTCAGGCGCAAAAAGACCGCTCGCGGATTCTGGAAGAAAAATTTCAGGAAGCGAAAAAGCGAGCAGAAGGTGATATTGGAAAACCGTTTAAGAATCCCTTGGACTTGGATTAACTGAAAATTGAAGACGATTTCACATTATTGTCAGAAATGCCGAGCTGCAAATCAAGCGGGTGAAAAAAATTGTCACGCCTGCGGGACGCGCTTGATGCTCGTCGTATTTCCGGCTTCGATTCGTCACGATGAGGGAATTATTCCGTCTTATTACGAAGACCATTTGCTTGAAAGAGTTTCGCTGCTCGAACTACAACTGGCGCAGGCGATTGAAAAAATCGGTATGATGACCGCGTTTTTTGCCCGCGAAGCTAAAGAACTCAAAAAAGACCAAAAATTTATCCGTGAGTTCTCCGATGCATTAAAAAAGTTTAACCCGCAGATTGCCGACGAAATTAATAAAAAGCACAACGATGATTATCTCCAAAAAGTTGAAAAGTTTGAGTTTGCTGACAAACAGAAACGTTTTTTAAAAGATGTTCTACTACACCACGATAAGCCGAATGCACAGCTTTTTATACATCTTTTGAAAGAAGGAGTTCGACTGCTTGAGCAAAAAGAAGAAAGGCAAGCCTTTCAAATGCTCGAACGCGCCGCGCTGCTTTCGGCGCAAAATGTTCCTCTGCTGGTTTTTATTGCCGAAAATTTTTACCGTGCGGACAAATTTGAAGAATCGAAATTTTATCTTGAAAAAGCGTTTGAACTCGCGCCGGAAAATGAAAAAATACTGTTATTGCTTGGCGCAATTTATGCAGATGCGGGTGAAACGGAAAAGGCTAGAAAATTTTTGAGCGTTTTGGCAAACAATGAAAAAACTTTAGTTTTCGTTCACTTTGTCTGGGGAATGATGGCGGCATTCGAGGAAAATTGGACTGAAGCCCTCGTCGCATTTAAACAATCTTTGAGTAACGTCAACCTTCCCGAATTGAACTATTTAATCGGCTGCGTTTATTTTCAACTTGAGCGATTTGACGCTGCTTTGCAGTTTTTCCAAAATTCCGCTTCACTTGATTCCAATTTTTCAGATGCGTGGTTTATGCAAAGCGTAATTTATAAAATTTGGAACGAGAGCGAGAACGAGAAAATAACCTTAAAGACGATTTCAGAAAAAAGGGAAGCGGGCGCGCAATGTCTCGAATACTTGAGCGGCAAAAAACCGACGAATGTGCAAATCGCTCTGCCGTTTCTTCATTTCAAAAAAACAAAAAAGAATTTAATGTCGGGCGGCTCACCGCGCTTGAACAGATTTTTCCGCGAGCAGATTTACAAAGTTATCGAATAAAACCGTGAACAAAAATCCGATAATCGTTGCGCTGGACGTGGAAACTGCCGCCGAAGCGCGGGAAATCATCAATGAATTGCGCGAAAATGTCGGCGCTTTCAAAATCGGCTTGCAACTTTTTTCGGCGGCAGGCGCATCTTTCGTGCGTGAGGTTGTGGAATCGGGCGTCAAAATTTTTCTCGACTTGAAATTCCACGATATACCGACTACGGTGGCGAAAGCGTCAATCGAAGTTGCGAGAATGGGTGTTTGGATGTTTAATGTCCACGCGCTCGGCGGTGGCGAAATGATGCGTAGAGCCGTCGAAGCCGTGAGCGAAGTTTGCGCGAAAGAAAATCTAACCAAACCGAAAATAATCGGAGTAACCGTTTTGACAAGCTCAAACGAAGAAACTTTGCGTGAAGTAGGAATTGAAAACCCCTCTAATACACAGGTTGTAAATCTGGCGCGGCTTTCGGCAAAATGCGGCTTAGACGGCGTAGTCGCCTCGCCGCACGAAGTCGCCGCGATTAGAAAAAATGTCAAAAACGAAAAATTTTTAATCGTTACGCCCGGAATAAGAAGTCAGGCGGCAAAAACTGAAGAACGAAGACCAGGAAATAAAGACCAATTTGAAACTTATGAAGACCAAAAGCGTGTAATGACTGCGGTCAAAGCCCTTAAAGCCGGTTCTGATTTTCTTGTCATCGGACGTCCGATTTTACAGGCGAAAGACAAAATTAGCGCAGTGTCGAAAATTTTAGAAGAAATTAGTTTTAAGAAAGATTTTTAATGCTCAGCTTAAAAGATTCAAATATCAGACCGGAAAAGCTTTTTGCGTTTTTAAGCCTCAACCTGCGCCTTGTTTTTGTGGTTTTTTTGTCTTGTGCATCTATTGTCGTAACTTTTTTAGTCTTGCACCCTGCCTCATCGGCGCAAAACGTTATCAGTAGGCAAAATCATCTCCCGACGACGATACCGTTTCGCGTCGGGGAAAAACTGACTTACAACATTTCTTTTAATAAAATTAACAATGCTGCCTATGCGGAAATTTACGCTGTCTCGCGCGGTAAGTTGGGCGAAAAAGACGCCGTCGAGTTGCGCTCGAAAATAAAGACGATGGATTTGACCAGTTCGGCTTTTTATTTTTTAGACGAGGCGCGCACAACTTATGCTTCGCCTGCAACCTCTTTGCCGCTCTACATCAGGAAAATTTCAAATGCGGGAGTTTTGCCCAGAGAAACCGTCTATAATTATTTGGTAAATCCGACGGCGACCAACGATTTGCTGACACTTATCTATCAAGTGCGAAAGGCGGGCGGCGTTGGAACTTTTTCTTTTCAGGAAAACGAAAAAAATTATGACATTAGTTTGCAAAACACCGTTGGCGAGCGAGTTAGAACCGGTGCGGGTGAGTTCGATACAAGCGTCTCAATCGTTCTGAGTCATTATCTGATTGATAACGGAATAACGGATTTACGCATCAATTTCAGCGCAGACGAAGCGCGTATTCCGGTTTTATTTCGTTTCAAAACCGCAAAAGGTGATTTCCGCGCCGAACTAGCAAGTCTGCAAACGGTTGAACCGGAAATTGCACCTGTTACGACACCGATGGCAGTAGTGATACAACCGCAAAAAACACCGAAACCGATTGTGACGCCGAAGCCATATATCGAAAACGAACCGCTATCAGCCGATTTGCCTTTTGCACTCGGCGAAACTTTGGAATACCAAGTGTCTATGCTGGGCAAGTATCTTGGCAATGTAACGCTGCAGGCTAAAGAACGCAAGCAGTTTTCAGGACAAGATAGCCTTTTATTAACTGCGACGGCAACCGAAACTCAAGCCGGAAATCCCCTTTTTAACTTAAACGACGGAATTCACGCGCAGGTTAATCCCGATTCGCTCACGCCGCAACGGATCGAATTAAAATTCACCGGAGCTTTTAATACGTATAATCAAATCGCACAGTTCGACCAGAAAAGCAGTTCTGTAATTTTCAACGGCGCAAACTCGGTAGAAATTCCTGTTGGCACGCACAGCATTTTGTCACTGGCTTACGCTATTCGCTCTTTTAACTTGAAACCGAGCAAAGACCCGAATAATCCGGTCAATGATACACGCGTTGCCGTCTTTTTAGGTTCGCAAGCCTTTGTTTTCACGCTGCGTCCGTCTAATGCCGAAATTATTAATTTGAAAGGCGAGAAAATATCAGCGCAGTTAATTTCAATTTCGACCGGAAATCCTGAGATAGACCAATTAGGTTTGCGCCTGTGGCTCGGCAACGACGAGAAGCGTTTGCCGCTTCGCTTAACCGTCGGAAATTATCAAGCCGACCTGATTTCCGAAACAAAAATTTCACCTAAATAATTTTCAAACGATTTATTGTTTTCAAAACTATTGAATAAACGTTTGTTGAAATTGAAAGCGAATTTCAATTAAGTTACAATTAAATCTCGAAAATAATTTTACGAATCTCAACAGAAATTATGAAACTGACGAATATACCGATTGGTCAAAGCGCAAGGGTTTTAGCATTCAACGGAAATAGTCCGATAACAAAACGTCTGATGGAAATGGGCGTCGTTCCGGGCGTTTCCATCAGAGTCGTAAAGAGTGCACCGTTCGGAGACCCGTTGGAAATTCGTGTTCGCGGCTATAATTTGGCGATGCGAAAAAGTGAAGCGCAAACAATCGAAGTCGAGCTGTAGTAGTAAAAATTAGTGAAAACCACAACCGCAGTAAAACCTCCGACCAAGACGCTCAACACCCAGCATATTACGGTTGCTCTGGCGGGAAATCCTAACGCCGGAAAGACCACGCTTTTTAACGCTTTGACCGGTATGCGGCAAAAGGTCGCCAATTATCCGGGTGTAACGGTCGAGCGAAAAGAAGGTTTCTGGCGTTTGGACAGCGGAAAAAAAAACTTGCATTTAATAGACATTCCGGGTCTTTACAGTCTCGATGCAACTTCTCTGGACGAGCAAATCGCGCGTGATGTTTTGACGGGGAAAATTGCCGGTTTGCAAAAACCCGATATCATCATTGCAGTCGTTGACGCGACCAATCTCGAACGAAATCTGTATCTCGTAACCCAGCTTCTCGAATATAAAATTCCCGTTGTTATTGCATTGACAATGATTGACGCGGCAGAAAAACAAAGTATTGAAATAGACACGAAAAAACTTGCCTCGCTACTGCGAGTTCCTGTCGTTAGTATCAACGCCAAACACAAAATTGGTACCAGAAAGCTTGCCGAAGTTGTATTAAAAGCTGTTGACACCGCACAAATTCCTCATCCGGCATGGCTATCGGAGACTGGTTTCGATGATGTAATTCACTTGAGTTTAACGGACGACGCCAAAGTTAACCGCCCGATTTTCGCGCGCTATAATTTTATTTCCGACGTTTATCAGGAGACAGTCAAACCGAAAGACACACAGGAGAGAAGCATTTCTGAAAAAATTGACCGCATTTTAACGCACAAATTTTTCGGTCTCGTGATTTTAATTGGAATTTTGCTGCTCGTTTTCCAGACGATTTTTTCGTGGGCGAGTTTGCCGATGGATTTGCTGGAACAAGGTTTCGGCTCGCTCGGCAATTTTTTACACGCACAAATGTCCGAAGGCATTTTGACCGATTTGATTGTTGACGGCGTAATTGCGGGAGTCGGCGGCGTACTGGTCTTTCTGCCTCAAATCCTGCTGCTGTTTTTGAAATTCCCGTTGTTATTGCATTGACAATGATTGACGCGGCAGAAAAACAAAGTATTGAAATAGACACGAAAAAACTTGCCTCGCTACTGCGAGTTCCTGTCGTTAGTATCAACGCCAAACACAAAATTGGTACCAGAAAGCTTGCCGAAGTTGTATTAAAAGCTGTTGACACCGCACAAATTCCTCATCCGGCATGGCTATCGGAGACTGGTTTCGATGATGTAATTCACTTGAGTTTAACGGACGACGCCAAAGTTAACCGCCCGATTTTCGCGCGCTATAATTTTATTTCCGACGTTTATCAGGAGACAGTCAAACCGAAAGACACACAGGAGAGAAGCATTTCTGAAAAAATTGACCGCATTTTAACGCACAAATTTTTCGGTCTCGTGATTTTAATTGGAATTTTGCTGCTCGTTTTCCAGACGATTTTTTCGTGGGCGAGTTTGCCGATGGATTTGCTGGAACAAGGTTTCGGCTCGCTCGGCAATTTTTTACACGCACAAATGTCCGAAGGCATTTTGACCGATTTGATTGTTGACGGCGTAATTGCGGGAGTCGGCGGCGTACTGGTCTTTCTGCCTCAAATCCTGCTGCTGTTTTTGTTTATTTCGATTCTCGAAGATACGGGTTATATGGCGCGCGCAGCTTTTTTGCTCGACAAACTGATGAGCCGCGTCGGGCTGCACGGCAAAGCGTTTCTGCCGCTGATGTCGAGTTTCGCCTGCGCGATTCCAGGCATTATGGCAGCGCGCACTATTGAAAATCCTAAAGACAGACTGGCGACGATACTTATTGCTCCGTTTATGAGTTGTTCGGCGCGTCTGCCGGTTTATACGTTGATGATTGCGACGTTTTTCGCAGGTCAAACCGTTTTTGGCTTCATTTCGCTCGGTGCAATTTTGGTCTTGGCGATGTATGCGCTCGGAATTGTCGTGGCGGTCGGAGTTGCTTTTATCCTGAAACGCACTCTTTTAAAGTCGCCGCCGCCGCCCTTCGTAATGGAATTGCCGCCGTATCGCCTGCCAAATTTCCGCGCTGTTTTTCAAAATATGTTCGTTCGCGCCGGTTTATTTTTAAAACGCGCCGGTACGGTAATTTTGGCGATTTCGATTTTGCTCTGGGCATTGACTTATTTTCCGCGAAGCGCTGATGTTAAAAGTTCAGCGTCGATTGTCCAAAACCAGGAACAATCTGAAACTTCAAATCTGAACCCGGAAATCGTTCAGGAAGGAGCGCAAATTCAAAACAGCTACGCCGGAATGCTGGGACACGCCATTGAACCCGTCATTCGCCCGCTCGGTTTTGACTGGAAAATTGGCGTCGCTTTAATCGCTTCGTTCGCGGCGCGCGAAGTTCTTGTTTCGACTCTAAGCATTATTTACAACGTCGGGAAAGACGCCGACGCTGAAAACGAAACTTTAATTCAGGCTGTTAAAGAAGCAGAGCGAGACGACGGAACTCCTGCCTGGACGCCTTTGACCGCACTGACATTAATGGTCTTTTTTGTTCTGGCGATGCAGTGTATGTCAACGGTCGCCGTCGTCCGACGCGAAACCAATTCGTGGGCGTGGGCGCTTTTTATGGTCGGTTATATGACCGGTTTAGCGTATTTGGCGGCGTTTTTAACGTATCAGGGCGGAAAATTTTTAGGTTTCGGATAATTAGTCGGTTAGCATTACGCGGCAAAACTTGCGGCGATTGCTGCAGATAAAATTATGGAAATTCAAAATATCATTACTGGTTTTATCGTTTTGTTTGCCAGTCTTTACGTCGGCAAAATTGTCTGGCAAAAAGTAAAATCATTTTCGCCCAAACAGTCGTGCGGCTCTGATTGCGGCTGCGGTGTAAAGGATAAAAAACTCGTTCAGAAACTTTAGCTTTTATTTTTTCAAACGATTTAGTCTAACGGCACAGTTGACACGGGGCGAAACCAGCTACACGCAATTCTGAGTTTAACGTAGGACGTTTTTAAGAAAATAGCTGTCTCGCGCTCACGTCCAATGATTTGTTCGACAGCCCGTGATTAGAAGAAATCGTTTTCACGGTCAAAACTATCTCTGTCGGGCGCACAACAATCGTCTTTGCCTAACTCGACTTGCGGACTTGTTATATTTACTCCGTCTTTTAATGTAATTTCAAATTGATTTGCTTTCTTTCCCTCTGGCATTGTGGCTTTGCTTCCAAAGCGTTCTTTTGATTCTGCAAACTCACCCTGACACGAAAGCCACCAAATAAAAGGAAAACGCAAATCGATAGAAGCGTTTGGTTCTACGTCAAACAATACAATTTTGTTATCGGTAGTTTCGATTAGCAGATAGCTTATTCGGTTAGCCGAGTTGTTTGTAACTTTAATACTGCCAAAAATGTTTTCTGCATCTTTGGCGTTTCTGCCTATTCTCAAGATTGAATCCGAACTCCAAGAGTTATCAGGATACCGACTTTTAAAGTCACCGTCGAACCAATCGCCTGTGTAAAGCAGTTTCTGATTTACAAATTGCTTCTCGTTTTGATAAGCGTTCAAATATACACGACGTTCGATAAGATAATTCTCCTGAACAATTTCGACTTTAGTTTGGTTAGCTGGCGATTCGGTTGAATAAAGTTTTTCACTCCAATAAGCGCAAGCCGAATTTAGAGCAATAAAGGCGATAATTGAAAAAGCAATAATGGTGCGGTTTTTATTACTCATAATTTCAAGCGTTTGAGTTAAAAGAAAGCTGTCGAACTTTGTATTCTAATGAATTACGGCTTTCTTATACAGAATTTTTATACTGTAATTCCAAAGTCAAAGTCAATAAAAATTCTAATTATCACTTTACTCCAGGATCGGAAATAATTCAGTGTAAATTTTTACGCTTAATAATTTCCGCAAAGTTTTTCCGGTTCATATTCTTGACGCTGCGGCGCGTTTGCTCTAACTTGATTCAAGTCTTTTACAAATTTTTCCTGAAATAATAAAATTCATCAATGACAAATCGTATTCACCGCGAAGTAATCGGCGGTCATCTTCTGGTTATCGGCGGCGCGGAAGATAAATATAACGAGCGGCGAATCTTGAAAAAATTTCTTTCTCTGGCGGGCGAAGAAAATGCAGAGGTTTTAATTGTACCGGTAGCTTCGGATTTTCCCGAGTTTTCGGCGGACGTTTATGTTCAAGCCTTTCGCAATCTCGGCGTTAAACATCCGCGCGTATTGCGCGCTACTTCGCGGCAGGACGTTTTTGAAGCTGACGCCGAAGCCTTACTCGACGGCGTTACCGGTGTTTTCATAACCGGCGGCGACCAGATGCGGCTGGTGTCGGTTCTCGGCGGCACGAATTTCGCGCAGATATTAAGCGAGATGGTTTCTGAAACGAATATCGTCGTCGCCGGAACGAGCGCGGGTGCTGCCGGAATGAGCGCTTCGATGATTGTGCGCGGCGAATCTACTCCGCACCCGCACAAAAATTCCGTGCGTCTCTCGCCGGGTTTGAGTTTCTTGAAAAACATCATTATCGACCAGCATTTTACGGAACGCGGGCGCATCAGCCGGTTGATTACGGCGGTTTCTTACAATCCGTATAATCTCGGCATCGGGATTGACGAAAACACGGCAATAATTCTCGACAATGAAGGAATTTTAGAAGTTTTCGGCAAAGGCACGGTTACAATAGTCGACGGCTCGCAGATAACTTATAACGAAATTGCTGAAGTAAGCGAATATCAACCGTTTAGCGTATGCGGCGTGCAGCTTCATATCCTGGGCGACGGATTAAATTACGATTACTTTGCACGGAATCCCATACGAATAACCAATGAATTTTTACTGCCTGACATAGAATAATGGTGATTGATTAATGGAAAATCAGTAATTCACCATTTATCAATCACCATTTACCATTAAATATGAAAATTCTCGAAATCAGAACGCTTCGCGGTCCGAATTATTGGAGCGGTTACTGGAAAAAGCTGATAATAATGCGGCTCGACATTGAAGACTACGAGCAGAAGCCGACCGACAAAATCGAAGGTTTTTACGAGCGAATGACGGAGGTTTTGCCGTCGCTCGCTTCGCACGGATGCAGCTATCAGGAAGCCGGCGGATTTATGCGGCGCGTCGAAGAAGGAACTTGGGCGGGACACGCCATCGAGCATTTTGCGCTGGAAATGCAGTCGCTCGCCGGAATGGATGTCGGTTACGGCAGAACGCGCGAAACATCCGAGCCGGGAATTTACAACGTCGTTTTTGCTTATCAGGAAGAAGAAGTAGGACGATTTACGGCTCGCGCCGCAGTTGAATTTTTTCTCGATTTAGCCGAAGGAAAATCGGTCAAAGAAATAAAAAAACGCCTCGCCGAAGACATCCAGCGAATGCGCGAAATCCGCGAGGAAGTTCGCTTCGGACCAAGCACGGCTTCGATTGTCGAAGAATCCGAATCGCGCAATATTCCGTTTATACGGCTCAATAACCAATCGCTCGTCCAGCTCGGTTACGGCATTCACCAGCAGAGAATTCAAGCGACGACAACCGGCAAAACCAATATGATTGCGGTTGACATCGCGGCAAACAAACACGCAGCTAAAAAGCTTCTGAGTGAAATGGGCGTTCCGGTTCCGATAGGCTTCAGCATCCGCGACGAAGACGAACTGGAAAGAACAATCGAATCAATCAGCTTTCCCGTCGTAATAAAACCGCTCGACGGCAATCACGGCAAGGGCGCAACCGTGGGCATCGAAACTTTGGAAGAAGCGCTCACGGCATTTCAAAAAGCGAAGGAATATTCGCGCAATGTCATTGTCGAAAAAATGCTTGTCGGAGGCGATTTTCGCGCGCTTGTTGTCAATAATGATTTGATTGCCGTTGCCGAGCGGATTCCGGCGCACGTAATCGGCGACGGCAAAAATACCATCGAACAATTGATTGACGAAACAAACGCCGACCCGCGGCGCGGCTACGGACACGAAAATGTGCTGACGTTAATTGACGTTGACGAGCAAACGGAGAGACTATTACGGGCGAAAAATTACACGCTCGAAACAATTTTGCCGGCAGGCGAAATGCTGCATTTGAAAACGACGGCTAACATTTCAACCGGTGGCACGGCGATTGACCGCACGGATGAAGTTCATCCCGAAAACATTTTTCTGTTTGAACGTATTGCAAAAATCGTCGGCTTGGATGTCGCCGGAATTGACGTTATCGCGCCGAATGTTTCCGAACCTTTGAGCGAAAACGGCGGCGGAATTATCGAAATAAATGCCGCGCCCGGTTTTCGTATGCACCTCGCGCCCAGCGAAGGCATCGGCAGAAACGTCGCCGAGCATGTCGTCAATATGCTGTTTCCGCCCGGAAAACCGGCTCGCATTCCGATTATCGCCATCACGGGAACAAACGGCAAAACGACGACGACACGCCTGGTCGCGCACATCTTGCGCGGCAGCGGTTTGACCGTCGGTTTTACGACGACCGACGGCACTTATATTCAAAACAATCAAATCACGGCGGGCGACAACACTGGACCTGTTTCGGCGCAATTGGTTTTAAAAGACCCTTCGGTTCAAGTCGCGGTTTTGGAAACGGCACGCGGCGGAATCATTCGCTCGGGTTTGGGATTTGACCATTGCGACATCGGAATTGTAACAAACATCGCCGCCGACCATTTAGGCTTGAAAGACATCAACACTCTGGAAGATCTTGCGCGAGTCAAATCGGTTATTCCGCGCTCGGTTTCGTCGAAAGGTTTTGCCGTCCTTAATGCCGAAGACGAAAATGTTTTCTGGATGCGAAAATATGTTGACGGTGAAGTCGTGTATTTTTCGATGGATGAAACGAATAAAAATATTCAAAAACACGCGCGGCGCGGTGGTGTTTCCTGCATTTTTGAAAACGGTTATGTAACGATCTTAAAAGGCAAATGGAAAGTGCGCGTTGAAAAGGCGATAAACATTCCGCTCACTTACGGCGGGCGGGCGGAATTTATGATTCAAAACGTTTTGGCGGCGACTTTGGCGTGTTTCGTTCACAAAGTTTCGCTCGAAGACATCCGCGTCGGTTTAACGACCTTTACGCCTTCGACGGCACAAACGCCCGGACGAATGAATTTTATCGAGATAAAAGATTTTACCGTTTTGATGGATTTCGCCCACAATCCGGCGGGAATAAAAGGCTTGCAAAAGTTCATCAACCAACTTTCATACAAAACGAGAACCGGAATTTTAAGCGGCGTCGGCGACCGGCGCGACGAAGATTTACGCGAAATGGGCAAACTCGCTGCGGAAACCTTCGATACTTTAATTATCCGTCGCGGCGATTACCTGCGCGGACGCACGGAAGAAAACGTTATTAATCTTCTGCAAGAGGGAATAAAAGAAAGCGGTAAAAACGTTCCGGTAAAAATTGTCCACGAATCGAAAGAAGCAATTGATTACGCTTTTGAAAACGCCGAAGCAGGCGATTTGATTGTAATATTAGCCGACACGGTGAGCAAAGATATTGAATACGTTAATAAATATAGAGACGGACTAAACGAAAATAAAAATTGAACGGCGGAGTTGACGTGGCGCGAAACCATCTACACGCCAGCAAAGTATAACAGACAAACTAAATAACAAAGTAGATATTTCTGCTTCACGTCCAATAAATTGTTAGACAGTGTTTCACTTACAATAATTACTTGAATTGACGTCCATTGAGTTGTTCGACAGCGCATTGTCAGTAATGACTTCCAAAATCTGATACGCACTTCAAATGTAATTCTTACTTACTGCAAAATGGATAAATATTCTTTCCAAACACCAACATTTTCGGAATACTTTTTCGCCAGAACGATGACGATTTGCCTAAGATGAGTTAAATCGTGAACAACCCAAGTTGAGAGAAGTTGTTCGAGATTTACTTCGCCCAATTCGGGATGAATTCCTTTCAGTTTTAATTGTTCTTCGGTGAGGCTCATCTGTTGAAGTTTTTCAAGATTTTCCTTTCTTAACCCAGCAAAAGTTTCAAGCAATTCGCTCAAAGATTTTCCCTCCGATTTTTCAAATTGCGCGAAGCGGTCAAACGGCAGGAATGTCCGATTTTCGCCCTGAGCGAGAATCATTTCGGCTCGCGGAATCCAGTCTGTTTCCTCGCCGTGTATAAAATGCCCAACGATGTCAAACGGATTCCAGTTTTCCGAATCTTCTTTTTCTGTCCAATCATCGGAAAGATTTCCGAGCAATAAATTTAAGGCTTCGGGCGTTTGACGCAAAATTTCGATGGCTTGTTCGATTTGAAATTTCATCGTTTAATCTCCAAACAAGTATAACAAACAATCGAAGCTGTCGAACGGTTGAGATGACGTGGGGCGAAACCGAATACACGCAACGTCGAGTTAAAAAGACAACGTAATAAAAGAGTCGCTGTTTCGTCCTCACGTCCAATGACTTGTTCGGCTCGGCGTTATTTTCCATACGCCATTTCTGCCACAACTACGGGCAAGTTTGTTTCAATCAAAATGCGTTTATCAAGACCGCGCAAATACGCGCCTTCACCTTGTAGGGTTACTCCACAATCCGACAATGCCGCTTGTGCTTCTGTCGGAATACGCTCAACTGCCATTTTTATTTCGCCTAGAATTATTTCAACTTCCTTTGAAATTGCCGCGCTAATTTCGGCTTCCGTGACAGTCACGATTCGTGGAACTCTGGCTTCCGTATCGCGTCCGCGCACTTCCATTGAAAGCGTGTCGTCTTCGGGAAACGCGCTGCCAGCAGCGATTGTGATGGCTTCGGCTGTTCGCTCGCCAATGAGCAAGTTGAGATTCCGACGAAAATGCTCGATAACCGCTTCGCCAAAAGTTTGAGTTCCAACGGGAAAACTGTGCGAATAAACAGTGCGTCCGTCAACTTCGGCGACAACTTCCGATTCTGTGATGCCGATGCTGGCTGTTACAAGCGTCGGTTTAAAGTTTTCAACTTTCATAACATCAACCGTCGAATTTTATAGGAAAGAGCCGAACTTTGTATTCTGCTGAATTAAAGTTTTCTTAGACCGAATTTTTTATAAGGCTTTTTTGGTCGAAAGTCAATAAAAAGCTTGATTTTGATTAGTGATTGAAGTATCTTCGTGCGTAAATAAAAAATTCCGCCTAAATTTTTAGGCGGAATTTTTTTAGAAGCGGAAAATTCCGGTAAATATCAATAGCAGGTTTGTCGCCTGAAGCGATAAAGGCGCGGTACATTCCATCAGAATTAAACGGCAGCGCGAGGTTGCCGAGCGCGTCTACAGCAATCAAACCGCCTTCGCCGCCGCTGGCTTGAAGTTTCCCAACCACTTCGCGTGCCGCATCTTTTAGGCTCAAATTTCTATATTTCATTAGCGCCGCAACGTCATAAGCTGCAACCGCGCGCATAAAAAATTCGCCGTGTCCGGTGCAGGACACGGCGCACGTTTGGTTGTCGGCGTAGGTTCCCGCGCCGACAATCGGCGTGTCGCCGATGCGTCCGAATTTCTTGTTCGTCATTCCGCCGGTGGAAGTCGCGGCGGCAATGTTTCCGGAAACATCGCAAGCCACCGCGCCGACAGTTCCGAGTGATTTACGATTTGTAATTTGCGTTTTGCGATTTGCGTTTGGGTCTTCGGTCTTCGGTTTCTGATTTTTAGCTTTTGGAATTTTAATCTTTGACTTTGAGTTTTTGACTGTGGTTTTGGTGTGGTCGAGTTCGATAACGCCTTGTGCACGTGCTTTTAAAAATTGTTGGTAGCGCAAATCGGTGAAAAAATAATCGTCAGGTTCAAATTCAGCATTGATTGTTCGGGCGAATTCGGTGGCGCCGTCGCCGGCAAGCAAAACGTGTTCGGTTTTTTCCATTACGGCGCGCGCCAGCTTTATCGGATTTTTTATGTTTCGCACAAAAGCGACTGCGCCCGCTTTTCCCGTTTTTCCGTCCATCAAGCAGGCATCCATTTCGTTTTTTCCGTCGTGAGCGAAGACTGCGCCGCGTCCGGCATTGAACAGCGGACAATTTTCTAATTCGACAACCGACGCTTCAACCGCATCGTTGGCACTTCCGCCGCTTTGCAAAATTTCCCAACCGCAGCCCAAAGCATTTTGCAGCCCCGTGCGGTATTCGCGCTCTAAATCTTCTGACATCGAACTGCGTTCAATCGTTCCAGCGCCGCCGTGAACAGCAAGGGCAATTTTATTTTTGTTCATCTAACAATTTAGTTTTCCAATTTTTTTGACCAAAATAAATTATCGGAATTAACACAAATATGGAAAAAGAAAGGGAAATTTTGGTATCAACAGCTTGGTTCCCGAGTTTGTATCGGGACGTTTACGTTTTTTGCTAAAACACAGCATTTCTCACTTGTTAAATTTCCCGAATTTATTGCACCACAATCTTGCCTTTGAACATATTCATTCCGCAGGCGAAGGAAAATTCACCTGCTGTGTCGGTCGGAATATCAACCAAAACGACTTTACCGACGGGAAGTTTTTTCGTGATGTGCAAATCCTTGAAAATAACTTCGCTTCCGCAGTTTTGCGCGTCGCCGCGATAAAAAGCGAGCTTTAACGGCAGACCCTGTTTGAAGGAAATCTCGCTCGGCGTAAAACCGTCTTTGCTGACGATAATCTTAAACGCTCCTGCGGGAAATTTTGCCTTCGATAAATCAATCGGTTTTTCTTCCACACCTTCTTTAACATTAACGGTAAATGGAACAGTGATAACTTGTCCGGCGCGCTGAAACTGGGCAAAGATTTTGTGAAGACCGGCTTTCGGAAAGGTAACGTGCGCTGAAACTATAGATTCGCTGTCGACACCATTTAATTTTTCGTTGGGCGATTGTAGTTTTTCATGCGGCATCGAATTCATTTCGTGTGAATGTTCCGCGCCTTTTACATTGTCAGTAGACATCGGATGCGCGTGAACAAACTCCTGCAAATCCTGGCTGATAATGACAAAGTGAGCCTTTGCGCCGAGATAGTTTTCCAAATCTGTAACGGGTTTATTTGTGTTCGCGTCCGTAACTTGAAAATTAAGCCTCATTTCTTTATTCGCTGCCAAATCGCTGTCCGGCTTCATCGTAACACGCAACCCGTTAACGGTTTTTTGAAGTTTTTCATCGGCTTTGAGTTCGACCGGCGGTCTCTGATTGCCCGAAACCGTCAGCGGAAAATCCTGAACAATCTGCGCGCTGTTGTTTGCTGTAAAATCCGCATAAAGGCGAAAGTTTCCGCCATTTGGAAAGGTAAAAGAAGTTTTGTAAACACCGTCGGTCTGCGCTTCGGGATGAAGATGATAAAACTCGTTTAGATCTTCGGAAACGACAAGCAAGTGGATCGGCTTTTCGTGAACGATTTGTAAATCCCTGATCGTTTCGTCCTTTTTATTTTTGACCGTAAACATTAATTCAGTCGGTTCGCCTGCGTTTGCCGTTTGCGGGTTTGTCATGAAACCAACCTTATAAATTCCCTCGCCGATTTTTACAGTTTCCTGTGCTCCCTGATTGTCTGTTTGACGATTAGCCGTTTGCGTTTCGGGCATTGCTGTTTTACAGCCGCTAAAAGCTAAAGCGAGAAAAGTGGCGAAAATAATAAAATTTTTCATAAGTTTATTCTAGATTATTCGGAGAAGTCTTGAAAGTCGAATAGATTTGAGGTGGAAAATACGTTTGTAGAACAAAAAAAGGCTTCAGTAGAAATTACTCTACTAAAGCCTTTTGATAAGAAGAAAACTAAAACAATTTCCGGCGTATTCCTCTGCAATTATTCATCGTCGTCGTGCGTGCGGATTCTGCCCTCGAGACGCGCTTGCTCGACGACTTTGCTCGACAGATTTCCCGGCAGCGGGTCATAATGCGAAAACTGCATATGGTATGAACCTCGCGCCTGTGTCATTGAGTTCAAACGCCCTTGATAATCAAGCATTTCCGAGAGCGGAACTTGTGCTTTGATAACTTGCTGTTTGCCGCGAACCTCCATTCCGCCGACGCGCCCGCGTCGTGAGTTCAAATCGCCCATTATGTCGCCGGCAACTTCCTGCGGGCAGGAAACTTCGACATCCATTATCGGTTCTAAAAGCGTCGGCTTGGCTTTTTCAATCGCGTTGCGAAAGGCTTTTCTGCCCGCCGCGCGGAAACTGTGTTCGTCCGAGTCAACAGTGTGATAACTGCCGTCGACGAGCGTAACTTTGAAATCTACGAGCGGAAAACCGGCAACCGCGCCGCCTGCCGCTGCTTCGACAATCCCTTTTTCAATTGCCGGACGAAAATTTTGCGGTATCGCGCCGCCGAAAATTTTGTCAACGAAAACAAAACCTTCGCCGCGACTCAAAGGCTCGAAAACGCATTTACAGTCACCGAACTGCCCGCGCCCGCCCGATTGTTTTTTGTGTCTGCCCTGCACTTCGACTTGTTCGGTAATCGTTTCTTTATAAGGCACTTTCGGCGGATGCAGCGCGACTTCGACGTGATAACGATTTTTCAGTTTATCGACAACCGTTTCGATATGAAGCTGTCCCGAGCCAGACAAAATAAATTCTTTAGTCTGTGCATCACGGTCGAAATGAAGGCTCGGGTCTTCTTCCAAAATTTTGTGCAGCGCCTGTGAGATTTTGTCTTCATCGGCGCGTGATTTCGGCTCGATGGCAAATGAAATTGCGGCTTCCGGGTAATTCACCGGCGGATAAACAATTGGTTTCGCCCGGTCGCACAGCGTGTCGCCCGTTTGCGTGTCTTTTAATTTAACGACAGCAATAATATCACCGGTTTGCGCCGCGTCTACTTTATCCAGAGTTTTTCCTTCAAGACTATGCAGCGCGCCGAGCCGTTCGGTCGTATCTCGCGTCGAATTATAAACGGTCGCGTCGCTTGAAATTTTACCCGAAACAACTTTCATGACGTTAATTCTGCCTGCAAACGGGTCGGCAACAGTGCGAAAAACAAAAGCTGAGAACGGCTCATCGTTCGAATATTTGCGAAGCATTTTCTCGTCCGTCCTATCGGCTGATGCAAAACCGTATTCGGCTTCGTGCGCTGCCGGATTCGGCGCAAATTCGACAATGTGGTCGAGCAGAATCGAAAGACCGACTAACGTATTTGCAGATACTGCAAAGACCGGGCAAAGTTTGCTTTTGGCAATCGCATTAGAGAGATTAGGAATTATATCTTCTTCTTCCAAGGTGCCAGTTTCAAAATATTTTTCCAGCAATTCGTCATCCGATTCGGCGACAATCTCAATCAAGCGTTCGCGCGCCGCGTCAACGACTTCGCGTCCTTGTTCGGGTATCGGAATTTCCTTCGCTTTTCCATTTTCGTCGAATTCATAAGCCTTTTGATGGACGACATCAACTACGCCGCGAAAATCTGCTTCCTCTCCAATCGGCAGCGTGAAAGGCACAATCGAGCGCGCAAAAGTTTGCGTTGCCGTGTCGAGCGCGTGTCCGAAATCGGCGCGTTCTTTGTCGAGTTTGTTGATGACCATAAAACGCGGCAGCATAAATTCATTTGCAAAGCCCCAGGTTTTCTCCGTCTGTACTTCAATGCCGTTCACGCCGTCAACCACTACGACGGCGCAGTCGGCGACACGAAGCGCAGGACGCGCGTGTGAGATAAAAGCGGCGTAACCCGGCGTGTCTATCAAATTCATTTTTGTGTCTTTATATTCGAGATGCGCGAAATTATTGTTTAGCGAAACTTTTCGCTCGATGGAATCTTCATCAAAATCCGTAACGGTCGTTCCTTCGTCAACTCGTCCCCAACGCGGCGTCGCGCCGGCAACGTAAAGAAGGGAACTGACAAACTGAGTTTTACCCGCGTCGCCGTGTCCAATGACAGCCAGATTGCGAATGTTTTCGGTTATAAATGCTTTCATTTTCGGCAAAATCTCCTTATTTTTAGAGTTCAAAGCTCAGAGTTCAAGGTTCAAAGTTGAAGTTGCAAAAAACCTTTAACACTAAACTTTGAACTTTGAATTTTTGAAGTTTGGTAAGAATGTAATTTATCCGACAATAGCGAGTAAGGCAAGAGAATTTTGAAATGTGAAGAAATTGTGCAGAAATCTTGCTTTAAGAAGCGACAAAAAGCGAGTCTAAATTATTTAGACTCGCTTTTTGTCGCTTCTTTTCCGGTAGTTAAACCAGAAAGATTCAATTTTTACTGTTGGCTGAAATTCACCGGCGCGGGATAACCTTTGCCTTTGAGTTCGGCAATATCGAATGAAAGTTCTTTTTTACCTTTGACATTTCTGGTTACAGCTTCACCTTTCGAATTTTCATTTGTCTTTGAATTTCCGGCATTCTTCTGATTTGAATTGCCGTTGGAATTACTGTTTGAATTGCTGCTATTGTTGTTGCCAGTATTGCTGCCGTCCACCGGTTGACCGGTCGCGTCCAGCGCCATCTGTCTCAAACCGGCGAGAATTTTCTGACGCTGCGGTGCATTTAAACTGTCGAGCGAAACGCCGTAAATATCCAAAACCGCGCGCAAATTTTCTTCCGTGTTCGTTCCTTTTTCATATACGTCGCGGAAAATTTTCAGCTTACCGTTTTCAACCACGATTGTTTCATAGCGAAGTTCGACCGGAACAGCTTTTCCAAGCGAAACGTTTTTGGTTTCGGTTTTCTGTTTTTCGTAATTTTTTACGTCTTCGGGCATCAATTCGGTGCCGGAAAGTTTTGCAATATTCAATGCAAAATCCTGAACCTGTTTATTGGTCAAACCGACGCAGCCGTGCGAAGCAAAACCGCCAAGTTTAGCCGCAGATTTTCCGCCATGAATCAGAGACGGCGAGCCGATTGGAATTTTAATCGGACCGAGCGGATTTAGTTTGTCTCCGGCTTTGACGGTTTCTCCGACTTTAACTTTGTTGGAAGATTCGACCCAAGGCTCATCCGGCGGCGTCCAAGTCGGGTTGAAAATAATCGTGCTAGCTTTTCTGGTTCCGCTCGGCAAGGGAAATTCAGGATAGCCGATGCCGATTTTATAAGTTTTAACCAACTTACCGTCTTGAAATAAATCCATACGATACGCCGGAGCATTGACGACGACGCGCGTGTCGCTCGGAACGACGTTTAACTTTGCTGAAGAATTATTGCCGGAATTGTCGGCAAAATTATTCGCGTTATCCTCGCCGCCATTCCAGCGTTGACCGACCAATGCAAATAACTGCCCGGCTTTTTCGTCGCCGAGAATTTCGCGTATCTGTGTGTTCGCGCGGTCGAGCGCGGCGCGCGTTGAACCTCCGCCGCCGTTATCGTCTTCTCTTAAATTTGCAACGGCTTGATGTGCCGCCATTTTCAATTTATCAATCTGATCGTCGGTCAGCTGTAATTTTGTCTTCAATTCGCCCGCGAAATTTTCGTCCGTAAACATCGCGTCCAGAACCGGCAAGGTAACGGGAAGTTTTGCCGTCGATTGATTCGTCTCGACAGGCAAAGTCGCAGGCGTTGTCATCGGCGTTGCAGCGTTTGCCAAAGACGTATTTGCATTTGTGTTGATGTTTGTTGTCGTCTGAGGCACTTCACAACCGAAGGAAAATAAAGCGAGCGCGAGCGGGAAAATAAAAAATAAATTATTAACTTGTAACTTGTTAAACTGAAATTTCATCGTAAATCTCCTTAAACGTTTTGCATCTCTTTAATGCAGTTTGATGGTCTGCATCGAAGCGATAGCAATAATTATGCCTTTAATAAAACAAAACAAAAAAGGAAATTTGCATGGCGGCAAGGAAAAATGCGGGTTAAAAAATTAGTGAGCTTCGATGCCTCCTTTGAGCAGAGGATACGGATTGATGTCCGTTCCTTTGAAGATATTTTTCGGGTCGTCGAGAATGGTAACGGCAAAATGCAGGTGATAATTTCCCGTGCCTGAGTTTCCTGTGTCGCCGACGTAGCCGATAATTGTTCCCTGCTTGACATAATCATGTTCCTTCAGGTTGTCGGCGCGTTTTTGCAAGTGCGCGTAGTAATAAACCATTCGTTTGTCGGGACTGTATTGATAAATCGTAATGCCGCCGCGCTCGCTGTCGAAAAACTTGGCGATTTCGCCGTCCGTTGCGGCGACGACCGGTGTTCCGGCAGCCGCCATTATATCGTTGGCGTTGTGAACCCGTCCCTGCGAACGCGCGTCGCTGAAAGCATCACGCAGTTGTTCACGTTTTATTCCGACGACGGGAATCATAATTTTACCGGAAGCGTTTTCCGCTTGCTGTTGTTGCTGCGCGGTTGAGTCAGATGATTGAGAAAAATTACTATTGTCCGAATTTTGATTTGCGTCCGATGGCTCGGTTTGCTGCGTTGTTTCGGCAAAAATGGAAGGAATCGGCAGCGGCGTCGGAACTTCCGCTTTTTCGGTCGGGTCTTTTATACTTTCTACCTGCGCCGTGTCCTGAACCAGATACTCTTTGAGAAGTTTTTCATAGATGAAAAGTCCGGCAAACAAGTGTATCGCTAATAAATAAACGACTAAAAATACTTTCCGTAAAAATAAACCGTGCTGCTTCATCAAAGTTATCTTATGTTGATATTATAAATTCGACAAGATAAATCTTATCTAACTTAAGTTTTTTTGACTACTGCCGGAACAAATGCGAAAAAAAGATTTTGACAAAGATTTAATCATTAATTTTAGGACGCACTTACCAGAGAAATTTCAACTGCCGAAAAGCGTTGTCGGTAAAAAAATTCTCAAAGAATACGGAGCGTTATTCATCGCCGGACGCGGCGTGACTGTGCCGGATAGAGTGATTTTCAAAGACGAAGAAGAAGTCTCGGTTTGGCAATCAAGCGTTGAAACATCAAGAGTGAACATCGCCGGGTTTGAAATCGAACTGCAAACGGCGGCGATGAAACATTTGAAAAATGCCGTTGCCGAAGCCGAAGAAAATAACTTCTCAATCACGCCGCGCGGCGCGGATTCGGCGCGCAGAAGTTACGCGGAAACCGTCAATTTATGGGCAAGCCGCGTTTGTCCGGCTTTAATTTATTGGACAAATCAAGGGAAATTAACCGAAGCGAATGCGGAAAAAATTCACTCTCTCATGCCGTTTGAGCAGGTCGCAGAAATCTTCAAACTCGAAGAAAAAGGAGTTTTTTTCAGCAAAGATTTGTCAAAGTCAATCGTTTATTCGGTCGCGCCGCCCGGAACTTCTCAGCATCTCTCGATGCTCGCTCTCGACATTAACGAATATAAAAACTCTGAGACGCGCCGAATTCTTGCAAAATACGGCTGGTTTCAAACGGTCGTTTCGGATCTACCGCATTTTACCTTTCTCGGAAAAAGTGAAAATGAGCTTGCCGCGTCGGGTTTAAAAAAAATTAACGACGAGGACGCGCGCGTTTTTTGGATTCCAAATCTCTGATTTTTATTTTTCAGGTTCAAAAAAGCGATTGCTGAGACACAAAAAAAATAACGGCAAACTAAAAAGAGTAAAATTGCTAAATAGAAAAACTCAAAGTTGATAATAAAATTCAACTTTGAGTTTTTTGTTGTAAAAATTGGAGGCTTCAGACTTTCCCGCAACACACGCTGAAACTGCTGCCGTTGCTCTGTTCCCAGTCTAGCGGAGTTCACAACTCAAACGTTGTGCGGAGCCTGAAGCCATATTTCGATTTTGGATTTTAGATTTTGGTTTTTGGATTCAAGAAGCAGAACTCAAATTAACAAACGTTCAATAAACAATTTTCAAGTAACTGTATGTAAATTTAGCCAATCCAAAATCGCAAATCTAAAATCCAAAATCAATCTGGCGGAAAGGGTGGGATTCGAACCCACGGAACCCTTTTGAGGTTCACTACATTTCCAATGTAGCCAATTCAACCGCTCTTGCACCTTTCCAAAAATTTAATTACCAATCAAAAATTACGATAATTTTGTGCCATTCCAAAATCACAAATCTAAAATCCAAAATTGACGTGGCGGAGAGGGTGGGATTTGAACCCACGGTACCCGTTAAGGCACTCCGATTTTCGAGACCGGTGCACTAAGCCACTATGCGACCTCTCCGCAAATAAAAGGCAAAAACATAAGACTAAATTCCAAGCTTTCCTCTTTCCCTTTTTTCTCTTCTGCCTTTAAAAAATTCCTGAATCAGCCGTTTGCATTCGTCTGCCAAAACGCCTTTTGTAATTTCAATTCGATGATTCAAATAACTAGAGTCGCAAAGCTGAAAAACGCTTTCAACCGCACCAAATCGCTCGTCGTGAGCGCCGAAAACGAGCCGCTTTATACGAGCGTTGACTAGCGCACCGGCGCACATCGCGCAAGGTTCTATCGTCGTATAAAGAACAGTTTCCGTCAACCGATAATTGCCGATTTTAGCCGCTGATTCGCGTAAAGCCAAAACTTCAGCGTGCGCCGTCGGGTCATTACTTGTAATCGTACGATTTCCGGCAATTGCCAAAACTTCGCCGTTTGAGTTAATCAAACACGCGCCAACCGGAACTTCACCCAATTCTCGCGCATCTTGAGCTGCCTGCAAAGCCATTCGCATCCAGTATTCGTCCGTCTCAAACATCAAAAGATTTTAGCTTAACCGACCGGCAAACAAAAAATATAGATTTATGAAATTCACCTGTCAAGCCTGTAAAAGATGTCAGATATCACAGGTTAGAAGTTAGTTATTCGGTAAAAAGTCTAAACTACTGACATCCAGACTCCGGCATCCGACACCTGATTTCTGTCTTTTTCTTGCATCGAAACAATTTAGGTGGTAAAAATTGGAGTTGGAAGAAATCGAAACGTTTTCTTCCGCCGCCCGACCGCAAAGTTATGAAAAACAAAGTTCGGTTTGAAAGAGACTTTACTCTTGCGTCAGCCGAAGAACAAATAAGCACGGAAAACGGAAATACAGACGACGGAAACACGGATTTTTTATCTCTTGCCGAAGAAGTCCGCGCCCGTAGTCAAAAACCGAAAAATACGCCGCTTTCATTACCGCAGAAATTAGCTCCGGCAGAGTTTAACACTGCTCTGGCGCATTTTTATCGCGGTGAAGTCCAGCGCTCGAACGTCTGGCGCACTCGGCTTGACGCGACGACGAATTGGGCTGTTATTACGGCGGGTGCAACGCTCTCTTTCGTTTTCAGCTCGCCCGACAACCCGCATTTTGCCATTCCGATAAATTCGATACTGGTTTCGATTTTCCTTTTTATGGAAGCGCGGCGTTATCGCTATTACGAAGTCTGGGCAAATCGCGTGCGAGTGCTTGAAACCGGCTATTTCGCGCCGATGCTTTCGCACCAGACGATGCCGCCCGATAAAGAATGGGCTGACCATATATCGGCGGATTTGTTAACACCGCATTTTACAATCAGCGAATGGGAAGCCATCGGCAGACGCCTTCGCAGCAATTACATCTGGATTTTTATGTTGCTGGCTTTAAGCTGGGGACTAAAAATATATATTCATCCGTTTCCGATTCCGGCTGTCTCGCCCGACGAAAGAGCAAAATTCTGGCAGGTTTTTCTCAACCGCGCGCAGGTCGGACTCGCTCCTGGGTGGCTAACTATCGGTTTCGGCTTTCTTTTCAATGCCGTAATATTTGCCATTGCCATCGGAACTATGAAATTGAAAGACGCTTCGAGCGAAGTTCTGCCGCTTGAAAATTTTGAATGGCATCCGCTCAAACAAGTTTCTACTTGGGCAGGAACAAATCTCAAACGCCGTAACCCGATTCGCCGCGCCAAAAAAGCACGCCAGCGCGTCCGTTCGATTCACACTACGGAAGCAACAAAATAAATATTTTTTGATATTTCGGTTTTCAAAACGGCTGTTTGGAAGATAGCGGTTTGTTTGCTATTTTTCTAATAGCTTTTATAACTTTTTTGTTTATACAATGGAGAAAAACTTTTATGTCAGTTGAACTGGAAGACCGCGGGAGAGCTTTGGAAAATGAATATTTTAGGCAGAGAGAACAGGAATTGATAGCAAAAATGAAATCGAAATTGGCAGTCGAGAATCAAAATGCAACAAACCTCGACTGCCCGAGATGCGACGGAAAACTTGGTGAAACCGATTACGAAAATATCAAAATTGATGTGTGCAACAATTGTCACGGCGTTTGGCTCGACCCGGGCGAAATGGCGCAGATTCTGCAAAGTGATGAAGGCAACGACAGCTGGTTTGGAAGATTGTTCAGCTAAAAGAAAAATTGGAAATATGAAAAAACGGGTTTTGCGGCAAATTTTATGGCTGGCTCTGGCTTTGACCACGGTTTTTTCAGTTCAGGCGCAACAGCCAAAAACCGAAATTGAAAAGTCCAGAGCCAGTATTCAAACTGCTGTCCCTTCGACGCAGGATTTTCAATTAAACAGCAAACTAATGTCGAAGCAAATGCCGTATCGCGTCCTTTTGCCCGTAAATTATTCAAGTTCAAACGAAAAAACTTTTTATCCGGTAGTTTATCTGCTGCACGGATTAACCGGACATTTCGACAATTGGGCGGACAAAACAAAGCTCAAAGATTATGCCAAAAATTACAATTATATAATCGTAATGCCGGAAGGTAATAACGGCTGGTATACCGATAGCGCAACCGTTTCTAACGATAAATACGAAAGCTACATAATTCAGGAATTAATACCCGAAATCGAAAAAAAATTACGCTCCAAAACAGGACGTGAAAACCGCGCCGTTGCCGGTCTTTCAATGGGCGGTTACGGCTCAATCAAATTCGGTTTGAAATACCCGGAAATGTTTTCTCTCGTCGGTTCGTTTAGCGGCGCGCTCGGCGCGGCGTCCTGGACAAAAGAAAATCTTGGTCAAAATCAATGGGTCCCGCCGTCCATAATGGCTGTCTACGGAAACGCTGAAACCACAACGCGCAAAGAAAACGATATTTTCAATCTCGTATCAAAAATACCTTCCGATAAAATCAAAAATCTTCCGTTCGTCTATCTCGATTGCGGAACGGAAGATTTTCTATACAAAAGTAACCGCGAATTTGCCAATCTCTTGCAGGAAAAGCGAATTCCGCACGAATTCCGTGAGCTTCCCGGCGTTCACAATTGGGTTTTTTGGGATTCGCAAATTAGTGAATTTCTTGAATTAACCGCTAAATTTTTGAAATAAGGCAGACGAGATTTCCAAAGTGAAAAGATGTTAAATTTTGCTATCGAAACCGCCCGGGAAGCCGGACAAATTCTGCTTGAAAAATTTGGGCGGAAAATCAATGTTTCAAAAAAGGGGGTAGTGTCCTAATAGTGTGTTGCTAGAAAATAATAATTCTGGCAACACATTTTTCTTTGTGCTAGTCTAATTTCGTTATGGCAAAAAGGAAAGATGAAAACGAGTTAGCCAAATCTTTGATTGACGATATTATTGCGGAAACCGAAAGCGAAGATTGGAATAAACCTGTAAGTAAAATCGCTCAACAAGGCGGCAAAGCGAGAGCCGCTAAATTAACGCCTGCCGAACGGTCAGCAATCGCTAAAAAAGCGGCTCAAAGTAGGTGGAAAAACGCCGAAAGCTAGTCTAAATCTTCAACATCATCATCAAAATTATCATCATATTCGCCGGACATTCTAGCGTCTTCGGCGTGTTGATTGAAGTCGTAATCAAAAGAATCAAGCGTTGCGCCGAAATGGTTGTTGTTATCATAAGATTGCTTGTCAATACTATGACGTTTAACATCATTTCCAATTCGTTCCCAGTTTTGACTAAACGATTTTTGCATTATATCCGGCTTTGAATCTCGAATATCAATGTAAAGTCGAAGCTGTTCGCCTTTAATTTCTATTTTAACGGCGTGTTTTGTTTTAACTTTATTACCTTGTGGGTCAATATAATGAGATTGTTGCAACGCTCGCCTCATATCCTGCTTACACATTTGTTCCATTGTCGGCGGTTTCCGTTGATAACGTTTTGTTTCGACAGCCCAAGCTGATGCGGCATCAATATCAACAGCATCAAAGCCGTGTTCGATTTGCCATTCCCGCATAATATCATTCATTCTTGCGTTAAATTCCATTTACTTTCTCCTTAAAATCTTACTTGAGGAACAGGATGCCCCCAGCCGTCCGTAAAAGCCGTAGTTGTAACCAACTCACGAACTTTCGCCATTATTTTTTGGTGTGCGTTATAACCAACTTCCTTTCGGTGTTGTAATTGACCAACGATGATGCCGGGATGAACTTTTAATTGAGTAGCTAAATTATTTATTCGAGCCTCTGAATAAAACGGCGAATACATTTTGATAAAGTTTTCAAGCCGTTCTTTTGGCACAAGTGAATCAGCGGCTTCTTCGTTTGCTCTAACTTCATTATCATCTGTTGGTGATGATTCTAAATCGTCAAACGAAAAACGGTCTTTGTGTTTGATATGTATAATTTCGTGAAGTAATGCAAAGTAAAAAGAGCCGATGTTATCAAACCGAAGCGACATTGCAACCACAGGCGAAATTTCATCTAACCAAAATGCCGCGCCGTCAATTTTTGCTTTAGGCAATGGCTCAACTACCACATAACGAAGACCAAAACTAGCAAGCAATTCGGGAACTCGGACAACAGCTTTTGATTTTGCGGAAAACTTGCGTAATTGGTCTATCAGTTTATCAACACTGTCTTCGTCATATTCAGCAACAGATAAGGCTCTAGCCAGATGTTTGGCTCTATACAACCAAGCCTTTTCTGCGGCGTTCAAATTCGCTTCTTTTATTGTTCGCTTGAAAGAAACTTTTGATTCAAAATCATTTTCCGAATCATCTATTTCAAAAAATTTTCTTAATTCAGGCTCAAGGTATTCGATTTTTTCAGCATCGCTAACCCAACCTCTCTTTTGCATATCTTTAAGAGGGAAACTCTTAAATAATTCACTACGTTTTATAATTGATTCGCCAACTTCCGGCGCGTTAAAAAGGCGATATTTATTTTCTAAGCCAAGCCAAAACTCTGCCGATTTTCCAAATACAACAGCTAATTCTTTAGCAAACTCTACATTGATTCTTTCTTTTGCTAAGAACTGGCTGATTTCGGCTGGATTGCGTCCTAAAACCAAACCCAAATCCGTTTGCGTCCAGCTACGCTCTATTAGAGCGTCTTTAATATATTTGCTTGGCGGGAAAACTTTTTCATTTTCATTCATATTTTGTTTCCTTAAAAGAGATGAATAAGACATTTTTGATTTTACTTTTCTATTTGTGGTATGTCAATCTTAAAGTTATAAATTTAATGATTTCTTATTTCTGTGTTGTTTTATACTTGTTTTATGCTTGCTTATTTAGCATAATAATTCTTGTAAGATTTCGATAGGAAAGGTTTTAACTATGAATTGTCCAGAATGTAACTCATTATCAAAAAAGCACGGAAAAGACCGAAACGGCAACCAACGATTTAGATGTTTGGCTTGCGGCAAAACTTATATTGAGCCGAAAAATAAACCGCTCAATGAAATGCGACTTGCCGAAGATAAAGCCGTCCTTTGTCTGCAATTATTAGTTGAAGGAAATTCAATTCGTTCAATCGAAAGAATCACGAATGTTCACAGAGATACGATTATCAGATTATTAGAAACGGTTGGCGAAAAATGCCTGTGGATTCAAGAAAATCTAATTAAAAATGTAAAAGTTACCGACGTTCAAGCTGATGAAATTTGGGCTTTTATCGGTATGAAACAAAAGACTGCCAATAATAACGGTTTAGGTGATGATGATAAACTCGGTTCTGCTTACACTTTCACCGCGATTGAAAGCAATTCTAAATTGATTGTGGCGTGGCATCTCGGAAAACGAACCGAGCAAGATACGCTGATTTTCTTGGAAAAGCTGTATGCGGCAACCGAGCCGACAAAACGTTTCCAGATGTCCACAGACGGTTTTCGAGGCTATGACCACACCGTTAATGAAGTTCTCGGAACAAAAGCCGATTACGGACAAGTTGTAAAAATTTACGGCAAACCAAATCCAGATGAAATCAGATATTCGGCGGCTGACTGTATCGGAATAAAGAAACGAGCTATTTGCGGCAATCCAGATATGGACAAAGTTTCAACTTCTTACGTCGAAAGAAGCAATATGACAATGAGAATGTCAATTCGCAGATTCACGCGCCTTACAAACGGCTTTTCTAAAAAGTGGGAAAATCATAATTACGCTTTGGCTCTGCATTTCGCTTATTATAATTTTTGCCGGATTCACAAAACAATCCGTTGCACGCCTGCAATGGAAGCAGGCATTACAAAGACACTTTGGGAATTGAAAGATTTAATTGGAATGGAAATAAAAATGTCTTAGTTTTAAGCATTGATTATCACGGTTCAATTATGGTATTTAAGACGCTATGACTTGGAAAAATAAACTCTACTTCGGTGATAATTTAGACGTTTTACGTGAATCAATTCCATCTGAATCAGTTGACCTTGTTTATCTTGACCCGCCATTTAACAGCAAAGCTAATTACAATGTTTTATTCAGAACGCCGAAGGGTTTGGAATCGTCCGCGCAGATTACAGCCTTTGAAGATTCCTGGCACTGGACAGAACAAGCCGAAAAAGAGTTTGGCGAGTTAGTTCATCAGTCAAATACGGATGTTTCCGAAATGATACAGGCATTACGTCGTTTTTTGGGTGAAAACGATATGATGGCTTATCTAACGATGATGGCTAACAGATTATTAGAATTGCACCGAGTTCTAAAAGATACAGGAAGCCTTTATTTGCATTGCGACGTAACCGCCAGCCACTACTTGAAAATTGTTTTAGACGGAGTGTTCGGTAAAGAAAAGTTTCGTAATGAAATAACTTGGAAACGAACAACGGCTCATAACGATTCTTCAAGATACGGAGCAAATACCGACATTATTTTCTTCTATACCAAGAGCGATACATATACATTTAACCCGGCTTACCAACCTTACACCGAAGAATACAAAACTCGATTCAGCCACGCCGACCCGGACGGTAGATTGTGGGCGGATGGAGATATTACAGCAAAAGGTTTGAGCGGCGGCGGGTATGAATACGAATACAAAGGATTTACTTCTTTGTGGCGTTGTCCATTGTCCACAATGGAGCGACTAGACGCAGAAGGTAAATTGCACTTCACCAGAACCGGCGGAATCAGACTTAAAAAATACTTAGACGAGCTTCCGGGCATTCCGTCGCAAGCCCTTTGGGATGATATTTTCCCAATCAACTCACAATCAGCCGAGCGGTTAGGTTATCCAACACAAAAGCCACTTCAATTATTAGAACGTATCGTCAAAGTATCGAGTAACGAAAACGATATTGTCCTAGACCCTTTTTGCGGATGCGGAACGGCAGTTCACGGCGCAGAAAAGCTAAAACGCCGATGGATTGGAATTGACATAACGCATCTTGCAATTACGTTAATCGAAAAGCGGTTAAAACACGCTTTCCCCGATATTCAATTCGATGTTGAAGGAACTCCAAAAGATTTAGACAGCGCACAGAATTTAGCAGACCGGGATAAGTATCAATTTCAGTGGTGGGCGTGTTCACTGGTTAATGCTCAACCGTATCAAGGCAAAAAGAAAGGCGCGGATAGTGGAATTGACGGACTGATTTATTTTCAAGATGAAAGAACAACTCCAAAGAAAATAGTTGTATCGGTCAAAGGTGGAAACAATGTCAACGTGGCAATGGTTAGAGATTTAGCTCACGTCGTTGACCGGGAAAAGGCATCTATCGGAATTTTTATAACGATGGTTGAACCGACTAGACCGATGAAAGAGGAAGCTATTAAAGCCGGGTATTATGAAAGCCCAATCGGAGCGAACTTTCCAAAAATTCAAATTCTTACAATTAAAGGTTTGTTAGAAGGAACTGAACGAGCCAAATACCCGGATTTAATGCAAGGCGGATTAACTTTCAAAAAGGCGAGTGTTGACACTAAAACGACGCAAGAACCTTTGTTTTAACCCACATTCAATTTGTCGTAATTAAATCTGTTTCGGTTAATTATTTTCTAGCAACACACTATTAGGACACTACCAAAAAGGGCAATACAAATCTTGTAACCGAAGCCGATTTAGCTTCGGAGAAATATATTATCGAAAAAATAAAATCGTATTACCCGAAACATTCGATTTTAGCCGAAGAATCCGGCGCATCTGACGAGAGGAACGGAAACGCCTGGAAATGGATAATTGACCCGCTCGACGGAACGACAAATTTCGCGCACGGTTATCCGTGCTGGTGCGTAACCTTAGCCGTCGAATATAAAGATGAAATAGTCTTCGGCGTTACATTTGACCCAACGCGCGACGAAATCTTTGCCGCTGAAAAAGGGCAGGGCGCAACTTTGAACGGAAGGAAAATTCAGGTTTCGGAGACAGAAAAACTCGGCGAAGCGCTGCTGGTTACAGGCTTTCCATACGACGCTTCGGAGCGTGAAAATTTTGCGCGCCACTTTACCGAATTTACACATAAAGCTCGCGGAATCAGGCGCGACGGTTCGGCGGCGATTGATATGGCATATGTCGCCTGCGGGCGTTTTGACGGTTTCTGGGAAGAAGGTTTGAATGCATGGGACGTTGCTGCCGGAGTTTTGCTAATCGAAGAAGCAGGCGGGCGCGTTTCTTATTACGACGATTCGCCGTTCAGCATTTACGCGCCGCCGATTTGTGCCGATAACGGCTTGATACATGCGGAAATGCTGGTTATTTTAGATTGAATTTTAACCGATAATTTTCCGCCCTTTTAGTCTTCTTTGTCCGTGTGATAACCTATTTTTATCAAATTAAAAAATTAAAATTTAGTATCTGAAATTCAAGATTTGTGGTTGACGATTTGTAATCTAGAATCCAAAATCCAAAATCCAAAATCGAAATGAGTTGGTTTAGCCGAAACAAGCCGAAGCTGGAAGAGCAAAACGACGAAGAAAAGCGCGTCAAAACCGAAGGCATTTTCGTTAAATGTCTCGAATGCGAAAACCCGCTTTATAAACGTGAACTGAAAGAATCTCTGCAAGTCTGCACGCATTGCGGCTATCATTTTCGGCTTGACGCGCGAAGCCGTCTGAACTCGATTTTTGACGAAGGAGAATACGAAAAGCTCGACGAAGAAATAACGTCCACCGACCCGCTCGGATTCGTTGACACAAAACCATATATCGAGAGAATAGAACAGGCGAAGAAAGCGTCAGGTTTGCCTGAAGCGATTGTTTCCGGGAAGGGAAAAGTCGGCGGGCATCTCGCCTACGCAGGTGCGATGGATATGAGTTTTATCGGCGGTTCGATGGGTTCGGCGGTCGGCGAAAAAATCACGCGCCTGATTGAAAGAGCAATTGAAACACGCGGAGCAGTGATAATTTTTGCAGCTTCGGGTGGCGCGCGGATGCAGGAAGGAACTTTGTCTCTAATGCAGATGGCGAAAATCTCCGCCGCACTCTCGCAGTTTCACGACGCTCGTCTGCCGTTTATATCGGTTTTAACCGACCCGACAACCGGCGGCGTTACGGCGAGTTTTGCAATGCTCGGAGATGTGATTATCGGCGAACCGAAAGCATTAATCGGTTTTGCCGGACCGCGCGTTATCGAGCAGACGATTCGCCAAAAACTACCGAAAGGCTTTCAGCGTTCCGAATTTCTTCTCGAACACGGAATGCTCGATATGGTCGTTGACCGCCGCGAAATGCGCGACACGATTATTCGTCTGCTAAATTTTATGATGAATGCGAAAATAAAGGCAAACAGTTAATGGTGATCGAGGAATAGTTTTATTTGATAAATGAATTTTCAAGAATCTCTCGATTATCTTTATGGTCTTGGAAATGAAGTTTCGACAATGAAACTCGGTCTGGAGAATATCGCCAAACTTCTCGCCGCGCTAGGAAATCCAGAAAAAAAGTATTTCAAAGTTCAAGTTGCCGGAACAAACGGTAAGGGTTCGACGTGCGCATTTCTGGAAGCGATTTGCGTTTCCGCCGGCATCGAAATTGGTTTGACGACTTCGCCACATCTGGTTTCAATCACTGAGCGAATAAAAATCAATGGCAAAGAAATAAACAAAGAAAATTTTGCCCGGCATGCGACGAAAATCAGGGAAACATCCAAATATTTAGTTTTAGAAAAAAAACTTGAAACAGTTCCGACGTTTTTTGAGCAAATAACTGCAAGTGCCTTGCTCGCTTTTGCCGAAGCAAAAATTGAGCTTGCGATTTTGGAAACAGGTTTGGGCGGAAGATTTGATGCGACCACGGCGGCGCTAGCTGAAATCATAGCCATAACGCCGATTGATTTTGATCATCAGCAAGTTTTAGGCAACTCACTCGATAAAATTGCAGCAGAAAAGGCGGCGATTATTCGTAAAGACACAAAGCTAATTGTCGCGGCGCAAGGAAAAGAAGTTGAAAAAGTGGTTTTTGAGCGTTGCGCTATCTTTGGCGTTAAACCAAACATAGCAAATTTTGCATGCGAAATTGTCGGAAAGAGAAAAGGAAAGTTTATCGTTGATTTTCTAACTGAAGAGGCAAAATATGAAAACGTAAAATTGAATCTTCCCGGCAGGCATCAAATCGAAAACGCCAAAATCGCAATTTTATTGGCTGAAGCTTTGCAGGAAAACTTCAAAATTACAAAAGAAAATATAATCGACGGCTTGCAAACGGCGGTTCACAAGGGAAGGTTGGAGTTTTCGGAAAATATTTTGTACGACGGCGCGCATAACATTTCGGGTGCAAGGGCTTTGCGGGAATTTCTCGACGAATTTGTTGAACAACCGTTAACGATTGTTTTCGGCGCGATGAAAGACAAGGATTTGCGTGAAATTGCGGATATACTTTTTCCTATAGCCGATAAATTGATTTTTACGAAAATTGATAATTCTCGTTCGATGGAAACAACGGAATTGTTAAATTTTTTGCCGGAAAACTTTGATATTGCAAATGTATTTCAAACTGAAACCGTAAAAGAAGCACTAGAGTTGGCAAGGAAGACTGCTTCAGAAAAAGATTTGATTTGCGTTACCGGCTCGCTCTACCTTGTCGGCGAAATGCAGAAACATTTAGCAGATAACAGTAAGTTGAATGCGGTTTGAGATTCTCGACCGCCCGCTTTTCTTTTGGCGGGAATTCAAGTTTAATAATTTAAACAAATAAACTTGAGAAATTAACCTGAAAATTTGAACTTAAATTTATGTATAAATTGGTAATAAATCCTTTGCTCCACTAATTACATAAGTTGTCTATTTTCAATACTTACCTATGAATTCAAGAACCCTTAAATTCCTGCTGTACCCGATAGTGTAGCCATTCGCTGCTAAACTTACCTTTTTAGACTGCTTTTGCTAAAGACATTTTCTTGATTGCCTCTGTTTTGAGAGTTTCAGACGGGTGGGCATATCGAGTAACCATTTGTAGGTTTGAATGACCTAGAAGGGAAGCCAACACAACTAAATCAACTCCGCTTTCAATTGCCCGCGTTGCGAATGTATGACGGCAATCATAAAGTCGGAAATCAAATTTTAACTTCTTGATAACTTCCCGGTGTAAAACATTCAGAGTTGTAACGGGTGGGTTGCCGTCAATGTCATTTAAGGGGAAAAGAAATTCGTTCCTAAAAAAACCAAATCTTTTTTCCAGAATATTTATTGCCGTGTCGGTTAAATGAATTTGTCTAATTGAAGATTTCGTTTTGCCTTTTGCGACTTTCAAAAACCCTTTCTCGATTGAGACATCCTGCTTTTGGAGATTATAAACTTCGCCACATCTTAGCCCGGTTTCAAGCATTAAGGTTGCTACATCACGGAGAGGCTGCGCGGCGGCAAGCAAATATCGAATCTGTTCTTCTTTTGAAATAACGTGGAAGCTTCGGGCATTTGCTTTTAATTGTTTGATTTTTCTGGTTGAATTCTCTAGCAGCACATTAGCATCGAACAATCTTCTAAAAATCATTTTCAAAGCCGTCAAATCTCTATTTACTGTTTCTCTGGTTATTTTCTCCTTTGTCTTACGAGACGTTTGATTACATCTCCAGACAAGGAAGTTCTCGACATCTTTTGCCGTTATACGGTCAACCCTTACGGTTCCAAAATACTTTTCAAGTGCCTTGCACGAAAACTCATATCGGTAGAAAGTGCCTTTCGCGCCCGAGTGTTTTATTGCTAGCCACTTTAGAAAGTCCTGTACGGCTTCTCTAAATGTTGGTGCCTTTTCTTTTGGCTTAATGCCAATCTTGCCAAGCGCAAGCTGTGTTCTATAAGCAGATTCGACAGTTGCCGCATCGCGTTTGTTTGCGACCTTTGTTGATTTTTGGATAAGCTCGCCGTCAAAGACGAACTTCATCCACCAGTATTTTGAGTTTGGGCGTTTATAAAGTGCCATTTTTTACTCCTGATTTTTGTATTTATCAAGCAATGCCTCTTGTCTTGATTTGCGTTCTAATTCTTTCTCTTGCTTTCTTTGTTGGTATCTTTCTTGGCGTTTGGCGTTTATCGTTTCTTTATTTTTTTTACGGGATCTTCGTTGGCGTAAAGCATTTAGACAACGATCAGAACAAGTGAACGAGTTTTTATATTTCGCCCAAAAGACGCACTTACAAATTGCACATCTTCGCAAGCGGCTGTCATCAAATTCGCCGATTAGTGTCCCTAAGCCAGTTTTTTGAAGTTTTCCGTTTACATCTCTATAAACCAATGTTCTAAGAGGTAAAGGGCAACCTATCCAATCAAAAAAATCATTTGGATGCTCACGCTCTATTTCTAAGCGACCCAAAAGGGTAAGCATTGAGTCTCTCATTTCAAAGTATTCAAAATATTCATCAGCCATTTTTTGTAGATAAAAATTGCGAGTTCGTTCATCTGTTTCCGATGACACTTTGTCGAAGCCGCTTATAAATTCTAAATGCTTCTTAAACTTGGGGGGGGTATATTTCAGACAGTCTCTTAAAGCATCTGTTTTAGTTAAACCGCGTTCTGTTAGGAACTGTAATGACTGCATTTGAAAATCTGGCGGAATTAAGTTGACTTGATAAATTAAATCTTCAAGTTTATTGGGGCATCGGTATTTCGCTCGCGATTGTTTTTCTTTCCGCTCACCCTCTTTGTTACTCTTCTTTTTTCGCATACACGGTTTTGTGCGTCTTTTTTACTTAAAAATGTGTGACGAGATTAAGTTGTGTTTTAGTTAAAATACCCTTGATTTGCGCTATCCTAGAGAGTAACATAACTGCATCACTTGTTACAAGTTGAAAACAAAAATACGTTACTATGAGGAGTTTATAAATGAATCTGGGAGTGTTAGAAAAAACTGAAACGGTAACGGCAAAACGACTTGCCTACGGACTAGACGAACTGGCGGAAATGACCGGGCTTAGCGTGGCATTTTTGCGAAAACTTGCCCGCGCCGGAACTTTGAAAACTCGGAAGTTTGGGGCGCGGCGGATGGTATTAGACGCCGACTTGCAGGAATTTTTAAAAGGAGAAACAACAGAAGTCAAAACTAATTAACGAGGTGAAAAATGACAAATACAAACAAAAACGCGCCAATCCCGGCAAGGAATGACGCGCTTACTAAAAAAAGTGACGAACCAAATCAACAACCTAACCTTAACCTAAACGTGTGCGATTTTCAATACAAAACCTACGGGCAATCCAAATTGTCGCACACCACTGCTTTCGCGTGTGATGAATGCTCGGCACCGCTGCACCTGTATGGCGCGAACTTCATTGAGTCCTGCACTAGCGGACAGGTAAACATTTTGCGCGTACTCTGCGACCTGCACGCAGAAGAGTTCGGTTTTTTGGAGGGTTCAGCATGACACTTCAAAAAATCAAAGACGCGCTAGACTCTTTAGAGCTGACATACCGAACCGAGAGGGACGGTTCACTAATCACAGACTGCCCAGTTTGCGAACTCGAAAACAAAGGCGCAGGCAAGCTCAAGGTATTTTCTGACGGGCGAGTCGCCTGCTATCGTTTCGCAGGAATCGACCGAGGCGAACACCGAAAAGAAATTCTCGACTCGTTTCGCGCCGAACACGAGAAAACTTCGAGCGAGCGGAGCGCGTTTATCACAGAAACGCTTTTCGACGGCTCTCTGACTATTGAAATCGAGCGCGCGGCGCGTGACCGTCAAACCATTACGGCTCGCAACTGCGATTCCGTGCTGCACGTCGACGCCTTCAACTTAGCGGACGCTGGACGGCGCTCGAAGTTTATTCGTGCTCTCTCTCTCGACCCAGACAAGGTGTCGGTCCTTACAACAACTCTCGTGCAGCTGGCGGACAGATTCGCCAGCGCCGAAAAAGCGCTCGACAAGGGCGAAGGTCCGCAAAAAAAGAAAGTTCTGTTTGCCGCGCTTGCCGACGGACGGCGAGCCGAGCTGACTTCTCAAGGATTTGCCGTCTACGACCCGTCGCGCGGCGAGACTACTTACGAGCATACATTGACGGACGATGACGGCACGGTTTACGAGGCAGGGCTTACGGCATCAGAAGCTGAAAAAATGGGCATCTATATGCCGTCCGGCGTTGAGGAATACGGAGACCTGGCATCGCTTAACGCTTCGATTATCCAGTACATTGACCGCTATGTGGATTTGAAGGAACTCGACTTGCAAATTGCCGCGAAATATCCGCTCATCTCGTATCAGACAGAAAAATTGTTTGAGATTTGCTATTTGCGAGCCGTAGGAAAGTCCGGCAACGGAAAGTCCCGCTTCGCTCAGACAATCGGCTTGATCTGCCGCTATCCGATCGCATGTGTCGGCATCAGCGCGGCGGCACTGTTTCGCACAATCGATTTATATAGACCGACGCTGATTGTCGACGAGTTTAACGTCGCGGCGGAAGGCGAAGACTCCGAGCTTTTGATGAAAATCCTTAATGCCGGAGTATCACGCTTCGCTAAAGTCCTGCGAGCCGGAACGAAAGAGACGAACTTCGCCCCTGTCGGGTTTGACCCGTTCGGCGCGAAAATTCTCGCCGGATTGAATTATACCAACTCTCCGGCGTTTGAAAGCAGGACGCATCCTGTCCGGCTCGAAGAAACGCGGCGCAACGACATCAGTTTGCAGATGCTGCCCGAAATGCTCGCTGAAGCCGAAAGCATCCGCAACAAGCTGACGCTATGGCGTCTGCGGACCTTTGATGAAAGCAATCTGGACCGCTCGAAACAGTCCGAGCAGGAGCTTAAGGACGCCGGAGGCATCCGCAAGCGGCTCATTCAACTCGCCATACCTATTTACTCGGTTCTCGACTCCGACGAAATCAAAGCCGACTTTATCCGCCGTCTGCAGTCTCGAACCGAAGACGCTGCGAGCCAGTCAGCAGAGACCATCGAGGGGCAACTAGCTCGCGCTGTTCATTCGAGATTGTTCACGGAGACGGGCACGGGCGAAAATGTCGTGACGGTAATGCGCGAATACTCGCCGGAGATTTTCTGCGGAGTCGAAGGCAAACCAGACGAGAGATTGACTACATCGTCGATTTCCGAAGAGGTCAACAAGGGACTAACGGACAAAGAGAGTCACGACGCTCGATATATCGGAAAAGTTCTCTCGAATATGGATTTGAAGTCTGCGCGCGTCAGCAGGCGGGCAAGCCCGGCATACAAGCAGCGCGCTCTGAATTTTAACTCTCAGAGGCTCATTTCGATGTTCGCGGAGTACAGATTGCCATTCCCGCCAGATTTTGATGGGGGCAATGGGGGCAGTGACGCAAATCCTTCAGAGACAACAATTATCCTGCCCCCATCAGATTCGAATAACGCCCCTGACGCAGTCTCATGGGGGCAAGATAACTACAAGAATACAAACGACTTACACGACTGCCCCCGTTGCCCCCATCAAAAACCGGACGAAACAGGAAACGGTGAAACACACACCTCTTTTTCGACTGATTTAGTAGCACTCGATACTGAGACTGAAGTGTTCAATAAAAAACTAGGTATTGACCACAGAAACGCAAAAATGATCGGTATGAGTTTGTCCTACGACGGACAACTTGCAGACTACTCGACCGACAAAGATTCGTGGAATTTCTTAATGCCGGACATTGAACAAACAGTCATCTTTCATAACGCCAAGTTTGATTTTGGAGTTTTGCAGCGTGCCGGACTGCCAGTGCCGCGCTTATTTGAAGACACGCTTGTTGCCGCTCACCTTTTAGATGAGAACAATGCACACGGATTAAAGCCTCTGTCAAAAAAACATCTTGGAATTGATGACCCTATAACATTTGAAGAAGCCGATAGGATGCGGCTGCTTGACCCTGAAGTTTTTGCTAAATACGCACGCAACGACGCCCGCTATACTTTCCGGCTTTGGGAGCAATTCCAAAAGGAATTGGGCGACCAGGAATTACGAACCGTCTATGAAATGGAAAAGCATCTGCTTCCCGTCGTAATGCGGATGGAAGATCGCGGAATGAAGCTAGATATAAAATCTTTGGCTGCGATTGAACGCGAAGTTAAAGCAGAATCAGCACGGTTAAAAACTGAAATTTTCGACCTTGCCGGAATGGAGTTTGAACTAAACAAACCACTATCGGTTGGAGTTGTTCTCTTTGATAAACTTGGTTTGAAATGTCCGAAACAGACTGCCAAAGGCGCACGCAGCGTTGACAGCGAATCATTAAAAGAAATCGCGCATCCTCTTGCAGTAAAGATTCTGGAATACCGCTCGATAGACAAGCTCGCCAATACATTTATTAAAGTCTTGCCAAAATTCGCTGATGAAAACGGACGCATCCATCCTGAGTTTAAGCCACTCGGAGCGGCAACCGGACGTTTTTCTTGCGCTTCGCCAAACGTGCAGCAGATTCCAGGCAGAAGCGAACTCGGACGTGCCATCCGGCGTGCCTTCATTTGCGAACCAGGAAACAAGTTGATTGTCGCTGATTTCTCGCAGATGGAGTTAAGAGTACTTGCGCATTACAGCCAGGACGAAACACTGCTCAAAGCCTATTGCAACGGCGAAGAAACGGACTTGCACACCATCACGGCGCAAAAGATATTCGGCAGGACGGATGTCGATAAAAACGAGCGCGGCATTGCCAAGATGATTAACTTCGGAATCGCTTACGGCATAACCGATGTCGGTCTTTACAGACGTTTGACGACAACCGGAATAGATACCACGCCGAAAGACTGCAAGCGGTACATTTCGGATTATTTCAAAACCTATAAGGGCGTCAAAAGTTTTTTAACTAAAGTTGATAAAACCATCCGAACTCGCGGTTATGTCAAAAATCTGTTTGGCAGAAGACGCCGATTAAAAGGAAACAACGCACGCGAAATCCGTCAAGCGCAAAACTTCATCATTCAAGCCACGTCCGCCGATTTAGTGAAACGGTCGATGGTTGCGCTCGATAGCAAACTTCCAGACGGCGCACAACTAATCTCAATGGTTCACGACGAACTGATTATTGAATGCCGCAGCGATAACGCCGAAGACGTTCTAGGCATTGTCGTTGAAGTAATGCAGGACACGCCCGAAGGATTCAACGTGCCTATGCCAGTTGACGCTCACATTGTTGATTGCTGGGCAGATGCTAAATAAAAGGAATGGTAAGTATAGGCTCGACCAATAAAAGACGCTCACAGAGCAAGGAAAAAACTAACAATGAATGAAGAAAATAACGAAATGGAATTGCCTTTACAAGCAATAAAAAACCAGCCGGAACTTTACGCGCAGATTCCGGCGGCAACAAAAATATCGCTTGGAATTTATCAAAACGACAAGCAAAACGCCGTACACACCGGCTTGACGGCAGACGAACATTTGAGGTTGCGCGGCTTAAAGCTAAGCGTCGCCAAAGACAATTTACCCCCGAGCGAAAGGATATCCAAATCACTCGAAATCCAAAACTTTGAAAAAAAATTAACAGGAGAATAAATAAAATGAAAATACTTGAATCAGTAGCACGAACAATAAACGGCAATAGCGGCGATACGATTGCACGCGGCTCAGGCGAATCGCTTCGCTGTCAATTGAACGTCGTCGGCGTGTCAGGCACGAGTCCAGCGTTGAACGTCGTGATAGAGGACAGCCTTGACTCCGGCGCAACCTGGAATACAATCGGAACTTTCGCGCAAAAAACGACGTCGACGCGCGAAGTTATAAACATCACACAACCGTTTTCCGAAAACCTGAGGGTGAGCTGGACAATCGCCGGAACTTCCGCAGTTTTCACGTTTAGCGTCGATTGGCACATTTCAACACGGAGGGGAAGCTAATGACACAGACACAAACAAAAGAAACGTCCGCCGTCGAATCGGCACAGGCAAAAATTGAATCAATTCAACAAGCGGTTGCCGCTGGAAACACAAAACTAAACGCGCAGGATTTAGCAAACGCACGGGCTGGCTCGAATTTGCGGAATTACAGCAACAAGCGGCGGAGATAGTCAAACAGACAAACATTGAAGCCGACCGAAAGGCGCACCTGCTCGACCTGCAAAAGCGACTGGAAGTAGTCGCCGGTTCGCGCAAAGTAGTTAATTCAAAATTCGCAGAGTTTGAGAAATCTTTGGCGAATTATCTGACAGCCGCAACGACTTATCAAAACAACCTGGACTCTATCAGAGGCGCGCTGCGAGAGGCGGGAATGCATCCGGGCGAGCAAATCGCAATCATCAATGGAGTTGGACCGGGTCAAACCTTCTTCGGCATCCAGATAACGGACATTCGGCGAAAACTTGAAATCGGCGAAGTTTCAGCCGAAAACATATTGCCAAACGACGTAGTAAAACCAATCGTCGAACAGGCTTTGGGCGAATATAACCGTAACTTCTAAAGGTGAGTAAATATGTCAAAAACAAATGGCAAACAAATGGCAGGAAAGCGCGAAGACGGCACATTCGCGCCCGGTCATAAATTAGGCAATCGCTTTTCCAAAGGCGTTAGCGGCAATCCGAACGGACGACCGAAAATTACGAAATTAACCGATGCGCTCCGGCAACAAATCGCCGAAACTAACCCGGATGCTGATGACCAAACCGTTGCCGAAACGATTGCTAAAACCTTAATCACACTAGCACTTTCGGGCGATGTGCAGGCGATTAAAGAAATCGCGAATAGAACTGAAGGCTTGCCAAAGCAATCGATTGATTTAGATATTCAGGCGACCAATTGGCGCGAAGAGGCACGAAGATATGGAATTACAGAGGCAGAAGTTGCCGCCGAAGCACGACTATTACTCACAGAATTTGATGATGTCGGCAGCGACGA